>CP144361.1:630764-1261528 GCA_040954445.1 Burkholderia sp. | reverse complement strand
CGATGCCGCGCGTCTCGTTGCGGTGCTTGAGAAAAAAATACTCGTCGCACCAGCTCTTGAAGCGCGGGTAGTACTCGCCACCGAACGGTGCCAGCGCATCGCGGCAGGCCGCGTGGAAGGCGCGCGCATCCTCCTCGTAGCCGTACATGGGCGTGAGGTCCATGCCGCCGCCGAACCAGAAGATCGGTGCCTCGCCGGCCTTGGCGGCTACGAACATGCGCACGTTCATGTGCACGGTCGGACAATGCGGGTTACGCGGATGCAGCACTAGCGACACGCCGAGCGCTTCGAAGCCGCGCCCGGCTAGTTGCGGGCGCACCGCGCTCGCCGAAAGCGGCAGCGCGTTGCCGGAGACGTCCGAGAAGCTGATTCCCGCACGCTCGAAAAACGCGCCGTTCTCGAGGATGCTGGTGCAACCAGCGCCCCGCAGGCGCTCCTCGGGCCCGCGCTGCCACGCATGCGTGCCTAACGGTGTGCCGTCGAAGGCACCGAGTGCGGCGGCGATGCGGGATTGTAACGTTTCCAGATAGACGCGTACACGCTGGGTGTCGAAAGTCGAGATGCTCATGGCTTCGGAAAGGGGCGCGGATATCGCGATTGCCGGATCGTAGACCTTCCGCTGGCAGTGGCCTAGCCGGGTTCCCACGCAGCGTGCCATGAAAAAGGCCGACCAGAGCATGGGCGTTGTTGCATAAATCGAGCGAGATCCCTTGACGTTTACGCGCAACGGTCGCGGGGCCAGCCCCCTATCAAGTCAGATTCCAGAGTAACTGCCTAATTTTTCCAAGAAAATGCGCAAGGACATACACAAGACAGGTGAGCCGAAGGCACGCTACCGTGTCAGAAATTGGGCGGCCTATAATGAGGGCCTGATCAACCGGGGAACGTGACGATATGGATTGGATAGATGAAGCCGTCCTCGCCAGAATACCCGACGCCATACCCTACACGGGGTCGCCCGTGCCTATACGACTATAGGCTGATTCAGGCATTACTTGGCGTGAAGACCGTCTATCGACTGACGTTGAGCGCCCTGCAAAGTTTCACCAAAGTCTGCGCGATCTGGCCTTCTCGAGCTTGCCAGTGCCGAATTACACCACGCTCTATCGCCTGGCAAAAACGCTTGGTGTCGAACTGCCGATCCTGCGCGACATCGAACCGATCCATCGGGTTGTCGACAGCGCCGGTCTCAAGGTCTATGGAGAAGGTGAATGGAAGGTGCGCCAGCAGGGCTACTCGAAGCGGCGCACGTGGCGTAAAGTCCATCTCGCGCTCAACGCGAATACGGGTGAGGTGCATGCCGAGCTAATGGCGCGGTTGATGCAATTGCCCGTGACGGTCGTCGAGAATGGAAGCAAGACAGTGGCTACCACCGGCGATCGCTTACCGAGAACGCGATGTATCGATTCAAGAGGCTCACCGGAAACTGTCTCTGGGCGCGCCACATCGACTCGCCCCGCACGGGCGTCTTGCTAACCAGCGCGCAGGAGTGGCGCTCACACATCGTCCGAGCGCAGCTCCGTTTCGTCGCCCCACTGCATTTTCGCGCCTTCGGCTTTTACCCGACGCGCAAGCGCAATTTCCGGGTACGTCTCGTTCAGCCATGCCTGCACCGCTTTCGGTCTCTGCTCGTAGGCCCGCTTCATCGGCTTTTATGGGGTTGAAGCCCCAGCGCGCCAGTGACAAGCCAACACCTGGTAACGTCAGCGTCAAACCACATCGCTACCGGATCAACTCCCGTACGGCATGTCGCGTCCACAACGCGAACGACATTTTCAGCTGGTCTGGCATCTGGTCGTGCAACAGCATCCGAATTTCCACATCCTGCTATTCACTCAGGGCTCGGCTTGTCCCGCAATCCAGCCGCACCTTCGCGGGTGTAGCGCTTGCACATACCACACATGCCCGTACGCGACAGGTTTGTATGCTCGGCAATTTCGTCATAAGTCCAACGGCGCGTGCGCAGGTTGATCATTTGACGTCGCCGCTCTTCACCCCACGAGGAAGCGATCTCATGTCTCGTTTTCCATCTCCCTCACATGAGGGTCGATTTTCAAATTTTAAGATCATGAATTGCGGATGAATAACCGACTGCACTACCGCTCCTTGAGCTGGTACCGCAGTGTAAGATCACGAAACTGGTGGGTGCTGAGAGGCTCGAACTCCCGACCTACGCCTTGTAAGGGCGCCGCTCTACCAACTGAGCTAAGCACCCGTTTCGTACTTACCACCTGCCTACTATTGATCCACAATTCGTGATCAATAACATCCGTTGATACAGGGCGCGGAAATCATCAAGCAACTAATCAGTCAGTTTAGCGCGTCCTTCTAATCTTTACCAGCCCTAAATTTCTCGACCCACGTCGCCTCGCGAGGCAGAGTGTTGTACCGATCTTCGGGTTGCATCCTTAGGCTTGATTTATTGATCAGAAATTTGTAATCTTGAAATTGTAAAAGCGTTCCTCATGTGAGGACGCATGGAAAAAATGGGACATGAGGAACAAATTTCTAATTTCAAAATGACTAATTTCGGCATAAATAATGCCACATCAAAATATGGCTGATGGTGACGCTTTACCCAAGTTTCTCGGCCAGATTCCACGCGACGAACAAATCGATGTCATCGGCAGCGGTGCCTGCGACAGGCGTTGTTGCATAAATCAAGCGCGAGGACGCAATGGCATTGACGGGCATATTGATCACGAATTTCGGATCAATAATTTCAGGCGATATGAACGGATTGCAGACGAGCGAGGTCCGCAATCCGTTCCGTTGCGTCCTCACACTCGATTTATGCAACAACGGCCCCTACCACACCAAGCCATGCCATGCGGCCATTGCTGCACAGAGTTCTGTGCCTTCGACTCCGCCACGCGAGGGGGCGTTGTTGCACTTCAGATATGAGGCTGCTCTATTTTTATCGCCCGCGAGGGCGTCTTAGCCGAGCTCGTCTTGGCCGTTTCCCATCTAGTCGTGGACGACATCCAAACCGAAGCCGCTGCTGTCTCATCGGGCAGCTCCTTCTATCATTCGATACGGATCCTACCGGCGTCGCAGCGCGACGCCCTGTTCCAGGTCTATGCGTTCTGTCGTGCCGTCGACGATATTGCCGATAACGGCGGCTCGCGCGAGGAACGCGCGGCCGGGCTCGACCGTTGGCGCGTCGACATCGACGCCTGCTACGGCGGCCAACCACACGCCTCGCTGGTTCCGCTCACCGAGGCAATCCATAAGTTCGGGCTCAAGCGCGAGGATTTCCACGACATGATCGACGGCATGGCGATGGACGCCGCCGAGGACATCTGCGCCCCCGACGAGGTCATGCTCGATCTCTACTGCGATCGCGTGGCGAGTTCGGCGGGCCGGTTGTCGGTGCGGATCTTCGGCATGCAGGAAGTGCCCGGCATCGAGCTAGCGCATCACCTCGGTCGCGCGCTGCAGCTGACCAACATCCTGCGCGACATCGACGAAGACGCGGGTATCAAGCGATGCTATCTGTCGCGCGAGCTGCTTGAGCACAAGGGCATCCCCGTGACCGATGATCCGCTCACGATCGCTGCGCATCCTGCGCTGACGGGCGTCTGCGCGACGCTGGTGGAGCGTGCTCTGGCGCATTTCGCACGCGCAGACGAGATCATGGATGGCGCGCCGCGCGCACAGGTCAAGGCGCCGCGTATCATGTCCGGCACTTATCGCTGCATACTCGAGGCTGCGATGGCACGCGGTTTTGCCGCACCGCGCGCACCGCTGCGCAAACCACGCCTGCGAATGATACTGCTCGCATTGCGTTACGTTTTTTTCTGATCTGATGGGCGTTGTTGCATAAATCGAGTGTGAGGATGCAACGGAAAATAGCATCGACGGGCATAATTTCAGGCGATACGAACGGATTGCGGACGAACGAGGACGAGGTCCGCCATACGGTTGATGACGCCGACGCGAATGAAGACTTCGGTCGCCTGCGAGTCGATGTGACGCGCCCAGAGACAGTTTCCGGTGAGGGTCTTGAACCGATACATCGCATTCTCGGCAAGCGATCGCCGGTGGTAGCCACTGTCTTGCTTCCATTCTCGACGACCGTCACGGGCAATTGCATCAACCGCGCCATTACGCCACGCCGCACCGGGCATATCCGCTGGCCAATGAGCGGCGCCCTCGCGTGGCGGAATCGAAGGAATAGCACTGCGTGCAGCAATGGCCGCATGGCATGGCTTGGTGTCGTAGGCACCGTCACCGCCGATGACATCGATTTGTTCTTCGCGTGGAATCTGGTCGAGCAACTTGGCCAGAGCGTCACCGTCAGCCACATTCTGATTCGTCATTAGCGCGGCATGCACTTGACCTGTATTCGCGTTGAGCGCGAGATGGACTTTACGCCACGTGCGCCGCTTCGAGTAGCCGTGCTGGCGCACCTTCCATTCACCTTCTCCATAGACCTTCAGACCGGTGCTGTCGACAACCAGATGGATCGGTTCATTGTCACGAAGGATCGGCAGTTCGACATCAAGCGTTTTTGCCCGGCGACAGAGCGTGGTTTAATTCGGCACCGGCAAGCTCGGGAAGGCCAAATCGCGCAGACTTTGGGTGAAACCTTGCAGGGCGCGCAAGGTCAGTCGATAGACGGTCTTCACGCCAAGTAATGTCTGAATCAGCGTATCGCCGTATAGACACGGGCGACCACGTGTGGGTATGGCATCGGCTATCCTAGCAAGGACGGCTTCATCTATCCATATTGTTACGTTCCCCCGGTTGATCAGGCCTGCATTTTGATCAAAAATTCGTTATCTTGAAATTAGAAAAGCCTCCCTTATGTGAGGGGGCATAGAAAAACGAGGCATGAGGGACGCTTTTCTAATTTCAAGATAACGAATTTTTATAAATATGTGGCGTTGTTGCATAAATCGAGCGAGATCCGTTGACGTTTACGCGCAACGGTCGCTGGGCCAGCCTCCTATCAAGTCAGATTCCAGAGTAATTGCCTAATTTGTGCCAAGAAAATGCGCAAGGACATACACAAGAAAGGTAAGCCGAAGGCACGCTACCGTGTCAGGAATTGGGCGGCCTATAATGAAGGCCTGATCAACCGGGGGAACGTAACAATATGGATAGATGAAGCCGTCCTTGCCAGAATACCCGATGCCATACCCACACGTGGTCGCCCGTGTCTATACGGCGATACGCTGATTCAGGCATTACTTGGCGTGAAGACCGTCTATCGACTGACCTTGCGCGCCCTGCAAGGTTTCACCCAAAGTCTGCGCGATTTGGCCTTCCCGAGCTTGCCGGTGCCGAATTAAACCACGCTCTGTCGCCGGGCAAAAACGCTTGATGTCGAACTGCCGATCCTTCGTGACAATGAACCGATCCATCTGGTTGTCGACAGCACCGGTCTGAAGGTCTATGGAGAAGGTGAATGGAAGGTGCGCCAGCACGGCTACTCGAAGCGGCGCACGTGGCGTAAAGTCCATCTCGCGCTCAACGCGAATACAGGTCAAGTGCATGCCGCGCTAATGACGAATCAGAATGTGGCTGACGGTGACGCTCTGGCCAAGTTGCTCGACCAGATTCCACGCGAAGAACAAATCGATGTCATCGGCGGTGACGGTGCCTACGACACCAAGCCATGCCATGCGGCCATTGCTGCACGCAGTGCTATTCCTTCGATTCCGCCACGCGAGGGCGCCGCTCATTGGCCAGCGGATATGCCCGGTGCGGCGTGGCGTAATGGCGCGGTTGAGGCAATTGCCCGTGACGGTCGTCGAGAATGGAAGCAACACAGTGGCTACCACCGGCGATCGCTTTCCGAGAATGCGATGTATCGGTTCAAGACCTTCACCGGCCACTGTCTCTGGGCGCGTCACATCGCCGCGCAGGCGACCCCGAGGTCGCCGTTCGCGTCGGCGTCATCAACCGCATGGGGGCGGACCTCGCTCGTCCGCAATCCGTTCGTATCGCCTGAATTATGCCCGTCCGATGCCATGGCGTCCTCACGTTCGATTTATGCAACAACGCCTAAATATGTAACAACGCCGCTCGGCCTTCCCTAGACAGCTCGATGGACCGCATCATGACCGTTTCCGATCGCCCACCCTTACCGCGCGGCACACTGATGATCCAGGGCACCACCTCTGACGCCGGCAAGAGCACTGTGGTGGCCGGGCTGTGTCGGCTGGCGCGGCGCGCTGGCATGAGCGTAGCACCATTCAAGCCGCAGAATATGGCGCTCAACAGCGCGGTGACCGTCGATGGCGGCGAGATCGGTCGCGCCCAGGCGCTGCAAGCGATCGCTGCCGGAATTCCAGCGCATACCGACCTGAACCCGGTACTGCTTAAGCCGAACAGCGATCGCGACGTGCAGGTCATCATCCACGGCCATGCGCGCGGCAATCTCGACGCGCGCACCTATTATGCGTACAAGCCAGTGGCCTTCGAAGCCGTGCTGGCATCCTACGAACGCTTGCGTTCCAGCTACAACGCGGTAATCGTTGAAGGCGCCGGCAGCCCGGCCGAGATTAACCTGCGCGAGAGCGACATCGCCAACATGGGTTTCGCCGAGCATATCGACTGCCAGGTGGTGCTGGTCGCCGACATCGAGCGCGGCGGCGTATTTGCGCACCTGCTCGGCACGCTGGCCTGCCTGTCGTCGAGCGAGCGCGCGCGTGTGTGCGGTTTCGTGATCAACCGTTTCCGTGGCGATTCAGCCTTGCTGAAACCTGGCCTCGACTGGCTGGAGGCGCAGACCGGAAAGCCGGTACTCGGCGTGCTACCTTACCTGCACGGCCTCGCGCTCGACGCCGAGGACATGCTGCCGAGCTTAGTGCACACCGAGGCCAGCGATCGCGGGGCAGGCGTGCTGCGGGTGGTCGTGCCAGCCGTTCCGCACCTCAGCAACCACACTGACTACAACGCGCTGCGCGCGCATCCGCACGTAGACTTCTCGTACTGGAAGAGCGGCCCGATCCCACCCGCCGATCTAGTGATCCTGCCCGGCTCGAAGAGTGTGCAGCGCGATCTCGAATGGCTGCGCGCCAACGACTGGGATCGTGCGATCCAGCGTCACCTGCGCTACGGTGGCAAGCTGATCGGAATCTGCGGCGGCATGCAGATGCTGGGCCGCTCGCTTGCCGACCCGCATGGTATCGAGGGGCTGCCGGCACGCGTGGCGGGGCTCGGGCTGCTCGACTACGACACCGAGCTACGGCCTGAGAAGACCCTCGTCAACGTGGGTGGCCGGCTCAGTTTGGACGATGGTGCCGTCGTGAGCGGCTACGAGATCCATATGGGCGAGACGCGCGGCGCTGCACTGGCACGACCGGCGCTGCGGCTCGATGGGCCGGAAGGCGAGCGGCTAGATGGCACCATCTCTGAGGACGGGCAAATTCTGGCCACCTACCTGCATGGCTTGTTCGATACACCCAGCGCTTGTGCCGCGCTGCTCGAATGGGCCGGACTAGACCAGGCGGCGCCGGTCGACTGGGCGGTCCTGCGTGAGGCCTCGATCGAGCGGCTCGCCGATACGTTCGCCGCACATCTCGATCTCGAGCGCGTATTCAGCGGCTTCGCCTGATCGATTCATTGTTTTTGGGCAGTTGTGGCATTATTGGTCCACAATTTCAAGATCACAAATTGTGGATTAATAATGACGCATCAGAATGTGGCTGACGGTGACACTCTGGCTCAGTTGCTCGACCAGATTCCACGCGACGAACAAATCGATGTCATCGGCGACGACGGTGCCTACGAAACCAAGTCATGCCATGCGGCCATGACTGCACGCAGTGCTATTCCTGCGATTCCGCCACGCGAGGGCGCCGCTCATTGGCCAGAGGATACGCCCGCGGTGTGGCGTGGCGTCATGGCGCGGTAGATGCAATTGCACGTGACGGTCGTCGAGAATGGAAGAAAGACAGTGGCTACCACCGGCGATCGCATTGCCGAGAATGCGATATATATCGGTTCAAGACGCTCACCGGAAACTGTCTCTGGGCGCGTCGGCATAGTCAACCGCATGGGCGGACTTTGCTCATTTGTAATCCATTCGTACCGCCTGAAATTATGCCCGTCCGAGGCGTTGTTGCATAAATCGAGCGAGATCCGTTGACGTTTACGCGCAACGGTCGCGGGGCCAGCCTCCTATCAAGTCAGATTCCAGAGTAACTGCCTAATTTTTGCCAAGAAAATGCTCAAGGACATACACAAGAAAGGTGAGCCGAAGGCACGCTACCGTGTCAGGAATTGGGCGGCCTATAATGAAGGCCTGATCAGCCGGGGGAACGTAACAATATGGATAGATGAAGCCGTCCTTGCCAGAATGCCCGATGCCATACCCACACGTGGTCGCCCGTGTGTATACGGCGATACGCTGATTCAGGCATTACTTGGCGTGAAGACCGTCTATCGACTGACCTTGCGCGCCCTGCAAGGTTTCACCCAAAGTCTGCGCGATTTGGCCTTCCCGAGCTTGCCGGTGCCGAATTACACCACGCTCTGTCGCCGGGCAAAAACGCTTGATGTCGAACTGCCGATCCTTCGTGACAATGAACCGATCCATCTGGTTGTGGCGTTGTTGCATAAATCGAGTGTGAGGACGCAATAGCATCGACGGGCATAATTTCAGGCGATACGCACGGATTGCGGACGAGCGAGGTCCGTCATACGGTTGATGACGCCGACGCGAATGGAGACCTCGGTCGCCTGCGAGGCGATGTGACGCGCCCAGAGATAGTTGCCGGTGAGGGTCTTGAACCGATACATCGCATTCTCGGCAAGCGATCGCCGGTGGTAGCCACTGTCTTGCTTCCATTCTCGACGACCGTCACGGGCAATTGCATCAACCGCGCCATTACGCCACGCCGCACCGGGCATATCCGCTGGCCAATGAGCGGCACCCTCGCGTGGCGGAATCGAAGGAATAGCACTGCGTGCAGCAATGGCCGCATGGCATGGCTTGGTGTCGTAGGCACCGTCACCGCCGATGACATCGATTTGTTCTTCGCGTGGAATCTGGTCGAGCAACTTGGCCAGAGCGTCACCGTCAGCCACATTCTGATTCGTCATTAGTGCGGCATGCACTTGACCTGTATTCGCGTTGAGCGCGAGATGGACTTTACGCCACGTGCGCCGCTTCGAGTAGCCGTGCTGGCGCACCTTCCATTCACCTTCTCCATAGACCTTCAGACCGGTGCTGTCGACAACCAGATGGATCGGTTCATTGTCACGAAGGATCGGCAGTTCGACATCAAGCGTTTTTGCCCGGCGACAGAGCGTGGTGTAATTCGGCACCGGCAAGCTCGGGAAGGCCAAATCGCGCAGACTTTGGGTGAAACCTTGCAGGGCGCGCAAGGTCAGTCGATAGACGGTCTTCACGCCAAGTAATGCCTGAATCAGCGTATCGCCGTATACACACGGGCGACCACGTGTGGGTATGGCATCGGGCATTCTGGCAAGGACGGCTTCATCTATCCATATTGTTACGTTCCCCCGGCTGATCAGGCCTTCATTATAGGCCGCCCAATTCCTGACACGGTAGCGTGCCTTCGGCTCACCTTTCTTGTGTATGTCCTTGCGCATTTTCTTGGCAAAAATTAGGCAGTTACTCTGGAATCTGACTTGATAGGAGGCTGGCCCCGCGACCATTGCGCGTAAACGTCAACGGATCTCGCTCGATTTATGCAACAACGCCTCTGGTTGTCGACAGCACCGGTCTGAAGGTCTATAGAGAAGGTGAATGGAAGGTGCGCCAGCACGGCTACTCGAAGCGGCGCACGTGGCGTAAAGTCCATCTCGCGCTCAACGCGAATACAGGTCAAGTGCATGCCGCGCTAATGACGAATCAGAATGTGGCTGACGGTGACGCTCTGGCCAAGTTGCTCGACCAGATTCCACGCGAAGAACAAATCGATGTCATCGGCGGTAACGGTGCCTACGACACCAAGCCATGCCATGCGGCCATTGCTGCACGCAGTGCTATTCCTTCGATTCCGCCACGCGAGGGTGCCGCTCATTGGCCAGCGGATATGCCCGGTGCGGCGTGGCGTAATGGCGCGGTTGATGCAATTGCCCGTGACGGTCGTCGAGAATGGAAGCAACACAGTGGCTACCACCGGCGATCGCTTGCCGAGAATGCGATGTATCGGTTCAAGACCCTCACCGGCCACTGTCTCTGGGCGCGGCACATCGCCGCGCAGGCGACCGAAGTCGCCGTTCGCGTCGGCGTCATCAACCGCATGGCGGACCTCGCTCGTCCGCAATCCATTCGTATCGCCTGAATTATGCCCGTCCGATGCCATGGCGTCCTCACGTTCGATTTATGCAACAACGCCCCGTCCGATGCCATTGCGTCCTCGCGCTGGATTTATGCAACAACGCCCATAAGGGACAATTTGCTAATTGTAAAATTGCGAATTTTGGATCAATCACTTATGAGTAAGGCTCGCGGCCTGATTGCAAGACGTGTCTAAACAACTGGATTTGCTACAGACGAAGCGTGTATCAGCCGGGCACTACGCGAACATATGGCGTTTCAGCTTGTGCAGCAGCGAACAGGGCGTCACGAAGTGAAGCAGGGACTTGACGAGACCGCCCCAGTCATACGGATTGCGCACATCGAAGTAGCAGAGCACCAGCGCTAGCGTCGAACCGATCTGCCGGAACCGCCGGGTGACGCTGATGCCTCTTTCGTTCAGCTCGTAATATAGGCCACGTTCGGGCAGGTTCGCGCAATCGTAGTGTTCCATTAAGCGCAAAAAAATATCGAGGTCCTCGGCGGCCGGATATTTAATCCGATAGTTGCCGACCTCCAGCACCCGCTGGATATCGAGCATCACCGAGGGATGGACCAGCGGTGAACGCAGGAAGCGGGTACGGCGCAGTCGGACCGGATCGGTCGGCGGCGTTAGCATGAACAGCGGGCGACCTTCGCGCGAGACCACCTGGGTCCAAGTGCCGACACAGGCCACGCGCGGGTGCGTAGCTAGGAACGCGCGTTGCTTCGCCAGACGCCCCGGCACCGCCAGGTCGCCGGCGTCGAACCGGGCCGCGTAGCGGAAACCGCGCGCGGCCAGTGCCTCGATGCCGGTCGCCAGCGCGCTTTCGATGCCGCCGTTGCGCGGCATGCGTACCACCTCGACGATCAGCCCCGCGCGCGGTGTCGGCACGATTAGCGGCGTGCTGCCGTCGTCGACCACCAGCACGTGCACGGGCGCGGTTTCAGCCAGCGAGGCGAGAGTGCACTCCAGGTCGTCGTGGCAGTTATAGGCCGGGATCAGCACCGCGACCTCGTCGAGGGCCTCGACGGGGGGCGTTGTTGCATAAATCGAGCGTGAGGACGCAATGGCATCGACGGGCATAATTTCAGGCGATACGAACGGATTGCGGACGAGCGAAGTCCGCCATACGGTTGATGACGCCGACGCGAACGGTGACCTCGGTCGCCTGCGCGGCGATGTGACGCGCCCAGAGACAGTGGTCGGTGAGGGTCTTGAACCGATACATCGCATTCTCGGCAAGCGATCGCCGGTGGTAGCCACTGCGTTGCTTCCATTCTCGACGACCGTCACGGGCAATTGCATCAACCGCGCCATTACACCACGCCGCAGCGGGCATATCCGCTGGCCAATGAACGGCACCCTCGCGTGGCGGAATCGAAGGAATAGCACTGCGTGCAGCAATGGCCGCATGGCATGGCTTGGTGTCGTAGGCACGATCACCGCCGATGACATCGATTTGTTCTTCGCGTGGAATCTGGTCGAGCAACTTGGCCAGAGCGTCACCGTCAGCCACATTCTGATTCGTCATTAGCGCGGCATGCACTTGACCCGTATTCACGTTGAGCGCGAGATGGACTTTACGCCACGTGCGCCGCTTCGAGTAGCCGTGCTGGCGCACCTGCCATTCACCTTCGCCATAGACCTTCAGACCGGTGCTGTCGACAACCAGACGAATCGGTTCATTGTCACGAAGGATCGGCAGTTCGACATCAAGCATTTTTGCCCGGCGACAGAGCGTGGTGTAATTCGGCAGCGGCAAGCTCGGGAAGGCCAGATCGCGCAGACTTTGGGTGAAACCTTGCAGAGCGCGCAACGTCAGTCGATAGACGGTCTTCACGCCAAGTAATGCCTGAATCAGCGTATCGCCGTATAGACACGGGCGACCACGTGTGGATGGCATCGGGTATTCTGGCAAGGACGGCTTCATCTATCCATATTGTTACGTTCCCCCGGTTGATCAGGCCTTCATTATAGGCCGCCCAATGCCTGACACGGTAGCGTGCCTTCGGCTCACCTTTCTTGTGTATGTCCTTGCGCATTTTCTTGGCAAAAATTAGGCAGATTACTCTGGAATTTGACTTGATAGGAGGCTGGCCCCGCGACCGTTGCGCGTAAACGTCAACGGATTTCGCTCGATTTATGCAACAACGCCATTTCAAGATAACGAATTGCGGATCAATATCGCGCTTTCGCGGTGCTTGACTGTGCCTTTGGATCGCTCGTGAGAATGTAAACACATCCTAACTTCGATACCTCATGGATCTGGATTTCTGGTGGCTGCTGGCCATTCCCGTCGCGTTTGCCTTCGGCTGGGCGGCGTCCCGCTATGACCTCAAGAAGCTATTGTCGGAAAATGCGAACCTGCCGCGCTCGTATTTCCGAGGCCTCAACTTTCTGCTGAACGAGCAACCTGACCAGGCCATCGATGCCTTCATCGAGGTCGCCAAGCTCGATCCAGAGACGGTCGAGCTACACTTCGCACTCGGCAACCTGTTCCGCCGGCGTGGTGAAACCGATCGCGCGATCCGCGTCCACCAGAACCTGCTGAACCGTGACGACCTGCCCGTTAACGAGCGCGATCACGCGCTGTACGAGCTGGGCCAAGACTTCCTCAAGGCCGGCCTACTGGACCGCGCAGAGGAGTCCTTCCACTGCCTGGCCGACGGCGATTACGTGCTTGGCGCGCAGCGAGCTCTGCTGACCATCTACGGCATCGAGAAGGACTGGAACAAGTCGATCCAGACGGCGCGCAAGATCGAGACTATGAGCGGCAACTCGCTGTCGACCGAAATCGCACAATTCCATTGTGAGCTGGCCAGCGAGGCGCTGGCCAGGAAGGACGGCACGACGGTCGCCCAGCAGTTGCGCGAGGCGCTTGCCGTGAATCCGCACAACGTACGTGCCACCATCCTGTCGGGCGAGGCTGCCGAGGCTTCCGGCGACCACCAGGCGGCAATCGCCCATTGGTGTCACGTCGAGCAGCAGAACGCCGCCTACCTTCCGCTGGTCGCGGAGAAGCTGATGAAGGCCTATATCTCACGCGGCCAGGCCGCAGAAGGCGCAGCGCTGCTGACCGACTACGCAGATCGTTATCCCTCGAACGACCTACTGGACGTGGCTTTCCAGTACGTGGACGAGCTACGCGGTGCCGATGCCGCGCACACGCTCGCGCGTACTCAGATGCAGAAGGCACCAAATCTGTCCGGCATGCTGCACCTCCTCGACGCGCAGATCGCCGACGCCGAAGAGCCGCGCTGCGGCGAACTCAAAATGATGCGCGCGCTGGTCAGGCAACGAACCAAGAATCTGCCGCGCTACACTTGCCACGACTGTGGTTTCCGCGTACGCCTTTTTTACTGGCAGTGCCCCGGCTGCAGCGGTTGGGAGACCTACGCACCGCGGCGAGTCGAAGCCGGCGTCGCGCCAACTAGGGGCGCACCACCTTCCGTCACGAAGGCGATGGGCGTTGTTGCATAAATCGAGTATGAGGACGCAATAGCATCGATGAGATAATTTCAGGCGATACGAACGGATTGCGGACGAGCGAGGTCCCCCACATACTGTTGATGACGCCGACGCGAACGGAGACCTCGGTCGCGTCGGCGTCATCAACAGTATGTGGGGGACCTCGCTCGTCCGCAATCCGTTCGTATCGCCTGAAATTATCTCATCGATGCTATTGCGTCCTCATACTCGATTTATGCAACAACGCCCACAGCAGACTGCGAGGAACTGCGCGTGTGCAGGACGGTCAGTGACTGGAAGCACGCTCGGAAACTTCCGGCTGATATGAGCGGATCCAGAGCGAATTTTATTTATATCCGCTTCGTCCGAGCAAGCCTCGAGGCAGCCGCTAGGCAAGACATCCGCCGCTCTAAGCCTGGAGGCCAACCGTGCCGCCGGAACGAAGCGCTTGGGAGCACAATAATGCTGGCTACAACCAAGCATATGATGCCCTGGCATATTGAAGATATAGACCTCTCGCGGATTGACCGCGTGAAAGCTGCCGCCAATGAAGATCTTTTGCTGCTGCTGTGTGCAGCCTCGTTCATTGAGAACGGCTCTGATTTCTACGCCAGCAACCTAAGCCAGTTTTTCGACGACGACCCCGAGGTAGCAGGCTGGCTCAACGAGCAGTGGGAACACGAGGAGCTGCAGCACGGTCGGGCGCTGAAGGCCTATATCGGCCACGTGTGGCCCGAGTTCAACTGGGATCTCGCCTTTCACAATTTCTTCGATGAATACTCCAAGACTTGCTCGCTGGAAGCCTTCGAGAAGACACGCGCGCTCGAAATGGTGGCGCGCTGCGTGGTCGAGACCGGTACAGCCACGCTTTATCGCGCGATCAACGATTGCTCAGACGAGCCGATACTTAAGGAAATTACAAACAATATCCGTACCGACGAGGTGCGCCACTATAAGCATTTCTTTAATTATTTTAAGAAGTATAACGAAGGCGAGTGCAATGGCCGCTGGGCTGTGCTGGGCACCCTGATGCGCCGTTTACTCGAGATCCGCAACGAGGATTCGGAAATTGCGCTGCGCCACGTGTTCGCGATCCGCTATCCCGATAAAGTGCGCGACGCGGCCTACAACCGAGAGCGCGCGGCCCGCGTCAACGCACTGGTGCGACGAAATCTATCGACCGACATGTGTATCAAGATGCTGCTCAAACCGCTCGAGCTTCCTTCACGGATCCAGCCCAGCGTGCAGTATCCACTTACCAAGCTGACTCAGCACGTGTTCTTCCGTTGAACTGCCTACCCGGCGCGCGCATCTTGCGCTCGCCTCTTCCATGCCCAGAAAGTTCATGATGACCGCGACCGATCGTGCCGCGCGCGAGCGCTGGAATTGTGGCTCTCTTGAAATTTGAGTGGGTGAGGCGTTGTTGCATGTCCCTTACATGAGGGAGGCGTTGTTGCATAAATCGAGTGTGAGGACGCCATGGCATCGGACGGGATAATTTCAGGCGATACGAACGGATTGCGGACCTCGCTCGTCCGCAATCCGTTCGTATCGCCTGAAATTATCCCGTCCGATGCCATGGCGTCCTCACACTCGATTTATGCAACAACGCCTTCGGAGCAATGACCATCCAAGGATGGGGAAAGGATCACCCTGGTGCTTCTTGACGTGCCAGTGGCCGACGAGGACATCCTGCCCTTCAAGGGGGGATGTGCGACTACGCGAAATCGCTGTCGGACTAGATCGTCGCGCGGATGGTCGACGATTCGCGCCGGTCGCTGCCAGAATCTACCCTGGTGGCGATCGAGCAGCAGTTGATGAAGCTCTAGGCGAAGCACGAACAATCCTAGCATCGCGGTTTCGGCTCGCTCGTCACGTGTCGCCTGTTCAGCCAGTGAGCTGAAGCCGGTCCGCCGGGCGCAGGTTTCCAGGCCCTTCAGTCAGCGATCCAGTGTTTGCGGAAGGTGCACAAGCGTGCCGCCTGAGATCTCATCTTCCCTTGATTGTCACCAGAGCAAGTGCCGACAGCATGGCCCGAGCCCCAGTTGAACCGCCCGACAACCAGCCGTCCGAATGGGCGGCCTGGCTGCGCAATGAACTCGAAAGCGCAAATCACGCCTATTACGTGCTCGACCAGCCCGACCTGCCCGATGCCGAGTACGACCGGCTATTCCGTGAACTGCAACAGATCGAAGCCGAGCATCCCGACCTGATCACGCCTGATTCGCCGACCCAGCGCGTGGGCGGTGAGGCTACCACTAGTTTCACGCCAGTCATACACGACGCGCCGATGCTGTCACTGAACAACGGTTTCTCCGACGAGGACATCGCCGCCTTCGACAAGCGCGTGGCTGATGCGCTTGACAAGACAGCAGTCGACCGGACCGATACCGCTACCAATCCCGTGGAATATGCCTGCGAGCTGAAGTTCGACGGCCTGGCGATCTCGCTACGCTACGCACATGGCCGCTTCGTGCAAGCCTCCACGCGTGGCGACGGTACCACCGGCGAGGACGTCACCGAGAATGTGCGCACCATCCGTTCGATCCCGCTGACGCTGAAGGGCAAAAATCCGCCGACCCTGCTCGACGTGCGGGGTGAAGTGCTGATATACAAGCGCGATTTCGCGCGCCTGAACCAGCGCCAGCGCGCGACCGAGCAGCGCGAGTTCGCCAATACGCGTAATGCTGCTGCCGGCAGCTTGCGCCAACTCGACTCGAAGATCACTGCGCAACGGTCGCTGTCCTTTTTCGCGTATGGCATCGGCGTGCTTGAGGGCGCGACCATGCCCGACACGCACCGTGGCCTGCTCGACTGGTATGCTGGTTTCGGATTGCCGGTCAATCGCGAGCGCGCGGTGGTGAAAGGCATCGAGGGGTTGCTGGCCTTCTTCCACAAGGTGAGAGCGCAGCGCGACACGCTGCCTTACGACATCGACGGCGTAGTCTACAAGGTCAACCGCCGTGACGAGCAGGAGCGGCTCGGTTTCGTCTCGCGCGCGCCACGTTTCGCGTTGGCCCACAAGTTCCCGGCCCAAGAGGCGCTTACTAGGCTACTGGCGATTGAGGTACAGGTTGGCCGCACCGGCGCGATCACGCCAGTGGCGCGGCTCGAGCCCGTGTTCGTAGGCGGCGCGATGGTCACTAACGCGACCTTGCACAACGAGGATGAGGTGCGCCGCAAAGACATCCGGATCGGCGACACTGTGATCGTGCGGCGCGCCGGAGACGTGATTCCCGAGGTAGTGTCAG
Organism: Burkholderia sp.; assembly: GCA_040954445.1. Lineage (GTDB taxonomy): Bacteria > Pseudomonadota > Gammaproteobacteria > Burkholderiales > Burkholderiaceae > Burkholderia > Burkholderia gladioli_A. The sequence goes on along the minus strand of CP144361.1, from coordinate 1,244,544 downwards.
CCTTGCTCGATCGGCGCACAGCCGCCGCGGTCGAATTCATGATGCCCACCGAATGCCCGGTCTGCGGCTCGCGCATTGAGCGGCGGCCCGAAGAGGCGATTGCGCGCTGTACGGGCGGGTTGTTCTGCCCGGCGCAGCGCAAGCAGACGCTGCGGCACTTCGCGCAGCGGCGCGCACTTGACATCGACGGCCTCGGCGAGAGGATCATCGACCAGCTGGTCGAGCAGAACCTGGTGCGTACGCCGGCCGACCTGTTCCACCTCGAGTTCACGACGCTAGCGGCGCTCGACCGCTTCGCCGGCAAGGCCGCGCAGAACCTGCTCGACTCGCTGGAGAAGGCGCGTCATACCACGCTCGGTCGCTTCATCTACGCGCTCGGCATCCGCCATATCGGCGAATCGACGGCGACAGACCTGGCTAATCACTTTGGCTCGCTGCAGTCCATTATGGACGCTACGATTGAGCAACTGCTTGAGGTCAACGACGTTGGCCCGGTGGTGGCCGAGTCGCTGCATCAGTTCTTCGCCGAGGAGCACAATCGCACCGTGATCGCGCAGCTGCGCGAGAAAGTCGACTTGCCTAAAGGGCCGCCTACGCCACGCGAGCCTCAGGGCGTGCTAGCTGGCAAGACCGTGGTGCTAACGGGCACGCTTCCGACGCTGGGCCGGAACGAGGCGAAGGCGTTGCTCGAGGCGGCCGGTGCCAAAGTGACGGGCTCGGTGTCCAAGAGGACTGATTACGTGGTCGCCGGTACTGAAGCGGGTAGAAAACTCGCCAAGGCCGAGGAGCGTGGCATCCCCGTGCTCGACGAGGACGGGATGCATCTCCTGCTCAAGCGAGAACTGCCATCATAATTCGCAAGATCCTCAGGATGGGCGATCTGCGCTTGCCCGCAGTCGGGAAGCTGATCGAGGCCTTCGATAGGCGTTATTGCATAAATCGATCGCGATCCGTTGACGTTTACGCGCAACGGTCGCGGGGCCAGCCCCCTATCAAGTCAGATTCCAGAGTAACTGCCTATTTTTTCCAAAAAATGCGCAAGGACATACACAAGACAGGTGAGCCGAAGGCACGCTACCGTGTCAGGAATTGGGCAGCCTATCATGAAGGCCTGATCAACCGGGGGAACGTAACAATATGGATAGATGAAGCCGTCCTTGCCAGAATACCCGATGCCATACCCACACGTGGTCGCCCGTGTCTATACGGCGATACGCTGATTCAGGCATTACTTGGCGTGAAGACCGTCTATCGACTGACGTTGCGCGCCCTGCAAGGTTTCACCCAAAGTCTGCGCGATCTGGCCTTCCCGAGCTTGCCGGTGCCGAATTACACCACGCTCTGTCGCCGGGTAAAAACGCTTGATGTCGAACTGCCGATCCTTCGTGACAATGAACCGATCCATCTGGTTGTCGACAGCACCGGTCTGAAGGTCTATGGAGAAGGTGAATGGAAGGTGCGCCAGCACGGCTACTCGAAGCGGCGCACGTGGCGTAAAGTCCATCTCGCGCTCAACGCGAATACGGGTCAAGTGCATGCCGCGCTAATGACGAATCAGAATGTGGCTGACGGTGACGCTCTGGCCAAGTTGCTCGACCAGATTCCACGCGAAGAACAAATCGATGTCATCGGCGGTGATGGTGCCTACGACACAAAGCCATGCCATGCGGCCATTGCTGCACGCAGTGCTATTCCTTCGATTCCGCCACGCGAGGGTGCCCGTTCATTGGCCAGCGGATATGCCCGGTGCGGCGTGGCGTAATGGCGTGGTTGATGCAATTGCCCGTGACGGTCGTCGAGAATGGAAGCAAGAAAGTGGCTACCACCGGCGATCGCTTGCCGAGAATGCGATGTATCGGTTCACGACCCTCACCGGCAACTGTCTCTGGGCGCGTCACATCGCCTCGCAGGCGACCGAGGTCTCCGTTCGCGTCGGCGTCATCCACCGTATGGTGGACCTCGCTCGCCCGCAATCCGTTCGTATCGCCTGAAATTATCCGTCGATGCTATTGCGTCCTCACACTCGCTTTATGGAACAACGCCCCTATGAGCATCGATTGGAAGCAGTGCAGGCATGGCTGAACGAGACGGTACCTGGAGATTTCCCGCCGGGCCATAGCCGAAGGCGCGGAGAGATCCAGTGGGGCGACGAAACGGGGCTGCGCTCGACCGATGTACGAGGCCGCTCCTACCCGCCCCGATTGGCAAGACGCCCGAGTGACGCGTGGCGAGTCGACGCGAAGGTCTATTGTCGGTGATGTCGAGGGTGACGAACCGTAAGCAGGTGTGCTGGAAAGAGTCTTCGAGGGTGCGATGAACGCGGACATCCTGCTCGATTTCCTGAAGCGGCTAATTAAAGACATGCCAGCAAGACGGTGTTTCTGATTCTCGATAACCTGAAGGTTCATCACCCCAAGCCGGTGATGGCGCGGTTGGCCGAGCACGTCGCCGAAATCGTAACATTCTATCTGCCGTCGTACAGCCCGGAACTGAATCCCGCCGAAATGTTCAATGCATGACCTGAATGCGAACGTGAAGAAACAGGCTTCGGAACGGACCAAGGGGCATCTCAAAAAGCGGTCATCAACCCCATCTACGTCGTCTCCAGCAATCACCACAACGTGTCGCTCGCTATTTCATGCACAAACCAATTCGTTATGCAGCTTGAGTCAAGTTCTCGTATTTCTGATTGGCGTTGTTGCATAAATCGAGCGAGACCCATTGATGTTTACGCGCAACAGTCTCGGGGCCAGATCCCTATCAAGTCAGATTCCAGAGTAACTGCCTAATTTTTCCAAGAAAATGCGCAAGGACATACACAAGACAGGTGAGCCGAAGGCACGCTACCGTGTCAGGAATTGGGCGGCCTATAATAAAGGCCTGATCAACCGGGGGAACGTAACAATATGGATAGATGAAGCCGTCCTTGCCAGAATACCCGATGCCATACCCACACGTGGTCGCCCGTGTCTATACGGCGATACGCTGATTCAGGCATTACTTGGCGTGAAGACCGTCTATCGACTGACCTTGCGCGCCCTGCAAGGTTTCACCCAAAGTCTGCGCGATTTGGCCTTCCCGAGCTTTCCGGTGCCGAATTACACCACGCTCTGTCGCCGGGCAAAAACGCTTGATGTCGAACTGCCGATCCTTCGTGACAATGAACCGATCCATCTGGTTGTCGACAGCACCGGTCTGAAGGTCTATGGAGAAGGTGAATGGAAGGTGCGCCAGCACGGCTACTCGAAGCGGCGCACGTGGCGTAAAGTCCATCTCGCGCTCAACGCGAATACAGGTCAAGTGCATGCCGCGCTAATGACGAATCAGAATGTGGCTGACGGTGACGCTCTGGCCAAGTTGCTCGACCAGATTCCACGCGAAGAACAAATCGATGTCATCGGCGGTGACGGTGCCTACGACACCAAGCCATGCCATGCGGCCATTGCTGCACGCAGTGCTATTCCTTCGATTCCGCCACGCGAGGGTGCCGCTCATTGGCCAGCGGATATGCCCGGTGCGGCGTGGCGTAATGGCGCGGTTGATGCAATTGCCCGTGACGGTCGTCGAGAATGGAAGCAACACAGTGGCTACCACCGGCGATCGCTTGCCGAGAATGCGATGTATCGGTTCAAGACCCTCACCGGCCACTGTCTCTGGGCGCGTCACATCGCCGCGCAGGCGACCGAGGTCGCCATTCGCCTCGGCGTCATCAACCGCATGGCGGACCTCGCTCGTCCGCAATCCGTTCGTATCGCCTGAAATTATTGATCCGAAATTCGTGATCAATATGCCCGTCGACGCCATGGCGTCCTCGCGCTTGATTTATGCAACAACGCCTACCCTTCACGCAATTTACCGGTTGGAGAAGGGATTGTACTGGCAGATGTCAGGCCGCTAGCCAATATTTTAGGCAAAGCCAGCGGCTGTTTCTATGTCGACCCCCACGATCCGTGACACGCCCTGCTCCTGCATAGTCACGCCGATCAATTGCTGCGCCATTTCCATTGCGATCTTGTTGTGCGAGATGAACAGGAACTGCGTCTTGCTCGACATGGCACGCACCAGGTTTACAAAACGTTCGGTATTGGCGTCGTCGAGCGGCGCGTCTACCTCGTCGAGTAGGCAGAACGGCGCAGGATTGAGCTGAAACATTGCAAACACCAGGGCAGTGGCGGTCAGCGCCTTCTCGCCGCCCGACAGCAGATGGATGGTTGCGTTCTTCTTGCCTGGCGGCTGCGCCATTACCTGCACGCCAGCATCGAGGATTTCGTCGCCGGTCATGAGCAGCTTGGCCTGGCCGCCGCCAAACAACTTCGGAAACAGGGCGCTGAAGTGATGGTTGACCTGGGCGAAGGTGGCCTGAAGCAAGGTTCTGGTTTCCTGGTCGATCTTGCGGATCGCCTCCTCGAGCGTGGTGATCGCGGCCAGCAGGTCGACCGACTGCGCGTTGAGGAAAATCTTGCGCTCGCTGGCGACCGCCAACTCCTCGAACGCCGCCATATTGACCGGGCCGAGCGCAGCAATCGCGTTGTTGATGCGCGTGACTTCACCCTGCAGGTACGTGGGCCGCAGCTCCGGTGTAAGCTTGGGCAGCAGCGCAGCCTCGTCAACCCCGACCGCGGCTAGTTGCTCACTGAACTGCTCGGTCGACAAACGCGCCGCCTGTTCCTTTAGCTGTAGCTCAGTGATACGGTCGCGCAGTGGCTGCTGGGCACGCTCGGCTGCCAGCCGTGACTCCTCGAGTACGCGCAACTTGGCGGCCAGGTCGTCGAGTTCGAGCCGCGCGGCACCCAGCATCTGATCCTTGGCCGAGCGCATTTCCAGTGCGGCCTGTAGCCTGATGTAGGCGGTTTGCTCGTTGATAGCCTCGAGCTCGGCTCGGGCATCCTCCAGCGAGGCGGTGACACGCTCGCTCTGGTCGTGGGCGGCCTGGATGCTGCGCTTAAGCTCGTCGATGCGGTTCGCAGAATTGTGCGCCGCGTAGCGCGCGGCGTTGGCCACACGTTCGAGATCGCTCGCCTGCTGGCGGGCGTTGCTCAGTTCCTCGTCGAGCGTCTCGAAGGTGAGCTGGTTATCTTTGAACTTCACTTGCAGCTTAGCCAGCTCGCTGTCGTAGCGTTCAAAGTTCGCCTCGGATTCAGCCCGTAGCGCACGCTGCTGGTCGATTTGCGCGACAATCTCCGCGAGTTCTTCGCGAATTTGCGTGCTGCGCTGCGTGTAGTGCTCGTGCGCCTGCGCCAGTTTCAGCATCTCCATTTGCAGCGCATGCACACGCTGCTGAGCACGCCCAGCCTGGGCCCGTACCTCGCCGAGCGCCTGCGCTGCCTGCGTGTAGCTTGCTTCGGTGCGGAGCGAGGCGGTCTTCGCCCCGTCGGCGAGCAGCGCCTGCGCACGGACCTGATGCGCGAGATTCTCGATCTCCTGCTGGCGCGCAAGCATGCCGGCCTGCTCGGAATCGAGCGCATAGAGCTGAACGCCTAAGCGTGTTACCAGGTGGCCGGCCTTTACCACGTAGGTTCCGCCAACCGGTAGTTGCGCGCGCGTGGCCAGCGCCTGGGCCAGGTCGTCGGCGACGAACACCGAGCCGAGCCAGTCGTTGAGCACGGCGCGGAGGCCAGCATCGTCGATGCGTACCAGCGACAACACCGCGCGTACGCTGACCGGTGTCGCCACCAGCGGCTCGCCCGCCGGCGGCGGCGAGAAGAAAGCCAGCTTAGCCGGCGGCGCTTCGGTCGCGAAGGCCTTTACCCAGTCCAGATTAGAGATTTCTAGCGCAGCGAGCCGCTCGCGCAATACTGCCTCTAGCGCGTTTTCCCAACCCGGCTCGACACGCAGCTTCTTCCAGAGAAGCGGCTGCGCGCCTAGTTCATGCTTGTTGAGCCAAGCTTGGATCTTACCCTCATTCTGGACGTTTTCCTGCAACTGCTTGAGCGCGGCCAGGCGTGCGTCGAGCTGGTGGATCTGTGCATTTTCGGCCTGCACGCGCTCCTGCGCGGCGCGACATTGGGCGTCCAGCCGCGACAGCATCTCCTGGGCATCGACCAGGTGCGCCTGCGTGTCGTGCAGGATCTCCTCCTGCTCGGCCAGCTGCATGCGCTGCTCCTCGAGCTGCGCCTCCTCGGGCGCGTTGAGCACGACCGCTTCCGACTCCAGGCGCTCCTGGCGCTGCTGCAGCTGCATAAGCTGCTGGTCGGCGTTGCGCTGGTGCGCGGCCTCTAGCTTCAGCGACTGCTCGGTCTGGGAGATCCGGTCGCGCTCGTCGTTGAGCTGCGCCTGCGCATCGCGCCAGCGCGATTCCAGCGTCGGCAACGCGTCGTGCTTGGCAGCCGCCTCGTCCTCGGCTATCGCGGCCCTCGCGTCGGCCATTGCGTTCGCTTCCTCGGCCTCCTCGAGATCGTCCTGCACCTTCTGCGCCTGTGCCTGCGACTGCTCGCGCTGCACCGCCAGAGCAGCGATCTGTGCCTGCATACGATTGCGCGACTCAACGATGAACTTGATCTCGGCTTCAAGCCGGATGACCTTGGCATTCGTCTCGTAGAGAGAGACCTGGGCGCTCTGCATCGCGTCGCTGGCCGCATAGTGGGCCATGCGCAACGTCTCGAGATGTGCCTCGACCTCACGCAGTTTTGCGGTCTGGGCATCCAGGTCGATCTGGGCCTGCTCGATGGCGCGCTGCTGCTTCTGCTGTTCGCCCTGCGCATCGCTTTTGCGCAGCAGCCATAGCAGGTGCTGCTTTTCCTCGCCGTCGGCCAACAATGCCTTGTGCTTGGTGGCCACCACTGCCTGCGCCTCGAGCTTCGCGAGATTGGCACCGAACTCGCGCACGATGTCCTCGACGCGCATCAGGTTTTCGCGCGTCTCGTGCAGGCGGTTCTCAGTCTCTCGGCGTCGCTCCTTGTACTTCGACACTCCAGCGGCTTCTTCCAGGAACACGCGCAGTTCCTCGGGCTTGGCCTCGATCATCCGCGCGATCATGCCCTGCCCGATGATCGCGTAGGCGCGCGGCCCGAGGCCAGTGCCGAGGAAAATATCCTGGATGTCTCGGCGGCGTGCCGGAAGATTGTTGATGTAGTAGCTGGAAGTGCCGTCGCGCGTGAGTACCCGCTTGACCGCAATCTCACCGTACTGGCCCCACTGGCCGGCAGCGCGGCCTTCGGAATTATCGAAGATCAGCTCGACGCTAGCCCGGCTGCCGGACTTGCGGGTGATGGAGCCGTTAAAGATTACGTCCTGCATCGACTCGCCGCGCAGCTCAGAGGCGCGCGATTCGCCGAGCACCCAGCGCACGGCATCGATGATGTTGGACTTACCGCAACCGTTCGGTCCAACCACTCCGACAAGCTGGCCGGGAACCTGGAAATAAGTGGGATCGACAAAAGATTTGAAGCCTGCAAGTTTGATCGAGCTCAGTCGCACGTTGGTTATCGGTATTGAATATAATGAGGCGCTCCGCCCAAAGGGGCGGAGTATCTAAAATAGCGTTGTTGCATAAATCGAGCGCGAGGACGCAATGGCATCGACGGGCATAATTTCAGGCAATACGAACGGATTGCGGACGAGCGAGGTCTGCAATCCGTTCCATTACGTCCTCACGCTCGATTTATGCAACAACGCCAAGAAAATGCGTAAGGACATACACAAAACATGTGAGTCGAAGGCACGCTCCCGTGTCAAGAACTGGGCGGCCTATAATGAAGGCCTGATCAACAGGGGGAACGTAACAATATGGATAGATGAAGCCGTCCTTGCCAGAATACCCGATGCCATACCCACACGTGGTCGCCCGTGTCTATACGGCGATACGCTGATTCAGGCATTACTTGGCGTGAAGACCGTCTATCGACTGACGTTGCGCGCCCTGCAAGGTTTTCACCCAAAGTCTGCGCGATTTGGCTTTCCAGAGCTTGCCGGTGCCGAATTACACCACGCTCTGTCGCCGGGCAAAAACGCTTGATGTCGAACTGCCGATCCTTCGTGACAATGAACCGATCGATCTGGTTGTCGACAGCACCGGTCTGAAGGTCTATGGAGAAGGTGAATGGAAGGTGCGCCAGCACGGCTACTCGAAGCGGCGCACGTGGCGTAAAGTCCATCTCGCGCTCAACGCGAATACAGGTCAAGTGCATGCCGCGCTAATGACGAATCAGAATGTGGCTGACGGTGACGCTCTGGCCAAGTTGCTCGACCAGATTCCACGCGAAGAACAAATCGATGTCATCGGCGGTGACGGTGCCTACGACACCAAGCCATGCCATGCGGCCATTGCTGCACGCAGTGCTATTCCTTCGATTCCGCCACGCGAGGGTGCCGCTCATTGGCCAGCGGATATGCCCGGTGCGGCGTGGCGTAATGGCGCGGTTGATGCAATTGCCCGTGACGGTCGTCGAGAATGGAAGCAAGACAGTGGCTACCACCGGCGATCGCTTGCCGAAAATGCGATGTATCGGTTCAAGACCCTCACCGGCAACTGTCTCTGGGCGCGTCACATCGAGGCGCAGGCGACCGAGGTCTCCATTCGCGTCGGCGTCATCAACCGTATGGCGGACCTCGCTCGTCCGCAATCCGTTCGTATCGCCTGAAATTATCCCATCGATGCTATTGCATCCTCACACTCGATTTATGCAACAACGCCCCCCGCTCAGCATAGATTGTCGAGCGCGGGAAGTCCCAGTACCTGGTTGACACGATCGCCGCCGCGGCTCGGCGTTTAGCAGCGAGCAGGTTTTCCGGGGTATCTAAACACGGCGCGCGAGCGGGCACCGCTGAAGCGGCACGGGACGCTCAGCCGAGCGTCCCGTCCCATTGAATCAGTTGCCAGCCACGCGCATCGCGTGAGAAGCGCACCAGGCCCCCATAGGCGATCGCTCGCTTGAGCAGGCTTTCGAGTGGCACGCCGAGCCAGAGGGAGGCCAAAGCGCGGATTACGCCGGCATGGGTGATGACGATAGCGGTCATCACATCCTCTGGCAGCGATGCAGCGAACGGCAGCGTGAACGATTCGATGCGCGCCATGAATTGCATGGCGCTCTCGCCGCCATGCTCGCGTTTACCCATCAGGTTGGACTGCCAACGATCGAGCGCGGCTGCGCCGATCTCGTCCCAGCGCTGCATCTCCCAGGCCCCGAAATCGATCTCGCGCAGGCGCACGTCGAGCCGCACCGGGCGCATCGCCAGTGCGCCGATCTCTTGTGCAACCAAGGCGCAGCGCTGTAGCGGGCTTGCCAGGATCGCCTCGGGCCAGCCCAGGCGCGCCGCGCGCAGTCTCGCCACGATCGCGACTGCCTCGGCCTGCGCCTCGCCGGCCAGAGCTAGGTCGGACGTACCGTAGCAGATACCGGCCTCGACAGCCGGTGCTGGATGACGGATCAGGACGAGGTCCATGCTCCGAGCACCGTGAGGTAAATCGCCAGCTCGGAAAGCTGCTGAGCGCAACCGAGGCAGTCGCCAGTATAACCACCAAGCCGGAACCGCAGATAGCGCGCCAGCAGCGCGCGCACTACCAGCAGCGCAGCGAGTGCTGCGAGACCTGCGCGCCAGTCCGGCCAAAACAGCCAGGGCAGCCCGCATAACGCCGCGAACGCAAAGGCGCACGCCGACATCCTCTGCGCGACCGGTTGCGCCTTGCCCTCCTCGCGCGCGTAATCGAGCGTCATCAGCAGGCTGACCGTGGGGACTCTACTCGCCGCATGTGCGGCCAGCAGAGTCCAGGCCGCTCGCAGCGGCGGCAGCGCCGCGAGCACTTGCCACTTCAAGGCCAGCGCAAGCACCAGCGCGACTGAGCCGAAAGTACCGATGCGCGAATCGCACATGATGCGCAGCACGTCCTCACACGTGTAGCCGCCGCCGAAGCCGTCGCAGCTATCGGCGAGCCCGTCCTCGTGTAATGCACCGGTAGCCACCAGGCTGGCGACCGTCGACAGCAGCACCGCCACGCTAGGCGGCCAAATACGCACGGTGAGCAAGTACATGACGGCAGCCAGCGCGCCCACGCAGACGCCGATCAGCGGAAAATAACGCGCTGCCTGAGCGAGGTCGCCGCACGCGTAGCCGATGCGCTGCGGCACCGGAACGCGCGTGAAATAACCGAGCGCGACCAAGAAATAACGGCATTCGGCTCGCCAGCGCATGTCCGCTCCCGCCTCAGGCACCGTTGTAGTGTGCGACGCCGACCGTTTCGAAGCTGGCCATTTCGTCGAGGAAGGCGGTAGCTGCGCGCAGCAGCGGGAGCGCGAGCGCGGTACCAGTGCCCTCGCCGAGCCGCAGGTCGAGCGCGAGCAGTGGTGCCGTTCCGAAATGCTGGAGCATACGGCGATGGCCATTCTCGTCGGAGACGTGCGAGAATACGCAGTAGTCGAGCACCGCCGGCTGCAGCGGAATGGCCACCAGCAGCGCCGAGCTGGCGATGAAGCCGTCCACCAGAATCGCCATGCGCGCCTGCGCGGCCGACAGAAAAGCGCCCGTCATCATCGCGATCTCGAAACCACCGAAAGTAGCCAGCACTTCGAGCGGCGCTTGTGCATCAATATGGCGCGCCAGCGCCGCTTCGAGCACGTCGCGCTTGCGAACCAGCCCCTGATCGTCGAGGCCGGTGCCACGCCCGACGCACTCGGCCAACGGCAGGCCAACCAGGCGGCTCATCAGGCAGGCCGCCGCTGAGGTGTTGGCGATGCCCATCTCGCCGAAGCCGATCACCGTGGTGCCGAGCGCCGCATGATGCGAGACGCGCGCGGCACCAGCCGCCAGGGCTGCGTACAGCTGCGCCTCGCTCATCGCCGGCTCCTTGGCGAAATTGCGCGTGCCCGCCGCGATTGGCACCTCGACCAGTTGCGGCGAGGCCGGCAGCGGCGTGGCCACGCCTGCATTGACGATCTCCAACTCGCAGCCAGCCAGCTTTGAGAAGGCATTAATGGCCGCGCCGCCGGTCAAGAAATTCGCCACCATCTGCGCGGTGACAGCCTGCGGATAAGGGCTCACGCCCTCGGCCGCGATGCCGTGGTCGGCCGCGAAAACGATCGTCACGGGCCGCTCGATGCGTGGCCGGGTGCTGCGCTGGATCCGGCCCAGTTGTAGGGCGAGTGCTTCCAGCTTGCCAAGGCTACCGGGCGGCTTGGTCTTGATGTCGATCAGGTGCTGCAGCGGGGCGCTCAGCCTATCATCGAGCGCTTCGAGCTGCGGTACGGTGTAGATCGGGTTCATGCGGCGTTCTTCGGTTAGGTTGAGGACCTGCGTGTCAAGCACGCGGGCTGGGTGAGGCGTTGTTGCATAAATCTAGCGAGAGTCCGTAGCGTTTACGCACAACGGTCGGGGCCAGCCCCCTCTTATCAAGTTCCAGCATACCTTCCTAATTTTTAAAAACAAAATGCGTAAGGACATACACAAGACATGTGAGTCCTTGCCACGCTACCGTGGCAAGGACTGGGCGGCCTATAATGAAGGCCTGATCAACCGGGGGAACGTAACAATATGGATAGATGAAGCCGTCCTTGCCAGAATACCCGATGCCATACCCACACGTGGTCGCCCGTGTCTATACGGCGATACGCTGATTCAGGCATTACTTGGCGTGAAGACCGTCTATCGACTGACGTTGCGCGCCCTGCAAGGTTTCACCCAAAGTCTGCGCGATCTGGCCTTCCCGAGCTTGCCGGTGCCGAATTACACCACGCTCTGTCGCCGGGCAAAAACGCTTGATGTCGAACTGCCGATCCTTCGTGACAATGAACCCCATCTGGTTGTCGACAGCACCAGTCTGAAGGTCTATGGGGCGTTGTTGCATAAATCAAGCGCGAGGACGCAATGGCATCGACGGGCATATTGATCACGAATTTCAGATCAATAATTTCAGGCGATATGAACGGATTGCGGACGAGCGAGGTCCGCAATCCGTTCCATTGCGTCCTCACACTCGATTTATGCAACAACGCCGGTCTATGGAGAAGGTGAATGGAAGGTGCACCAGCACGGCTACTCGAAGCGCAGGACGTGGCGTAAAGTCCATCTCGCGCTCAACGCGAATACGGGTCAAGTGCATGCCGCGCTAATGACGAATCAGAATGTGGCTGACGGTGACGCTCTGGCCAAGTTGCTCGACCAGATTCCACGCGAAGAACAAATCGATGTCATCGGCGGTGATGGTGCCTACGACACAAAGCCATGCCATGCGGCCATTGCTGCACGCAGTGCTATTCCTTCGATTCCGCCACGCGAGGGTGCCGTTCATTGGCCAGCGTTCATTGGCCAGCAGATATGCCCGGTGCGGCGTGGCGTAATGGCGCGGTTGATGCAATTGCCCGTGACGGGCGTCGAGAATGGAAGCAAGACATTGGCTACCGCCGGCGATCGCTTGCCGAGAATGCGATGTATCGGTTCAAGACCCTCACCGGCCACTGTCTCTGGGCGCGTCACATCGACGCGCAGGCGACCAAGGTCGCCGTTCGCGTCGGCGTCATCAACCGCATGGCGGACCTCGCTCGTCCGCAATCCGTTCGTATCGCCTGAAATTATCCCGTCGATGCCATTGCGTCCTCGCGCTCGATTTATGCAACAACGCCGCAACAACGCCGTAGCCATGCTCGCATGGCATGGCTTGGTGTCGTAGCCACCGTCGTCGCCGATGACATCGATCTGTTCTTAGCTCGGAAGCTGGTCGAGCAATTTGCCCAGAGCGTCGCCGTCAGCCACAGTCTGCATGCGTCATTAGCGCGGCATGTACTCGACCCGAGTGCGCATTGAGTGCGAGATGGACTTTACGCTACGTGCGCTGCTTCGAGTAGCCGTGCTGGCGCGTCTCCCATTCACGTTCCGCCATAAAAGACCTTCAGACCGGTCCTGTCGACCACCAGGTGAATCGGTTCGCTGTTGCGAAGGATCGGCAGTTCGACATCAAGCGTTTTTGCCCGGGGACAGAGCCTGGTGTAATTCGGCACCAGCAAGCTTGAGAAGGCCAGACCCGTCCAGACTTTGGACGAAACTTTGCAAGGTACACAGCGTCAGTCGATGGACGGTCTTCACGTCAAGTAATGGCCCTAATCAACGTATCGCCGTACAGACGCGGGCGACCACGCGTAGGCACGGCGTCGGGCATTCTGGCAAGGACGGCTTCATCTATCCATATCATCCGTTCCACGACCGAGCAGGGCTCATGTATTATGAGCCCTGCTCAATTCCTGAGACGGTAGCGCACCTTCGGCTCTCATGTCTGGCGTATGAGCCTTGCGGATCAATAGCAAAATTCAGAGTCTATGCTGAAATCTGATTTGATAACAGGGCGCTCTCTCCGACTGTTGCATGTAAACGTGGCGAGCCCTCGCCAAATTTATGCAACAACCCCTCGCCCTGCAAAGGGACCTGGAAGTCGCCCGTGTCGGGCTCAAGGACACTCTTGGCGCGCCTATCGCTCGGCAGCAACTGGCAAGGTTCGTAAGTAAAAAAGCCACACTCCGATGCCTGGGCAATCGGAGTGTGAAAAATGAAAACGGTTGCGGGGGTAGGATTTGAACCTACGACCTTCGGGTTATGAGCCCGACGAGCTGCCAGACTGCTCCACCCCGCGTCATAATACAGATTACACTCAATGCAGTTTTTGCATTGTAGTTTTATTTTTACTTTATGAGTTTCTTATTTTATAGGTATAAAATATGTATGTCAATCAACACCACGAAAAACTTCACATGGTCGGCACCGACGAAACAATTTTTCTCCGCTGGTAGGCGTTGTTTTTTGTTGCATAAATCGAGTGTGAGGATGCAATAGCATCGACGGGCGTAATGTCAGGCGATACGAACGGATTGCGGACGAGCGAGGTCCGCCATACGATTGATGACGCCGACGCGAATGGAGACCTCGGTCGCCTGCGCGTCGATGTGACGCGCCAAGAGACAGTTGCCGGTGAGGGTCTTGAACCGTTGCCGGTGAGGGTCTTGAACCGATACATCGCATTCTCGGCAAGCGATCGCCGGCGGTAGCCAATGTCTTGCTTCCATTCTCGACGCCCGTCACGGGCAATTGCATCAACCGCGCCATTACGCCACGCCGCACCGGGCATATCTGCTGGCCAATGAACGCTGGCCAATGAACGGCACCCTCGCGTGGCGGAATCGAAGGAATAGCACTGCGTGCAGCAATGGCCGCATGGCATGGCTTTGTGTCGTAGGCACCATCACCGCCGATGACATCGATTTGTTCTTCGCGTGGAATCTGGTCGAGCAACTTGGCCAGAGCGTCACCGTCAGCCACATTCTGATTCGTCATTAGCGCGGCATGCACTTGACCCGTATTCGCGTTGAGCGCGAGATGGACTTTACGCCACGTCCTGCGCTTCGAGTAGCCGTGCTGGTGCACCTTCCATTCACCTTCTCCATAGACCGGCGTTGTTGCATAAATCGAGTGTGAGGACGCAATGGAACGGATTGCGGACCTCGCTCGTCCGCAATCCGTTCATATCGCCTGAAATTATTGATCTGAAATTCGTGATCAATATGCCCGTCGATGCCATTGCGTCCTCGCGCTTGATTTATGCAACAACGCCCCATAGACCTTCAGACCGGTGCTGTCGACAACCAGATGGGGTTCATTGTCACGAAGGATCGGCAGTTCGACATCAAGCGTTTTTGCCCGGCGACAGAGCGTGGTGTAATTCGGCACCGGCAAGCTCGGGAAGGCCAGATCGCGCAGACTTTGGGTGAAACCTTGCAGGGCGCGCAACGTCAGTCGATAGACGGTCTTCACGCCAAATAATGCCTGAATCAGCGTATAGCCGTATAGACACGGGCGACCACGTGTGGGTATGGCATCGGGTATGCTGGCAAGGACGGCTTCATCTATCCATATTGTTACGTTCCCCCGGTTGATCAGGCCTTCATTATAGGCCGCCCAATTCTTGACACGGTAGCGTGCCTTCGGCTCACCTGTCTTGTGTATGTCCTTGCACATTTTCTTGTCAAAAATTAAGCAGTTACTCTGGAATCTGACTTGATAGGGGGCTGGCCCCGCGATCGTTGCGCGTAAACGTCAACGGATCTCGCTCGATTTATGCAACAACGCCGATGGGCGGTGTCAAATCAGGAGTGGGGTAAAGCCAGCATCGAGGCAAGTGGGCGGCGTGCGCCTTCAGCGCACGATCTGGCGCGCCTCGTGGACCAATTGCGCATACAGCGCGTGCCGAGATTTCGCGATCCGCCCATCCTCAACGGCTGCCAAGATCGAGCAGCCCGGTTCGTGCAGGTGATGGCAATTGTAGAAGCGGCAATCGGCCAGCAGCGACCGGAATTCAGGGAAGGCACACTCAAACTGACCTTCGGTCAGGTGGTAGAGCCCGAACTCCTGAAAACCCGGCGAATCGATCAGGGTGCCGCCATCGGAGAGCGGGTAGAGCCGTGTGAAGGTGGTGGTATGGCAGCCACTGTTCAGTGTCGCAGAGATCTCACGCGTAGCCGCCCAGGCCTCGGGTACGATCAGGTTCACCAGGGTCGACTTGCCCATCCCAGACTGGCCTAGTAGAATCGTCGCATGCTTGGCCAGGCGCGGCATCAGTTGCTCGAGCGTCGCTTCGGGCGCACTCTTCACCGACAGCTCGACCACGTCGTAGCCGAGCTCGCGATATGGCGCGAGCCGCTCGTGCGCCATCGGCAGCGCAGCCTCGACGTCGATCTTGTTGAGCACCACGATCGGTGTGAGCTTGTTGGCTTCGGCCGCGATCAACGCTCGGCCCAGTAGATCCTCGCTAAAATAGGGCTCGGTGGCCAGCATGATCAGCAACTGATCGAGATTAGCGGCGAACAGCTTGGACTTGAACTGGTCCGAGCGATAGAGCAGATTGCGGCGCGTCTCGATCTTGACGATCACGCCTTGGTTGACTGAGCTGCGTTCGTAGATGACCCGATCGCCCACCGCCACCTCGCTCTTCTTGCCGCGCGGGAAACACTGCAGCATCGGGCTGCCGTCGGCTGGCGCGACCAGGTAATGGCGACCGTGCGCGGCAATCACGCGACCGCCCAGGCACTCGGCACCGCCTGGGCCGACCGGGCTGAAATTTTCTGATGGCCGCGTGTCATGCTGGGTGCAACAGTCGGTCAATCCGCTGCGAGGCGGGTGGATGCGAGTAGTAGAAGGCAGTATAGACGGGGGCGCGGTTTGCAAGAGTGAAGTGCAACATGCCGCTGATGAGTTAATGGGCTGGAGCTCGGTCGATGGGGTTATTGGATTCGCAATTTGCGATCTTAAAATTTAAGACTCGTCCCTCATGTCTCGTTTTTTCATGCCTTTTAACATGAGGGCTGATTGTCAAATTTAAAGATCGCGAATTGCGAATCAATAGCCAGGACCTGAGCCAAGATTTGAAAAGGGTGTGCCCGTTCAGTCCGGCGCACGGTCCAGTGTTGAGTAAAAAGATAGTGCAAAATATTGGTCGCCCGTCTGTTCGAATATTTTCAGGGGCGTTGTTGCATAAATCGAGCGAGATCCGTTGACGTTTACGCGCAACGGTCGCGGGGCCAGCCTCCTATCAAATCAGATGCCAGAGTAAGTACCCAATTTTTCCAAGAAAATGCGCAAGGACATACACAAGACAGGTGAGCCGAAGGCACGCTACCGTGTCAGGAATTGGGCGGCCTATAATAAAGGCCTGATCAACCGGGGGAACGTAACAATATGGATAGATGAAGCCGTCCTTGCCAGAATACCCGATGCCATACCCACACGTGGTCGCCCGTGTCTATACGGCGATACGCTGATTCAGGCATTACTTGGCGTGAAGACCGTCTATCGACTGACCTTGCGCGCCCTGCAAGGTTTCACCCAAAGTCTGCGCGATTTGGCCTTCCCGAGCTTTCCGGTGCCGAATTACACCACGCTCTGTCGCCGGGCAAAAACGCTTGATGTCGAACTGCCGATCCTTCGTGACAATGAACCGATCCATCTGGTTGTCGACAGCACCGGTCTGAAGGTCTATGGAGAAGGTGAATGGAAGGTGCGCCAGCACGGCTACTCGAAGCGGCGCACGTGGCGTAAAGTCCATCTCGCGCTCAACGCGAATACAGGTCAAGTGCATGCCGCGCTAATGACGAATCAGAATGTGGCTGACGGTGACGCTCTGGCCAAGTTGCTCGACCAGATTCCACGCGAAGAACAAATCGATGTCATCGGCGGTGACGGTGCCTACGACACCAAGCCATGCCATGCGGCCATTGCTGCACGCAGTGCTATTCCTTCGATTCCGCCACGCGAGGGTGCCGCTCATTGGCCAGCGGATATGCCCGGTGCGGCGTGGCGTAATGGCGCGGTTGATGCAATTGCCCGTGACGGTCGTCGAGAATGGAAGCAACACAGTGGCTACCACCGGCGATCGCTTGCCGAGCATGCGATGTATCGGTTCAAGATCCTCACCGGCCACTGTCTCTGGGCGCGTCACATCGCCGCGCAGGCGACCGAGGTCGCCATTCGCCTCGGCGTCATCAACCGCATGGCGGACCTCGCTCGTCCGCAATCCGTTCGTATCGCCTGAAATTATTGATCCGAAATTCGTGATCAATATGCCCGTCGACGCCATGGCGTCCTCGCGCTTGATTTATGCAACAACGCTATCTTCAGCTGCATTGAACAGCATTTTGAACTGGACTCTAAGTCGGCAATTGCATTCAGGTCGTCTTGAGAGTAGATAGACAGATCCGTGCTCTTGGGCAAGTACTGGCGCAGCAGGTCGTTGGCGTTCTCACACGTGCCGAGTTGCCAAGGACTGGGTCCTTGTTCGGGTCGCAAAAGTAGACGCGAACGTTGGTTGCAGCGGTCAGTTCGGCATGTCGCGCCATCTCGCGGCCTTGGTCGTAGGTCAAGGTCTAGCGCGGCGGCTCGACGAGCGGTTGCAGTTTGGTGGTGAAGGCGGCCAAGGCCGACGCAACGGTCGCGTGCGGGGCATTTTGGCTAGCAGCACGGCGCGGCTCGTGCACTCAACAAGGAAGGCCACAGATGACTTGTTGCCCGCACTCCTTGATAATAGATCACCTTCCTAGTGACCCGCCATGAGGCGGTCGTTGACCTTGGGCGGAGGCACCTAGATGCTGAACATATCGAGAATAGCCCCGCTCGGTGCAACGCCAGCGTGGAAGACGCTTGCTTCAATGCTGACGCAGGCAGGTATAATCAGTTCGCTGCATAGTTCCCCGCGAGGCGCGAGCGTAGATGGCGTTATAAATTGTTTCGTGGGGCACCTGCAGGCTCGGGTCGTCAAGGACAGCGGGCTTCCAGGGTAGCGGCAATCTCCTGCGGCGACCACCAGTGTTCTTGCGCGTGTTGAAAGACGACGCCTCCAGAGAATCAAGTCAGGTGCGAACTTCAGCGGCAGCTGGACAGTTTGTTGACAAGTAGTATTGTGCGAAGCTTGGCTATACGCGGACTACAGCACATTGGTCTGCGTGTTGCCGGCTAGTTCGCGACTCAACGTCGAAGTCACGTGATTGAGCTTGCGGGGGATCGCCGGCAAGCTCAATCTCTCGTTCCGAGGCGTTGTTGCATAAATCGAGTGTGAGGATGCAATAGCATCCTCACACTCGATTTATGCAACAACGCCGGTTTTTCGACAAAAGAGATCCCATGATTTTGGTGACGGGCGGTGCCGGTTTTATCGGTGCCAATTTCGTGCTGGACTGGTTCGCGCAGTCGGACGAGCCAGTGTTGAATATTGATAAGCTCACGTACGCCGGTAACCGGGGTACGCTGAAGTCGCTGCAAGACGATCCGAATCATGTGTTCTTCCGTGTCGATATCTGCGATCGGGCGGCCATCGACGCGTTGTTGGCGGAGTACCGCCCGCGCGCGCTCCTCCATTTTGCGGCTGAAAGCCATGTGGATCGGTCGATACACGGTCCCGCCGATTTTGTGCAGACCAACGTAGTCGGTACCTTCACGATGCTCGAGGCGGCCCGTCAGTACTGGAACACGCTCGACGCTGGAGAGAAGACTGCGTTCCGCTACTTGCACGTGTCCACCGACGAGGTGTTCGGCTCGCTGTCGCTCACCGACCCGCAGTTCTCGGAAACTACGCCGTATGCGCCGAACAGCCCATACTCGGCGACCAAGGCCGGCTCCGACCACCTGGTGCGCGCCTATTTCCACACCTACGGCCTGCCGGTGCTTACCACCAATTGCTCAAACAACTACGGGCCGTACCAGTTCCCCGAGAAGCTGATTCCGCTGACGATCGCCAATGCGCTCGCAGGCAAACCTCTGCCCGTCTATGGCGATGGCCAGAACGTACGCGACTGGCTCTATGTCGGCGACCACTGCTCAGCGATCCGTGAGGTGCTCGCGCGTGGCGTGCCCGGAGAAACCTACAATGTCGGCGGCTGGAACGAGAAGAAGAACCTCGATGTGGTGCACGTGCTCTGCGACCTGCTGGCAGAGTTGCAACCGAAGGCGGGCGCATCGTATCGCGAGCAGATCAGCTTCGTCACCGATCGTCCAGGCCATGACCGTCGCTACGCAATCGATGCGTGCAAGCTCGAGTGCGAGCTCGGCTGGAGGCCGGTTGAGACCTTCGAGAGCGGCATGGCGAAGACGGTGCGCTGGTATCTCGACAACCAGGCGTGGGCGGCCGAAAGCGCCTCGGGCGAGTTATTGTAGTGGGTTGAGATGAACTATGCGCAGCGCGCGTGATGAGGAATAAAACCATGGAACGCAAGGGCATCATCCTGGCCGGCGGCTCCGGCACGCGTCTCTATCCGATCACGCACGCGGTGTCGAAGCAGCTGCTGCCAGTCTATGACAAGCCGATGATTTACTACCCTCTGTCGACTCTGATGATCGCGGGGATCCGCGATGTGCTGATCATTTCGACGCCGCAGGACACGCTGCGCTTCGAGGCGATGCTCGGCGACGGCGCGCAGTGGGGCATGAATATCTGCTATGCGGTGCAGCCTTCGCCCGACGGGCTCGCCCAGGCCTTCCTGATCGGTCGGGAGTTCATCGGCGGCGATCCATCGACGCTGATCCTCGGCGATAATATCTTCCACGGCCACGATCTAGTCAGGTACCTCCGGCATGCCGACCAGCGCCACGGTCGCGCAACCGTGTTCGCCTATCACGTACAGGATCCTGAGCGCTACGGCGTGGTCGAGTTCGACGCAGATTTTCGCCCGTTGTCGATCGAGGAAAAGCCGGCAAAACCGCGCTCGAACTATGCTGTCACCGGGCTGTATTTTTACGACAAGGAGGTCTGCGACATCGCCACCGACATCAAACCTTCGGCCCGCGGCGAGCTCGAGATTACCGACATAAATTCACGCTATCTCGAGCTTGGTCGGCTCGATATCGAGATCATGGCCCGCGGTTATGCCTGGCTCGATACCGGCACGCACGACTCGTTGATCGAGGCCGCGACCTTCATCGCGACGCTGCAGAAGCGCCAGGGGCTGGTGGTGGCCTGTCCAGAGGAAATCGCCTATCGGCATGGCTGGATCGATGGCGAGCAGGTGCTCAAGCTGGCGCAGCCGCTAGCCAAGAACGCCTACGGCCACTATTTAAAGCATCTCCTGACGGAACAGGTGGCCTGGCAATCCAAGTGTAGCGGATCCGGTTGTTTAGACAGAACGGCCTCAAATCTGAAAAGCGTTGTTGGATAAAGCGAGCGTGGAACGTGATGGCATCGCAGGGGCGTTGTTGCATAAATCGAGCGAGATCCGTTGACGTTTACGCGCAACGGTCGCGGGGCCAGCCCCTATCAAGTCAGACTCCAAAGTAACTGCCTAATTTTTGCCAAGAAAATGTCCCAAGGACACACTCGATTTATGCAAGAACTCCCGACAATACCCATTCACGAAGCACTTCTGAAACTTAGCTGCTCGTTCGTCTATTGAAATATCTTCAGGCGTTACTGAGTAGATTTTTTGAACTAGCCTCTTACGCGGTACTCACACTGGCCCAGTGAGGCCGTCTGGATGGGGTGCCCTCGGGACCTAACATCGAGGTGAATAGCTCGCCGAGTTCCTGGGGCAGCCTGGCGAGGATGCCGAGCATCCGATTCCTATTGAATTGCAGAGTCGTCATCGCAGTGATTCCACTGCTTGGAGTTTTGCCACCGCCAGTGCCAGCCATTTCTCGCCATGCCGCTTGAAACAGACTTGGGCCTTCGCGTCCGCGCCCTCCCCTTCGAGGGCCGTCACCGTGCCTTCGCCAAACTTGGTATGGAACACTGGCTGGCCGACCTTGAAACCGCTGCCGCTCGCGCTCTGCGCGTTGGTGAAGGCCGGAAGCCGCACCGACACGACTGCGTCGACCACGCTCTCGCGCGCGCCGCCGCCATTGCCACCACTACCAAGCTTCGAGAACCAGTTGCGGCCCCAGCCGGGGTTGTCGGCACCGCTGCTACTCCAGCGGCTGCCGGCTTCGACCTGCGGCGTCAGCCACTTCAGCACATGCTGCGGAAGCTCGTCGAAGAAGCGCGAGCGGATGCTGTAGCGCGTCTGGCCATGCAACACCCGGCGCTGCGCGAAGGATAGGTAGAGCCGCTCCTTGGCGCGCGTGATCGCAACGTACATCAGCCGACGCTCCTCTTCTAGGCCAGCCGACTCGAGCGCGCTGTTCTCATGCGGGAACAGGCCTTCCTCGAGCCCGGTGATGAACACCGCCGCGAATTCGAGGCCCTTAGCAGCGTGCACCGTCATCAGCTGTACCGCGTCCAGGCCCGCCTGGGCCTGGTTGTCACCGGCCTCCAGCGAGGCATGTGAAAGGAAACTGGCCAGTGGCGTCATGGTATCGGGATTCTGGGCCGGGGCACCCAGCTCGGTCGGTGCCAGCACCTCGTCGGCACCGCCGTCCAACGTGCTCTCGAGCACCGTGATTGCGCCAGGGCTCAGCGGGATCGAGCGCGCCGGCGTATTGAGCCCATAGCCTTCCTCGCTGACGAAGGCAGTGGCCGCGTTGACTAGTCCCTGCAGGTTCCCCAGGCGATCCTGCCCCTCGCGCGCGCTTTGGTAAAAATCGGCCAGGCCGCTGGCGTACACCACGTGTTCAACCATCTCGGGCAGGCTCATCTGCGCAGTCTCGGCGCGTATCTTCGCGATCAGGTTGGCGAAACTGTCCAGGCTGGTGCTAACCTTGCCCATCACGTAGGGAATCGCCGCCGCCATTGCGCAGTTGTGGAGGCGCGCCGCGTCGGCGAGTTGCTCGATCGAGCGCGCGCCGATCCCCCGCGTCGGGAAATTGACAACCCGCGCGAAGGCAGTATCGTCGCTCGGGTTGTCGATCAGGCGCAGGTAGGCCAGCGCATGCTTGATTTCCTGACGCTCAAAGAACCGCAGGCCGCCATAGACATGATAGGGAATCCCCGCCGTCATCAGGGTGTGCTCGATCGCGCGCGACTGCGCGTTACTGCGATAGAGCACCGCTACTTCGCTACACGCCAGGCCGTTATTGATCAGCGAGCAGACCTCCTTAACGATCCAGCCAGCCTCTTGAGAATCGGTGGCCGCCTCGTAAACGTGCACCGCCTCGCCATGCCCCGCGTCGGTACGTAAGTTCTTGCCGAGCCGGCGTGAATTGTGTGAGATTAGGCGGTTGGCCGCGGCGAGGATGTTTCCGTGCGAGCGATAGTTTTTCTCCAGCTGGATCCGGTTGTGCACTCGGAACTCATCCACGAAGTCGTGCATGTTGCCGACGTTCGCGCCTCGAAAGGCGTAGATCGACTGGTCGTCGTCGCCCACCGCGAAAATCGCGTTCTGGCCGCCCATCAGAAGCTTGAGCCAGGCGTACTGCAGCTTGTTAGTATCCTGAAACTCGTCGACCAGGATGTGCCGGAAGCGTGCCTGGTACTGTGCGCGCAGCGGCGCGTTCAAGCTCAGCAGCTCGTAGCAGCGTAGCAGCAACTCGGGAAAATCGACCACGCCCTCACGCTGGCATTGCTGGTCGTAGGCCTGGTAGAGCTCGACGAACATCCGGTTGCAGTTGTCGGTGGCGTCCACCTTGTCCGGACGCAGGCTTTGCTCCTTGGCATTGTTGATGAAGTACTGGACGTTCTTCGGCGGGTAGTTCTCGTCGTCGATGTTCGAGACCTTCATCAGGCGCTTGATCGCCAAGAGCTGGTCGGCTGTGTCGAGGATCTGGAAGGTCTGCGGCAGGCCCGCGGCCCGATAGTGTGCGCGCAGCATACGATTGCAGAGGCCGTGGAAGGTGCCAATCCACATGCCGCGTGTGTCGATTGGCATCATCACTGACAGACGCGATAGCATCTCGCGCGCTGCTTTATTAGTGAAAGTCACGGCCAGTAAGGTGGGCGGCGAGGCAAAACCCTGCTGGATCAGCCAGGCGATCCGCGTGATCAGCACGCGTGTCTTTCCGCTGCCCGCACCGGCGAGGATCAGCGCCGGCTCGTTCGGGAGCGTGACGGCAGCGTATTGTTCGGGATTCAGGTTGATGAGCAGATCAGGCATGAGGAAGCGGGTATCGAGCAGGACGGAAGAAGGGAAGTTAAGAACCCCAGAGCCGCCATTATAGAACGTTCGCACCGGCTCGCGGGCCGGTCGGTCGTGCCCAATCCAGGTACGAGCTATTGATTCTTAATAGGCCCGCGCGCCCCAGAAATCGGCTCCCCACGGGGGGCCTCTACCGTCGTCCCGAACCGTCCCCGCCCGGCAACCACGCCCACCCTGGCGCTATGCGTGCCCATTTATAATTGTCAATTTCCTCATCAATCTCTTAGGGAGGATTCCCCGTCCCTTGGGGCGAGGACCTTCGTTTCACGTATTTTTCAGGCCATTCCAACCATGAGCGACAGCACGCTGGCGAAGAGTTTTGAATCCAAAACCATCGAATCCCATTGGGGACCGGAGTGGGAAAAGCGCGGCTATTCCGCCCCGAAGATCGATCCGGCCAAGCCAGATTTCTCGATCCATCTACCGCCGCCGAACGTCACCGGCACACTGCACATGGGCCACGCGTTCAACCAGACCATCATGGACAGCCTGACACGCTACCACCGCATGCGCGGCGACAATACGCTGTGGGTGCCGGGCACCGACCACGCTGGCATTGCCACGCAGATCGTAGTAGAGCGCCAGCTCGACGCGCAGAAGATCTCGCGCCACGATCTGGGCCGCGAGAAGTTCGTCCAGTGCGTCTGGGAGTGGAAGGAGAAATCGGGCTCGACGATTAGCGGCCAGCTGCGCCGGCTTGGTGCTTCTACCGACTGGAGCCGTGAATACTTCACGATGGACGACAAGCTCTCGAGCGTGGTGCGCGAGGTGTTCGTGCAGCTTTACGAGCAGGGTCTGATCTATCGCGGCAAGCGCTTGGTTAACTGGGACCCGGTGCTGATGACAGCCGTCTCCGACCTGGAGGTGGTCAGCGAGGAAGAGGACGGCAGCCTCTGGTACATCAATTACCCGCTGAGCTTAGGCGAAAGCCACCTGACGGTGGCCACTACGCGCCCGGAAACCATGCTCGGCGACGTCGCCGTGATGGTGCACCCGAAAGACGAGCGCTACCGTCACCTGATCGGCCAGTCGGTGCGCTTGCCTTTGTCGAACCGCGAGATCCCGATCATCGCCGACGATTACGTTAACCGCGAGTTCGGTACCGGCGCCGTGAAGGTCACGCCCGCGCACGACCTCAACGACTACCAGGTAGGCCAGCGCCACCAACTACCGCAGATCGAGATCTTCACGCTCGATGCCAAGATCAACGACAACGCACCCGAGGCCTATCGCGGCCTGGACCGCTTCGAGGCGCGCAGGCGTGTGGTGGCCGATCTGGAAGCGGTCGGCGCGCTCAACTCGGTCCAGTCTCACAAGCTGATGGTGCCGCGCGGCGACCGCACCGGCGTGGTGATCGAGCCGATGTTAACCGACCAGTGGTTCGTGGCGATGACCAAGCCGGCTCCGGAAGGCAGCTTCTACCCGGGTAAGTCGATCACCGAGGTGTCACTCGAGGTGGTACACGACGGCCAGATCAAGTTCGTGCCAGAAAACTGGACCACAACCTACTATCAATGGCTGGAGAACATCCAGGACTGGTGCATTTCGCGCCAGCTCTGGTGGGGCCACCAAATCCCGGCCTGGTACGGCGAGAACGGTGAGATCTTCGTGGCCCGTGACGAGGCCGGTGCGCGCACTAAGGCCGACGTGGCAGGCTATGCTGGGACTCTCAAGCGCGACGCGGACGTGCTCGATACCTGGTTCTCCTCGGCCCTAGTACCGTTCTCCTCGCTCGGCTGGCCGAACGAGACGCTCGAGCTCGAGCACTTCCTGCCCTCCTCGGTGCTGGTCAGCGGCTTCGACATCATTTTCTTCTGGGTCGCCCGGATGGTCATGATGACGACGCATTTCACCGGAAAGATGCCGTTCTACACCGTCTACATGCACGGACTGGTGCGTGACGCGGAAGGCCAGAAGATGTCGAAGAGCAAGGGCAACACGCTCGACCCGATCGATATCATCGATGGCATCAGCCTGGAGGAACTGGTCGCCAAGCGCACTAGTGGCCTGATGAACCCGAAGCAGGCGGCCTTGATCGAGAAGAAGACGCGCAAGGAATTCGCCGACGGCATCCTAGCCTTTGGCACCGACGCGCTGCGTTTCACGATGGCCGCGATGGCCACACTCGGGCGCAACGTCAACTTCGACCTGGTGCGCTGCGAGGGCTACCGCAACTTCTGCAATAAACTCTGGAACGCGACGCGCTTCGTGCTGATGAACTCCGAGGGCCTTGACTGCGGCACCGCTAGGCCTGAGGCATGCGGTGCCGGCGATTTCGACCTTAGTGGTTCCCTGGACTTCTCTCCGGCCGACCGCTGGATCGTCTCGCTGCTGCAGCGCGTAGAAGCCGACATCGCCAAGGGCTTCGATAACTACCGCTTCGACAACATCGCCAACAACATTTACAAGTTCGTCTGGGACGAGTACTGCGACTGGTACGTCGAGCTGGCCAAGGTGCAGATCCGGAACGGAACACCCGAACAGCAGCGCACCACTCGCCGCACCTTGCTGTGTGTTCTGGAAGCGGTGCTGCGCCTGGCGCACCCGGTGATCCCGTTTATCACTGAGGCACTCTGGCAGAAGGTCGCGCCACTGGCGGGCCTCTACCCATCTGGCGCGACCGAGGGCGAGGCCTCGTTGATGGTGCAGGCTTACCCAGTGGCAGACCTGTCCAAGCTTGACGAGCAATCCGAAGAATGGGCGACCGAGCTGAAGGCGGTGGTCGACGCCTGCCGCAACCTGCGTGGTGAAATGAATCTGGCGCCAACCATCCGCGTGCCACTGCTGGCCACCGGCAGGCTTGAATACCTCACTAGTTTCGCGCCTTACCTGAAAGCGCTAGCGCGTCTGTCGGAAGTCCGCATCGTAGCCGACGAGGCAGCGCTCGACAGCGAGGCGCAAGGCGCGCCGATCGCTATCGTCGGCGTGAACAAGCTGGTGCTGCAGGTCAAAATCGACGTGAAGTCCGAATGCGAACGCCTATCGAAGGAAGTCGCTCGGCTCGAGAACAAAATTTGCAAGTGCGAGGCCAAGCTTGACAACGAGGCTTTCGTGGCCAAGGCTCCGCCTGTGGTAGTCAAACAGGAGCAGAAGCGGATCGCCGAATTCCGTAGCACGCTCGACAAACTAGCCACGCAGCTGGCTCGTTTACTGGAATATTAATCCGACATGTGTAATCTTGAACCAAGCTGTATAACGAATCAATTTATGCATGAAATAGGCGTTGTTGCATAAATCGAACGTGAGGACGCCATGGCATCGGACGGGCATAATTCAGGCGATACGAACGGATTGCGGACGAGCGAGGTCCGCCATGCGGTTGATGACGCCGACGCGAACGGCGACCTCGGTCGCCTGCGCGGCGATGTGACGCGCCCAGAGACAGTGGCCGGTGAGGGTCTTGAACCGATACATCGCATTCTCGGCAAGCGATCGCCGGTGGTAGCCACTGTGTTGCTTCCATTCTCGACGACCGTCACGGGCAATTGCATCAACCGCGCCATTACGCCACGCCGCACCGGGCCTATCCGCTGGCCAATGAACGGCACCCTCGCGTGGCGGAATCGAAGGAATAGCACTGCGTGCAGCAATGGCCGCATGGCATGGCTTGGTGTCGTAGGCACCGTCACCGCCGATGACATCGATTTGTTCTTCGCGTGGAATCTGGTCGAGCCACTTGGCCAGAGCATCAGCGTCAGCCACACTCTGATGCGTCATG
Organism: Burkholderia sp.; assembly: GCA_040954445.1. Taxonomy (GTDB): domain Bacteria; phylum Pseudomonadota; class Gammaproteobacteria; order Burkholderiales; family Burkholderiaceae; genus Burkholderia; species Burkholderia gladioli_A. The sequence continues at coordinate 1,217,367 of CP144361.1, read as the reverse complement.
AGCGCGGTATGCACTTGACCCGTATTCGCGTTGAGCGCGAGATGGACTTTACGCCACGTGCGGCGTTGTTGGATAAATCGAGCGAAAGCCGTTGAAGTTTACGCGCAACGACTTTCGCTCGATTTATGCAACAACGCCAAGAAAATGCGCAAGGACATACACAAGACAGGTGAGCCGAAGGCACGCTACCATGTCAGGAATTAGGCGGCCTATAATGCGGGCCTGATCAACTGGGGGAGCGTGACGATATGAATAGATGAAGCCGTCCTTGCCAGAATACCCGACGCCATACCCACACCTGGTCGCCCGTGTTTATACGGCGATGCGGTGATTCAGGCATTACTTGGCGTGAAGACCGTCTATCGACTGACGTTGCGCGCCCTGCAAGGTTTCGCCAAAAGTCTGCGCGATCTGGCCTTTCCGAGCTTGCCGGTGACGAATTACACCACGCTCTGTCGCCAGGAAAAAACACTTGATGTCGACCTACCGATCCTGCGCGAAAACGAACCGCGATCTATCTGGTGGTCGACAGCACTGGTCTGAAGGTCTCTGGCGAAGGTGAAGGTGAATGGAAAGTGCGCCAATACGGCTACTCGCAGCGAGTGCACGTGGCGTAAAGTCCATCTCGCGCTCAACGCGAATACGGGTCAAGTGCATACCGCGCTAATGACGCATCAGAATGTGGCTGACGGTGACGCTCTGGCCAAGTTGCCCGACCAGATTCCACGCGACGAACAAATCGATGTCATCGGCAGTGACGGTGCCTACGACACCAAGCCATCGCATGCGGCTATTACTGCATGCAGTGCTATTCCTTCAATTCCGCCACGCGAGAGTGCGCTCATGGGCCAGCGCATATGCCCGGTGCGGCGTGGCGTAATGGGGCGGTTGATGCAATTGCCCGTGACGGTCGTGGAGAATGGAAGCAAGACAGTGGCCACCACCGGCGATCGCTTGCCGAGAATGCGATGTATCGGTTCAAGACCCTCACCGGCAACTGTCTCTGGGCGCGTCACATCGACTCGCAGGCGACCGAGGTCGCCGTTCGCGTCGGCGCGTCATCAACCGCATGATGGACCTCGCTCATCCGCAATCCGTTCGTATCGCCTGAAATTATACCGGCCGATGCCATTGCGTCCTCGCGCTTGACTTATGCAACATCCCCCAAAGGATGGGGAATCCACCTGAAGGGTGCATGAGACGAAAATAAGGCTTGACACCGCAACAAAGCCCATCGTAATTTTAAAGAATTAGGGTGGTTAGCTCAGCGGTAGAGCACTGCCTTCACATGGCAGGGGTCACTGGTTCGATTCCAGTACCGCCCACCAGTACCTTTGGTGCCTTTGCGTACTACCTCCGAGAGGCGGTGTTACATAAATTGAGCGTGAGGACGCAATGGCATCGACGAGCATAATTTCAGGCGATACGAACGGATTGCGGACGAGCAAGGTCCCGCCCCATACGGTTGATGACGCCGACGCGAACGGCGACCTCGGTCGCCTGCGAGTCGATGTGACGCGCCCAGAGACAGTTGCCGGTGAGGGTCTTGAACCGATACATCGCATTCTCGGCAAGCGATCGCCGGTGGTGGCCACTGTCTTGCTTCCATTCTCCACGACCGTCACGGGCAATTGCATCAACCGCCCCATTACGCCACGCCGCACCGGGCATATGCGCTGGCCCATGAGCGCACTCTCGCGTGGCGGAATTGAAGGAATAGCACTGCATGCAGTAATAGCCGCATGCGATGGCTTGGTGTCGTAGGCACCGTCACTGCCGATGACATCGATTTGTTCGTCGCGTGGAATCTGGTCGGGCAACTTGGCCAGAGCGTCACCGTCAGCCACATTCTGATGCGTCATTAGCGCGGTATGCACTTGACCCGTATTCGCGTTGAGCGCGAGATGGACTTTACGCCACGTGCACTCGCTGCGAGTAGCCGTATTGGCGCACTTTCCATTCACCTTCACCTTCGCCAGAGACCTTCAGACCAGTGCTGTCGACCACCAGATAGATCGCGGTTCGTTTTCGCGCAGGATCGGTAGGTCGACATCAAGTGTTTTTTCCTGGCGACAGAGCGTGGTGTAATTCGTCACCGGCAAGCTCGGAAAGGCCAGATCGCGCAGACTTTTGGCGAAACCTTGCAGGGCGCGCAACGTCAGTCGATAGACGGTCTTCACGCCAAGTACTGTCTGAATCAGCGTATCGCCGTATAGACACGGGCGACCACGTGTGGGTATGGAATCGGGTATTCTGGCAAGGACGGCTTCATCTATTCATATCGTCACGCTCCCCCAGTTGATCAGGCCCGCATTATAGGCCGCTCAATTCCTGACACGGTAGCGTGCCTTCGGCTCACCTGTCTTGTGTATGTCCTTGCACATTTTCTTGTCAAAAATTAAGCAGTTACTCTGGAATCTGACTTGATAGGGGGCTGGCCCCGCGATCGTTGCGCGTAAAGGTCACCGGCTCTCGCCGGATTTATGAAACAAATGCCATTTGGAGTCCATCCGGCGTTGCAGCCACACGACGCTCAGGGCTGCCAGTGCACGAAATTGCGGTACAGCCGCAGTCCGACCTCGGCGCTTTTTTCTGGGTGAAATTGGGTCGCGAAGATATTGTCGCTCGCCACCGCCGATACGAAGGGCTTGCCGTAGAGCGTTTCGCCGGCTACGTGGGCCCGCTCAGCGGGCTCCACGTAGTAGCTGTGCACGAAGTAGAAAAAAGCCTCGTCGGGCACGCCGTCCCACAGCGGGTGGGCTAGGGTCTGGCGCACGCGGTTCCATCCCATCTGCGGCACCTTGTAACGCGAGCTGTCGTCCTGCACACAGCCTTCTAAGTCGAAGCGCAGCACCTTGCCCGGCAGTAATCCCAGGCCCGGCGTATCACCCTCGGTGCTCCAGTCGAACAGCATCTGCTCGCCCACGCACACGCCCAACAGCGGCTTGCTGCGCGAGGCCTCGATCACCGCCCTCTGCAGTCCCGATTCACTCAGGCAGCGCATGCAGTCGGGCATCGCACCCTGGCCCGGTATTACCACGCGGTCGGCCGCGAGGATCTGCTCGGGGCGGTCGACGATCGCTACCTCGGCTTCCGGACCTGCCTTTTTTAGCGCCTGCACTACCGAACGCAGATTGCCCATTCCATAATCCACGATCGCAATCGAAGTTTTCATTTTAATGAAGGCGACGTTTTGGGCGTTGTTGCATAAATCGCGCATGAGGACGCAATGGCATCGACGAGATAATTGCAGGCGATACGAACGGATTGCGGACGAGCGAGGTCCGCCATGCGGTTGATGACGCCGACGCGAACGGCAACCTCGGTCGCCTGCGCGTCGATCTGACGCGCCCAGAGATAGTTGCCGGTGAGGGTCTTGCACCGATACATCGCATTTTCGGCAAACGATCGCCGGTGGTAGCCACTGTCTTGCTTCCATTCTCGATGACCGTCACGGGCACTTGCATCAACCGCACCATTACGCCACGCCACACCGGGCATATCTGCTGGCCAATGAACGGCACCCTCGCGTGGCGGAATCGAAGGAATAGCACTGCGTGCAGCAATGGCCGCATGGCATGGCTTGGTGTCGTAGGCACCATCACCGCCGATGACATCGATTTGTTCTTCGCCTGGAATCTGGGCGAGCAACTTGGCCAGAGCATCACCGTCAGCCACATTCTGATTCGTCATTAGCGCGGCATGCACTTGACCTGTATTCGCGTTGAGCGCGAGATGGACTTGACCACGTGCGCCGCTTCGAGTAGCCGTGCTGGCGCACCTTCTATTCACCTTCTCCATAGACCTTCAGACCGGTGCTGTCGACAACCAGATGGATCGGTTCATTGTCACGAAGGATCGGCAGTTCGACATCAAGCGTTTTTGCCAGGCGACAGAGCGTGGTGTAATTCGGCACCGGAAAGCTCGGGAAGGCAAGATCGCGCAGACTTTGGGTGAAACCTTGCAGGGCACGCAACGTCAGTCGATAGACGGTCTTCACGCCAAGTAATGCCTGAATCAGCGTATCGCCGTATAGACACGGGCGACCACGTGTGGGTATGGCATCGGGTATTCTGGCAAGGACCGCTTCATCTATCCACATTGTTACGTTCCCCCGGTTGATGAGACCTTCATTATAGGCCGCCCAATTCCTGACACGGTAGCGTGCCTTCGGCTCACCTTTCTTGTGTATGTCCTTGCGCATTTTCTTGGCAAAAATTAGGCAGTTACTCTGGAATCTGACTTGATAGGAGACTGGCCCCGCGACCGTTGCGCGTAAACGTCAACGGATCTCGCTCGATTTATGCAACAACGCCCATGAAATAAAGAGCGACACGCTTTAGTGATTTCTGGAGACGCCGCAGATGGCTGATGACGGTGTTCTTGAGATTCCTCTTGGTTCGCGCCGGAGTCTGCTTCGTCACGTTCGCTTTGAGATCCGCGTTGAGCTGAGCTACGGACTGTACGAAGACAGCGGCGATCACTGGCGAAAGCCTGCCGGTAGTGCAAGCGCCGGGAGATCACGTCACCGCCGTGTTTGTGCCGGCCATGCTTGTCCTCGCGGTGCGGCGTTGTTGCATAAATCGAACGTGAGGACGCCATGGCATCGGACGGGCATAATTCAGGCGATACGAACGGATTGCGGACGAGCGAGGTCCGCCATGCGGTTGATGACGCCGCCGCGAACGGCGACCTCGGTCGCCTGCGCGGCGATGTGACGCGCCCAGAGACAGTGGCCGGTGAGGGTCTTGAACCGATACATCGCATTCTCGGCAAGCGATCGCCGGTGGTAGCCACTGTGTTGCTTCCATTCTCGACGACCGTCACGGGCAATTGCATCAACCGCGCCATTACGCCACGCCGCACCGGGCATATCCGCTGGCCAATGAGCGGCACCCTCGCGTGGCGGAATCGAAGGAATAGCACTGCGTGCAGCAATGGCCGCATGGCATGGCTTGGTGTCGTAGGCACCGTCACCGCCGATGACATCGATTTGTTCTTCGCGTGGAATCTGGTCGAGCAACTTGGCAAGAGCGTCACCGTCAGCCACATTCTGATTCGTCATTAGCGCGGCATGCACTTGACCTGTATTCGCGTTGAGCGCGAGATGGACTTTACGCCACGTGCGCCGCTTCGAGTAGCCGTGCTGGCGCACCTTCCATTCACCTTCTCCATAGACCTTCAGACCGGTGCTGTCGACAACCAGATAGATCGGTTCATTGTCACGAAGGATCGGCAGTTCGACATCAAGCGTTTTTGCCCGGCGACAGAGCGTGGTGTAATTCGGCACCGGCAAGCTCGGGAAGGCCAAATCGCGCAGACTTTGGGTGAAACCTTGCAGGGCGCGCAAGGTCAGTCGATAGACGGTCTTCAAGCCAAGTAATGCCTGAATCAGCGTATCGCCGTATACACACGGGCGACCACGTGTGGGTATGGCATCGGGCATTCTGGCAAGGACGGCTTCATCTATCCATATTGTTACGTTCCCCCGGCTGATCAGGCCTTCATTATAGGCCGCCCAATTCCTGACACGGTAGCGTGCCTTCGGCTCACCTTTCTTGTGTATGTCCTTGCGCATTTTCTTGGCAAAAATTAGGCAGTTACTCTGGAATCTGACTTGATAGGAGGCTAGCTCCGCGACCGGTGCGCGTAAACGTCAACGGATCTCGCTCGATTTATGCAACAACGCCTCGCGGTGCTGACTTTCGCCAGCTGGATGCTGGCGGGCGCGAAGACCGAAATCGCCATTCTCAATGCGGTGGCGGTACTGGTGATCGCCTCTCCCTGCGCGCTCGGGCTCTCCACGCCGGTCGCGATCATCGTCGGAATAAACCTCGCACGCCACGGCGTGCTGATTCAGGATGCGCTATCGGCTCGAACTCGCGCAGCGCACCGTCGTGGTCACCTTCGACAAGACCGGCACGCTGACCGAAGGCAAGCCCTCGATCACCGCCTTCTAGCCGATCGGTATGACGCGAGAGCTGGACATGGCTATTGGCGCCGAAATCCAGCGGCAAAGCAAGCATCTGCTGGCCCGCGCGATCGTCGCAGCCCATGATGGCGAGGCGCATAGCGACGCGCGCAGGCTTCAAGTGAACGACGTGGAAGCGGTAGCTGGACGCGGCGTAGAAGCACGTATCGACGGCACGCGCTGGCTCGACGACCTCGCGATCGAGATGCCGCCGCACGCCGGCGTGCCGCCGAACTCGAGGTGGCCTGCAATACCGTGTCCTGGCTGATGTGGCTCGACGGGCCGGCGGCGCTGGCCCTAATCGCCTTCGGCGATAGGCGTTGTTGCATAAATCGAGTGTGAGGATGCAATAGCATCGACGGGATAATTTCAGGCGATACGAACGGATTGCGGACGACCGAGGTCTCCATTCGCGTCGGCGTCATCAACCATATGGCGGACCTCGCTCGTCCGCAATCCGTTCAACTTTCTGGACGCCCTTGCAGGGCTGATGACGTGCATCGAGGCCATGTGTGGCTCGCAAGGAATTCTGCGTCAAAGAAAGGCAGTACCGACCGCTGATCAGCATCGTCCCGCCGCCTTGTCTTGCTTTACAAACTGGATCTCCACATGACCTATCTCCTGGACTCGAGCCGCGCGGCAATCACCGTTCCCAAGCTGCAGCAGATGCGCGCGGTCGACGAGAAGATCGCGATGCTGACCTGCTACGACGCGAGCTTCGCCTCGCTGCTTGATCGCGCCGGCGTCGACGCGCTTCTGATTGGAGATTCGCTCGGCAACGTCCTACAAGGACAGACCACCACTCTGCCCGTGACGCTTGACGAGATCGCCTATCACACAGCTTGCGTGGCGCGTGCCCAGCCGCGCGCGCTGATCGTCGCCGACCTGCCGTTCGGCACCTACGGCACGCCTGGGCAGGCCTTCGAGAGCTCGGTTAAACTGATGCGCGCTGGCGCGCAGATGGTCAAGCCCGAGGGCGGAGAATGGCTGGCCGAGACAGTACGCTTCCTGGTCGAGCGCGCCGTGCCAGTCTGTCCGCACCTGGGGCTCACACCGCAGTCAGTGCATGCCTTTGGCGGCTTCAAAGTGCAGGGCAGGAGCGAGTCTGGTGCTGCCCAGTTGTTACGCGATGCCAAAGCGCTGGAGCAGGCCGGCGCTCAGCTGATGGTGCTCGAGGCGGTGCCGACCCTGGTGGCCTCGGAGCTGACCGAGCTCGTCAGCACGCCAACCATCGGCATCGGAGCCGGTCCCAATTGCTCGGGCCAGGTACTGGTGCTGCACGACTTGCTGGGCATCTTTCCCGGCAAGCGCCCACGCTTCGTGAAGGATTTCATGCACGGCCAACCGAGCATTCTGGGAGCTATTAAGGCCTATGTGCACGCGGTCAAGGATGGCAGCTTCCCGGGGCCCGAGCACTCGTTCTGAGCCGGCTCGCGAGGCGGCGATAAAAAGCTAGACCTAGAAATATTCAGTTGGCGTTGTTAGGCGTTGTTGCATAAAGCGAGCGAGATCCGTTGACGTTTACGCGCAACGGTCGCGGGGCCAGCCTCCTATCAAGTCAGATTCCAGAGTAACTGCCGAATTTTTTCCAAGAAAATGCGAAAGGACATACACAAGACAGGTGAGCCGAAGGCACGCTACCGCGTCAGGAATTGGGCGGCCTATAATCAAGGCTTGATCAACCGGGGGAACGTAACAATATGGATAGATGAAGCCGTCCTTGCCAGAATGCCCGATGCCATACCCACACGTGGTCGCCCGTGTGTATACGGCGATACGCTGATTCAGGCATTACTTGGCGTGAAGACCGTCTATCGACTGACCTTGCGCGCCCTGCAAGGTTTCACCCAAAGTCTGCGCGATTTGGCCTTCCCGAGCTTGCCGGTGCCGAATTACACCACGCTCTGTCGCCGGGCAAAAACGCTTGATGTCGAACTGCCGATCCTTCGTGACAATGAACCGATCCATCTGGTTGTCGACAGCACCGGTCTGAAGGTCTATGGAGAAGGTGAATGGAAGGTGCGCCAGCACGGCTACTCGAAGCGGCGCACGCGGCGTAAAGTCCATCTCGCGTTCAACGCGAATACGGGTCAAGTGCATGCAGCGCTAATGACGCATCAGAATGTGGCTGACGGTGGCACTCTGGCCAAGTTGTACGCCCAGATTCCACGCGAAGAACAAATCGATGTCATCGGCGGCTTTGGTGCCTACGACACCAACCCATGCCATGCGGCCATTGCTGCACTCAGTGCTATTCCTTCGATTCCGCCACGCGAGGGTGCCGTTCATTGGCCAGCGGATATGCCCGGTGCAGCGCGGCGTAATGGCGCGGTTGATGCAATTGCCCGTGACGATCGTCGAGAATGGAAGAAAGACCGTAGCCACCACCGGCGATCACTTGCCGAGAATGCGATGTATCGGTTCAAGACCCTCACCGGAAACTATCTCTGGGCGCGTCACATCGACGCACAGGCGACCGAGGTCTCCGTTCGCGTTGGCGTCATCAACCGTATGGCGGACCTCGTTCGTCCGCAATCCGTTCGTATTGCCTGAAATTATGCCCGTCGATGCCATTGCGTCCTCACGCTCGATTGATGCAACAACGCCGCAATAACGCCCCGTTTTTTGCCGCGCAGCCCTGAACCAATGCCTGCGCCCGCCAAATTGACGAGGTGGACCCAAATCCTTGAGCGGATCCGCTGTGCTATCGTTACGCAAAAAATCGGATACTCCAAAATGACACGATCTTTCGCATGACTTTCTTTTCGGTTCTCCTCGCCCTCATCATTGAGCAGGTACGCGCGCTTTCGCCGGGTAACCCAGTCTTTATGCTGTTCCAGTTCCATGCGGAAACCGCTGCGCATGGTTTCGACGCTGGCAAGAAGAAGCATGGCGTATTGGCCTGGCTGGTAGTAGTGGTGCCCTGGGTGCTAGTGGTCGCGCTGGTCTACTATCTGCTGTTCAAGCTCAACTTCGTGTTCGCTTTCGTCTGGAACGTGATGGTGGTCTATTTCATGCTCGGCTTCCGCCAGTTCAGCCATTACTTCACCGACATCCATCTCGCGCTCAACAACGACGACGTCCCGCGCGCGCGTGCAGTGCTGGCAAAATGGACCATTCTCGACACGGTCGACATGCCGGTCGGCGAGATCGTCCGTCATACGCTGATCCATGCTGTGCTGGCCTCGCACCGGCACGTATTCGGTGTGTTCTTCTGGTTCGTGCTGCCGTTCGGCCCGGCCGGTGCGGTGCTGTACCGGATCGCCGAATACCTGTCGCGTAGCTGGTCGGTGCTGACCGACGATCGTACCGAGGCATTCTCGAACTTCGCGCAGCGCGCCTTCTTAGTGATCGACTGGATCCCTGTGCGGCTAACCGCGCTGGGTTTTTCCATCGTCGGCAATTTCGAGGATGCGATCTACGCCTGGCGCAACTATACGCGCCAGTGGCCCGACTCGAACGACGACGTGCTGCTGGCCTCGGCCAGCGGCGCGCTAGGCGCTCGGCTGGCCGGGCCACCGCCGGTCGAACCGTCGAGCATCGATGCCCTGTTGTTAGGCGACAGCGGCCCGCTGTTAGTCGGTGACTACTGCACGCCGCGCACCCTGCAATCAGCCGTCGGCCTGGTCTGGCGCGCCGTGATCTTGTGGATGATCCTGCTACTGATGCTCACGCTTGCCGTCTGGATGTCCTGAGTGCCGCCACTAAGATGATGGCTTGGGGGGCGTTGTTGCATAAATCGAGCGAGAGGCGATAACGCTTACGCGAAACGGTCGGGGCCAGTCCCCTGTTATCAAATCAGATTTCAGCATAACTTCCTAATTTTTAACAAAAAATCTATAAGGACATACACAAGACATGTGAGTCGAAGGCACGCTACCGTGTCCATGAACTGGGCAGCCTATAATGCGGGCCTGATCAACCGTGGGAACGTGACGATATGGATAAATGAGGCCGTCCTTGCCAAAATGGCCGACGCCATACCCACGCGTGGTCGGTTGCGTCTGTACGGCGATATGCTTGATTCAAGCATTGTTTGGCATAAAGACCGTCTATCGACTGACGTTGCGCGTCCTGCAAGGTTTCACCAAAGTCTGCGTAATCGGGCCTTCCCGAGCTTGCCGGTGCAGAATGACAGCACGCTTTGTCTCCGGGAAAAATGCTTGATGTTGAACTGCCGATCCTTCGCGAAAACGAGCCGATCCACCTGGTGGTCGAAAGCACCGGTCTGAAGGTCTATGGCGAAGGTGAATTGGAAGGGGGTGCCGCGCCAGCACGGCTACTCGAAGCGGCGCACGTGGGGTAAAGTCCATCTCGCGCTCAACGTGAATACGGGTCAAGTCTATGCCGCGCTCATGACGCATTAAAATGTGGCTGACGGTGATGCTCTGGCTAAGTTGCTCGACCCAATCCCGCGCGACGAACAAATCAATATGCAACAACGCCACAACGCCTTTCTCAAAGGTTGCGGTCTCCGAAAAAATCCGGGCCGATTCAGTTCTTTCGGTATCATTTTGCGGTCGCGCCACAGCCCGGCACCATCGTTCCCATATTATCTCGAAATCGAAGGAAACGCATTTGGATACGCTGATTCATTTCTTCGGTCTGGTTTTGCACATCGATGTGTTCTTGGGCCAGTTCATCCGGCAATACGGCGCCTGGGTGTATTTGGTGCTGTTCCTGATCGTGTTCTGCGAAACCGGTCTGGTGATCCTGCCCTTCTTGCCCGGCGATTCGTTACTGTTCATCGCGGGCGCTTTCGCGGCCTCGGGCGAGATGAGCCTTTCTGGGCTGATCGTGCTGTTGTTGGCAGCCACTGCCGGCAATATCGTCAACTACCTGATCGGTCGCTCGATCGGGCCCAAGGTGTTCGATATGCGGCTCCCGGTGCTGGAACGCTTCCTCGATCGCGCCGCCCTGCAAAAGACCCACAATTTTTACGAGCGCCACGGTGGCAAGATCCTTGTGTTGGCGCGCTTCATCCCGGTGGTGCGGACCTTCGCGCCCTTCGTAGCCGGCGTGTCGATGATGCGTTTCGCGCGCTTCCAGTTCTTCAACGTGGCCGGCGCGCTGCTGTGGGTGCTGCTGCTGGTCCTGCTCGGCTACGTCTTCGGCAACATCCCATTCATCCGCCAGTACCTGAACGTGATCGTTCTGGTCGGGATCAGCGCGGCGGCGGTGCCGGTGCTGATCGGCGGGGTGTGGAAGCTGCTGCGCGGTCGCACGGGTACGTAGCATCGCGGATGGGGGGGTACGGCTGAGCCTGGGTCGGCCTCCAGCCGGGCCTCGGCGACCTACTAGGGGGCGCTACTCAAAACAATGCCCGCCCGCGGATCGAGCAAGCGTTCTCGTTTCCGCGCCGCAGCGGTCAGGTTCAGCCCGCCAGGCGCTGGATGGGTCGCTGTTTCCGGAGTCTGGTAGCCCGCCTCGCGGAAAGTCTCGATGATCGCGATGGCGTTGTTGCATCAATCGATGCGTGAGGACGCAATGGCATCGACGGGCATAATTTCAGGCAATACGAACGGATTGCGGACGAGCGAGGTCCGCCATACGGTTGATGACGACGCCGACGCGAACGGAGACCTCGGTCGCCTGCGAGTCGATGTGACGCGCCCAGAGACAGTTGCCGGTGAGGGTCTTGAACCCATACATCGCATTCTCGGCAAGTGATCACCGGTGGTGGCTACGGTCTTTCTTCCATTCTCGACGACCGTCACGGGAAATTGCATCAACCGCGCCATTACGCCACGCCGCACCGGGCATATCCGCTGGCCAATGAACGGCACACCCTCGCGTGGCGAAATCGAAGGAATAGCACTGCGTGCAGCAATGGCCGCATGGCATGGCTTGGTGTCGTAGGCACCGTCACCGCCGATGACATCGATTTGTTCTTCGCGTGGAATCTGGTCGAGCAACTTGGCCAGAGCGTCACCGTCAGCCACATTCTGATTCGTCATTAGCGCGGCATGCACTTGCCCTGTATTCGCGTTGAGCGCGAGATGGACTTTACGCCACGTGCGCCGCTTCGAGTAGCCGTGCTGGCGCACCTTCCATTCACCTTCTCCATAGGCCTTCAGACCGGTGCTGTCGACAACCAGATGGATCGGTTCATTTTCACGAAGGATCGGCAGTTCGACATCAAGCGTTTTTGCCCGGCGACAGAGCGTGGTGTCATTCGGCACCGGCAAGCTCGGGAAGGCCAAATCGCGCAGACTTTGGGTGAAACCTTGCAGGGCGCGCAAGGTCAGTCGATAAACGGTCTTCACGCCAAGTAATGCCTGAATCAGCGTATCGCCGTATAGACACGGGCGACCACGTGTGGGTATCGCATCGGGTATTCTGGCAAGGACGGCTTCATCTATCCATATTGTTACGTTCCCCCGGTTGATCAGGCCTTCATTATAGGCCGCCCAATTCCTGACACGGTAGCGTGCCTTCGGCTCCCCTTTCTTGCGTATGTCCTTGCGCATTTTCTTGGCAAAAATTAGGCAGTTACTCTGGAATCTGACTTGATAGGGACTTGATAGGAGGCTGGCCCAGCGACCGTTGCGCGTAAACGTCAAGGGCTCTCGCTAGATTTATGCAACAACGCCACTCGAAGCGGCGCACCTGGCGTAAAGTCCACCTAGCGCTCAACGCAAATACGGGTCAAGTGCATGCCGCGCTAATGACGAATCAGAATGTGGCTGACGGTGACGCTCTGACCAAGTTGCTCGCCCAGATTCCACGCGAAGAACAAATCGATGTCATCGGCGGTGACGGTGCCTACGACACCAAGCCATGCCATGCGGCCATTGCTGCACGCAGTGCTATTCCTTCGATTCCGCCACGCGAGGGTGCCGCTCATTGGCCAGCGGATATGCCCGGTGCGGCGGGGCGTAATGGCGCGGTTGATGCAATTTCCCGTGACGGTCGGCGAGAATGGAAGCAAGAAAGTGGCTACCACCGGCGATCGCTTGCCGAGAATGCGATGTATCGGTTCAAGACCCTCACCGGCAACTGTTTCTGGGCGCGTCACATCGACTCGCAGGCGACCGAGGTCTCGGTTCGCGTCGGCGTCATCAACCGTATGGTGGACCGCGCTCGTCCGCAATCCGTTCGTATCGCCTGAAATTATCCCGTCGATGCTATTGCGTCTTCACACTCGATTTATGCAACAACGCCGCTGGAGGAGCCAGCGGAAACATCGTCGCGCTCGGGCTCGGTGCGCTCCTGCGCCTGACGCAGCTTGCGACCGAGCCAGGAGCCAGCGAAGACCAAGAGGATCAGCAGGAGAAGGTTGTGCATCCGGAATCAGGTCATCAGACCACAGCACGGTGCAGCAGCACTTCGAGCACGAAGCGGCTGCCGACATAGGCGAACAGCAGCGCGCCGAACGAGGCGAGCACCCAGCACGCGGCACCCCGTCCGCGCCAGCCGGACAGCCGACGCGCGACCAGGATACCGCAAAACATGAACCACGAGAGGATCGCGAACACCGTCTTGTGGTCGAAACGCAGAGCGCGCGCGTCGACCTGCTCGCTGAACAGGATGCCCGAGGCGAGCGTCAGCGTGAGCAAGACGAAGCCAGCGTCGAGCAGGCGGAACAGCAGCTTCTCGAGCGTGAGCAGGGGCGGCAGCGTCTCCAGCCAGTCGGCCAGGAAACCTGACGACTCGATCCGGCTACCCTCCTGGCGCAACGCCTGCAGGTGCCGCTCCACCATCAGCATCAGCACCGCGTGCAGGGCCGCGATCGTGAACAATCCGTAGGCAATGTTGGCGATCAGGAAGTGCATTTTAAATAATGGCGCGGCCGCATAGGGCAGCACGCGAACGCCGCCAAAGCCGAGTGGCAACAGCGAGGCCGCGCAGGCCAGCGGTAACACCAAGAGGCGCAGGCTGTCGAGCGGGAAGAAAAAGCTCTCGATCCAGTAGATGCCGACACCGAGCCAAAACATAGCCGAGAGCGCGAACGCGAAGCCGAACAGCATTGCGTCGTTCGGGAAAATGGTGGCATGGAGCAGTACGCCGTGCGAGACTAGGGCTGTGAACAGCACCGCGCGACTGGTGCCGCTCACCCCGGACGCAGCGGACAACAGACGCGTCTCACGCAGCACGACCGGCACGCTTGCGACGAGCGGCTGCGCCAGGCCGGAACGATGCGCACGCCATCCCACAACGGACAGGCCTCCATACAGGAGCGCGGTAAGGGTATACAGTACAATAGTCATGTTTGAAGTTTACACTATTGATCCACAATTCGTTATCTTGAAATTGAAAGATTGATCCCATGTGGGATATCGAAAAACGAGCCATGAAGGGCGATTTTCTAATTTCAAGATAACGAATTGTGGATCAATAGCCTTCTCGTCTGCGGCGGAGGCCGTTGTTGCATAAATCGCGCGAGATTCGTTGACGTTTACGCGCCTCGGTCGCGAGGCCAGCCCCCTATCAAGTCAGATTCCAGAGTAACTGCCTGATTTTTGCGCAAGAAAATGCGCAAGGACATACACAAGAAAGGTGAGCCGAAGGCACGCTACCGTGTTAAGAATTGGGCAGCTTATAATGAAGGCCTGATCAACCGGGGAAACGTGGCGATATGGATAGATGAAGCGGCGTTGTTGCATAAATCGAGCGCGAGGACGCAATGGCATCGACGGGCATAATTTCAGGCGATACGAACGGATTGCGGACGAGCGAGGTCTGCAATTCGTTCCCTTTCGTCCTCACGCTCGATTTATGCAACAACGCCCCCGGCTGATCAGGCCTTCATTATAGGCTGCCCAATTCCTGACACGGTAACGTGCCTTCGGCTCACCTTTCTTGTGTATGTCCTTGCGCATTTTCTTGGCAAAAATTAGGCAGTTACTCTGGAATCTGACTTGATAGGAGGCTGGCCCCGCGACCGTTGCGCGTAAACGTCAACGGATCTCGCTCGATTTATGCAACAACGCCCCGTGACGGTCGTCGAGAATGGAAGCAAGACAGTGGTGGCTACCACCGGCGATCGCTTGCCGAGAATGCAATGTATCGGTTCAAGACCCTCACCGGCAACTATCTCTGGGTGCATCACATCGACTCGCAGGCGGTCGAGGTCGCCGTTCGCTTCGGCGTCATCAACCGCATGGTGGACCTCGCTCGTCCGCAATCTGTTCGTATCGCCTAAAATTATGCCAGTCGATGCCATTGCGTCCTCACGCTCGATTTATGCAACAACGCCACGGCGGATGTCAATATAACCGACGCACGCCTTTTGGCCCCACTCTCCATCGCTGCCCATGCTCGACAATCTCACCCAACGGATGGCGCACTTCGTCAAAACGCTTCGCGGCGAAGCCCGCCTCACCGAAGCGAACATGCAGGAAATGCTGCGCGAGGTCCGGCTCGCGCTGCTCGAGGCCGATGTTGCGCTACCCGTGGTCCGCGCATTCATCGCTAAGGTCAAGGAGAAGGCGCTCGGTGAGGAAGTGCTCGGCAGCCTGTCGCCAGGCCAGGCACTGGTCGCCGTGGTGCAGAAAGAGCTGACCGCCGTGATCGGCGGCAACTACGAGGGCAAGACCGCTGAGCTGAATCTGGCCGTCACGCCGCCTGCTATCATCCTAATAGTGGGCCTGCAGGGCGCGGGAAAGACCACTACGGTCGGCAAGCTCGCCAAGCTGCTGCGTGACAAGCAGAAGAAGAAAGTGCTGACAGTGTCCTGCGACGTCTACCGTCCCGCCGCGATCGCCCAACTCCAAACGGTGAGCGCACAGATCGGCACCGACTTTTTCGCCTCCACGCCGAACCAGAAGCCGATCGAGATTGCCCATGCCGCGCTCGACTGGTCTAAGCGCCACTACCACGACGTGCTGATCGTCGATACGGCCGGCTACCTCGGTATCGATGAGGCGATGATGCAGGAAATCGCCGCGCTACACGCCGCGATTAACCCGGTCGAGACGTTGTTCGTGGTCGATGCAATGCTGGGCCAGGATGCCATCAACACCGCCAAGGCTTTCAACGACGCCCTGCCGCTCACCGGCGTGGTACTCACCAAGCTTGACGGAGATTCGCGCGGCGGCGCAGCGTTGTCGGTGCGTCACATCACCGGAAAGCCGATCAAGTTTGTCGGCGTGGCCGAGAAGCTCGACGGCTTCGAGGTGTTTCACCCGGGCCGAATGGCGAACCGAATTCTCGGCATGGGCGATATCTTCGCCCTGGTCGAAGAGGCGCAGCGCGGCGTCGACATGAAAGCTGCGCAGAAGCTCGCCGACAAGGTCAAGAAAGGCGGCGATTTTGACCTCAACGATTTCCGCGCGCAAATTTTGCAAATGAAGAATATGGGCGGGCTGTCATCCCTGATGGACAAGCTGCCGGCGCAGTTCCAGCAGGCCGCGGTCGGCGTCAACATGGACCAGGCCGAGAAGCAGATCCGCCGCATGGAGGGTATCATCAACTCGATGACGCCGGCTGAGCGCGCTAAGCCCGAGCTGATCAAGGCCACCCGCAAGCGTCGTATCGCCGACGGCACCGGCGTACCTGTGCAGGAGGTCAACCGGATGCTGAACCAATACAACCAGATGCGCACCATGATGAAGAAGCTCAGGGGTGGCAACATACAGAAGATGATGCGCAGCCTAAAGGGTATGATGCCGGGCCTGCGCTGATACTTTCCCGCGGCGTTGTTGCATAAAGCGAGCGAGATCCGTTGACGTTTACGCGCAACGGTCGCGGGGCCAGCCTCCTATCAAGTCAGATGCCAGAGTAACTGCCTAATTTTTGCCAAGAAAATGCGCAAGGCCATACACAAGAAAGGTGAGCCGAAGGCACGCTACCGTGTCAGGAATTGGGCGGCCTATAATGAAGGCCTGGATCAACCGGGGGAACGTAACGATATGGATAGATGGGATAGATGAAGCCGTCCTTGCCAGAATACCCGATGCCATACCCACATGTGGTCGCCCGTGTCTATACGGCGATACGCTCATCCAGGCATTACTTGGCGTGAAACCCAGCGTTGTTGCATAAATCGAGCGTGAGGACGCAATGGCATCGACGGACATAATTTCAGTCGATGCCATTGCGTCCTCACGCTCGATTTATGCAACAACGCCAACCAATTCGTTATGCAGCTTAATTCAAGCTCGCATATTTTTTATTAATGACGATTAAAGCGCATGACACACTGTAGCGAAGCGAAAACGGATGGTACACTGGTGCCGCCCTTTTCACTGTAGCTGCGCCATCCTCGCACGCTCTCGCCATCTGGAGGACAGTATGAGTTCGCAATGGATCGACATTTCCACCAGCCAGGAATCGTTTGGCAGCTACCTCGCGCTGCCCCAGGGCGGTAAGGGTCCGGCCGTGGTCATCATTCAAGAGATCTTTGGCGTGAACGGTCATATCCGTTCGATCGCCGACCAATATGCGACCGACGGCTATGTGGCGCTCGCTCCGGACGTGTTCTGGCGCACCCAACGGCGTGTCGAGCTCGGTTATGAAGGTGCCGACTACGACCAGGGCATCGCGCTGCTGCAGAAGACCGACGTGCACCAGGCCGCGAACGACATCGCCGCGACGGTCGACGCGCTGCGCACGCGTCCTGAGGTCGAGGGTAAAGTGGCCGGGATCGGCTACTGCTTCGGCGGTCGACTCGCCTACCTGGCGACCTCCTCTGGCGTATTCGACGCGACCGTGGTTTATTACGGCGGCGGCATCCAGAACCACCTGGATGTCGCTAATCACATTACCCAGCCAATCATGTTCCACTATGCCGGGCTTGATCATGGCATCACGCCCGAGCACGTCGAGCAAGTGAAGGCTGCCTTCGCGGGCCGTTCGAACGCCGTCGTGCATCTCTACCCCAAGGCTGACCACGGCTTCAACTGTAACGTGCGCGCCTCCTACGACCAGCGCGCCGCCGCGCTCGCGCACGGTCGCACTCTGCAGTTTCTCGCCGAGAACCTGTAAGCGGGTAGCTCTGCTGCTCGGTCGTGCTTCGGCAAAGCGCAAACGACATACGGACTATATGAACGCGTCCCGTTTGCAACAGTTTTCGTGTGTTCAGACGGACAGGATGGGCTGCAGCTCTATATCCGGCCTTGATGCAGCCGGTACTGCCGCTGCGGGCCCCTATGAAATTCGCTGACTCGCACCTCATTCTCCTGGCGAGCTCGACGCTCTTGCCCGTATACAGGTTTAGCGAGTCCCGGTCCTACCTGGCTTGTCATCACACTCGATTGCTGCGCAACCTTTCGACGTTCACCCTGTGTTAAACGTTGATCTTCTACTTCGCGTGTCCGATCAGGCCGGTTTCACGCTCACGTAGTCCTTCCGGTACGGTCGGTCATGGGCGAGTAGACTGCCCAGATCGTTCGCGCCATCTTGTTGGCCAATGCGACAATCACCACATTCGGCGGTCTGCGCTTTTGCATCTGCTCGATCCATTCACCGGGCTCTTTCGCATGCGTCAGCACGCTTCGTGCGCCGTGGATCAGTAGCGTGCGCAGATACGCGTCGCCCCTCTTGCTGATCCCGTGCAGGTTCACCTTACCGCCTGAGCCGGTCTGCTTTGGCACCAGGCCCGTCCACGCCGCAAACTCCCGCCCCGAACTGAACGCCTTCGGGTCGCCCATCATCGCTACCGCTGCGGTGGCTGTCAGCAAACCTAGGCCGGGTATCTCGCTAATCGCCTTCACCGCCTTGTCTTCTTTCTTCCATTCGAGCATCCGACGTTCGATTTCCGCGATCTGCTCGTCAAGCTTCGCCAATCCGCTCCATTGCTCGCGCAACGTGTCGATCAGTGCGGCAGGCAAGGGCGTTGTTGCATAAATCGAGCGAGATCCGTTGACGTTTACGCGCAACGGTCGCGGGGCCAGTCTCCTATCAAGTCAGATTCCAGAGTAACTGCCTAATTTTTGCCAAGAAAATGCGCAAGGACATACACAAGAAAGGTGAGCCGAAGGCACGCTACCGTGTCAGGAATTGGGCGGCCTATAATGAAGGCCTGATCAGCCGGGGGAACGTAACAATATGGATAGATGAAGCCGTCCTTGCCAGAATGCCCGATGCCATACCCACACGTGGTCGCCCGTGTGTATACGGCGATACGCTGATTCAGGCATTACTTGGCTTGAAGACCGTCTATCGACTGACCTTGCGCGCCCTGCAAGGTTTCACCCAAAGTCTGCGCGATTTGGCCTTCCCGAGCTTGCCGGTGCCGAATTACACCACGCTCTGTCGCCGGGCAAAAACGCTTGATGTCGAACTGCCGATCCTTCGTGACAATGAACCGATCTATCTGGTTGTCGACAGCACCGGTCTGAAGGTCTATGGAGAAGGTGAATGGAAGGTGCGCCAGCACGGCTACTCGAAGCGGCGCACGTGGCGTAAAGTCCATCTCGCGCTCAACGCGAATACAGGTCAAGTGCATGCCGCGCTAATGACGAATCAGAATGTGGCTGACGGTGACGCTCTGGCCAAGTTGCTCGACCAGATTCCACGCGAAGAACAAATCGATGTCATCGGCGGTGACGGTGCCTACGACACCAAGCCATGCCATGCGGCCATTGCTGCACGCAGTGCTATTCCTTCGATTCCGCCACGCGAGGGTGCCGCTCATTGGCCAGCGGATATGCCCGGTGCGGCGTGGCGTAATGGCGCGGTTGATGCAATTGCCCGTGACGGTCGTCGAGAATGGAAGCAACACAGTGGCTACCACCGGCGATCGCTTGCCGAGAATGCGATGTATCGGTTCAAGACCCTCACCGGCCACTGTCTCTGGGCGCGTCACATCGCCGCGCAGGCGACCGAGGTCGCCGTTCGCGGCGGCGTCATCAACCGCATGGCGGACCTCGCTCGTCCGCAATCCGTTCGTATCGCCTGAATTATGCCCGTCCGATGCCATGGCGTCCTCACGTTCGATTTATGCAACAACGCCGCAGGCAAGCGCTCCGCGATTCGACCGAGCGCGCCCGGTATTTCCTTGTCCAGCTTTGCCCGTCCCTTGCTCATCACCTCGCCGTACTCCGTCAGCAGGCCTCGCAGCCCGTTCATCTACATCGTGCGAAATTTCACCAACTGCTCGCGCATCCGGTGCAACGCCAACATCGCCTGCTGCATCTCGGTCTTCACTGCCACCGGCTTGCTCGGCTGCTGTACCGCCAGCCAGATCGCCCGGGCATCTGCCGCATCGTTCTTGTTACGGATATTGAACGCCTGCACGAACTCAGGCTGGCATCAGCCTGACCTCATGCCCCATATCTGTGTCAGGTGCCGCGCCCAATGGTGAGCCCCACCACCACATGCCTCCATCCCGATAAGACAGGCTGCACGGTTCGCGAAGTGCTCAAGAAATTTCGCTCGCTTAATTGCCTTGTTCACGATCTCGCCAGTTTCCCGGTCAACGTAATGCACTTGGAATACCTGCTTGGCGATGTCGACACCTACGGCCATACTGTACTGTTCATCGCCATACTGTACTGTTCATCGTGGATCCTCCAGTTGCCGGGAAATGCGTGCATTTTCCACCAGGGCACATCGATGCCGTTGGCCCGTGAGGATCCGCCCTCATTCTTCGCTCACTCGGTCACGGGGGTGGGACGCGTTCATTTCATTCTCCCGGTCCGTATGTCGTTTCCGGCAAGCCAAGACGCCGAGCCGCCTGCCGCCCGCGTTCAGCCTACCAGCCCGAGTCGCTCGCACACCACTCGCGTGGGTGTGGCTAGGTTGAGCGTGTAGAAATGTAGCCCCCGGACGCCCTGCTTGATCAGCCGGTCGCACATCGCGGTGATCACGTCGGCGCCGAAAGCGCAAATCGATTCGCGATCGTCACCGAAGCTCTCGAGCCTGCGCGCAATCCAACGCGGCACTTCGGTGCCGCACGTCTCGGAGAAGCGCATCAGTTGCGAGTAATTCGTGATCGGCATTATGCCGGGCACGATCGGTACTTCGACGCCGAGCCGAACAGCATCTTCGACGAAACGGAAATACGCGTCTGCGTTGAAGAAATACTGCGTGATCGCCGAGTTCGCACCGGCCTTCACTTTGTCGGCGAAGTGCTGGAGATCCTGCTTGGGCGAACGCGACTGTGGATGGTATTCCGGGTAGGCCGCCACTTCCAGGTGGAACCAGTCGCCGTGCTCGGCGCGGATAAAGCGTACCAAGTCGGAGGCATAACGCAGCTCGCCGACCTCACCCATGCCCGAGGGCAGGTCGCCGCGTAGCGCCACGATTTGGAGGATGCCGTGCGAGCGGTACTGGTCCAGGATCGCTCGCAGATTGTCCTTCGACGAGCCGATGCACGACAGGTGAGGGGCTGCAGACAGGCCATCTTTCTGCATGTCGAGCACGGTGTCGAGTGTGCCTTGTTGCGTCGAGCCACCAGCGCCGAAGGTCACAGAGACGAACTTTGGCTTGAGTGGCAACAGCTGTGCGCGCGTGGCACGCAGCTTGTCGATGCCCTCCGCCGTCTTCGGCGGGAAGAATTCCAGGGAGAGTTCGATCGGTTTCATGATTGGGAGAAATCCATATCAGCCTGGGTTGCACTAGCCTAAAATCAGGGCAGACATAAGCCACGACACGATGCTGTACAGGATCGACCCGAAGCAGGCCGACCAGAATCCCGATACCTCGAAGCCCTTGAGCAGCGAGGAAGCGAACCAGAAGCAGAACGCATTGACCACCAGGATGAATAGGCCGAGCGTGACGATCGTCACAGGCAGGGTCAGTAGAATCAGCGCTGGTCGGATGATGGTGTTGATCAGGCCGAGCACGACCGCGATGAGGAGCGCCGTCCAGAAGCTCTTGATGTAGATCGAGGGCACCAGGTAGGCGATGAGCAGCAGCGCGATGGCATTGATGATCCAGGTCAGGATAACGGTCATGTAAAGGATTCCTAATGCAAAAACCCGGGCCGCGGCATGCGGCCGCCGCACTAGGCTCGTGCTCGGCGTGAGGCCGGGCACAGGATCAGTAACGGTAGTGGTTCGGCTTGAACGGACCTTCCCGTGATACGCCAATGTAAAAGGCTTGCTCGGTCGACAGCACCGTCAGGTTGGCACCAATACGGGCCAGGTGCAGGCGTGCAACTTTCTCGTCGAGGTGCTTTGGCAGCACGTAGACCTTGTTCTCGTACTGCTCGCCCCGCACGAACAACTCGATTTGCGCGAGCGTCTGGTTAGCGAACGAGTTTGACATCACGAAAGACGGGTGGCCCGTCGCGCAGCCGAGATTGACCAGGCGGCCTTCGGCCAGCAGGATCACGCGCTTGCCGTCCGGGAAGATGATGTGGTCGACCTGCGGCTTAATGTTTTCCCACTGGTATTGGCGCATCGACGCGATGTCGATTTCCGAGTCGAAGTGGCCGATGTTGCAGACGATCGCGTTGTGGCGCATCGCCTTCATATGGTCATGGTTGATCACGTGAAAATTGCCGGTCGCCGTGACGAAGATGTCACCCTTGTCAGCTGCGTATTCCATCGTCACCACGCGATAGCCTTCCATCGCCGCCTGCAGGGCGCAGATCGGATCGATTTCGGTGACCCACACGGTCGCGCCCAGGCCGCGCAGCGACTGCGCACAGCCCTTGCCCACGTCGCCGTAGCCGGCGACCACGGCGCTCTTGCCGGCGATCATCACGTCGGTGGCGCGCTTGATACCGTCTACCAACGATTCACGGCAGCCGTACAAGTTGTCGAACTTCGACTTGGTGACCGAGTCGTTGACGTTGAAGGCTGGGAACGGCAGGCGACCGTCTTTTTCCATCTGGTACAGGCGATGCACTCCGGTAGTGGTTTCTTCCGTCACACCCTTGATGTGGGACAGGCGCTTCGAATACCATTGCGGATCGATGTCCAGGTGTGCGGCGATCGACTTGTAGAGCGCCACTTCTTCCTCGTTTGTCGACTTGCTGATCACCGAGCGGTCTTTTTCGGCCTGCGAGCCGAGGATCAGCAGCAGGGTTGCGTCGCCGCCATCGTCGAGGATCATATTGGCGAACTTGCCGTTCGGCCATTCGAAGATGCGGTGCGAGTATTCCCAGTATTCATCGAGCGTCTCACCCTTATAGGCGAACACCGGCGTGCCGGCTTCGACGATCGCGGCGGCCGCGTGGTCCTGGGTCGAGAAGATGTTGCACGAGGCCCAGCGCACGTCGGCGCCGAGTGCCTTGAGCGTCTCGATCAGCACGCCCGTCTGGATCGTCATGTGCAGCGAGCCGGCGATGCGGGCGCCCTTGAGCGGCTGTGCTGCCTTGTATTCGTCGCGGATCTGCATCAGGCCGGGCATTTCGGTCTCGGCGATGGTTAATTCCTTGCGACCCCAGGTAGCCAGTGCCAGGTCGGCGACGAGGTAGTCTTGCGAGGTTTGCGAGTCGATCACGGCGTTCATCACGCCCTCCTTTTTTGGCCAAAGATTGGTGACGTGAGCGCCGTTCAGAGTGCGGCGGCGCAGCCAGTCCGCGTAGACCCGCGGCACCGGCGTGGCGAATGCCACACGGTGAAAATTTCCAAGCCTGGCAGGAAGATGCCTGTCGCAACGCTCCTTGGAAAGGAACGATGATTGTAACAAAGAGCCACAAAGAATTCTCGCACACGCGATGCAGAATTGCGGATGGGCGTTGTTGCATAAATCGAGCGAGATCCGTTGACGTTTACGCGCAACGGTCGCGGGGCCAGCTTCCTATCAAGTCAAAGTCCAGAGTAACTGCCTAATTTTTGCAAAGAAAATGCGCAAGGACATACACAAGAAAGGTGAGCCGAAGGCACGCTACCGTGTCAGGAATTGGGCGGCCTATAATGAAGGTCTGATCAACCGGGGAAACATAACAATATGGATAGATGAAGCCGTCCTTGCCAGAACACCCGATGCCATACCCACACGTGCTCGCCCGTGTCTATACGGCGATACGCTGATTCAGGCATTACTTGGCGTGAAGACCGTCTATCGACTGACGTTGCGCGCCCTGCAAGGTTTCACCCAAAGTCTGCGCGATCTGGCCTTCCCGAGCTTTCCGGTGCCGAATTACACCACGCTCTGTCGCCGGGCAAAAACGCTTGATGTCGAACTGCCGATCCTTCGTGACAATGAACCGATCTATCTGGTTGTCGACAGCACCGGTCTGAAGGTCTATGGAGCAGGTGAATGGAAGGTGCGCCAGCACGGCTACTCGAAGTGGCGCACGTGGCGTAAAGTCCATCTCGCGCTCAACGCGAATACGGGTCAAGTGCATGCCGCGCTAATGACGCATCAGAATGTGGCCGACGGTGACGCTCTGGTCAAGTTGCTCGACCAGATTCCACGCGACGAACAAATCGATGTCATCGGCGGTGATGGTGCCTACGACACCAAGCCATGCCATGCGGCCATTGCTGCACACAGTGCTATTCCTTCGATTCCGCCACGCGAGGGGGTTCCGCTCATTGGCCAGCGGATATGCCCGGTGCGGCGTGGCGTAATGGCGCGGTTGATGCAATTGCCCGTGACGGTCGTCGAAAATGGAAGCAAGACAGTGGCTACCACCGGCGATCGCTTGCCGAGAATGCGATGTATCGGTTCAAGACCCTCACCGGCCACTGTCTCTGGGCGCGTCACATCGCCGCGCAAGCGACCGAGGTCTCCGTTCGCGTCGGCGTCATCAACCGCATGGCGGACCCCGCTCGTCCGCAATCCGTTCGTATCGCCTGAATTATGCCCGTCCGATGCCATTGCGTCCTCGCGCTCGATTTATGCAACAACGCCTAAATCGAGCGAGATCCGTTGACGTTTACGCGCAACGGTCGCTAGGCAAGCCTCCTATCAAGTCAAATTCCAGAGTAACTGCCTAATTCTTGCCAAGAAAATGCGCAAGGACATACACAAGAAAGGTGAGCCGAAGGCACGCTACCGTGTCAGGAATTGGGCAGCCTATAATGAAGGCCTGATCAACCGAGGGAACGTAACAATATGGATAAATGAAACCGTTCTTGCCAGAATACCCGATACCATACCCACACGTGGTCGCCCGTGTCTATACGGCGATACGCTGATTCAGGCATTACTTGGCGTGAAGACCGTCTCTCGACTGACGTTGCGCGCCCTGCAAGGTTTCACCCAAAGTCTGCGCGATCTGGCCTTCCCGAGCTTGCCGGTGCCGCATTACACCACGCTCTGTCGCCGGGCAAAACGCTTGATGTCAAACTGCCGATCCTTCGTGACAATGAACCGATCCATCTGGTTGTCGACAGCACCGGTCTGAAGGTTGATGGAGAAGGTGAATGGAAGGTGCGCCAGCACGGCTACTCGAAGCGGCGCACGTGGCGTAAAGTCCCTCTCGCGCTCAACGCGAATACGGGTCAAGTGCATGCCGCGCTAATGACGAATCAGAATGTTGCTGACGGTGACGCTCTGGCCAAGTTGCTCGACCAGATTCCACGCGAAGAACAAATCGATGTCATCGGCGGTGATGGTGCCTACGACACAAAGCCATGCCATGCGGCCATTGCTGCACGCAGTGCTATTCCGTCGATTCCGCCACGCGCGGGTGCCGTTCATTGGCCAGCGGATATGCCCGGTGCGGCGTGGCGTAATGGCGCGGTTGATGCAATTGCCCGTGACGGTCGTCGAGAATGGAAGCAAGACAGTGGCTACCACCGGCGATCGCTTGCCGAGAATGCGATGTATCGGTTCAAGACCCTCACCGGCAACTGTCTCTGGGCGCGTCACATCGACGCGCAGGCGACCGAGGTCTCCATTCGCGTCGGCGTCATCAACCGTATGGCGGATCTCGCTCGTCCGCAATCCGTTCGTATCGCCTGAAATTATCCCGTCGATGCTATTGCATCCTCACACTCGATTTATGCAACAACGACATTGCAAGATAACAAATTGTGGATTAATAACAGCTTGCCAGTTGCTTGCCCGGAAAATATCGGCGGCTCGCGCTTCCCAGGCCTCGGCGCATTTACCGGCCAAGCTCCCCGCGCGGCTATAATCTTACTCCTTAACGCAGCCGGAAAAGCGATTATCAAAATGGAAGCGGAGCGTCTCAACGCGATCGAAAGCTCTCTCGAGGACCTGCGCCAGCGCGCAGGCGAACTACTGAGTATCTTTGACTACGACGCCAAGTCCGCGCGTCTAACTGAAGTCAATAAGGAACTCGAAGACCCGAACATTTGGAACGATTCGAAGAACGCCCAGGCACTTGGTCGCGAGAAAAAATCGCTGGAAGGCGGCGTGACGACGCTGACCACGCTCGACAGCGACCTGCGCGACGCGCAGGACCTATTCCAATTCGCACGCGAAGAAAACGACGAGGATACGCTACTGGCGAGCGAGGTTGCGGTCGTCGAGCTCGAGAAACGCATCGCCAAAATCGAATTCCGCCGGATGTTCTCCAACCCGGTCGACCCGAATAACTGCTTTATCGACATCCAGGCCGGTGCCGGCGGTACCGAGGCCTGCGACTGGGCCTCGATGCTGCGTCGCCAGTACCTCCGCTATTGCGAGCGCAAAGGCTTCAAGACCGAGGTGTTGGAAGAATCTGATGGCGACGTGGCCGGCATTAAAAACGCCACCATCAAGGTCACGGGCGACTACGCCTATGGCTTCCTACGCACCGAAACCGGCATCCACCGCTTGGTGCGTAAGTCGCCGTTTGATTCCTCGGGTGGACGCCACACCTCGTTCTCGTCAGTGTTCGTTTATCCGGAGATCGACGATTCGATCGAGGTCGAAGTCAACCTAGCTGAACTGCGTATTGACACCTACCGCGCTTCGGGCGCGGGGGACAGCATATTAACAAGACCGACTCCGCAGTGCGTATCACGCACATGCCGACAGGGATCGTGGTCCAGTGCCAGACCGACCGCTCGCAGCACCGCAACCGTGCCGAAGCGATGGCGATGCTGAAGTCGCGCCTGTACGAAGCCGAAATGCGCAAGCGTCAGGCCGCGCAAGACAAGCTCGAATTGAGCAAGACAGACGTGGGCTGGGGCCACCAAATCCGCTCCTACGTACTCGACCAGAGCCGCGTAAAGGACTTGCGTACCAATGTTGAGATGAGCAATACGCGCGCCGTGCTAGATGGCGATCTTGACGATTTTATCGGTGCAAGCCTGAAACAGGGCGTCTGATCGCCAGGGGCAGTGCCGCGCCTCGCGCACACGAGCATTGCCGAAACCACGCCCGGCTAAACTGGGCGTGAAGCAGCACCGGACCGACCGGTCGCACCAGTCAAACGCCGCATCCGTATCCCCATCGAATTGCGACCTTCATGACCGAACTGACCCAACCGCAGCAAGCCGCGCCCGCGACTGACGAAAACCAGACCATGGCCGAGCGCCGCGAAAAGCTGCGCTCGCTGCGCGAGCAGGGCATCGCCTACCCGAACGACTTCCAGCCGACGCACCACGCTTCCAACCTGCAGTTGGACTACGCTGAGAGCGACAAGGAAGCGCTCGAGGCCAAGCCGCTCGAGGTCAGGCTCGCCGGTCGGATGATGCTCAAGCGCGTGATGGGCAAGGCCAGCTTTGCGACGGTCCAAGATGGTTCTGGCCAGATCCAGTTCTTTGTCACGCCAGCCAACGCCGGTTCCGAGACCTACGACGCGTTTAAAAAGTGGGACCTGGGCGACATCGTCGCTGCGCGCGGCGTGCTGTGCCGCACTAACATGGGCGAGCTGTCTGTCAAGTGTACTGAGCTGCGCCTGCTAGCTAAGGCGCTGCGCCCGCTGCCGGACAAGTTCCACGGCTTGGCCGACCAGGAAATGCGCTATCGCCAGCGTTACATCGATCTGATCGTCACGCCAGAGACGCGCAATATCTTCCGCGCCCGCATCAAGGCGATCGCATCGATTCGGAAGTTCATGACGGACAAAGACTTTATGGAAGTCGAGACACCAATGCTGCACCCGATCCCGGGCGGCGCGACGGCCAAGCCCTTCGTCACGCACCATAACGCGCTTGACGTGGAGATGTTCCTGCGCATTGCGCCCGAGCTCTATCTGAAGCGGCTTGTGGTGGGCGGCTTCGAGCGCGTGTTCGAAATCAACCGGAATTTTCGAAACGAGGGCGTCTCGCCGCGCCACAATCCGGAATTCACGATGATGGAGTTCTACGCGGCCTACACTGACTACCGCTGGATAATGGACCTCACCGAGCAGGTGATCCGCCAGGCGGCGGTCGATGCGCTCGGCACCACGACGATCCAGTACCAGGGCCGCGCGCTTGACTTCGCAAAGCCCTTTCATCGCCTCACCATCAAGCAGGCGATCGAGAAGTACGCGCCCGACTACAGTGATGCACAACTAGCCGACGTGGCCTTCCTGCGCACCGAGCTTAAGCGTTTCGGCGTCGACGTCCGCCAGCCGGCCTTCCTGAACGCCGGACTCGGTGCACTGCAGCTCGCGGTGTTTGAGGAAACCACCGAGGTGCAGCTCTGGGAGCCGACCTTCATCCTCGACTATCCGGTCGAGGTTTCGCCCTTGGCGCGCGAATCGAGTGTGATCCCCGGCGTTGCCGAGCGATTCGAGCTGTTTATGACGGGCCGCGAGATTGCCAACGGCTTCTCCGAGCTAAACGATCCGGAAAACCAGGCAGCGCGCTTCAAGAAGCAGGTCGACCAGAAAGATGCCGGCGACGAGGAAGCGATGTACTTCGATGCCGACTACATCCGCGCGCTCGAATACGGTATGCCTCCAACCGCCGGCTGCGGCATCGGCATCGACCGCCTGGTGATGCTTCTGACCGACAGCCAGACGATCCGCGACGTACTGCTGTTCCCCCACCTACGTCGAGAAGGCTGAGCCGCCTCCTCTGCATCCGCGCAAGGGGGCCAGGCCGCCCCTCGATGTTGGCCCGGCCCAACCGCGCGGGCGGCGCATATAACGCGCTGCCCGCTTGCCGCCCTGTCCACACTTCTCCAGCGTCATCCAATCGATGACTTTGTAATGGCGCGTAAAATTTCGCACTTGTGGCGCACGCGCTTTCTATTGATCGGCAATTCGTAATCTTGAAATTGGAAAATTGCTCCTCATATGAGGGGCATGTAAAAACGAGACATGATGGACGATTTTCCAATTTCAAGATTACGAATTGCCGATCAATAAAACCTCGGTGGAGCGGCGTTGTTGCATAAATCGAACGTGAAGACGCCATGGCATCGGACGGGCATAATTCAGGCGATACGAACGGATTGCGGACGAGCGAGGTCCGCCATGCGGTTGATGACGCCGCCGCGAACGGCGACCTCGGTCGCCTGCGCGGCGATGCGACGCGCCCAGAGACAGTGGCCGGTGAGGGTCTTGAACCGATACATCGCATTCTCGGCAAGCGATCGCCGGTGGTAGCCACTGTGTTGCTTCCATTCTCGACAACCGTCACGGGCAATTGCATCAACCGCGCCATTACGCCACGCCGCACCGGGCATATCCGCTGGCCAATGAGCGGCACCCTCGCGTGGCGGAATCGAAGGAATAGCACTGCGTGCAGCAATGGCCGCATGGCATGGCTTGGTGTCGTAGGCACCGTCACCGCCGATGACATCGATTTGTTCTTCGCGTGGCGTTGTTGCATAAATCGAGCGAGATCCATTGATGTTTACGCACAACAGTCTCGGGGCCAGATCCCTATCAAGTCAGATTCCAGAGTAACTGCCTAATTTTTTCCAAGAAAATGCGCAAGGACATACACAAGACAGGTGAGCCGAAGGCACGCTACCGTGTCAGGAATTAGGCGGCCTATAATGAAGGCCTGATCAACCGGGGGAACGTAACAATATGGATAGATGAAGCCGTCCTTGCCAGAATACCCGATGCCATACCCACACGTGGTCGCCCGTGTCTATACGGCGATACGCTGATTCAGGCATTACTTGGCGTGAAGACCGTCTATCGACTGACCTTGCGCGCCCTGCAAGGTTTCACTCAAAGTCTGCGCGATTTGGCCTTCCCGAGCTTGCCGGTGCCGAATTACACCACGCTCTATCGCCGGGCAAAAACGCTTGATGTCGAACTGCCGATCCTTCGTGACAATGAACCGATCCATCTGGTTGTCGACAGCACCGGTCTGAAGGTCTATGGAGAAGGTGAATGGAAGGTGCGCCAGCACGGCTACTCGAAGCGGCGCACGTGGCGTAAAGTCCATCTCGCGCTCAACGCGAATACAGGTCAAGTGCATGCCGCGCTAATGACGAATCAGAATGTGGCTGACGGTGACGCTCTGGCCAAGTTGCTCGACCAGATTCCACGCGAGGCGTTGTTGCATAAATCGAGCGCGAGGACGCAATGGCATCGGACGGGCATAATTCAGGCGATACGAACGGATTGCGGACGAGCGAGGTCCGCCATGCGATTGATGACGCCGACGCGAACGGAGACCTCGGTCGCTTGCGCGTCGATGTGACGCGCCCAGAGACAGTGGCCGGTGAGGGTCTTGAACCGATACATCGCATTCTGGGCAAGCGATCGCCGGTGGTAGCCACTGTGTTGCTTCCATTCTCGACGACCCTCACGGGCAATTGCATCAACCGCGCCATTACGCCACGCCGCACCGGGCATATCCGCTGGCCAATGAGCGGCACCCTCGCGTGGCGGGATCGAAGGAATAGCACTGCGTGCAGCAATGGCCGCATGGCATGGCTTGGTGTCGTAGGCACCGTCACCGCCGATGACATCGATTTGTTCTTCGCGTGGAATCTGGTCGAGCAACTTGGCCAGAGCGTCACCGTCAGCCACATTCTGATTCGTCATTAGCGCGGCATGCACTTGACCTGTATTCGCGTTGAGCGCGAGATGGACTTTACGCCACGTGCGTCGCTTCGAGTAGCCGTGCTGGCGCACCTTCCATTCACCTTCTCCATAGACCTTCAGACCGGTGCTGTCGACAACCAGATGGATCGGTTCATTGTCACGAAGGATCGGCAGTTCGACATCAAGCGTTTTTGCCCGGCGACAGAGCGTGGTGTAATTCGGCACCGGCAAGCTCGGGAAGGCCAAATCGCGCAGACTTTGGGTGAAACCTTGCAGGGCGCGCAAGGTCAGTCGATAGACGGTCTTCACGCCAAGTCATGCCTGAATCAGCGTATCGCCGTATACACACGGGCGACCACGTGTGGGTATGGCATCGGGCATTCTGGCAAGGACGGCTTCATCTATCCATATTGTTACGTTCCCCTGGCTGATCAGGCCTTCATTATAGGCCGCCCAATTCCTGACACGGTAGCGTGCCTTCGGCTCACCTTTCTTGTGTATGTCCTTGCGCATTTTCTTGGCAAAAATTAGGCAGTTACTCTGGAATCTGACTTGATAGGAGGCTGGCCCCGCGTCCGTTGCGCGTAAACGTCAACGGATCTCACTCGATTTATGCAACAACGCCGCGGTTGATGCAATTGCCCGTGACGGTCGTCAAGAATGGAAGCAACACAGTGGCTACCACCGGCGATCGCTTGCCGAGAATGCGATGTATCAATTCAAGACCCTCACCGGCAACTGTCTCTTGGCGCGGCGGCGTCATCAACCGTATAGCGGACCTCGCTCGTCCGCAATCCGTTCGTATCGCCTGAAATTATGCCCGTAGATGCCATGGCGTCCTCAAGCTCGATTTATGCAACAACGCCCATTGATGTACAATCTTCCTGATGATCGCGGCCACTTTGGCCCGTATGGCGGCGTTTTCGTCGCAGAAACACTGGTCCACGTCCTCGACGAGCTGCGCGAGGCCTACGCCCGATTTCGAGACGATCCCGAGTTTGTCGCTGAGTACAACCGCGAACTCAAGCACTTTGTTGGTCGTCCCTCGCCGATCTATTACGCGCAGCGCTGGAGCGAACTGCTCGGTGGTGCGCAGCTGTACCTGAAGCGCGAAGACCTGAACCACACCGGCGCGCACAAGATCAACAACGTGATCGGCCAGGCGCTGCTGGCCCGCCGGATGGGCAAGAAGCGCGTGATCGCCGAGACCGGCGCGGGCCAGCACGGCGTGGCTACCGCCACCATCTGCGCGCGCTTCGGCATGGAATGCATCGTCTACATGGGCGCCGAGGACGTGCGCCGTCAGGCCGCCAACGTCTACCGCATGAAGCTGCTCGGCGCGACCGTGGTGCCGGTCGAATCGGGCTCGCGCACACTCAAGGATGCGCTCAACGAGGCGATGCGCGACTGGGTCACCAACATCGAGATCACCTTTTACATCATTGGCACGGTAGCTGGTCCGCATCCGTATCCGATGCTGGTGCGCGACTTCCAGCGCGTGATTGGCGACGAGTGCAAGGTGCAGATGCCCGAGATGGTGGGGCGCCAGCCCGACGCGGTGATCGCCTGCGTGGGCGGCGGCTCGAACGCGATGGGGATCTTCTACCCTTACATCGACGATACGAACGTCCAGCTAATCGGCGTCGAGGCAGCCGGTGATGGGCTCGACACGGGCCGGCACGCTGCCTCGCTGACGGGCGGCAGTCCTGGCGTACTACACGGCAATCGCACCTACCTGCTGCAGGACGAAGACGGCCAAATCATCGAGACGCATTCAGTATCGGCCGGACTCGACTATCCCGGCGTCGGTCCCGAGCACGCCTGGCTCAAGGACAGCGGTCGCGCGCAATACGTGCCACTCACCGACGAGGAAGCGCTGAAGGCCTTCCACGAATGCTGCCGGATCGAAGGCATCATCCCGGCACTCGAGTCGAGCCACGCAATCGCCTACGGCACCAAGCTGGCCACCACTCTGTCGAAGGACCGCATCCTGCTGATTAATCTGTCGGGCCGCGGCGACAAGGACATGCATATCGTCGCGGAACGCGGCAGCGTTGTTCCATAAATCGAGCGTGAAGACGTAATGGAATCGACGTACATAATTTCAGGCGATGCGAACCGATTTCGGACAAGCGAGGTCCGCTATGCGGTTGATTACGCTGACGCGCACGGCGGCCTCGGTTGCCTACGAGGCGATGTGACGCGCCCAAAGACAGTTGCCGGTGAGGGTCTTGAACCGATACATCGCATTCTCGGCAAGCGATCGCCTGTGATAGCCACTGTCTTGCTTCCATTCTCGACGACCGTCACGGGAAATTGCATCAACCGCGCCATTACGCCACGCCGCACCGGGCATATCCGCTGGCCAATGAGCGGCACCCTCGCGTGGCGGAATCGAAGGAATAGCACTGCGTGCAGCAATGGCCGCATGGCATGGCTTGGTGTCGTAGGCACCGTCACCGCCGATGACATCGATTTGTTCTTCGCGTGGAATCTGGTCGAGCAACTTGGCCAGAGCGTCACCGTCAGCCACATTCTGATTCGTCATTAGCGCGGCATGCACTTGACCTGTATTCGCGTTGAGCGCGAGATGGACTTTACGCCACGTGCGCTGCTTCGAGTAGCCGTGCTGGCGCACCTTCCATTCACCTTCGCCATAGACCTTCAGACCGGTGCTGTCGACAACCAGATGGATCAGTTCGTTGTCGCGAAGGATCGGCATTTCGACATCAAGCGTTTTTGCCCGGAGGCAGAGCGTGGTGTAATTCGGCACCGGCAAGCTCTGGAAGGCCAGAGCGCGCAGACTTTGGGTGAAACCTTGCAGGGCGCGCAATGTCAGTCGATAGACGGTTTTCACGCTAAGTAATGCCTGAATCAGCGTATCGCTGTATAGACACGGGCGACCACGTGTGGGTATGGCATCGTGGTATTTTGGCAAGGACGGCTTCATCTATCCATATCGTCACGATCCCCCAGTTGATCAGACCTTCATTATAGGCCGCCCAATTCCTGACACGGTAGCGTGCCTTCGGCTCACCTGTCTTGTGTATGTCTTTGCGAATTTTCTTGGCAAAAATTAGGCAGTTACTCTGGAATCTAACTTGATATTGATCCGTAATTTCAAGATCGAAAACTGCGGATCAATAATCAACGAGCCAGGAGCAGGAAGCAAACCGGTGCCGCTGTGCGGAACTGGTGAGTGCCGCGGATCAACCGCACCGGCGCGGCCCGGCCAGCAGCGCTAAGCCGAGCAATGCCAGCGAGAACGCGAGCACGATTGTATTGCCAGCGGCGACGAAGGGCGTAATGCCATCGGTGCCCTCGACGGTCATGTCGAGCGAACCCAGCGTGAAGGGATTGAGACGACCGATTAAACGACCGTGCGCATCGATCGCGGCGGTTATGCCGGTATTGGTGGCGCGCAGCATCGGTCGACCGGTCTCAAGCGAACGCATCCGCGCAATCTGCAGATGCTGGTCGAGCGCGATGGTATCGCCAAACCAGGCGAGGTTGGTGACGTTGACCAGAATGACCGGAGAAGGCGCGTTCTCGCGCACAGTCGCAGCGATCTCTTCGCCGAAGATGTCCTCATAGCAGAGATCGGCCATCACCGGCTGGTTGTGCACCCAGAAAGGCGCCTGCACCGGCGCCCCGCGCGTGAAATCGCCCAGCGGTATCTTCATTAGCCTGACGAACCAGTGGAAGCCCCAGGGGATGAACTCACCGAAGGGCACCAGGTGGTGCTTGTCGTAATGGTAGATATCGGTTAAGCCCGGCGTCACACCATACATGCTGTTGGTGTAAGCAACGATGCTACTGTCGGATAAGATCGTGTCGCCGACCGCGCCGAACAGCACCGAGGTTCCGGTTTTGTCGACGAAGCTACGCACAGCTTTGGCGAAAGGCGGCGGAATGTCCTGGATCATCACCGTGATCGCCGTCTCAGGCGTGACTACCAGGTCGGCCCGCTTCTCGGTGATCATGCGAGTGTACATCTTGATCGCCGCGTCGATGCTGGCTTGCTCGAACTTGACATCCTGCTTGACGTTGCCCTGCAGCAGCCGCACCCGTAGGGGCTGGTTCACGGGCTGGGTCCAGGGCACCAGAGGCAGCAGCAAGCCGGCGGCCACCAGTGTGGTGGCCAGTGTAGCCGGGGCAAGCGCGCCGCCATGCCCCTCACGGGCACGCACCACCGCATGGACCACCAGCGATGAGAACAGCGCTAGCACCCAGCCGATTCCATAGACGCCAAGAAGCGGCGCATAACCGGCAAACGGGCCATCCACCTGCGAGTAACCGCTAGCCAGCCAAGGGAAGCCGGTAAACACCGTGCCACGCGCCCATTCGCCGAGCGCCCAGGCGCTCGCGAACACGAAAGTACCGTGCCAGCACGGCACGAACGCGCGCCCTGCGTGCCTGCCCGAGGCCAGTGCCCAGAGTAACGCGGACAGCGCCGGATAAACCCCCAGGTACAGGCAGAACAACACCAGCGCGCCGCCCGCGATCCAAGCGACCATCTCGCCATACACGTGCATACTGATGTACAACCACCAGATGCCGGACAGGAAGTTACCGCAGCCAAAAGCCGCGCCGGTCAGCGTGGTCTGCCAGCGCGTGCGGCAGCGCGCGAGCTGGGCGAAGAACCAGATGAATACCGGTAGCTGGAACCAGCCCCCATGTGGGGTCGGAGCGAAGCTAAGAGTATGAGCC
Source organism: Burkholderia sp. (assembly GCA_040954445.1). Classification (GTDB taxonomy): domain Bacteria; phylum Pseudomonadota; class Gammaproteobacteria; order Burkholderiales; family Burkholderiaceae; genus Burkholderia; species Burkholderia gladioli_A. The sequence continues at coordinate 1,182,004 of CP144361.1, read as the reverse complement.
GCTCCAGCGAGCAACGCGGCGGAGAAATGCCAGCCGGGCAAGCGCGTGGCCGTCCGAGGCGAAGGTGGCACACCGCCGCGCGCGGGTCTGAAACGATTCTGCCATGTAGTCGAAAAATGGGACATTGACGGGGGGACGATTAATCGTCGCCGGTCGATGCGCTGCGGCAGCCGGCGAGCGGGTCTCGGCGCACTAGCAGGACATGGATCTGACGCGCGTCGCCACGCTGGATCTCGAAGATTAGCTTGCCCAGCCGCAGTTTCTCGCCACGATGCGGGACTCGACCGAAATGGTGGGTGATCAGCCCACCGATGGTATCGACCTCGTCATCAGGGAGGTCGGTACCGAAGGTCTCGTTAAACTGGGCGATCTCGGTGAGCGCACGCACGCGGTAACGGCCATCTGGTGCTGAGATGATGTTGCCAGCCTCCTCGTCGAAGTCGTATTCGTCCTCGATATCGCCAACGATCTGCTCCAGCACGTCCTCGATAGTGATCAGGCCGGCCACGCCGCCGTATTCGTCCACCACGATCGCGAGGTGGTTGCGGTTCACACGGAAGTCGTGTAACAGCACGTTCAAGCGCTTTGATTCTGGGATAAACACAGCCGGGCGAAGCATGCCGCGCACATCGAATTCTTCTTCTGCGTAAAAGCACAGCAGGTCCTTTGCGAGCAGCATGCCGATCACGTTGTCGCGGTTCTCTTCGTAGACGGGGTAGCGCGAGTGGGCCTTCTCGAGCACGAAGGGGATGAAATCTTCGGGTTTATCGGCGATGTTGAGCGCGTCCATCTGGGCGCGGGGCACCATAATGTCGCGCGCGCAGAGATCGGAGACTTGGAACACGCCCTCAATCATCGAGAGAGAATCGGCATCGATTAGGTTGCGTTCGTGCCCGTCTTGCAGAATTTTGAACAGCTCGCCGCGCGATTCAGGTTCGGGCGAGATGAAGTCAGTCAGGCGCCTGAGCAGCGAGCGTTTTTCTGGAAGCTTGTCGGTGGACTTTTGACTGGGATACGAATCGTTCATGATGGTGCGCCCAGCAGGTGCGCAGGCGCCTTGTCACGGAGCTGGCAAGGATACACCAAGGGTGTGGCACTGGCCCGTTCCCGGATGGCGCGGGACGCAGCAGCTGGCCCGGCGCGGAACATTGCCCCCCCACATAATCCCCCCACACAACCTGGAATCGACACAGGCCCAAGGCGAGGCGTTGTTGCATAAATCGAGCGAGATCCGTTGACGTTTACGCGTAACGGTCGCGGGGCCAGCCTCCTATCAAGTCAGATTCCAGAGTAACTGCCTAATTTTTGCCAAGAAAATGCGCAAGGACATACACAAGAAAGGTGAGCCGAAGGCACGCTACCGTGTCAGGAATTGGGCGGCCTATAAGGCGTTGTTGCATAAATCGAACGTGAGGACGCCATGGCATCGGACGGGCATAATTCAGGCGATACGAACGGATTGCGGACGAGCGAGGTCCGCCATGCGGTTGATGACGCCGACGCGAACGGCGACCTCGGTCGCCTGCGCGGCGATGTGACGCGCCCAGAGACAGTGGCCGGTGAGGGTCTTGAACCGATACATCGCATTCTCGGCAAGCGATCGCCGGTGGTAGCCACTGTGTTGCTTCCATTCTCGACGACCGTCACGGGCAATTGCATCAACCGCGCCATTACGCCACGCCGCACCGGGCATATCCGCTGGGCGTTGTTGCATAAATCGAGCGAGATCCGTTGACGTTTACGCGCAACGGTCGCGGGGCCAGCCTCCTATCAAGTCAGATTCCAGAGTAACTGCCTAATTTTTGCCAAGAAAATGCGCAAGGACATACACAAGAAAGGTGAGCCGAAGGCACGCTACCGTGTCAGGAATTGGGCAGCCTATAATGAAGGCCTGATCAGCCGGGGGAACGTAACAATATGGATAGATGAAGCCGTCCTTGCCAGAATGCCCGATGCCATACCCACACGTGGTCGCCCGTGTGTATACGGCGATACGCTGATTCAGGCATTACTTGGCGTGAAGACCGTCTATCGACTGACCTTGCGCGCCCTGCAAGGTTTCACCCAAAGTCTGCGCGATTTGGCCTTCCCGAGCTTGCCGGTGCCGAATTACACCACGCTCTGTCGCCGGGCAAAAACGCTTGATGTCGAACTGCCGATCCTTCGTGACAATGAACCGATCCATCTGGTTGTCGACAGCACCGGTCTGAAGGTCTATGGAGAAGGTGAATGGAAGGTGCGCCAGCACGGCTACTCGAAGCGGCGCACGTGGCGTAAAGTCCATCTCGCGCTCAATGCGAATACAGGTCAAGTGCATGCCGCGCTAATGACGAATCAGAATGTGGCTGACGGTGACGCTCTGGCCAAGTTGCTCGACCAGATTCCACGCGAAGAACAAATCGATGTCATCGGCGGTGACGGTGCCTACGACACCAAGCCATGCCATGCGGCCATTGCTGCACGCAGTGCTATTCCTTCGATTCCGCCACGCGAGGGTGCCGCTCATTGGCCAGCGGATATGCCCGGTGCGGCGTGGCGTAATGGCGCGGTTGATGCAATTGCCCGTGACGGTCGTCGAGAATGGAAGCAACACAGTGGCTACCACCGGCGATCGCTTGCCGAGAATGCGATGTATCGGTTCAAGACCCTCACCGGCCACTGTCTCTGGGCGCGTCACATCGCCGCGCAGGCGACCGAGGTCGCCGTTCGCGTCGGCGTCATCAACCGCATGGCGGACCTCGCTCGTCCGCAATCCGTTCGTATCGCCTGAATTATGCCCGTCCGATGCCATGGCGTCCTCACGTTCGATTTATGCAACAACGCCTATCCGCTGGCCAATGAGCGGCACCCTCGCGTGGCGGAATCGAAGGAATAGCACTGCTGCAGCAATGGCCGCATGGCATGGCTTGGTGTCGTAGGCACCGTCACCGCCGATGACATCGATTTGTTCTTCGCGTGGAATCTGGTCGAGCAACTTGGCCAGAGCGTCACCGTCAGCCACATTCTGATTCGTCATTAGCGCGGCATGCACTTGACCTGTATTCGCGTTGAGCGCGAGATGGACTTTACGCCACGTGCGCCGCTTCGAGTAGCCGTGCTGGCGCACCTTCCATTCACCTTCTCCATAGACCTTCAGACCGGTGCTGTCGACAACCAGATAGATCGGTTCATTGTCACGAAGGATCGGCAGTTCGACATCAAGCGTTTTTGCCCGGCGACAGAGCGTGGTGTAATTCGGCACCGGCAAGCTCGGGAAGGCCAAATCGCGCAGACTTTGGGTGAAACCTTGCAGGGCGCGCAAGGTCAGTCGATAGACGGTCTTCAAGCCAAGTAATGCCTGAATCAGCGTATCGCCGTATACACACGGGCGACCACGTGTGGGTATGGCATCGGGCATTCTGGCAAGGACGGCTTCATCTATCCATATTGTTACGTTCCCCCGGCTGATCAGGCCTTCATTATAGGCCGCCCAATTCCTGACACGGTAGCGTGCCTTCGGCTCACCTTTCTTGTGTATGTCCTTGCGCATTTTCTTGGCAAAAATTAGGCAGTTACTCTGGAATCTGACTTGATAGGAGGCTGGCCCCGCGACCATTGCGCGTAAACGTCAACGGATCTCGCTCGATTTATGCAACAACGCCGACCACAGGTAAAGCCCGCGATGGTCACCGTGCACGCGGCCATGCCCCTTCTCGACGGTGGGGCAGCCCAGGGTTCCAGATCAGCGAGTCATAACCGAACAGCCAGAGGTCGGAGCGGCGATCCCAGTCGGCGAAGCTCGTGTCCAGCGAGCTGGCGAGTTCGTCCTCGCTGAGCAGCCGGATACTGCTGATCGGAGGCGGGTAGACACTGGAGGCAAAAATCGGAGTGCTCACGGAATCCTGGCGGCCACAGAGGTGGCTCAGGTGCATTGGGGAAGGAACGGATGACGTGACGGCCCAAGCCTTACAGATAGCAGTTCGGGAAACCGAGCTTGGCGAGGATGTTGATCTCGAGCGCTTCCATCTCGGCGGCGTCTTCCTCGGCGCGTTCGTGATCATACCCCTGTGCATGCAGCGCGCCGTGCACCAGCAGGTGCGCGTAGTGGGCCACAAGCGGCTTCTCTTGCTCGTTAGCCTCCTTCTCGACAACCGGGCAGCACAGCACCAGATCGCCGATGGTGGTGCCGTCGAGCGATTGCTGGTAGGCGAAGGTCAGCACGTTGGTGGGGTAGTTTTTCTTTCGATAGCCGCCGTTCAGCTTGCGGCCTTCTTTCTCGCCAACGAAGCGCACTGTTAGTTGCGCGTCGGAGAACAGCGCGGTGGACAGCCATTCAGCGATCAGTTTGCGCTTCGGCAGCTTTTTGCGCTGCGCGACGGTGATTTCGTCGCCATACTGCACTACTAGCTCGAGCTTGGGTTCGCCGACCGGTCCCTCGCTGGAGCCGACCGTCGCCTCGGCGGCTAACGCGGTGGCCCCTTCGGGGGAGGGCTCGGCACCGACCAACAGCGTCAGGCTGTCATAGTGCTCTTGGCGCAGGGTCAGGGTGACGACGCGCTGGCCGGCATCGGCATGCTGCGCGACGATCGCGATCAAGGGGCGTTGTTGCATAAATCGAGTGTGAGGACGCCATGGCATCGGACGGGCATAATTCAGGCGATACGAACGGATTGCGGACGAGCGAGGTCCGCCATGCGGTTGATGACGCCGCCGCGAACGGCGACCTCGGTCGCCTGCGCGGCGATGTGACGCGCCCAGAGACAGTGGCCGGTGAGGGTCTTGAACCGATACATCGCATTCTCGGCAAGCGATCGCCGGTGGTAGCCACTGTGTTGCTTCCATTCTCGACGACCGTCACGGGCAATTGCATCAACCGCGCCATTACGCCACGCCGCACCGGGCATATCCGCTGGCCAATGAGCGGCACCCTCGCGTGGCGGAATCGAAGGAATAGCACTGCGTGCAGCAATGGCCGCATGGCATGGCTTGGTGTCGTAGGCACCGTCACCGCCGATGACATCGATTTGTTCTTCGCGTGGAATCTGGTCGAGCAACTTGGCCAGAGCGTCACCGTCAGCCACATTCTGATTCGTCATTAGCGCGGCATGCACTTGACCTGTATTCGCGTTGAGCGCGAGATGGACTTTACGCCACGTGCGCCGCTTCGAGTAGCCGTGCTGGCGCACCTTCCATTCACCTTCTCCATAGACCTTCAGACCGGTGCTGTCGACAACCAGATGGATCGGTTCATTGTCACGAAGGATCGGCAGTTCGACATCAAGCGTTTTTGCCTGGCGACAGAGCGTGGTGTAATTCGGCACCGGCAAGCTCGGGAAGGCCAAATCGCGCAGACTTTGGGTGAAACCTTGCAGGGCGCGCAAGGTCAGTCGATAGACGGTCTTCACGCCAAGTAATGCCTGAATCAGCGTATCGCCGTATACACACGGGCGACCACGTGTGGGTATGGCATCGGGCATTCTGGCAAGGACGGCTTCATCTATCCATATTGTTACGTTCCCCCGGCTGATCAGGGCTTCATTATAGGCCGCCCAATTCCTGACACGGTAGCGTGCCTTCGGCTCACCTTTCTTGTGTATGTCCTTGCGCATTTTCTTGGCAAAAATTAGGCAGTTACTCTGGAATCTGACTTGATAGGAGGCTGGCCCCGCGACCGTTGCGCGTAAACGTCAACGGCTTCGCTCGATTTATGCAACACCGCCCCGGTAGACTAGTGCTGTCATCCACCAGGTGGATCGGTTCACTGTCGCGAAGGAGCAGCAGCTCAACATCAAAAGTTTTTGCCCGTCGACAGAGCCTGGTGTAATTCAGAACCGGCAGGCTCGGGAAGGCCAGATCGGGAAGACTTTGGGCGAAACCTGAGAAGGCGCGCAGCGTCAGTCGATAGACGGTCTTCACGCTAAGGAGCGGTGTCGCGCATTCTGGCAAGGGCGGCTTTATCTACCTATATCCGTCACGCTCCCCCCGTTGATCAGGCCCGCGTTATGGCCGCGCCTAGTTTCTGAAACGGGGTAGCGTGCCTTCGGCTCACATTTCTTATGTATGTCCTTTCGCATTTTCTTGGAAAAGATTAATAAGTTACGCAGAAATTTAACCTGATATTGATACAGTCGGGCATGGCGTATCGAAAAAATTGAGCTTAAAAATTACCCTTCGAAGCTCGTCAGGCCAGCCTCTTGATGCTGGTGGCCTGATCGCAAAAGCGTGTCTGAACAACCGGATCCGCTATACCGCGCTAAAATGCCACCTCTTTAGAGGAGGCAGGCGATGCTCAACGAACTCGAAATTCTATCCCAGAACATCAGCCGCCTGATTGCGCTGAACCAACGCCAGCACACGGAATGGCTCGCGCTCGAGGAGCAAGTCGCGCAATTGCGCGCACAAGCCGAAGGCGGGCGCGTTGAGCTCGATCAGTTGCGTGACGAACGCAATGGCCTGGTCGCCGAACGCGACGCGCTGTCCGCGAAGATTGACGATGCGCAGGTCAAGCTCCATGCAATCCTTGAGAAGCTGCCGCGCACGCGCCAGGCTGCTGACCGCAACAGCCAGCTCGGCGACCGCGAGCCTGCCAGCAACAGCAGCGATGAAACGGCCAGCCACGGAGAACATGCATGAGCAGCAAGCAGATCGAAGTCTCGATTCTCGGCCAAGCCTATCGCCTCGCGTGCTCGCCGGAAACCGAAGCGGCTCTCCTTGAGGCGGTTGCGCGCGTCGACACCGAGATGTCGAAGATCCGTGCCAACAGCTCGGTGCGCGGCACTGACCGGATCGCGGTGATGGCCGCGCTGTCGCTCGCCTCAGAGTTGCTGCACCTGCAACAGAGCGTTCGTCACGGCAAGGCATTCCCAGTGGAAGAAATCCGACGTACCATGCGCCACATGAATGAACAGCTCGGCGCGGTACTGGCCCAGCACGAGTAGCGGTAAGCAGGCGGCTCTGCGGTCAAGCCGTCGGCTGAACCAAAGTAAGCGGCTCATGCGAATCCGTTTCACAAGATCAGAGGCACAGGGTTCTCTCAGCTTCCCTGTCGGGTTCGACAAGGTCATCAAGGTTATATATCTCTTGGATTATTGATCCGCAATTCGTGATCAATAGAATGTCGATGACGGTGACGCTCTGGCCAAGTTGCTCGAGCAGATTCCGCTCGACGAACAGAGCGATATCATCGCGTGGCTTGGTGCCTACGACACCAAGCCGTGCCATGCGAATTAATACTGCACGCAGTGCTGTTCCTTCGATTCCGCCCCGCCGAGGATGCCTCTCATTGGACAGCGGATACGCCCGGTGCGGCGTAGCGTAATCAACCGTATGGGCGGACTTCGTCCGTCCGCAATCCAGTTCGTATCGCTTAAAATTATCCCCTGCGATGCCATTGCGTCCTCACGCATCGATTTATGCAACCATCCCTGAGAGAGATGGAAAAACAAGACATGAGATCGCTTCCTCGTGAGGCACGTGAAGAGCGGCGACGTCAGGTGATCAACCGGCGCACGCGGGCTGGACCTACGAAGCAAGTGCCGCGCATACGAACCTGTCGCGCACGTGCGTGTTCGATATTGGCAAGTGCCACACCCGCGAAGGTGCTTCGCCTGGATTGCAAGACAAGCCGAGGGACGGAGCGATGAACCCAAGTCGAGCTTTGAGTGAGCAGCAGAAAGTGGAAATTCGCATGCTGTTGCACGATCAGATGCCGGACCAGCTGAAGATTTCGTGCGCGTTGTAGACGCGACATGCCGTGCGGGAGTTGATCCGGCAGGGATGTGGTTGGACGCCGACGCTTCAGCGTGTCGGCCTGTATCTGGCGCGCTAGAGTTTCACACCGCAAAAGCCGATGAAAGGGCGTCTACAAGCAGCGACCGGAAGCGGTGTAGGTATTGCTGAACGAGAGGTACCCGGAGATTGTGCGTCGAGCAAAATCCGCAGGCACGGAAGTTTATTGATCCGAAATTTCAAGATAACAAATTGCGAATTAATAGTGATTTCTGGAGAGGCCCCTGGGTTCGCCGCCGGAGCCTGTTTCGTCACGTTCGCGTTCAGGTCAGCATTGAGCGGCGTTGTTGCGTAAATCGAGCGAAAGCCGTTGACGTTTACGCGCAACGCTCGCCGGCTAGCCCCCTATCAAGTCAGATTCCAGAGTAACTGCCTAATTTTTCCAAGAAATGCGCAAGGACATACACAAGACAGGTGAGCAGAAGGCACGCTACCGTGTCAGGAATTGGGCGGCCTATAATGCATACCTGATCAACTGGGGGAATGTGACGATATGGATAGATGAAGCCGTCCTTGCGAGAATACCGGACGCCATACCCACACGTGGTCGCCCGTGTTTATACGGCGATGCGCTGATTCAGGCATTACTTGGCGTGAAGACCGTCTATCGACGGACGTTGCGCGCCCTGCAAAGTTTCACCCAAAGTCTGCGCGATTTGGCCTTCCCGAGCTTTCCGGTGCCGCATTACACCACGCTCTGTCGCCGGGAAAAAACGCTTGATCTCGAACTGCCGATCCTTCGTGACAACGAACCGATCCATCTGGATGTCGACAGCACCGGTCTGAAGGTCTATGGCGAAGGTGAATGGAAGGTGCGCCAGCACGGCTACTCGAAGCGGCGCACGTGGCGTAAAGTCCATCTCGCACTCAACGTGAATACGGGTCAAGTGCATGCTGCGCTAATGACGAATCAGAATGTGGCTGACGGTGACGCTCTGGCCAAGTTGCTCGACCAGATTCCACGCGAAGAACAAATCGATGTCATCGACCGTGACGGTGCCTACGACACCAAGCCATGCCATGCGGCCATTGCTGCACGCAGTGCTATCCCTTCGATTCCGCCACGCGCGGGTGCCGCTCATTTGCCAGCGGATATGCCCGGTGCGGCGTGGCGTAATGGGGCGGTTGATGCAATTGCCCGTGACGGTCATCGAGAATGGAAGCAAGACAGTGGCTACCACCGGCGATCGCTTGCCGAGAATGCGGTGTATCGGTTCAAGACCCTCACCGTCAACTGTCTCTGGGCACTTCACATTGATACGCAGGCGACCGAGGTCGCCGTTCGAGTCGGCGTCCTCAACCGCATGGCGGACCTCGCTCGTCCGCAATCCGTTGGTATCGCCTGAAATTATACCCGTCGATGCTATTGCGTCCTCACACTCGATTTATGCAACAACGCCATGCAACAACACCCCAGAAATCACCAAAGCGTGTCCACTTTCTATTTCATACATAAACCGATTCGCTATGCATCTTTATTCAAAATTACGAATTGTGGATCAATATTACGAATCAGATATGTTTGCGCTCAAATCGGCTATTTCTTCGGTCTATGGACGGCCTGCTCTACCCTGGAACGTCAGCGCACCATTTTTGCGCGTGCCAAGTGCTTTGTGATGCGCGCGCAGTTGCGCCAGCGTTTTGCTGCCCTTGATCGGCGAAATCCCCCGCCGGCAGAAGCTGAATATTGATCTGAAATTCGTGATCAATAGGCTTACCATCGATAGTTTGAGGACGTCACCAAGGCGGTCTGACTCAAATAAGACACTCTCCGAGAAACCCAGGGTGCTTCACTGTTCTAGTGCGATGGTTTTAGATATCCAGCCCCTTGGGGCTAGGAGCCTCATTTCCAAGCTGGACGAGGCGCTGCGTGACGGCACCGGACAGTCTCAACGAGAGTCAGACGAGTGAACGTTTTTTTCGAGGAATCAGGCAGTTTCAAGGCAGGCAGCGTACTGTTGCGCCAGGGCGACGCGTTTCAGGTTGAGTTGCCGGGTGGACGGCGCGCCAAAGTGCGCGCCAAAGATGTGCTGATCGAGTTTGACAAGCCGGCTGCCGGTGCGCTGATGCAGCAGGCCGACGCGGTTGCGCAGGAGATTGACTTAGATTTCCTGTGGGCATGTGCACCGGACGATGAATTTGCCTACGGCGTGCTCGCCGCCGAATATTTCGGCAGCAGCTGCGGCCCGGTCGAGCGCGCGGCGCTAGTGCTGCGCATACACGGCTCGCCGGTCTATTTCCGTCGCAAGGGTCGTGGCCAGTATCAGCGCGCGCCAGAGGAACAGTTGAAGATGGCACTCGCCTCGCTGGCGCGCAAGCGCCAACAGGCGCTGGTGCACGCCGGCTACGAGGACGAGCTGAAGGTCGGTCGGCTGCCGGTCGCGTTCGAGGGAAAGACGCTGGCTCTGCTCACGCGCCCGGACAAGAACTCGATTGAGTATAAGGCACTCAACGCGGCGGCGATCGCATTAGGCGTCTCGCAGGCGCGACTGATGCTCAATTGCGGCGGCATCGCCTCGCCCCGCGCGCTGCACGAAGCGCGTTTCCTAGCCGAGCATTTCCCGCACGGCACGGGTTTCCCTCCCGTCACCGTGGCCCCGCTGCCCGAAGACCTGCCGCACGCCAAAGTCGACGCCTTCTCGATCGACGATGTGACCACCACAGAGATCGATGATGCCTTCTCGGTCGAGCACCTACCCGAGAACCGCGTGCGGATAGGCGTACACATCGCGGCACCGGCACTGGGCATCACGCGTGGCGACAAGGTCGACGCAATCGCGCGCGCGCGGCTGTCGACCGTCTACATGCCCGGCGACAAAATCACCATGCTGCCCGACGAAGTGGTGGAGGTGTTCACGCTCAAGGAGGGAGACTTTCGTCCCGCACTGTCTCTCTACATCATCGTCGATCGCGACACGCAGAACATCGTCGTGAACGAGACGCGTGCCGAATACGTGTTTGTGAAGAGTAACCTGCGCTACAACACGTTCGACGAGCTGGTGACCGAGGAAACGCTGGCGGTCGGCAGTGGCAACTACCCGCACAAAGATGACATCGCCGTGCTGTGGCCGCTGGCCCAGGCGCTTTTTGAGAAGCGCCAGGTGGCGCGCGCCGGCTACGGCCTCAAGCGCGAGGTGCAGCGCAATACCGACTACACCTTCTACGTCGAGGGTGAGCACATCTCGATCACGCGGCGCCGGCGCGGCTCGCCGCTCGATTTAATCGTCTCGGAGCTGGCAATCTTCTCGAACTCGACCTGGGGTGCCTTCCTGCACGACCACACGGTGCCGGGCATCTACCGCTCGCAACGCGCGCTCGGCGTGCCGACCGGCCCCAAGCGCACCCGCATGCAGACCTCGGCCGCGCCACACGAGGGGCTAGGCGTGGCCCAGTACGCCTGGAGCACCTCGCCGCTGCGGCGTTACGTCGACCTCGTAAACCAGTGGCAGCTACTCGCCTGCGTGCAGCATGGTGTAACCGCCAAGCTAGCCGCGCCCTTCAGGCCTAAAGACGCTGATCTCTACGCGGTGGTGCAGGGCTTCGATGACACCTATACGGCCTATGCCGATCACCAGCGCCGCATGGAGTATTTCTGGTGCTTGCGCTGGCTGCGCCAGGAGAACCGCCGCCAAGTGGTTGGCACAGTGGTCAAGAGTGACTTGGCGCGGCTCGAGGAAGTGCCGCTGCTGCTGCATGTACCTGGGCTTGGCGTGCATGCGCGCGGCACGCGCGTGCTGCTTGATGTGATGTCGATCGACGAGCTGACCATTGAGGCCTCGGTGCGGTTGCTCAGCGTGCTCGACACACCAATCATATCGAACGGCGAGACCGCCGACGAAGACGAGGGGGCTGACGAGGCCGCTGGCGAAGGCACTATCGTCGACGTGCCCGACGCCTCAGCCGATGGCGAGGTAGCCGCCCCGGCCCCAGGAGATGGGGAGGAGAACCCAAAATGAACAAGCCGCGCCATCCGACCGAAGCCGACGCGCGCGAGCGCTACGCCCTATTCGGCAATCCCGTGGCGCATAGTAAGTCGCCTTTCATCCACGCACGCTTCGCCGAACAGACTGGCCAGGCAATCGACTACACACCCCGCCTCACGCCGCTCAACGGTTTCCCGGCTGCGGTGCGCGAGTTCATCGCCGTGGGCGGGCGCGGCGCGAACGTTACCGTGCCCTTCAAGTTCGAGGCGCATGCGCTGGCCGACACGCTTTCGCCGCGCGCAGCGGCCGCCGGTGCCGTCAACACGCTGTGCTTCGAGGCTGACGGTCGAATCCAAGGCGACAACACCGACGGCGTCAGCCTGGTGCGCGACATAGAGCAGAACCTCGGCGTATCGCTGACCGGAGCGCGCATCTTGCTCCTCGGCGCGGGCGGCGCGGCACGCGGCGTGATGCTACCGATGCTCGATCGTAGCCCGCTCGCAATCATCATCAGCAACCGAACCCTCAGCAAGGCTAAGGAACTAGTCGGCCAGTTCACGCAGGCCGCACACGATGCCGGCTGCGTGCTGGCTGGCGGCGGCTCTGCGCTGGTCGAGCGGTATCCCTACGACGTGATTGTCAATGCGACCGCCGGCAGCCTCGACGCGGCGCTGCCCGAGTGCGACCCGACCGCGTTCGGTGCTGGCACGCTGGCTTACGACATGATGTATGGTGCCCAGCCGACGGTGTTCATGCACTACGCCGAATCGCTCGGCGCGCGTGCCGCAGACGGGCTCGGCATGCTGGTCGAGCAGGCGGCCGAATCCTTCCACTTATGGCGTGGCGTACGGCCTAACAGCACGACCGTGCTGGCGGCCTTGCGCGATGCACTGGCCACTTGTGCAGCCTGAACGTAGCTTCGGCAGTTTCGCCGGCCCCCGCGCATGGTAATCCCACTCTCGGTGCCGGCGTTGTTGCATAAATCGAGTGTGAGGATGCAATAGCATCGACGGGCATAATTTCAGGCGATACGAACGGATTGCGGACGAGCGAGGTCCGCCATACGGTTGCCGACGCGAACGGAGACTTCGGTCGCCTGCGAGTCGATGTGACTCGCCCAGAGAAAGTTGGCGGTGAGCGTATTGAACCGATACATCCCATTCTCGGCAAGCGATCGCCGGTACTAGCCACTGTCTTTCTTCCATTCTCGACGACCGTCACGGGCAATTGCATCAACCGCGCCATTACGCCACGCCGTACCGGGCATATCCGCTGGTCAATGAGCGGCACCCTCGCGTGGCGGAATCGAAGGAATAGCACTGCGTGCAACCATGGCCGCATGGCATGGCTTGGTGTCGTAGGCACCGGCACCACTGATAACAGCGATTTGTTCTTCGCGTGGAACCTGGTCGAGCAACTTGGCCAGAGCGTCACCGTCAGCTACATTTTGATTCTTCATTAGCGCGGCATGCACTTGACCCGTATTCGCGTTGATCGCGAGATGGACTGTACGCCACGTGAGCCGCTTCGAGTAGCCGTGCTGGCGCCCACCTTCCATTCACCTTCGCCATAGACCTTCAGACCGGTGCTTTCGACAACCAGATGGATCGGTTCATTGTCACGAAGGATCGGCAGTTCGACATCAAGCGTTTTTGCCCGGCGACAGAGCGTGGTGTAATTCGGCACCGGCAAGCTCGGGAAGGCCAGATCGCGCAGACTTTGGGTAAAACTTTGCAGGGCGTGAAGTCCGTCCATAGACGGACTTCACGCCAAGTAATGCCTGAATCAGGCGTATCGCCGTATAGACACGGGCGACCACTTGTGGGGGTATGGCGTCGGGTATTCTGGCAAGGACGGCTTCATCTATCCATATCGTCACGTTCCCGCGGTTGATTAGGCCTTCATTATAGGCCGCCCAATTCCTGACATGGTAGCGTGCCTTGGCTCACCTGTTTTGTGTATGTCCTTGCGCATTTTCTTGTGAAAAATTAAACAGTTACTCTGGAATCGGACTTGATAGAGGGCTGGCCACGCGCCCGTTGTGCGTAAACGGGCGTTGTTGCATAAATAGAGTGTGAGGACGCAATGGAACGGATTGCGGACCTCGCTCGTCCGCAATCTGTTCATATCGCCTGAAATTATTGATCCGAAATTCGTGATCAATATGCCCGTCGATGCCATTGCGTCCTCGCGCTTGATTTATGCAACAACGCCGCGTAAACGTCAACGGATTTCGCGCGATTTATGCAACAACACCTTTTCACGTCAACCCTCACCTGCTCTCGCTAGATTATGTAACAAGGCTCAATAATCCCACACCACAAAGCAAAATACCCTACAGCGTAACCTGCCCCACGGCAGGGGGAGGTCTGTCTGTCCGGCTCACTCCGCCGGGCTTCAGTCGAGGATCGGACGCAGGCCTGTGAGCTTGAGCTTCAGCTCGGGCAAGCGACCCTTACGGGCCCGCTTGCCGATCAGCGGAGCGAGCGCTGTGCCGACCAGAACGACTTTCTGCTCCTTGCTGCCACGGCCCATGCCTTGCAACACCACGCCGCGACCGTCGATGGCCAGTGTCTGGATCAGCTCTTCTTTATCCTCTAAGGCCATCAGGATCACGCCTCGCCCTCCCGACGAGAGCGTCTTCAGCTCGTCGAGACCGAACACCAGAAGACGCCCCCGAGCCGACAAGCAGGCCACCTGAGTGGCCTGCGGCTTCACCGACATCGGCGCAAGTGGCAAGGCACCCTCATCGATCGCCATGAAGGCCTTTCCGGTCTTCTGCCGACTAATCATGTCGCCGATCTTGGCGATAAAGCCGAAGCCATTGCTGGAGGCCAGCAACATCGGCTGCTCGGCACCAGCCGCGAAATAGTGCATCAAGTGGGTGCCCGATTCGAGTTCAATCAGCGAGGTGACCGGCACGCCGTCGCCGCGCCCGCCCGGCAGCACCTGTACCGGCACCGAATATACGCGCCCCTTGCTGCCCCAGGCGAGCAGCAAATCCGGCGTGCGGCACTGGAACGCTGCATAGAGGCCGTCGCCGGCCTTGAAGCTGAAGCTAGCCGGGTCGAGCTCATGGCCCTTCAGCGCGCGCACCCAGCCCTTCTGCGACACCACCACCGTCACCGGCTCGTCGCTCATACGAGCTTCGAAAGTGGCGCGCTTCTCCTGCTGGATGAGGGTGCGACGGTCGTCGCCGAACTGCCTAGTGTCGCCCTCGATTTCTTTGATTAGAAGGCGCTTCATTGCGCTTTCGTTGGCCAGTAGGTCCTCCAGCTTGGCCTTTTCGGCGCGCAGTTCCTTCAGCGCTTTATCGATCTGAATAGCCTCGAGCTGTGCGAGCTGGCGTAGGCGGATTTCGAGGATGTCGTCAACCTGGCGCTCGGTCAGCCCGAATGCCGACATCAGCGCGGCCTGTGGCTTGTCTGATTCGCGGATAATTCGGATCACCGCGTCAATGTTCAGGAACACGATCATCCGGCCTTCGAACAGGTGGATCCGGTCGTCGACCTTGCCCAGGCAGTGGCGGCAGCGCCGCGTCACGGCTAGTTGGCGGAACCTGACCCACTCGCCGAGGATCTCGCCGAGGCCCTTCTGCGTGGGCCGACCATCGTTGCCGATCATCACGAGGTTGAGCGGCGCGTTTGATTCCAGGCTGGTATGCGCAAGCAGCGACTGCACAAACTCGTTCTGGTCAAGGGCGCGCGACTTTGGCTCGAACACCAGGCGCACCGACGCGTCCTTGCCTGACTCGTCGCGCACCGCATCGAGCAAATCGAGCAGGGTCTTTTTGGTGTTGGCCTGTTCCTGCGTGAGGGTTTTCTTGCCCACTTTCATCTTCGGGTTGGTGAGTGCCTCGATCTCCTCGAATACCTTCTGGCAAGACGTGTTCGGCGGCAGCTCATTGACCACCAACTGCCACTGGCCACGCGCAAGTTCCTCGATCTTCCAGCGCGCGCGCACCTTTAGGTTTCCGCGACCGACCTTATAGGCGGCGGAGATTTCCGCGTCGCTGGAGATGATTTGGCCGCCGCCGGGGAAGTCCGGGCCCGGCACCAGCTGCATCAGCTCGGCATGCGTGAGCCTCGGGTTGCGGATCAGCGCCATTGCCGCGGTCGCCACCTCGCGCAGGTTATGCGAGGGGATCTCGGTAGCCAAGCCCACCGCGATGCCAGAAGCACCGTTGAGCAGCGCGAACGGCAGGCGCACCGGCAGCAGCTTCGGCTCCTCGAATGAACCGTCATAGTTCGGCATGAAATCGACCGTGCCCTGGTCGATCTCGTCGAGCAGCAGCTGCGCGATTGGCGTGAGCCGGGCTTCCGTATACCGCATCGCGGCCGCGCCGTCGCCGTCGCGCGAGCCGAAGTTGCCCTGGCCGTCGATCAGTGGGTAGCGCATCGAAAAGTCTTGCGCTAAGCGAACCAGCGTACCATAAGCGGACTGGTCTCCGTGTGGATGGTACTTGCCGAGCACGTCGCCCACCACGCGTGCCGATTTTACGGGCTTGGCGTTGTTGCTCAGCCCCATTTCGTTCATCGCGTAGAGGATCCTACGCTGCACCGGCTTCTGGCCGTCGCAGACATTAGGCAGCGCGCGGCCCTTGACCACGCTCACTGCGTAGTCGAGATAGGCGCGTTCTGCGTAGTCGCCGAGCGTCAGTACCTTGCCGTCGCCCGGCGGGCGACGCGGTTCATCGAAGATGTCGGGGGTCTTATCATCCATTTGCTGTAGCTTCCCTAACCGTTCAGGGGCGGGGGGCGCGGATGTTGTTGCATAAAATCGAGCGAGATCCGTTGACGTTTACGCGCAACGGTCGCGGGGCCAGCCCCCTATCAAGTCAGATTCCAGAGTAACTGCCTAATTGTTCCAAGAAAATGCGCAAGGACATACACAAAAAAGATGAGCCGAAGGCACGCTACCGTGTCAGGAATTGGGCGGCCTATAATGAAGGCCTGATCAACCGGGGGAACGTTGACGATATGGCTAAATGAAGCCGTCCTTGCCAGAATACCCGACGCCATACCCACACGTAGTCGCCTGTGTCTATACGGCGATACGCTGATTCAGGCATTACTGTGCGTGAAGACCGTCTATCGACTGACGGTGCGTGCCCTGCAAGGTTTCACCCAAAGTCTGCGCGATCTGGCCTTCCTGGGCTTGCCGGTGCCGAATTACACCACGCTCTCTGTCGCCGGGCAAAAACGCTTGATGTCGAACTACTGCCGATCCTTCTCGACAACGAACCGATCCATCTGGTTGTCAACAGCACGGGTCTGAAGGTCTATGGCGAAAGTGAGTGGGGAAGGTGCGCCAGCACGGCTACTCGAAGCGGCGCACGTGGCGTAAAGTCCATCTCGCGGTCAACGCGAATACGGGTCAAGTGCATGCCGCGCTAATGACGAATCAGAATGTGGCTGATGCTGACGCTCTGGCCAAGTTGCTCGACCAGATGCCACGCGAAGAACAAATCGATGTCATCGGCGGTGACGGTGCCTACAACACCAAGCCATGCCATGCGGCCATTGCTGCACGCAGTGCTATTCCTTCGATTCCGCCACGCGAGGGTGCCGCTCATTGGCCATCGGATATGCCCGGTGCGGCGTGGCGTAACGGCGCGGTTGATGCAATTGCCCGTGACGGTCGTCGAGAATGGAAGCAAGAAAGTGGCTACCACCGGAGATCGCTTTCCGAGAATGCGATCGATGTATCGGTTCAAGACCCTCATCGGCAACTGTCTCTGGGCGCGTCACATCGACTCGCAGGCGACCGAGGTCGCCGTTCGCGTCGGCGTGTCATCAACCGTATGGCGGAACTTGCTCGTCCGCAACCCGTGCGTTTCGCCTGAATTATGCCCATCGATGCTATTGCGTCCTCACGCTCGATTTATGCAACACCGCTGGTGGCGCGCGTCATGCTGCTCAGATATCCGCCTCGACACCGTTGCCCTTTTCCTCGAGCCAGCTGCGCCGCGCGGACGCCTCGGCCTTGCCCATCAGCATCGTCATGCGCAAGAACGTCGAATCGTAGTCGAGATCGCCCAGGGCGATCGGTGCGAGGTGCCGCGTGTCTGGATTCATGGTGGTGTCCCACAGCTGTTCTGCGCTCATCTCACCAAGGCCTTTGAAGCGGCTGATCGACCATTGCGTCTCGCGCACACCGTCCTTGCGCAGCTTGTCGAGGATCGCCTGAAGCGCGCCGTCGTCGAGCGCGTAGAGCTTCTGCGCCGGCTTCTTGCCGCGCGAGGGTGCGTCGACGCGGAATAGCGGGGGACGCGCCACGAACACGTGACCGAGCTCGATCAACTGCGGGAAGTGCTTGAAGAACAGCGTCAGAAGCAATACCTGGATGTGCGCGCCGTCGACGTCCGCGTCCGACAGAATGCAGATCTTGCCGTAGCGTAGGTTCGACAAGTCGACGTGATCGTCCAGCGCGTGCGGATCGACGCCGATCGCCACCGAGATATCATGCACCTCGTTATTGGCGAACAGGCGGTCGCGCTCAATTTCCCAGGTGTTGAGCACCTTGCCGCGCAGCGGCAGGATCGCCTGGTATCCCTTGTGGCGACCCATTTTGGCCGAACCGCCGGCCGAATCGCCCTCGACTAGGAATAGCTCGTTACGCGTGATATCCTGCGTCTCGCAATCAGTCAACTTGCCGGGCAGCACCGCTACACCTGAGCTTTTGCGCTTCTCGACCTTCTGACCGGCGCGCGTGCGCGCCTGGGCCTGCTTGATAACCAGGTCGGCCAGCTTCTTGCCGTGCTCGACATGCTGGTTCAGCCACAGCTCCAGCGCCGGGCGTGTGATCGAGGAGACCAGCTTGACTGCGTCACGGCTATTCATGCGCTCCTTGATCTGCCCCTGGAACTGCGGGTCCAGTACTTTGGCTGATAGCACGAAGGACACCCGCGCGAACACGTCCTCAGCTAACAGCTTGACGCCCTTGGGCTGCAGGCTGTGCAGCTCGACAAAGCTTTTGACTGCTTGAAACAGGCCGTCCCGCAGGCCGGATTCGTGGGTACCTCCGGTCGGCGTGGGAATCAAATTTACGTAAGATTCCCGCGTGAGCGAGCCCTCCTCGCTCCAGGCTACCACCCAGGAGGCACCCTCTCCGTCGGCGAAACAACTGTCGTCGCCTGCGGATTTCACGTCGGCGAAGCGCTCGCCCTCGAATAGCGGGATCAGCAGATCGATGTCGTTCATCTCGTCGAGTAGATAGCCGCGCAGGCCGTCCTCGTACTTCCAGCTATGGCGCTCGCCGGTCTTCTCCCTGACCAGCACCACCTCTACGCCTGGAAGCAGCACCGCCTTCGAGCGCAGCAAGCGCTGCAACTCGCCCAGCGGGAGGTTCGGCGAATCGAAATACTTACCGTCCGGCCAGACGCGCACGCGCGTGCCGGACTTTTTCTCGCTACGGTGGGCACTGTGCGTGACCAACGGCTTGACCAGGTCGCCGTGCGCGAAGCCTAACTCGGCACGCTTACCGTCGCGCCAGACCGTGACGTCTAGGCGTGTGGCCAGCGCATTGGTGATCGACACGCCCACGCCATGCAGGCCACCCGAGAAAGTATAGGGACCTCCACCGGAGGCCTTGTCGAATTTGCCGCCCGCGTGCAGGCGCGTGAAGACGATCTCGACCACCGGCATGCCCTCATCGGGATGCATGCCGAACGGGATGCTTCGGCCGTCGTCCTCGACCGAGACCGACTGGTCCGCATGCAGGGTGACGATGATCTGCTTGCCGTAACCGCTGAGTGCCTCGTCGGAGGCGTTGTCGATTACTTCCTGGATGATATGCAGGGGGTTCTCGGTACGCGTGTACATACCGGGCCGCTGCTTGACGGGCTCGAGGCCCTTCAGCACTTTGATTGATGCTTCGCTATAGGCGGCTGTAGGCTTTTTTCTGGACATACGCGCTAGTTTGCCAATTTTTTGGGTGGATTCCCCGTCCCTTGGGACGCTCACTTTTGCATTTGATTTTCTGGGTTTGACACTTCGCCCCTTGGGGGGCGTTGTTGCATAAATCGAGCGAGATCTGTTGACGTTTACGCGCAACGCTCGCGGAGCCAGCCCCCTCCTATCAAATCAGACTCCAGAGTAACTGCCTAATTTTTCCCAAAAAATGCGCGAGGACATACACAAGCCAGGTGAGCAGAAGGCACGCTACCGTTTCAGGAATTGGGCGGCCTATAATGAAGGCCCTGATTAACCGGGGGAACGTGACGATATGAATAGATGAAACCGTCCTTGCCAGAACACCCGACGCTATACCCACGCGTGGTTGCCTGTGCCTATACGCGGCGATCCGCTGATTCAGGCACTACTTGGCGTGAAGACCGTCTATCGACTGACGTTGCGCGCCCTGCAAGGTTTCACCCAAAGTCTGCGCGATCTGGCCTTCCCGAGCTTGCCGGTGCCGAATTACACCACGCTCTGTCGCCGGGCAAAAACGCTTAATGTCGAACTGCCGATCCTTCGTGACAATGAACTGCTCCATCTGGTTGTCGACAGCACCGGTCTGAAGGCCTATGGAGAAGGTGAATGGCAGGGGTGCGCCAGCACGGCTACTCAAAGCGGCGCACGTGGCGTAAAGTCCATCTCGCGCTCAACGCGAATACGGGTCAAGTGCATGCCGCGCTAATGACGAATCAGAATGTGGCTGACGGTGACGCTCTGGCCAAGTTGCTCGACCAGATTCCACGCGAAAAACAAATCGATGTCATCGGCGGTGATGGTGCCTACGACACCAAGCCATGCCATGCGGCCATTGCTGCACGCAGTGCTATTCCTTCGATTCCGCCACGCGAGGGTGCCCGCTCATTGGCCAGCGGATATGCCCGCGGTGCGGCGTGGCGTCATGGCGCGGTTGATGCAATTGCCCGTGACGGTCGTCGAGAATGGAAGCAAAAAAGTGGCTACCACCGGCGATCGCTTGCCGAGAATGCGATGTATCGGTTCAAGACCCTCACCGGCAACTGTCTCTGGGCGCGTCACATTGACTCGCAGGCGGCCGAGGTCTCCGTGCGCGTCGGAGTCATCAACCGTATGGCGGACCTCGCTCGTCCGCAATGGCGTTGTTGCATAAATCGAGCGAGATCCGTTGACGTTTACGCGCAACGGTCGCGGGGCCAGCCTCCTATCAAGTCAGATTCCAGAGTAACTGCCTAATTTTTGCCAAGAAAATGCGCAAGGACATACACAAGAAAGGTGAGCCGAAGGCACGCTACCGTGTCAGGAATTAGTCGGCCTATAATGAAGGCCTGATCAACCGGGGGAACGTAACAATATGGATAGATGAAGCCGTCCTTGCGAGAATACCCGATGCCATACCCACACGTGGTCGCCCGTGTCTATACGGCGATACGCTGATTTAGGCATTACTTGGCGTGAAGACCGTCTATCGACTGACCTTGCGCGCCCTGCAAGGTTTCACCCAAAGTCTGCGCGATTTGGCCTTCCCGAGCTTGCCGGTGCCGAATTACACCACGCTCTGTCGCCGGGCAAAAACGCTTGATGTCGAACTGCCGCTCCTTCGTGACAATGAACCGATCCATCTGGTTGTCGACAGCACCGGTCTGAAGGTCTATGGAGAAGGTGAATGGAAGGTGCGCCAGCACGGCTACTCGAAGCGGCGCACGTGGCGTAAAGTCCATCGCGCGCTCAACGCGAATACAGGTCAAGTGCATGCCGCGCTAATGACGAATCAGAATGTGGCTGACGGTGACGCTCTGGCCAAGTTGCTCGACCAGATTCCACGCGAAGAACAAATCGATGTCATCGGCGGTGACGGTGCCTACGACACCAAGCCATGCCATGCGGCCATTGCTGCACGCAGTGCTATTCCTTCGATTCCGCCACGCGAGGGTGCCGCTCATTGGCCAGCGGATATGCCCGGTGCGGCGTGGCGTAACGGCGCCGCAGTTGATGCAATTGCCCGTGACGGTCGTCGAGAATAGAAGAAAGACAGTGGTTACCACCGGCGATCGCTTTCCGAGAATGCGATGTATCGGTTCAAGACGCTCACTGGCAACTGTCTCTGGGCGCGTCACATCGCCTCGCAGGCAACCGAAGTCGCTTGTGAGTCAGCGTAATCAACCGCATGGCGGATTTCGCTCGTCCGCAATCCGTTCGTATCGCCTGAAATTATGCCCGTCGATGCTATTGCGTCTTCGCGCTCGATTTATGCAACAACGCCAGTCAAGATCAAAAATTGCTGATCAATAACATTTGCAAACCAAAGCACGTATGCGAATCAATCTCTTCGAGGGCGTTGTTGCATAAATCGAGCGAGATCCATTGATGTTTACGCACAACAGTCTCGGGGCCAGATCCCTATCAAGTCAGATGCCAGAGTAACTGCCTAATTTTTTCCAAGAAAATGCGCAAGGACATACACAAGACAGGTGAGCCGAAGGCACGCTACCGTGTCAGGAATTGGGCGGCCTATAATGAAGGCCTGATCAACCGGGGGAACGTAACAATATGGATAGATGAAGCCGTCCTTGCCAGCATACCCGATGCCATACCCACACGTGGTCGCCCGTGTCTATACGGCGATACGCCTGATTCAGGCATTACTTGGCGTGAAGACCGTCTATCGACTGACCTTGCGCGCCCTGCAAGGTTTCACCCAAAGTCTGCGCGATTTGGCCTTCCCGAGCTTGCCGGTGCCGAATTACACCACGCTCTGTCGCCGGGCAAAAACGCTTGATGTCGAACTGCCGATCCTTCGTGACAATGAACCGATCCATCTGGTTGTCGACAGCACCGGTCTGAAGGTCTATGGAGAAGGTGAATGGAAGGTGCGCCAGCACGGCTACTCGAAGCGGCGCACGTGGCGTAAAGTCTATATCGCGCTCAACGCGCATACAGGTCAAGTGCATGCCGCGCTAATGACGAATCAGAATGTGGCTGACGGTGACGCTCTTGCCAAGTTGCTCGACCAGATTCCACGCGAAGAACAAATCGATGTCATCGGCGGTGACGGTGCCTACGACACCAAGCCATGCCATGCGGCCATTGCTGCACGCAGTGCTATTCCTTCGATTCCGCCACGCGAGGGTGCCGCTCATTGGCCAGCGGATATGCCCGGTGCGGCGTGGCGTAATGGCGCGGTTGATGCAATTGCCCGTGACGGTCGTCGAGAATGGAAGCAACACAGTGGCTACCACCGGCGATCGCTTGCCGAGAATGCGATGTATCGGTTCAAGACCCTCACCGGCCACTGTCTCTGGGCGCGTCACATCGCCGCGCAGGCGACCGAGGTCGCCGTTCGCGTCGGCGTCATCAACCGCATGGCGGACCTCGCTCGTCCGCAATCCGTTCGTATCGCCTGAATTATGCCCGTCGATGCCATTGCGTCCTCACGCTCGATTTATGCAACAACGCCTCTTCGAGAAGATTTCTTGTCCCTTGAGACGCTCACTTTTGCATTTGACTTTCTGGGTTTGATACCTTGCCACTCGGGGTGAAAAACTTTATTGATCCACTGACGACCGCCCTGCGGCAAGACCACTATGAATATCGAAGATGCGCGTTTCAACATGATCGAACAGCAGATCCGGCCATGGGAAGTGCTGGACCCTGAGGTCCTGAGCCTGCTATCGGTCGTTAAGCGCGAGCTGTACGTGCCGAGCGTCTACCATGATCTGGCTTTCGCTGATCTGGAACTGCCGCTACCAGGCGGCCAGAAGATGCTGGCTCCGCGCGTCGAGGCGCGTACGCTGCAGGAGCTTTCGGTCAACAAGCACGAGAGCATTCTCGAAATCGGTGCCGGCTCGGGCTATATGGCTACGCTGCTGGCACAGCGCGGTCAGCACGTGGTAACGGTCGATATCGACCCGGTCTTGGTGCAGTTCGCCACCGACAACCTCCGCGACAACGGCGTGAGCAATGCTGAGGTGGTGCTGGCTGACGCCGCGCGCGGCCTACCAGAGCAGGGCCCTTACGACGTGATCTGCGTCTCGGGCGGCCTGCCAGTGGTACCACAGGAGCTGCTCGAGCAGCTCAAAGTGGGCGGTCGCTTGGCCGCCTTCGTTGGCTCGCGCCCGGTCATGGCGGCGCAGATCATCACGCGCATCGACGACAAGCAGTTCCGCATCGCTGATGTGTTTGAGACCTACATCGATCACCTCGTCAACGCGATGCAGCCCCCGCGCTTTAAGTTCTATTGATCCTGCATTATTAATCTACAATTCGTGATCTTGAAATTAAAAAATCATCCCTCATCTGAGGGGCATGGAAAAACGAGACATGAGGGGCAATTTCCATTTCAAGATTACGAATTGCGCATTTTCTTCTAAAAATGGCGTTGTTGCATAAATCAAGCGAGATCCGTTGACGTTTACGCGCAACGGTCGCGGGGCCAGCCTCCTATCAAGTCAGATTCCAGAGTAATTGCCTAATTTTTTCCAAGAAAATGCGCAAGGACATACATAAGACAGGTGAGCCGAAGGCACGCTACCGTGTCAGGAATTGGGCGGCCTATAATGAAGGCCTGATCAACCGGGGGGACGTAACAATATGGATAGATGAAGCCGTCCTTGCCAGAATACCCGATGCCATACCCACACGTGGTCGCCCGTGTCTATACGGCGATACGCTGATTCAGACATTACTTGGCGTGAAGACCGTCTATCGACTGACCTTGCGCGCCCTGCAAGGTTTCACCCAAAGTCTGCGCGATTTGGCCTTCCCGAGCTTGCCGGTGCCGAATTACACCACGCTCTGTCGCCGGGAAAAAACGCTTGATGTCGAACTGCCGATCCTTCGTGACAATGAACCGATCCATCTGGTTGTCGACAGCACCGGTCTGAAGGTCTATGGAGAAGGTGAATGGAAGGTGCGCCAGCACGGCTACTCGAAGCGGCGCACGTGGCGTAAAGTCCATCTCGCGCTCAACGCGAATACAGGTCAAGTGCATGCCGCGCTAATGACGAATCAGAATGTGGCTGACGGTGACGCTCTGGCCAAGTTGCTCGACCAGATTCCACGCGAAGAACAAATCGATGTCATCGGCGGTGACGGTGCCGACGACACCAAGCCATGCCATGCGGCCATTGCTATACGCAGTGCTATTCCTTCGATTCCGCCACACGAGGGTGCCGCTCATTGGCCAGCGGATATGCCCGGTGCGGCGTGGCGTAATGGCGCGGTTGATGCAATTGCCCGTGACGGTCGTCGAGAATGGAAGCAACACAGTGGCTACCACCGGCGATCGCTTGCCGAGAATGCGATGTATCGGTTCAAGACCCTCACCGGCCACTGTCTCTGGGCGCGTCACATCGCCGCGCAGGCGACCGAGGTCGCCGTTCGCGTCGGCGTCATCAACCGCATGGCGGACCTCGCTCGTCGCAATCCGTTCGTATCGCCTGAAATTATGCCCGTAGATGCCATGGCTTCCTCACGCTCGATTTATGCAACAACGTCCATCACGGGCTCGACGCTGCGCCAGCGCTCGGTCGACTCCAAGGTCCGGATCGCCACGCAGTTGAAGCCAACCAGCTGGCCACTGATCGAGGCCAGTGGTTTACCTGGTAATCCACTGCGTGCTGCCGGCAGCCGAGGCAGCGCAGGTATACGTGCGCTGATGGAGAGCGGCGCATGGCGGCAAGATTGTGCTCAAATGGAGCGTGAGCGCTTGACATTTGTGGTTTGACTGATTCTTGTGCGAAGAAGCAAAATTGCAGGTTTCTGCTTCCGTGGTAGTCGCCTTCGTTTTCGAGATGGCGGATGCCGGGCGAGGTGGCCTTGATGAAATTTATCAGTTCAGATTCAGTTTAATATACGATGTTTATACAACGAGTGAAGCGGGTAGTCGGTAACTGGAAGATGCACGGTCGTCTCGACGGCAATCGCGCGCTGCTCAACGGAGTGCTCGAGGGTGCGAAGGACGTGCAGGCGAGTATCGAGATCGGGGTGTGCGTTCCGTTCCCATATCTGGCCCAGGCAGGCGAATTACTGCAAGGCAGCCGCGTCGCGTCGGGGTCGCAGGACGTTTCGGCGCATGAGCAGGGTGCCTATACGGGTGAGGTCGCGGCGGCGATGATCGTTGAGTTCGGCGCGAAGTACGCGCTGGTCGGTCATTCGGAGCGTCGCATCTACGGAGAATCGAGCGCCCTGGTTGCCGTGAAAACGCAGCGTGCGCTGGCGACCGGCCTGACGCCGATAGTCTGCGTCGGTGAGACGCTGGCTGAGCGTGAATCGAATGCGACCGAGCAGGTGGTCGGCGCGCAGCTCGACGCGGTGCTCGCGCAGCTGTCGGTCGAGGAGGCGGCGCGCATCGTGGTGGCCTACGAACCAGTCTGGGCGATCGGCACCGGCAAGAGCGCAAGCTCAGAAAAGGCACAGCAGGTGCACGCTTTCCTGCGTTCGCGGTTAGCCACCAAAGGTACCGAGCAGGTGTCGGTGCTGTACGGCGGCAGCGTGAAGCCGGACAATGCAGCCGAACTGTTCGGCCAGCCCGACATCGACGGCGGTCTGATCGGCGGTGCGTCGCTCAAGAGCAATGATTTCCTGGCGATTTGCCGCGCGGTAAAGTAAACGTGTAGCCAGAGCTGTAGTTTTATGAATTCGGGGCCGCGCAAGAGGCGCACAGCGTCCCATAATTCGGGTGAATGAGATGTCTTTTTTGAAAGTTTTGGTTATCGTGGCGCAGATTCTGTCTGCGCTCGGCGTGATCAGCCTGGTGCTGCTCCAGCACGGCAAAGGTGCCGATATGGGCGCTGCTTTTGGCAGCGGCACCTCGGGCAGCCTGTTCGGCGCTACGGGTTCGGCGAACTTTCTGTCGCGTACCGCCGCAGTTCTCGCAGTAATATTTTTTATCGCCACCCTGGCGCTGGCTTATCTCGGTTCCTACAAGTCGGCCTCATCGATTGGCCTGCTGACGACGGCTACTGCCCCGGCTTCGACCGCAACAGGCTCGCAGGCCGCTGGCGCGTCGGTGCCTTCGGTATCATCCCTGCCGGTCGCGTCGAGCTCGGTCCAGGACGTCCCCAAATAAAAATTTCAGAAAGTGCTTGATACTAGTTGAGTAGGTCAAAAAAAACAGATTACAATCTAAATAATTCGGACAAATTTCCCGTACCTCGGGACGCCTATTGTTGCATTTGAATTTTTGGGTTTTAACACCACGCCTCTTTGGGGCGGGGTGCTTCGTTTGAAGCGATTCGCGGGAAACAGCACTCCTTCCCGAGATGCCGTAGTGCCGACGTGGTGAAATTGGTAGACACGCTATCTTGAGGGGGTAGTGGCAGAAGCTGTGCGAGTTCGAGTCTCGCCGTCGGCACCAAGATTTCGCAATGCTAGCCAGCTTTCAAGCGGCCTGGCATTTTCATGTCAGGCTCCAGTGGAGTGTTGTTGCATAAATCGAGCATGAGGAGGCGTTGTTGCATAAATCGAGTGTGAGGACGCAATAGCATCGACGGGATAGTTTCAGGCGATACGAACGGATTGCGGACGAGTGAGGTCCGCCATACGGTTGATGACGCCGACGCGAACGGAGACCTCGGTCGCCTGCGAGTCGATGTGACGCGCCCAGAGACAGTTGCCGGTGAGGGTCTTGAACCGATACATCGCATTCTCGGCAAGCGATCGCCGGTGGTAGCCACTGTCTTGCTTCCATTCTCGACGACCGTCACGGGCAATTGCGTCAACCGCACCATTACGCCACGCCGCACCGGGCATATCTGCTGGCCAACGAACGGCACCACCCTCGCGTGGCGGAATCGAAGGAATAGCACTGCGTGCAGCAATGGCCGCATGGCATGGCTTGGTTTCGTAGGCACCATCACCGCCGATGACATCGATTTGTTCTTCGAGTGGAATGTGGTCGAGCAACTGGGCCAGAGCGTCACGGTCAGCCACATTTTGATTCATCATTAGCGCGGCATGCACTTGACCCGTATGCGCGTTGAGCGCGAGATGGACTTTACGCCACGTGCGCCGCTTCGAGTAGCCGTGCTGGCGGCACCTTCCATTCACCTTCTCCATAGACCTTCAGACCGGTGCTGTCGACAACCAGATGGATCGGTTCATTGTCACGAAGGATCGGCAGTTCGACATCAAGCGTTTTTGCCCGTGACGGTCGTCGAGAATGGAAGCAAGACAGTGGCTACCACCGGCGATCGCTTGCCGAGAATGCGATGTATCGGTTCAAGACCCTCACCGGCAACTGTCTCTGGGCGCGTCACATCGACTCGCAGGCGACCAAGGTCTCCATTCGCGTCGGCGTCATCAACCGTATGGGGGGCGGACCCTCGCTCGTCCGCAATCCGTTTGTATCGCCTGAAATTGCCCGTCGATGCTATTGCGTCCTCACACTCGATTTATGCAACAACGCCGATCAATAACGAAGAAATCGCATGCGTCTTTCTCCACTCGAGCTACGAGCGCGTCGAGAAGGCATCCAACTGATCGACGCCGCCGCTCTGGTTGCGATTGGCATCACGCACGATGGACTCTCCCCAGGGGGTCAGGGCATTACTTCGTTTATTTATGCAACAACGCCTTGTCAGTCCTTGCCTGAACCACAGCGCTTGCAGGCCACCTGAGTGACGCGGCGCGCCGCCGGGTCGTCCCTCAATTCGACTGCCGACAGGCAGTTTCCCCATACGCAGCCGGAATCAAGCGCGACTAAATTGTCGCGCAGCGTCAGCCCAAGGGCAGCCCAGTGGCCGAACACCACGGTCACATCGGCGCTGCGGCGCCCGGGAACGTCAAACCAGGGCAGATGGCCTTCTGGTGCCGAATCGAGGCCGCCGTTGCCACAAAACTCCATGGCGCCTTCTGGCGTGCAGAAGCGGATCCGCGTGAAGGCGTTGAAAGCCACGCGCAGCCGCTCCGGCTTCGACAATCCCGCCTTCCACTGATTCGGCTCATTGCCGTACAGGCCGCGCAGCGTCTCGCGCCAGTCTGGCGTGCGCAGCGCGCGCTGCAGCTCGTCGGCGAGTTCGAGCGCGAGCGTGACGTCCCATTGCGGCAGCAGGCCTGCATGCACCATCAGCTTACTGTGTTCGAAATGCGCGAAGGGCCGCTGGCGGACCCATTCGAGCAGGGCTTCGGCGTCAGGTGCCTCCAGGATCTCGGCGAGTGTGTCGCCCGGCTGCAACTGGCGGATGCAAGCCGCGGCTGCCAGCAGGTGTAGGTCGTGGTTACCGAGCACGGCCACGCGCTGCTCGCCCAGCGCGATTACCTCGCGCAGCGTGGCGAGTGAGGCCGGGCCTCGGTTGACGAGATCGCCGGCAAACCAGAGCGGAGTATCATCGGAGGGTGCCAGGCGGGACAGTAGCTCGACGAGGGGACCGTGGCAACCCTGGAGGTCACCGATGGCGATCGGAACGGAGCTCGGAGCAGATGTCATTGAGGGATGATGGATGTGTGCGATTTAATGGAGGCGGGGCTGCGTTGCTGCATAAATCGAGCAAGATACCCGTTGACGTTTACGCGCAACGGTCGCGGGGCCAGCCCCCTATCAAGTCAGATTCAAGCGTAACTTCCTAATTTTTTACGGCGTTGTTGGGCGTTGTTGCATAAATCGAGCGTGAGGAAGCCATGGCATCTACGGGCATAATTTCAGGCGATACGAACGGATTGCGACGAGCGAGGTCCGCCATACGGTTGATGGACGCAGACGCGAACGGCGCGACCTCGGTTGCCTGCGAGGCGATGTGACGCGCCCAGAGACAGTTGCCGGTGAGGATCTTGAACCGATACATCGCATTCTCAGCAAGCGATCGCCGGTGGTAGCCACTGTGTTGCTTCCATTCGCGCCGACCATCACGGGCAATTGCATCAACCGCGCCATTACGCCACGCCGCACCGGGTATATCTGCTGGCCAATGAGCGGCACCCTCGCGTGGCGGAATCGAAGGAATAGCACTGCGTGCAGCAATGGCCGCATGGCATGCCTTAGTGTCGTAGGCACCGTCACCGCCGATGACATCGATTTGTTCTTCGCGTGGAATTTGGTCGAGCAACTGCGCCAGAGCATCACCGTCAGCCACATTCTGATGCGTCATTAGCGCAGCATGCACTTGACCCGTATTCGCGTTGAGCGCGAGCTGGACTTTACGCCACGTGCGCCGCTTCGAGTAGCCGTGCTGGCGCCACCTTCCCATTCACCTGCTCCATAGACCTTCAGACCAGCGCTGTCGACCACCACAGGTGGATCCGGTTCGCTGTCGCGAAGGATCGGCAGTTCGACATCAAGCGTTTTCCCGGAGACAGAGTGTGGTGTAATTCAGCATCGGCAAACCCGGGAAGGCCAGATAGCGCAGACTTTGGGTGAAACCTTACAGGGCGCGCACCGTCATTCGATAGACGGTCTGCACGCCAAATAATGCCTGAACCTGAATCACAGCGTACCACCATACAGACGCTGGCGACCCACGCGTGGGTATGGCGTCAGGCATTCTCCCAAGGAGGACTTTATTTGTTCATATTATCACGTTCCCCCGGTTGATCAGGTTTGCCTTATAGGCCGACCAATTCCTGACACGGTAGCGTGCCTTCGCCTCATATGTCTTGCATATATCCTTGCGTATTTTCTTGGCACAAATTAGACAGTTATTGAGGTCGCCCGCTCATTCACTGCAGCTTACGTCCCAAGCGGCTGGGAATCAGACCTAAAGAGATTGAGAAAAGCGGGAAAGGAAGAACATCAAACGGCGTGCTGCTCAGCGCCCAAGCCGCATGCGAATCGACTCGAGCTCGATCGGCAGCTTGTGCGAAACCGGCTTCGCACGCGGCAGCTGCTCGACGAAGCCGAGGCGCCGGTAAAGTGCAGCAGCGCGAGGGTTGCTCAGCAGCACGTCGAGCACCACTTCGCGGCCCTCGCTGTGGGCCAGCACGCCGGCACGACAGGCATCCTCGAACATCGCGGTGAACACGCCGGTTCCGCGCCAGCGTTCGTCGATCGCGCAATGGGTGATATACGTCTGGGCGCCTTTCGGCGCGGGTAGCTCGCCCTCGAGCACCAGACCGCGCAGCAGGGCTGCTAGCGTGTGACATAGGCCAAATACGCACAGCAGCATCCAGGCTAAATGCGGGTCGTCGAGACTCGTCAAGCGACCGTCGTAAGCGGCCAACACGCCGACGATTCGGCCATCGGGCGCGATCGCAACACGATGGCGGCGCCACGAAAAACGGCCTCGCGCGGAAGCGAAGGCTGTCGCTAGGAAGGCCGTCATCACCTCGGGTACCGCGCCGAGGAAAAAGCCGAATTCACGCACGCCCGAGGCGAGGATCAGCGGTGCGCAAGCGACCGCATCCTCAGGACGCGCGGCACGGAAGGTCCAGCCGGCAAGCGTAGCCGCCATCGTGACGCCTAGCGCGCGAGCCGCGCCAGCGCGGTCACGGTGCGGGTGATCTGCTCGGGCTCGTGTGTCGAACAGATGAAGCAGCGCAGTCGAGCGGCCTTCTCTTCGACGGCCGGATAGAAGATTGGTTGCACGTTGATGCCCTCGTCGAACAGCGCGTTAGCCCAACGTGCCGCCTTCAGCGAGCTGCCAGTGATCACCGGCACCACGGCGTAACCCTCGCTAGTGCCGGTATCGAGGCCGGCTGCGTGGGCCTCGTCGATGAACTGCTTACCGCGCGCACGCAATTGCGCGACGCGCCCAGGCTCGCGCTGTAGCACCTCGAGTGCGGCCAGCGAGGCGGCTGCCAGCGCGGGTGCGAGGCCCACGCTATAGAGGAAGCCGGGGGCTAGATAGCGCAGCATGTCGACCAGAGGTCGGCAGCCGGCGATGAAGCCTCCACAGCCGGCTAGCGTCTTGGAGAGGGTGCCCATCCAGAGGTCGACGTCCTCGGTCGCGACGCCAGCGTGTTGGCGAATTCCGCGCCCGGTCGCGCCGAGTACGCCGAGCGAGTGAGCCTCGTCGACCAGCAGGAAGGCACCGTGGCGATTACGGATCTCGACGAACTGCGGCAGGTCGGGAAGGTCGCCATCCATGCTGTAGAGCCCTTCAATCGCGATCAGCACGTTGCGATACTCGTGGCGCACGCGCGCCAGCAGCGCATCGAGCGCGCGCCAGTCGTTGTGCGGAAAGCTTAGGCGCTTCGCGCCGCTCAACTGCGCGCCTTGCACGATGCTGTTGTGCGCGAGCGAATCGTGGACAATCAGGTCGTTGGCACCGAACAGCGAGCCGATCACCGTAACGTTGGTGGCATGGCCGCTGACGAACACCAGGCAGTCGTCAGTTTCGTAGAAGTCAGCCAGCGCCTGCTCCAGCTCACGCTGCACGGGTCGCTCGCCTGCCACCATGCGGCTGCCCGAAGCCGAGGTACCGTAGCGATCGATCGCTTCCTTAGCACGCATCGAGACACTCGCCTCGCCCGCCAGGCCAAGGTAGTTGTAGTTCGCGTAATTGAGGTACTCGCGCCCACCAATAATGGTGGTGGCACCGGCCAGCCCTTCGTGGACGCGGAAAAACGGCGATTCGACGCCGAGCTTCTCGCCCATCTCATGCATGATCCGGACTTGCTGGTACTGCAGCATCGATTCGAAACGGTTGCGCGGCGACTCGTACGCCGTCGAGGCCGGCACCGACACAACAGCGTCACCTCTTTCGGTCATACGCTCCAGTTGGCGCTTGAGCGCCTTCGCAGCCAGTTGCTGCCGGAGATGATCTCCCAATCCCATCGCTTCGTTCGCCCGTCTATGTTGGTCATAGTTCACTATGTTACGCCTTGAGCTCGACCCATTTCCAGGCATCCGGCGTCGATAATAGCGCGTCGACCAGCCGAAAATTCATTTCGTGACTAGGCCGCAACGCCGTGATGCGCGCCAACAGCGGCGCGCCGGCCATGGCGAGGTCGCCGATCAGGTCGAGCACGCGGTGGCGCACGAACTCGTCAGATACGCGCATGCCGCCTAGCACGCGGTTTCCGACAATCGAGGCGGTGCACGAAGGCCGCGCGCCACGTAGAATTGGTACGCCGCGCAAGTAACCGGCGAGAATCGCCGGCACCGCCCATTTGACGCGCCCATAGGAACGCGAGGGCGCAATCTCGGTCAAGAAAGCCTTGGGTGTGATGGTGCCGCTCCAGTGCATCACGCCGAAGCCCCTCAGGTCGTTGCGCACGCTCAGTTCATAGCGCGGTGCCGACTCGATGCGTATTTCACGTCGCGTGTCACCCTCGCCGTCGGACACCGTCAGCGGTCGCAATACGCGGATGAAGCGCTTAGGTGTCGCGAGCGAGCGGCGCCCGCAGGCGTGGATCGCCCTCAGCCAAGGGCGCGCACTGCCATCTAGGATCGGGATCTCCTCGGCATCGAGCTCGACCAAGGCGTGATCGATCTCGCTAGCCAGTAGCGAGGCAAGCAGGTGCTCGACGGTGCGTACGCCCACCCCATCGGGATGCAACAGCATGGTGCAGAGCGGCTGCGCGCAACGCAGCGCCGGATCGACGCCGAAGCTGGCCAGCTCCTGGCTGCCTTCGAGACGCCGGAAACGGATGCCGCGCGTGGCTTGCGTGTCGCCCTGGGCAGGCAGGATCCGTACCCGTACATGCCGACCGGTATGCAGCCCATGGCCGTCCAACGCAAGTTCGGCGGCGAGCGTGCCCTCGCTGAGTTGCCAGCCATCCGGTGCCGCCGTCATTGCACGACCTGGAGCTGCACCAGTTTGCCCTTGTGCTCGGTCGAAACGCCCGCCTGCGCCGCGCCATGTTCTGCCGCCATCGCTTCGACTGCTGAGTCGTTGGCGGTCACCTGAAGTACCGCTTGCGCCTCGTTGTCAAGTCCGTGCCGAGCAGCCAGCACGGCGAGGTCGCCGTGCTGGCTGCCCAAGCTCGCATTAGCCGCGGCAGCCACGATCGAATCGACGATGCGGCGAGCTAGTGATTGCACGGTCGCGCCATCGGCGAGCGCCATAACAGACAGCTTCACCTCGAACACTTCCTCGACCGCAAGGCCCAGCTCCATGCCCATCAGCGAGTCCATGCCCATTTCAAGCAATGACTTGTCGAGCACGATGTGATCGGCCGTTATGTGCAGGATCCTCACGATCTGGGCGCGTAGTGCTTCGGACACCAGGGTCACTGCCTCCTCGCGCGGCAGCGCGGCGACTTGGCTACGCAGCTTGTCGCAGCCGCCGCGCGAGGCATCACTGCCCGCGCGCGCCTGCATCTGCGCATAACGGCGCGCGCCAGCCGCCGGCATGCCGCGCGACAGCACCTGCCAGTCAATCCGTACTACTGCCTCGCCGGCGCTGCCGTCAAGCAGCACACGCTCGAGCGCGTCGAGCGCATCATCCGAACGGATCGCCGCGCTGCCGATGCGCGCCTGCAACGCCTCGCGTGTACCGTCGTGGCGCGCCAGGAAGCCGACGTCCTCGAGCGGCCCCCAAGCCATGAAGCTCGCCGGCAGCCCAGCCGCACGGCGATGCGCGACCAAGGCCTCGAGGAAGCTATTAGCCGCTACGTAGCTGCCCTGCCCCGGATTACCGAGGTAGGTGGTAGCCGAGGAATACAGCACGAACCAGTCGAGCGCCATGCCGCGCGTAGTGCGATGCAGGTTCCAGGCACCGGCCACTTTGGGCACTAGCACTGCCGCGAAACGTGCGTCGTCGAGATTGCGCACCAGGCCGTCGTCAATGTGCATCGCCGAGTGCAGCACGCCTTTGAGCGGTGTGCCGCGCGCGACAATCCGCTCAACCAGCGCTGTCACCGCCCGCTCATCGCTCACATCGCAGGTAGCCACCTCGACCATCACGCCCAGCGTATCGCGCCAGTGTGCGACTTCGGCAGCGGCGGCCTCGCCCAGCTCGCCGCCGCGGCTGGCTAGGCTTAGGTGACGGGCACCACGCTCGACCAGCCTGCGCGCGGTGGCAAAGCCGAGCCCGCCGGTGCCCCCGATCACGAGATAGGCGGCACCGGCATCGAGCGTAAGCCGCGGTGCCTCGGACAGGGCATGGGTGGGTGCCGGCGTGCCCAGCGGATAAGTGATCAGCACCTTGCCGATCTGGCGCGCCTGCTGCATATAGCGGAAGGCATCTTCGGCACGTTCAGCCGGGAAAGCACGATAAGGCAGCGGATGCAGCGTGCCGTCGGCGAACAGCTGCATGACTTCGCCAAACAGGCGCGCGGTTAACTCTGGCAGCACGCCCATCAGTTGGTCGGCGTCGATGCTGAAGTAGCTGATATTATTGCGGAACGGGCGCAGCCCGATATAGCTGTTCTCGTAGAAATCGCGCTTGCCAAGTTCGAGGAAACGACCAAACGGGCGCAGCGTGTCAATGCTACGCACCATCGCCTCGCCGGCTAGCGAATTGAGCACGATGTCGACGCCTTGCCCGTGCGTGAGGGTGCGGATCTGGTCGGCAAAAGCCAAGCCGCGCGAATCGAGCACGTAGTCGGTACCGAGCAGGCGCACGAACTCGCGCTTCTCGTCGCTGCCCGCAGTGGCGAATACCTCGGCGCCAAAGTGGCGCGCGATCTGGATCGCCGCGATGCCGACACCGCCGGCACCACCATGGATCAGCACCCGTTCACCGCGACGGAGGCGCGCTAGCTCGACCAGCGCGTACCAGGCGGTGAAGAAGGTAGTGGGAATTGTGGCGGCCTCCTCAAAGCTCAGGCGCGCCGGCTTAACGGCGATCGCGTCGGCGCGTGTCACCACGCGCGTGGCGAAGCTGGCTGGCGCGAAGCCGAGCACAGCGTCGCCGGGCGCGAAGCCACTCACCTCGCGACCGACACGCAGCACGCGCCCGGTCAGCTCCATGCCGATGGTTGCACCGGCGAAACCGCTCTCGACCGCCTCGTCGGAGAGTAAGCCCATGGCATACATTACGTCGCGGAAATTGAGGCCGGTGGCGAGCGGCTGAATCTCGACCTCGTGCTCGCCGAGTGTACGCGGGGCCGCCTGTGCAAACCATTCGAGGTTACGCAGCGAACCCGGTACTTCGAAGCCCAGCACGGCAGGCATTTTAGCGACCGCCTTCCGGCGCGCGACCGCGCGCGCGGCGCTCAGCATGTGCGGTACCAGGCGCGCGTCGGCTCTGAGCAACACCTCTTCCTCGGCCACTTCTGCTAGCAGTTCGCGCGCGAGCCGCGCCGGCTCAACGCCGCCTGCGGGATCGAGGTCGATCAGTCGGCAGCCGAGTTCGGGATGCTCGTTAGCCAGCACGCGGCCCAGGCCCCAAAGCGTGGCGTGGGCCGGTGCCTGAGGCGCGGCATCCTCGAACGGGGCCGCGCCGCGCGTCACCACCGACAGGCGCACGCTGGCCGCGCGATGCTCGGCGTCGAGCGCGCGCACCAGGGCCGCTAGGGCGATTGCACCCGAGGCCTGCGCCTGCATCAATTGCTCGGCGGGCACGTCCTCGGCGAAGCGCGCCGCCGGGGCGCAGAACACCAGGTGGGTCGCGTCGGTGGTCGACATGGTGGCGATGAATTCAGCGCTCCGCCGCACGTCGCCCACCTCGACCACATGGCCAGCGAGCATCAACGTGTCGGCCAGAGCGGTGCCGATCGGCTCAGCATCGTCGCCGTCCGTGACCACCACCCATTGCTCGGCGCGCCCGCGTGAATTGATGATGCTTTCGTCGGCGTCCTTGCCCGCCATCTCGGCGACACGACGGCGCGCTAGCACCAAGCTCGGCGTGCCTTCCAGTTCCAGCTCCTGCTCGGCGTGATGCACCACTTCGACCAGGCCAACGTGCTCGCAGAGCGCGCCCAGCTTAGCTGGCGTTAGCGAGGCAGGGCGACCGCCGTCGACCAACTGCAAGCCGAACACGATATCAGTGAAGCGGTTGTGGCGCGCCTCGGCCAGCACGACTAGACCACCTGGCGCCACCCAGGCACTGATCGAGGCCAGCACGTCGACCGGATCGCTACGTCCGGCCAGGGCGCGGTCAACCAGCACTAGGTCGTAGAGTTCGTCAGGTTCTGCCTTCAGCTCAAAGCGCTCGCCGGGCAGTTGTAACACCGTCGAGACGTCCGGTATCGTATCGGCGTCGAAGGCTACCAGTTGATCAGGGGTGCCCACGATGGTGCGCTCGCAACGATCGGGCGGCAGGCACATCGTCAGTGGTCGTAGCATCTCTCCGCAGGTCGATGCGATCTCCAGCAAGCGTAGTCTGCGCGGTTCGGACCATCCGTCGACGGCCGCCGCCGCGCAGCCGGCCATTACCGCATGCAGATGTTCCCAGGTCGGGGAGGTATCAAAGAATTGCTCGACCAGGCTCTTGCCGATCGGCGATAGG
Source organism: Burkholderia sp. (assembly GCA_040954445.1). Taxonomy (GTDB): domain Bacteria; phylum Pseudomonadota; class Gammaproteobacteria; order Burkholderiales; family Burkholderiaceae; genus Burkholderia; species Burkholderia gladioli_A. Next base: position 1,145,113 of record CP144361.1, on the reverse strand, counting down.
ACCTGCGAAGCCTCGATCTCGCCCTTGAGCACGCGCGGCAGTGCCGCGCTGCAATGCGCGAGCAAAGTCAGCTCGGCGACGTGATGCGGCGATTCGGCCAGCAGGCCGCGCCAGAGCTCGTCGAGCGGAGGCAACGCCGCGCAGGCCTGATCGTCGCGCAGCAAGCGTTCGCCGTCGCGATGCGCCAGGCCATCCTCGATAATCATCTCGGCTAGGCGCGCAATCAGCGCGGCCTGTGGATGAGTCTGCAGCACTGGCGTCGTGAACGCGTCGATCGCCTCTAGCGCGCGCAGCGCATAGAGGCTGGCCAACAGGTCGAGCAGCGGCATCATTTCGGTCAGGTGCTTGCGGCGGCGCATGCTGTCCTCGTGCGTCGCGGCCCTTGCCACCGCCTCGCGCAGCAGTTCCGACGGCGCGGGTATTGCCGCGGCGTTGGTTTCGGCTGCCAGTGGCCGGTGCTCGAGTGTATAGACGAAGCGCGAGGGTGCCTGCTGGCGGCCCAACAGGTTGATGCGGCGGAAGCGGCAAGCCGCCAGACGCGCAGTGACGCAGCCTTGCGCGTCGAGGAAATCGAACGACGCCACCACAGAATGTGGGCTACGCCGCTCGATGCGCACCAGTACACGGTTGATCGTGTCACCACGCAGGTAGTCAACGCGACCGATCTGCACCGGCACGTAGGCGGCACGATCGCCGTTTTCGGCCACGCCGCCGAGCAGCACGAAGAGCGGGTGAAAGCCACTGTCCATCAGAGCCGGATGCAGATGCCAGGGTGCCAGCGCGACCGTGTCGGCGACCTCGTCTGGCGCTGCCAGTTCGGCTAGCGCAGTCTCGCCGGCTACCCGCACCTTGCGTACCCAGCGGAAGGCCGGCCCGTATTCGAGGCCGATCGCCGCCGTACGCTGGTAGAGCGCCGCGCCGTCAAGAGCTGGCTGCACGCGCAGGGCGCGTAGCGTCGCGCTCGGTACCACCGAGTTCGCGTCGAGCGTGGTGCCGCTCGCCAGCAGGCGACCCGTCACGTTCAGCGTCCAGGGCATGTCGCTCATCCGGTCGCGCGTTTCGATCTGGAACACCGAGGTCTCGGGATTGATGTGCAGGCGGAACAGCTTGGCCTGCTGAGGCTGGAACACCACCGGAGCGAGAATCTCAAGATTCTCGAGCGCCGCCTCGTTGGTTTCGAGATAGACGCGCGCGGTAGCCAGAGCCATCTCCACGTAACCCGTTCCTGGAAAGACTATACCGCCGTCTACCACGTGGTCTGCAAGCAGCGGCAGCTTAGTCGGGTCGAGCTGGTTCTCCCAGCCGAAGGCGTGCTCGTGCAGCCGGTAACCGAGCAGCAGATGTTCGCGGCGGCGGTTGACGAGATTGTAGCCCTCGACGCTCGCCTCTAGACAGTAGTGCTCGCGCTGCCATGGATAGGTCGGCAGCGCGACGACCGGCGCTGCGGGTATGAAGCGCTCGAGATCGACGCTCGCACCTTGCGCGACTGCCGAGAGGATCGCGCTATTAAGCGTGGCGGCACCCTGCTGGCGCTTGAGCGTGGGCAGCACCACACCGTGCGCCTGTGCGCTGGCCAGCCCCTGCTTCATGTAGCTGCGCAAGATTGAATGTGGTGCCACCTCGATGAAGACCCGCACGCCCTCAGCGATTAGGCTCGCGATGCCGTCGCTGAAGCGTACCGGCTCGCGAATGTTGCGCCACCAGTAGCGCGCGTTGAGTGCCGTGCCATTAAGTTTGGCGCCCGTCACAGTCGATACGAAGTTTCCGTCGCCAATCATCGGAGCCAGCCCGGCCAGCTCCGTCAGAACCAGCGGCTCGATACTGTTCATCTGGATGCTATGGAAGGCGTAGTCGAGGTCCAGAAGCTGGTAGAAGCGACCGCTGTCGCGCTGGACCGCCTGGATCATCTGCAGGCCCTGTAGGGTGCCCGCCAGCGTGACCGACTCGGCGCTGTTGATACCAGCCACTTCGACCAGGCCACTCAAGCCGAGTCGCTTGATGGCTTCATTGGTGGCGGCCTCGCTAAGGCCCACCGCGGCCATCCGACCGGTGCCGCGCGTGGTGCCCTGGGCGCGGCTACGGATCTTGATCACATGCACCGCGTCAGCCAGCGTAAGGATGCTCGCAGCCCAGGCCGCCGCGACCTCGCCGACACTATGGCCGATCGTGAAGTCGTACAGAATCCCGCGCGATGTCAGTACGCGCGTCAGGCCCACCTGGATCGCGAACAGCAGCGGCTGGGCATTTTCGGTGGCGGCCAGCCAGGTCTTGTCGGCACCCGCACGTATTACCTCGACCAGCGAGGCGCTGCCGTCCGCCCGCCAGAGCGCATCGACCTCGTCGAGCGCGTCACGGAATAGTGGCGTTTCTTCGTAGAGCTGCCGGCCCATGCCTGCCCATTGGCAGCCGTTGCCCGAGTAGACGAAGGCAACCCGGCCCGGCTCGACTGGTGCCTCGCCGCGCACCACGCCGACCGGCGAGACGGAAGCGTCACCGGCCAGCCCCGACAGCGCAGCGCGTCCCTCCTCGAGCGAAGCTGGTGCAATCACCAGGCGATGGGCGAACCATTGGCGGCACCGCGCGGCGGTGGCTGCGACTGACTGCCAGTCGGCACCACCTTCGAGCACGGCCAGGTAGCGCGTGGCAAGCGCACCGAAGGCCTGTGGCGAGCGTGCCGACAGCACCAGCGGTGACAGGCTCGAAACCGCCACCGTCGCGGTTTCGGCCTGTGGCGCGTCCAGCACGGCGGGTGCCGAGCTTAGCACCACGTGGGCATTTGTTCCACCGAAACCGAAGGAGTTAATGCCGACCGTAAGCGATGCATTCTCATCCTCGCTGTCGAGCGAGGTGTAGCGCTCGACTACGCGCAGCCGACCGCCCGCAAAATCAATTGCAGGGTTGGGCGTCTGAAAGTGCAGCGAGCGCGGCACCGCGCGGTGTTTCAGGCACAACACGGCCTTCAGCAGACCGGCCATACCCGAGGCGGTTTCAAGGTGACCGATATTAGTCTTGATCGAGCCGATCAGCAACGGCCTGTCGACCGGACGTCCGGCCGACATCACCTCGATCAGCGCACGTGCTTCGATCGGGTCGCCCACCGCCGTGCCGGTGCCGTGCGCCTCGAGATAGGACACCGTCTGCGGATCGACGCCGGCGCGCACGTAGACGCTGCGCAGCAGCTCAGCCTGGGTAGCCGCGCCCGGCACGCTGATGCCACCTTGCGTGTAGCCGTCGGAGTTGACGCCCGATCCGGTGATCACGGCGTGGATCGTATCACCGTCTGCCAGCGCCCGCTCGAGCGGCTTGAGTAGTACGAAGGCACCACCCTCGGCGCGCACGTAGCCGTCGCCGTCGGCGTCGAAGGCACGGCAGCGCCCACGCGGCGAGAGCATCGAGGCCTTCGAGAAGCTGACGAAACCGAGCGGATGCATCAGCAGGTTCACGCCGCCAACCAGCGCCATTTCAGTCTCACCCGAGCGCAGCACCTGCACCGCCTGGTGCAGCGCGACCAGCGAAGACGAGCAGGCCGTGTCGACCGACAGGCTCGGACCTCGCAGGTCGAACAGATAGGAAACGCGGTTGGAGACGATGCTGAGCGTGTTGCCGGTAGCCGAGTATGGATCGACCAAATTCAGGTCGTCCATCCTGCGATTGCCGTAGTCAGGGCTCGCCACGCCCACGAATACGCCGCAATCACGCCCGCGCATGTCGCGCGGGCGCAAGCCAGCATGCTCGAACGCTTCCCAGGCGAGTTCGAGCAGCAGGCGCTGCTGCGGATCCATCTGTCTCGCTTCGCGCGGTGAGATACCGAAAAATGCCGCATCGAATCCTGCGATGTCGTCCAACACACCGGCCGCAAACGTATAGCTCTTGCCGGGCTCACGTTTGGAAGGGTGCTGGTAGAAGTCCATACCAAAGCGCCCGACCGGAATTTGCGTGACGGCATCGCGCTCTTCGCACAACAGGCGCCAGAGTTCCTCCGGATTATTGACACCCCCGGAAAGCGGCAAGCAATCCCAACAATTGCAATCTTTCCGTTCATCTTTATGGCGTTTTCTCTGGTGCCCGCGACTGGTCCATGCGACTTCTTCCACTACCCTGCTGTGTCGCTTGCAGCAGCAGCCCCCCCAGCATCTCGGCCTGCAAGTCCTGACGTTCCGGTTTATCAACCTCGAAATTTCGCCAGATGAAATAATCGCTATGCTCCGGGTTCACGTCCAACCCGTCGAAAATCTTCGACAGCCCGGGAACATGATCTCCGTAAAAACAGACCACGGTCTGCCTGTCGCTCGAAGACAAATGATCCAGCAGGCGTCCGAGCATTGCATCTGCATTTTCAATATGTCGCAAATATGCGGTCAGGTCCCGCCATTGGGCATCGTTACCGAGAGTATGTCGCGAAGTCGCCTCGCCCGGCTGCACTGTTTCAAGATGTAGGGGACCGTGGTTTTCCATCGTAATGGCGAACACGAAACGAGGGCGTTCCAGCTCCGCTGTGTCGAGTTCCATAACGATTGCCTCGCCCACCGCCGCGTCCGACACGTAAGGGCCGGCGCGCGATACCGAGGCGAAATGACCGATATCGAGGAAACGCTCGAAACCAAGCAAGGGAAATACCCGGTTTCGTCCAAAAAAATCAGCGTAATAGGGATGAATCGCTACTGTCTCGTAACCGCCACGCCCGAACAAGGCAGGCAGCGAGGCAAGCCGCTGCCTGACGAAGGCGTAAGGATAAAAACGCGCGTAACCGAGCGACTGCGAGGCGGTGCCCGTCAACACCGCGAACTCGGTGCGCATGGTGTTTGCTCCCCAGGCTGGCACCGTCATCTCGCCGTACCAGACGGCTTCACTACACGCCTGGTCGAAACAGCGCAGTAGGCCGGGCTCGATCGATGGGCCCAGTCGACGCGCATCGAAGAACGATTCGCTCTGGATCAGCACCACGTCCGGGCGTCGGATCGGCTTACCGGTCGCGAACGGCGAGCCAGCCAGGCATTCGCGAAAGCGGCGGAAGGTGGCTGGGCGAAGGCCATTGAATAGGTAGGCTACGAATACCGCAAAGAAACCGTGGCGGCACTGGTCGGTCGAGGGCTCCAGCGTGAGCGGAAGGCGCGTGGCGATCACTGTCGCAAGCGCGAACGACAGCGCCACCGCTAGCCAGACCGGAAGGGCGGCGGCAGGCGGTAGGGGTCGCTCGACGACAAAGCTTGCGATCACAAGCGCGATGCCCACACTGATCGCGACCACTTTGCCGGCGCTTAGGAAGGGCAGATAGAGCCGAAGATGGGCAAACAACTGGCTGAACAGGCTCAGGTCCGTGAACACAAAAGGTTCGCGCAAGGACTCGTACTTCGCATTGCTGACGACCGCCGCCAACCCGACCAGCGCTAGTGCTGAGCAGGCCGAGAAGATCGGGCGCAAGGTCAGTGCGAATGCCAGACTAGCGAGAAAGCATACCGAAAGAATGTGAAGCATCGACGACAGCAGCGCTCGCGTCAGCGGCGCGCGCGGCACTGCGACCGCGTCGAGCGCGAACGACAGTGCGATGGCTGGCACTATGGCCAAATCGAAGACAAGCGACGCACTCAATTGGCGTGGCCCTTCGCGGGTAGGTAGGACAGGCGCTCGAGGATCGCATCCGCGAGCGCGATAGGCAGCAGCGGCAGCAGGCGCATGCCACACGCGAGCAGGGCCGGGAAGGCGATCTCGCTGCGACCTGCCTCGAGCTTACGCCGAATATGTGCGGCCGCGTGCTCAGCGCTCCAGAGGAAAGGCTTCTCGCCAGGAAACACGTCGCTCATCGAAGTCTTCACGAAGCCTGGCAAGATAACTGTGACCGCCAGGCCATCGCGCTTGAGCCTGGGCCGCACGGAGTCGGCCCAGGCCTTGATCGCGGACTTGCTGGCGCAATAGGCGGGGGAGATCTCCATGCCGCGTAGGGCGGCGATCGAGGCTACCACCGCGATCCGGCCATGACGCCGCTCCCGCATGCGCTTGATTACCGGAAACACGGTATTCAGCATGCCGTAAAGATTGGTGTCGATCACGACGCGGGCATGTTCGCTCTCTTCCCAATCATCGGCGGAGGCAATCGTGCTGGCGACACCGGCATTTGCAATTAAGAGTGTGATCGGGTAGCGCGCATCGAAGGCATCGAGCCAGGCACCGATGGCTGCCGTGTTGCGTACATCAACGATGCCGGTCTCGACCGTCGCGCCACTCGCGCGACAGGCCGTTGCGACCGCATCGATGCGAAGTGGGTCGCGTCCGACCAGGCCCAGCACCATGCCCGAAGCGGCATGGGCCAGCGCAAGCGCGAGACCTAGGCCGGCGCTGGCACCGGTGATGACAACATGATGGGCCGAGACTTGGCTACGCATCGGCACGATCCAGGCGCTCGACGGCGCCGCGCACCGCCATCTCGATACCTGTGCGCGTATAGAAATCGCCGTTGATCTGCGTGTGGTGCATCACATAGTCGAGAAACGCGTGATAGAGGGTCATGTCAGGCAATTCACTTTGATGCCAGAAGTCATCGAGCCTGCCCTGCCAGGTCAGTCCTGGCATATTGTAGATCGCCGCGCCCAGCGCGATCAGGGGGCGCTTATGGTGCAGTGCCGACAGGCCTACCGTGCTGTTGACCACCACCACGCCACGCGCGCGTTCGAGCAGGGTCGGAAGATGCCCGGAGTTGATAAAGCGAATCCGCTCGACGATACCAGCCTTGCGCGCGATCGATAACGCAAAGCGCTGATATTCGATCACGCCGGTGTCGAGCGGATGGTTCTTGATCAGTAGCATGGCATCTCGCGAGGCATGTCGGGCAAACGAGCGCACCACATAGTCTATCGCTTCGCGCACGCCCTCGAAGGGCGAATGTACGACGATCTGTGCATCCGAATTCAGCTGTAGCGGAAACAGGTAGTAAGGGCAGCCGGCATCGAACAGTTCGTGCGTGACGCGCTCGGCATCTCGCCGATGGCACCCTTGCAGTAGCGCTCGAAACGCCAGCCCGCTGTACTCGACGAAACCGTTACGTGGTCGGTGGCTGCGATAGCGGGGAAAACGCCAGGCCAGCAGCGCATTGGCGAAACGATAGCTGATATCGTGGAAGATGCGTTCGTAGAGGTTGTAACCGGTTGGCTCCCCGAGTTCTGCGGATGGAGTGTACTTACGCAGCCGCAGATATTCGGTGGGATCCCTCGGCATGCGCGATCGGTCATTGACGCCATGCGACTCGAGCGTGATCCAATACGGGCGAACATAGCCCTCCTCGAATACGTGCACGCGCAAGCCATATTGTTCAGCGATCGGGTGCAAAGGACGGTGGACGTCGCGGCAGTCACCGAACATCAGGACGTCGGTTACGTATTTGCGCTGCACCAGGGCGGCGTACCAGGCCGGCAGGTCGACAAGCCTTCCTCCGTAGTTTATGGCATTGTCCTTCCTGCCATAGAACCAGTCTCCACCGCAGAAATTGACGCGATACACGGCATGACCGCGCTTGTCTAGCGCATCCGCTAGACGACTGAAAAAAAGTGAAGCCGTGCCTTGCAGCACTAGAAATGAGCGAGGCATCGCTATTGTAGCGGATCCGGTTGTTTAGATACAGCGCTTCCAAGCGTGAAGTGCAACACACCGCTGGTTGCTCATAAATCAAGAAATTAGGGAACAAATTTTTACTGTCTCTGTTTAACCCGACATGAAGAGCGACGGACGAACGGTATCTCGGTCGGCGTTGGAAGAAATACAGCTGATGGTACTGGATCGCATGCGCGAAGGCGAGTCGTCGACTGAAGTCGACGACTCGTTTATTGATCCGCAATTCGTAATTTTGAAAGGCGTTGTTACATAAATCGAGTATGAGGATGCAATAGCATCGACGGGTAATTTCAGGCGATACGAACAGATTGCGGACGAGCGAGGTCCGCCATACGCTTGATGACGCCGACGCGAATGGAGACCTCGGTCGCCTGCGCCTCGATGTGACGCGCCCAGAGACAGTTGCCGGTGAGGGTCTTGAACCGATACATCGCATTCTCGGCAAGCGATCGCCGGTGGTAGCCAGTGTCTTGCTTCCATTCTCGACGACCGTCACGGGCAATTGCATCAACCGCGCCATTACGCCACGCCGCACCGGGCATATCCGCTGGCCAATGAACGGCACCCTCGCGTGGCGGAATCGAAGGAATAGCACTGCGTGCAGCAATGGCCGCATGGCATGGCTGTGTGTCGTAGGCACCATCACCGCCGATGACATCGATTTGTTCTTCGCGTGGAATCTGGTCGAGCAACTTGGCCAGAGCGTCACCGTCAGCCACATTCTGATTCGTCATTAGCGCGGCATGCACTTGACCCGTATTCGCGTTGAGCGCGAGATGGACTTTACGCCACGTGCGCCGCTTCGAGTAGCCGTGCTGGCGCACCTTCCATTCACCTTCTCCATAGACCTTCAGACCGGTGCTGTCGACAACCAGATGGATCTGGTTCATTGTCACGAAGGATCGGCAGTTCGACATCAAGCGTTTTTGCCCGGCGACAGAGCGTGGTGTAATTCGGCACCGGCAAGCTCGGGAAGGCCAGATCGCGCAGACTTTGGGTGAAACCTTGCAGGGCGCGCAACGTCAGTCGATAGACGGTCTTCACGCCAAGTAATGCCTGAATCAGCGTATCGCCGTATAGACACGGGCGACCACGTGTGGGTATGGCATCGGGTATTCTGGCAAGGACGGCTTCATCTATCCATATTGTTACGTTCCCCCGGTTGATCAGGCCTTCATTATAGGCCGCCCAATTCCTGACACGGTAGCGTACCTTCGGCTCACCTTTCTTGTGTATGTCCTTGCGCATTTTCTTGGCAAAAATTAGGCAGTTACTCTGGAATCTGACTTGATAGGAGGCTGGCCCCGCGATCGTCGCGCGTAAACGTCAGCGGATCTGGCTCGATTTATGTAACGAACGCCCCGTCGATGCCCTTGTGTCCTCACGCTCGATTTATGCAACAACGCCATTTTGAAAATGAAAAGCGTCCCTCATGTCTCGTTTCCCCATGTTCATCCCATGATGGGACGCCTTTTCAATTTCAAAATTACGAATTGCGGATCAATAGTATGTATCGTGGCTGGGCTTACACAAGGTATTGGCACGGGCCCAAGGGTCCAGGGCGCGGCAAGCGCGCCTTGCTTTTGAGAACGGGGCTCGGGATAGGGCCGTGTACACTCTTGCCGTGGCAGGAGTGTCAAGTGTTTGCCTGGTCAACGGGAAAATTTATGGCAGTACAGATTCGACCTCGAGCTTTGGACGCCGCAGATCCTGCGTGAGCTGATTGAACCGAAATTCAGTGCGCGGTTGAGTCTTGCGAGCGTTGGCCCGGTGCTGGCTCGGCTTGGGATGACACCGTAGAAGCTTTTTCAGTAGGCTTATCAGCCCGACCCGGCAGCGGGAGGCGTTGTTGCATAAATGGAGTATAAGGACGCCATGGTATCAAAAGGCATATTGATTTGAAATTCGCGATCAATAAACGATCACCGGTGGTAGCCACTGTCTTTCTTCCATTCTCGACAACCTTCACGGGCAATTGCATCAACCGCGTCGTTACGTCACGTCGCACCGGGCATATCTGCTGGCCAATGAGCAGCACCCTCGCGTAGCGGAATCGAAGGAACGGTATTTCGTGCAGCAATGGCCGCATGGCATGGTGTCGTAGTCACCGTCGCCACCAATGACATCGATCTGTTCGTCACACGGAATCTGGTCAAGCAACTTGACTAGAGCATCACCGTTATTCATCCGAAATTTCAAGATCAAGAATTGCGGATCAATAAAGACATACGCAGCAAAAAGGTATTTTTGATTCTTGACAACCTAAAAGTTCATCACGCCAAGCCGGTCTCGGCATGGTTAGCCCATGCCCTTCGACGAGATCGAAGTATTCTACCTTCCGTCGTACAGCCCAGAACCGAATTCTGACGAAATGCTCAATGCTTCGCTGAAGGCGAACGTGACAAAACAAGCTCCATCACGGCCCAAGGGGCATCTCAAAAAAGCGGTCATCAGCCATCTGCGTCATCTCCAGAAATCACCAAAGCGTGTCGCTCTCTATTGCATACATCAACCGATTTGCGATGCAGCTTGATTCAAGATCACAAATTGTGGATTAATAACAGTGGCTCGCCACGACCGTTGGGCGTAAACGGTCACCAGCCTTCTCCAGATTTATGTAACAACGCCGAATTAGGCCACCACGGGCCGTGGTGCCAACGCGGGAGAACTGCGACTCGACCGGCGCCGCACCGGACGCTCGCGTCGAGCGTGCAAATAGCTGATTAGTCAATCATGGCACATATTGTAGCGCAGGGCCATGCGAACAAAACAGCGGCGTGCATTGTTGAACCGAAAGCGAAATGTGTCGCGCATGGGCCAAGTGACAAGGGTGCAGCGCAGTAAAATTTCGTATGGTGAGAAACACTTTCATAACTTGAAAATTTTGTTGTGCCAGCCAGTCGAGGGTCTTTACAATCCGCCGGAGCTTGCCGCAGCCGTCTCGAATCACGTCGTCTGCACGCAGCGCGATCCTCACACTCAGGACCCAGGAGACGAGTATGTCCGCTGTACCGAACGAAGTGATGAAGTATGTGGCCGCCGAGCACGACGAAGATGCCCAGGAAACAGTCGAATGGCTCGAAGCCCTGAACGGCGTGATTTCTTCCGTCGGTTCGGATCGTGCGCACTACCTCATCGAGAAGCAGATCGAGTTCGCCCGCATGAACGGAGAATATCTGCCATATTCCGTAAATACCCCCTACATCAATACCATCCCACTCGACCAGCAGGCCAAGAACCCGGGCGACCAGAATCTCGAGCACCGCATTCGTTCATACACGCGCTGGAACGCGTTGGCGATAGTACTGCGCGCCGGAAAGAATACTAATGTGGGCGGTCATATCGCCTCGTTCGCCTCGGCCGCAACCCTGTATGACGTCGGCTACAACCACTTTTGGCACGCGCCGTCCGCCGAGCATGGCGGGGACCTGGTGTTTGTGCAGGGCCATTCCTCGCCTGGCGTCTATTCGCGCGCCTTTTTGCTGGGCCGCCTGACAGAGGGCCAGCTCGGCAACTTCCGCCAGGAAGTAGGCGGGAAAGGCATTTCCTCGTACCCGCATCCATGGCTGATGCCGGATTTCTGGCAGTTCCCGACCGTCTCGATGGGCCTCGGCCCGATCATGGCGATCTACCAGGCCCGCTTCATGAAGTACATGGAAGCGCGCGGCATCGCCAAGACCCAGGGCCGTAAGGTCTGGACCTTCCTCGGCGACGGTGAGACCGACGAGCCAGAATCGCTCGGCGCGATCGGCATGGCTAGCCGAGAGCGGCTGGACAACCTGGTGTTCGTGATCAACTGTAACTTGCAGCGCCTGGACGGCCCGGTGCGCGGCAACGGCAAGATCATCCAAGAACTGGAATCCGAATTCCGCGGTGCCCGCTGGAACGTCATCAAGGTAATCTGGGGCAGCCGCTGGGATGCGCTGTTCGCGCGCGACAAGAGCGGCGCGCTGATGCGCCGCATGATGGACGTAGTCGACGGCGAGTATCAGACCTATAAGTCAGAATCGGGTGCCTACGTGCGCGAGCACTTCTTCAACACGCCGGAACTGAAAGCGCTGGTTGACGATTGGTCCGACGACGATATCTGGAGCCTGAATCGCGGCGGACACGATCCCCACAAGATCTATGCGGCGTTCCACGAGGCGAGCAAATCGAAGGGCTCACCGACCGTGATTCTCGCTAAGACCATCAAGGGTTACGGCATGGGCGAGGCCGGCCAAGCCATGAACATCACCCACCAGCAGAAGAAGCTGCCGGTCGAGCAACTGAAGCGCTTCCGTGACCAGTTCCGCCTGCCGATTTCGGACGACGTGATCGGCGACGTGCCCTACCTGAAGTTCGAGGAAGGTTCGAAGGAACTCGAGTACATGCGCCAGCAGCGCCAGGCGCTCGGCGGCTACCTGCCGCAGCGTCGCCAGAAGGCGAAATCGCTGCCGGTGCCAGCGCTCGAGGTTTTCGAGCCCCTGCTCAACGGCACTGGCGAAGGCCGCGAAATCTCGACCACAATGTCCTTCGTGCGGATCCTGAACATTCTGCTCAAGGATAAGGCGCTAGGCAAGCGCGTGGTGCCGATCGTCCCGGATGAGTCGCGCACCTTCGGCATGGAAAGCCTGTTCCGCCAGATCGGCATCTGGAACCAGCAGGGCCAGAAATACGTGCCAGAAGATTCTGACCAGCTGATGTTCTACAAAGAATCGGAAACTGGCCAGATCCTGCAGGAAGGAATCAATGAAGCGGGCGGCATGTGCGACTGGATCGCGGCGGCGACATCGTACTCGACGCACAATGAAATCATGGTGCCATTCTACATCTTTTATTCGATGTTCGGCTTCCAGCGCATTGGCGACCTAGCCTGGGCCGCCGGTGACATGCGTTCGCGCGGCTTCCTATTGGGTGGCACCGCCGGTCGGACCACGCTGAACGGTGAAGGTCTGCAGCACGAGGACGGCCATTCGCTGCTGTGGGCGGCCTCGGTGCCGAACTGCGTCAGCTATGACCCGACCTTCAGCTACGAGCTCGCGGTGATCATCCAGCATGGCCTCCAGCGCATGGTGGCTGACCAGGAGGACGTGTATTACTACATCACGGTGATGAACGAAAACTATAAGCATCCGGCGATCCCGGAGGGCAAGCACGTGGCGGTCGACATCATCAAGGGCATGTACTCGTTCAAGAAGGCCGAGGCTGGCCAGAAGGCACCGCGCGTGCAACTGCTGGGTGCGGGTGCGATCTTCAACGAGGTAATCGCTGCTGCCGACCTGCTGAAGAACGACTGGGGCGTCGTCGCCGATCTCTGGAGCGTGCCGAGCTTCACCGAACTGGCGCGCGAAGGCCATGACGTCCAGCGTTGGAACCTTCTGAACCCGACCGAGGTGCGCCGCCTGTCACATGTTCAAAAGCTGCTGAAGGACACGCAAGGCCCGGTGATCGCATCGACCGACTACCTGCGCGCGCTGGTCGACCAGATCCGCGGCCAAATCGACCGCCGCTTCGTGGTGCTCGGTACCGACGGCTACGGTCGTTCGGACACCCGCAAAACGCTGCGCCACTTTTTCGAAGTGGACCGCTACTGGGTGACCATCGCCGCGCTGAACGCGCTAGCTGACGAAGGCATGATCGACCGCAAGGTCGTGGCCGAGGCGATCAAGAAGTACGATCTTGATCCGTCTAAGCCCAATCCAATGACGGTTTAACGCGGCGTTGTTGCATAAATCGAGCGTGAGGATGCAATGGCATCGACGGGCATAATTTCAGGCGATACGAACGGATTGCGGACGCGCGAGGTCCACCATACGGTTGATGACGCCGACGCGAACGGAGACCTCGGTCGCCTGCGAATCGATGTGACGCGCCCAGAAACAGTTGCCGGTGAGGGCCTTGAACCGATACATCGCATTCTCGGCAAGCGATCGCCGGTGGTAGCCACTGTCTTGCTTCCATTCTCGACGACCGTCACTGGCAATTGCATCAACCGCGCCATTACGCCACGCCGCACCGGGCATATCCGCTGGCCAATGAACGGCACCCTCGCGTGGCGGAATCGAAGGAATAGCACTGCGTGCAGCAATGGCCGCATGGCATGGCTTGGTGTCGTAGGCACCATCACCGCCGATGACATCGCTTTGTTCTTCGCGTGGAATCTGGTCGAGCAACTTGGCCAGAGCGTCACCGTCAGCCACATTCTGATTCGTCATTAGCGCGGCATGCACTTGACCCGTATTCGCGTTGAGCGCGAGATGGACTTTACGCCACGTGCGCCGCTTCGAGTAGCCGTGCTGGCGCACCTTCCATTCACCTTCTCCATAGACCTTCAGACCGGTGCTGTCGACAACCAGATGGATCGGTTCATTGTCACGAAGGAGCGGCAGTTCGACATCAAGCGTTTTTGCCCGGCGACAGAGCGTGGTGTAATTCGGCACCGGCAAGCTCGGGAAAGCCAGATCGCGCAGACTTTGGGTGAAACCTTGCAGGGTGCGCAACGTCAGTCGATAGACGGTCTTCACGCCAAGTAATGCCTGAATCACCGTATCGCCGTATAGACACACGGGCGACCACGTGCGGGTATGGCATCGGGTATTCTGGCAAGGACAGCTTCATCTATCCATATTGTTATGTTCCCCCGGTTGATCAGGCCCGCGTTATAGGCCGTCTACTTCCTGACGCAGTAGCGTGCCTTCGGCTCACCTGTCTTACGTACGTCCCTCTGCGCATCTGCTTGGCAAAAATCGAAAATTTACGCCGAAATCTGACTTGATTACAGGGGGCTCGCCCCGATCTTTGCGCGTAAACGTCACCGGCTCTCGCCAGATTGATGCAAAAACACCGTTCATTTATTTGAAAGTCGTGATCTTGAAATTGTAGAATCGTCCATCATGTGATGAGCATGCAAAAAACGAGACATGAGGGCAGATTCTACAATTTCAAGATCACGACTTTCAAATAAATAACGTAAACATGCCATCATGTCATGTCGCGCTCGCCGTCACCGGCGAACGCGACCCAGGAAAACATATACAAATGAGTCAATCGATCGCAGTCAGAGTGCCAAATATCGGCGAGTTCAAGGAAGTGCCCGTCATCGAGGTGCTGGTGGAGGTGGGCGATACGGTGGACAAGGAGCAGTCGCTCGTCACGCTGGAATCGGACAAGGCCACCATAGACGTGCCGAGCTCGGAAGCCGGCGTGGTGAAGGAAATGAAAGTCAAGGTGGGTGACAACGTGTCGGAAGGCACTTTGATCATGATCCTCGAGAGCGGCGCGGGCAAGGCTAAAGCCGAAGAAGCCCCGAAGACTGCCGTAGTACCTGCCGCTACGCCGACCGCAGCGGCCACTGGCGGTACGGTCGAGGTTAAGGTGCCGGATATCGGCGATTTCAAGGACATCCCAGTCATCGAGATTGGCGTGAAGGTCGGTGAAAAGGTCGAAAAGGAACAGTCACTGGTCACGCTCGAGTCCGACAAGGCCACCATGGACGTGCCGAGCCCGGTCGCCGGTGTAGTCAAAGAAATTAACGTCACGCTTGGCGACAACGTCTCGGAAGGCACGCTGATCGTCCTACTGGAAAGCGGCAAAAGCGTTGCACCCACCGCAGCTGCGCCAAAAGCCGAGGCAGTCAAAGTGGAAACACATAAGACCGCCGCACTGGCCCAAGCCGAAGCCAAGCCGGCAGAAGACGGTCGCGCCAGACACGCCTCGCCGTCGGTGCGTAAGTTCGCGCGCGAACTTGCCGTAGACGTCGGCGGCCTAGCAGGTAGCGGCCCGAAGGGCCGTATCACCAAAGAAGACATCATCGCCTTCGTGAAGGGCGTGATGTCGGGACAATGCGCGGGACCAGCTGCAGCGTCTGCACCAGCCACAGTCGGTGGCGAACTGAATCTGCTACCGTGGCCGAAGATCGACTTCACTAAGTTTGGCGTGATCGAAGCCCAGCCGCTGTCGCGCATCAAAAAGATTTCGGGCGCGAACCTTCATCGCAACTGGGTGATGATCCCGCACGTCACGCATAACGACGAGGCCGACATCACCGAGCTCGAGACGCTGCGCATCCAGCTCAACAAAGAAAACGAAAAGTCGGGCATCAAGTTCACAATGCTGGCCTTCGTGATCAAAGCGGTGGTCTCGGCACTGAAGCAGTTCCCGACTTTCAACGCGAGCCTGGACGGTGACAACCTGATCCTCAAGCAGCACTATCACATCGGTTTCGCCGCCGACACGCCAAACGGCCTGGTCGTGCCGGTGATCCGTGATGCGGACAAGAAGGGCCTAGCCGAGATCGCCAAGGCAATGGCGGACCTGTCAAACGTGGCGCGCGAAGGTACGCTCAAACTCGACCAGATGCAGGGCGGCTGCTTCTCGATCTCCTCGTTGGGTGGCATCGGTGGCACGCATTTCACGCCGATCGTCAACGCGCCGGAGGTCGCGATTCTGGGCTTGTCGCGTGGCGCGATGAAGCCGGTGTGGGACGGCACGCAGTTCGTACCCCGCCTGATGCTGCCGATGTCACTCTCGTACGACCATCGCGTGATCGATGGCGCGGCGGCTGCGCGCTTCAATGCCTATCTCGCGCAGATCCTCGGCGATTTCCGTCGCGTGATCCTCTGATGCCTGATGGCATCCCGGTGCGCACGTGCTCGCGGATGCGTGGTCCGATCGGCGCTAGCCCAAACAAGTAAGGGGATAGTTCATGAGTCTGATAGAAATCAAAGTGCCGGATATTGTAGGTTTTAAGGAAATGCTGGTTATCGAGGTGCTGGTGCAGGCGGGTGATAAGGTGGAGAAGGAGCAGTCGCTCGTCACACTGGAATCAGACAAGGCCACCATCGATGTGCCGAGCTCGGAAGCCGCTGTGGTGAAGGAAGTGAAGGTCAAAGTGGGTGACAACGTGTCGGGAGGCATGCTGATTTTGGTGCTGGACAGCGGCATGGAAGCCACGAAGCGGGCCGTCGCCAAGGCACCAGAAGCGCCGGCTGTGCAGCCTGACGAGACGTGGGCAGGAAAAGCCACCTCGACCGCGCCGCAGACCGGAAGCTACTCGGACAACGCCGATATCGAATGCGACATGCTGGTGCTCGGTTCGGGTCCCGGCGGCTATGCGGCTGCGTTCCGTGCCGCCGACCTCGGCATGAAGACGGTGCTGGTCGAGCGTTATTCGGTGCTCGGCGGGGTATGCCTGAACGTGGGCTGTATCCCGTCGAAGGCGCTTCTACACACTGCGCTGGTGCTCGATGAAGCGGCTGCACTGGCGTATCACGGCATCTCTTTCGATAAGCCTGAGATTGATCTAAGTAAGCTGCGTGACTTTAAGTCGGGTGTGGTCAAGCAACTGACCACGGGCCTGGCCGGCATAGCCAAGGCACGTAAGGTCGAGGTGGTGATTGGCGTCGGCAGCTTCGTCGACCCACATCATCTTGAAGTGCAGGTTGAGGGCAGTAAGAAGATCGTCAAGTTCAAGCAGGCTATCATCGCAGCCGGTTCGCAGGCCATAAAGCTGCCCTTCATGCCGGACGATCCGCGCGTGATTGACTCGACCGGCGCGCTGGAGCTTCGCCAACTGCCTAAGCGTATGCTGGTGATTGGCGGCGGCAGTATCGGCCTGGAAATGGCGACCGTCTACTCTTCGCTGGGTGCCAAGATTGACGTAGTCGAAATGATGGATGGCCTGATGATGGGCACGGACCGCGACCTGGTGAAGGTCTGGGAAAAGTACAACGCCAAGCGTTTCGGCAACGTGATGCTCAAAACCAAGACGGTGGCTGCTGAGGCGAAGGAAGACGGTATCTACGTGAAGTTCAAAGGTGAGAAAGCTCCGGCGGATGCGCAGCGCTACGACCTTGTGCTGGTGGCGGTGGGCCGCAGCCCAAACGGCACGAAGATTGGTGCCAACAAGGCGGGCATGGCGGTTACCGATCACGGCTTCATCAAAGTCGACAAGCAGATGCGCACCAATGTGCCGCATATCTTCGCGATCGGTGATATCGTCGGCCAGCCGATGCTCGCGCACAAGGCGGTGCATGAGGGCCATGTCGCGGCCGAGGCAGCACACGGCGAGCAGGTCTATTTCGATGCACTGCAGATCCCGTCGGTGGCCTATACCGATCCGGAAGTAGCCTGGGCTGGCAAGACCGAAGACCGGTGCAAGGCCGAGGGGATCAAGTATGGCAAGGCCGTGTTCCCCTGGATGGCATCGGGTCGTGCAATCGCGAACAGTCGCGACGAAGGTTTCACCAAGCTGATCTTCGACGAAGCAACCCATCGCTTGATCGGCGGCGGCATCGTCGGCTTAAATGCGGGTGACCTGATCAGCGAAGTCTGTTTGGCCATCGAGATGGGCGCGGACGCTGAGGACATCGGCAAGACCATTCATCCGCACCCGACGCTTGGCGAATCAGTTGGGATGGCCGCCGAGTTGTACGAAGACGTTTGTACCGACCTGCCGCCCGTGCGCAAGAAGAAGTAAGATGGTCGTTCCTTGGCCAGTGCCTGGCGGTGAGCCATCAATAAAACTACTCTTATTGGGCGTTGTTGCATAAATCGAGCGTGAGGACGCAATGGCATCCACGGGCATATTGATCACGAATTTCGGATCAATAATTTCAGGCGATATGAACGGATTGCGGACGAGCGAGGTCCGCAATCCGTTCCGTTGCGTCCTCACACTCGATTTATGCAACAACGCCGGTTGATTTATGGCAACAACGCCGGTTGGCAAAGGTGTTGGACTACAGCTTTAAGGTCGCACGGGTATCTTTCATTCTTTCACGCGCTGGACGCTTACCTTCCGTCCCAACTATCACGCAGCGGAACGATCCGGTTGAATACTGGCTTTCCCGGCTTTGAATCGTAGCGGTCGGCCACGAAATAACCGTGGCGTTCGAACTGGTAGCGAACCTCGGGAGCCGCGTTTTCAGTTCCCGGTTCTACATAGGCCTGTATGACTTTCTTCGAGTCGGGGTTCAGTGCCTCGAGATAGTTGCGGCCACCCGCATCGGGATGAGCTTCTCGGAACAAGCGGTCGTAGATCCGTACCTCGACCTGCACGGCCGCAGGCGCGCTGAGCCAATGGATGGTACCCTTGACCTTGTAGTTGTTCGTGCCTTCGGTGCCAGATCGGCTGTCGGGGAAGTAGTTACAATGTACGGCGTCGATATTGCCTTGCTCATCTTTGTTGAAGCCTGTGCACTCGATCACGTAGCCGTAGCGCAGTCGCACTTTGTTTCCGGGGAACAAGCGGAAATAACTTTTTGGCGGCACTTCTTGGAAGTCCTCGCGCTCAATCCAAAGCTCGCGCGAGATCGGGAAGGTACGCACGCCGCGTTCCGGATGATGTGGATGCACGGGCACCGTGCAGTCTTCGGTCTGGCCTTCTGGGTAGTTGTCGATCACCAACTTGAGCGGATCAAGCACGGCCAAGGTACGCGGCACTTTCTCATCCAGGTCGTCGCGCAGCGCACCTTCCAGTACGCCCATGTCGATCCAGGAATCGACTTTGGTCACGCCGATGCGCTCGCAAAACAATAGCAGGCTCTCGGGCGTAAAGCCGCGGCGGCGAATGCCGACGATAGTCGGCATTCTCGGGTCGTCCCAGCCGTCCACGTGGTTTTCGGTCACTAGTTGCAGCAGCTTGCGCTTGCTGGTGATCGCATAGGTCAAGTTTAGACGCGAGAATTCGATCTGTTGCGGCAGCGGATACGTGAACACGCCGGCCTCGGCCAGTTCGTTCAGCACCCAGTCGTACAGCGGGCGGTGATTCTCGAACTCAAGCGTGCATAGCGAATGCGTGATGCCTTCCAGTGCGTCCGAGATGCAGTGCGTGTAGTCGTACAGCGGGTAGATGCACCATTTTTCGCCCGTGCGGTAATGATTCGCGTAGCGGATCCGGTAGATTACTGGGTCGCGCAGATTGAAGTTTGGCGAGGCCATATTGATCTTCGCACGCAGCACATGGGCCCCCTCGGGAAATGCGCCGGCTTTCATGCGACGTAGCAGGTCGAGGTTTTCCTCGACCGAGCGCTCGCGGAATGGCGAGTTCGTGCCGGGCTCAGTGGCCGAGCCGCGGTTGGCGCGTATTTCATCGGCGGTCTGGCTGTCCACATAGGCTTTGCCGCGCGTGACCAGAAGCTCTGCGTACTCGTAGAGCTTGTCGTAGTAGTCGCTGGCGAAGTACCGGTGATCGCGACCGTCTTTATGCCACTCGAAGCCAAGCCATTGCACGGCTTCGACGATCGAGTCCACGTATGCGACGCTTTCTTTTTGCGGGTTGGTATCGTCGAAGCGTAGGTGGCAGACGCCGCCGTAGTCGCGTGCCACGCCGAAATTCAAGCAAATACTCTTCGCATGACCGATGTGCAGATAACCGTTCGGCTCTGGTGGGAAACGCGTCTCGACGCGACCGCCCCATTTACCCGAGCGATTGTCGTCGTCGATTGTGTTTCGAATGAAATTGGATACCGCTGGGGCGTCGTTGCGTTCGGTACTCATGCGGGAACAGGAAGAAAGGTGGGCGCGCGCCGGGCGCGGTGCAGTCGCCTAGAACTCTTAATTTTACCTGAGCCGGGTGCGTTGTTGCATAAATTTGGGGCGTTGTTGCATAAATCGAGCGAGATCCCTTGGTTTACGCGCAACGGTCGCGGGGCCAGCCTCCTATCAAGTCAGACTTCAGAGTAACTGCCTAATTTTTGCCAAAAAATGCGCAAGGACATACACAAGAAAGGTGAGCCGAAGGCACGCTACCGTGTCAGGCATTAGGCGGCCCCTATAATGAAGGCCTGATCAACCGGGGAACGTAATAATATGGATAGATGAAGCCGTCCTTGCCAGAATACCCGATGCCATACCCGCACGTGGTCGCCAGTGTCTATACGGCGATACGCTGATTCAGGCATTACTTGGCGTGAAGACCGTCTATCGACTGACGTTGCGCGCCCTGCAAGGTTTCACCCAAAAAGTCTGCGCGATCTGGCCTTCCCGAGCTTGCCGGTGCCGAATTACACCACGCTCTGTCGCCGGGCAAAAACGCTTGATGTCGAACTGCCGATCCTTCGTGACAATAAACCGATCTATTTGGTTGTCGACAACACCGGTCTGAAGGTCTATGGAGAAGGTGAATGGAAGGTGCGCCAGCACGGCTCCTCGAAGCGGCGCACGTGGCGTAAAGTCCATCTCGCGCTCAACGCGAATACGGGTCAAGTGCATGCCGCGCTAATGACGAATCAGAATGTGGCTGACGGTGACGCTCTGGCCAAGTTGCTCGACCAGATTCCACGCGAAGAACAAATCGATGTCATCGGCGCTGATGGCGCCTACGACACCAAGCCATGCCATGCGGCCATTGCTGCACGCAGTGCTATTCCTTCGATTCCGCCACGCGCGGGTGCCGTTCATTGGCCAGCGGATATGCCCGGTGCGGCGTGGCGTAATGGCGCGGTTGATGCAATTGCCCGTGACGGTCGTCGAGAATGGAAGCAAAACAGTGGCTACCACCGGCGATCGCTTGCCGAGAATGCGATGTATCGGTTCAAGACCCTCACCGGCAACTGTCTCTGGGCGCGTCACATCGACTCGCAGGCGACCGAGGTCTCCATTCGCGTCGGCGTCATCAACCGTATGGCGGACCTCGCTCGTCCGCAATCCGTTCGTATTGCCTAAAATTATGCCCGTCGATGCTATTGCATCCTCACACTCGATTTATGCAACAACGCCCACTCTCCCCCTCTAAGGGGAGGGCCAGAATACGACCCCCTAAGCACCGGGCTTGCGCCGCGCGCGTAAAGTTTAGTAAAAGTAGGACTGGGCGCGCAGTCACCTCCGGCACGTCGCGCCGCCCAAGATGACCGGGCAGCTGGCATAATGCCAATTCTTCCGGCTTTTTCTCTGGAATAGTTCGGCGTTGTTGCATAAATCGAGCGAGATCCATTGATGTTTACGCGCAACAGTCTCGGGGCCAGATCCCTATCAAGTCAGATTCCAGAGTAACTGCCTAATTTTTCCAAGAAAATGCGCAAGGACATACACAAGACAGGTGAGCCGAAGGCACGCTACCGTGTCAGGAATTTGGCGGCCTATAATGCAGGCCTGATCAACCGGGGGAACGTAACAATATGGATAGATGAAGCCGTCCTTGCCAGAATACCCGATGCCATACCCACACGTGGTCGCCCGTGTCTATACGGCGATACGCTGATTCAGGCATTACTTGGCGTGAAGACCGTCTATCGACTGACCTTGCGCGCCCTGCAAGGTTTCACCCAAAGTCTGCGCGATTTGGCCTTCCCGAGCTTGCCGGTGCCGAATTACACCACGCTCTGTCGCCGGGCAAAAACGCTTGATGTCGAACTGCCGATCCTTCGTGACAATGAACCGATCCATCTGGTTGTCGACAGCACCGGTCTGAAGGTCTATGGAGAAGGTGAATGGAAGGTGCGCCAGCACGGCTACTCGAAGCGGCGCACGTGGCGTAAAGTCCATCTCGCGCTCAACGCGAATACAGGTCAAGTGCATGCCGCGCTAATGACGAATCAGAATGTGGCTGACGGTGACGCTCTGGCCAAGTTGCTCGACCAGATTCCACGCGAAGAACAAATCGATGTCATCGGCGGTGACGGTGCCTACGACACCAAGCTATGCCATGCGGCCATTGCTGCACGCAGTGCTATTCCTTCGATTCCGCCACGCGAGGGTGCCGCTCATTGGCCAGCGGATATGCCCGGTGCGGCGTGGCGTAATGGCGCGGTTGATGCAATTGCCCGTGACGGTCGTCGAGAATGGAAGCAACACAGTGGCTACCACCAGCGATCGCTTGCCGAGAATGCGATGTATCGGTTCAAGACCCTCACCGGCCACTGTCTCTAGGCGCGTCACATCGCCGCGCAGGCGACCGAGGTCGCCGTTCGCGTCGGCGTCATCAACCGCATGGCGGACCTCGCTCGTCCGCAATCCGTTCGTATCGCCTGAATTATGCCCGTCCGATGCTATGGCGTCCTCACGGACGATTTATGCAACAACGCCGAATAGTTCCCATGTCTGGCAATACCTTCGGTAAGCTTTTCACTGTCACGACCTTCGGTGAATCACACGGTTCCGCGATCGGCTGCGTGATTGACGGCTGCCCGCCGGGAATGGAGCTGACCGAAGCCGATATCCAGCTCGACCTCGACCGCCGCAAGCCGGGTACCTCGCGCCACGTCACGCAGCGCCAGGAGCCAGATGCGGTCGAAATTCTTTCAGGCGTGTTTGAGGGCTGCACCACGGGCACCCCGATTGCCCTGCTGATCCGGAACACTGACCAACGCAGCAAGGACTACGGCAATGTCGTCGAGACTTTCCGCCCCGGCCACGCTGATTACACCTACTGGCAGAAATATGGCATCCATGACTATCGTGGCGGTGGTCGTTCCTCGGCGCGTTTGACCGCGCCGATTGTCGGCGCCGGCGCGGTGGCGAAGAAGTGGCTGCGGGAGCGCTGCGGCATCGAGGTGCGCGGCTACATGAGCGCGCTCGGCGCGATCGAGATTCCGTTCGTCGGCTGGTCGCATGTGCGTGATAACCCGTTCTTCGCGCCAAACGCAGAGATCGTCCCGCAGCTCGAAAACTACATGGACGCGCTGCGCAAGGACGGCGACTCGATCGGCGCGCGCATCGACGTGGTCGCCTCGGGCGTGCCGGTGGGTTGGGGCGAGCCGCTCTACGACCGCCTTGACGCCGATATCGCGCACGCCATGATAGCCATCAATGCGGTGAAGGGCGTCGAGATCGGCGCTGGCTTCGCCAGCGTCGCCCAGCGCGGCTCGGAGCACGGCGACGAGCTAACCCCACAGGGCTTCGTCGGCAATCACGCGGGTGGCATCCTCGGCGGCATATCGACCGGCCAGGACCTGACCGTGTCGATCGCCATCAAGCCGACCTCCAGCATCCGCACGCCGCGCCGCTCGATCACCAAAGCAGGCGAGCCGACCGTGGTCGAGACCTTCGGTCGGCACGACCCCTGCGTAGGCATCCGTGCCACGCCGATCGCCGAATCGATGCTAGCACTGGTGCTGATCGATCACGCGTTACGCCATCGCGCACAGTGCGGCGACGTAGTCATCGACACGCCGAAAATCGCGCCGGAAGCGCCGTAACTGAATCACCTGAATCACCCCGAGTTTTTCGGAGACTGTTTTTTGAGTTATGTTTTGTTTGAGTTAGACCGCCTGGGCGACACTATCAAACTGCCGATAGTGAGAATTGAACGCATAGGAATTTCGGATCAATATCAACTACACATTCTAGAGTAATCTGCCTAATTTTTACAAAAATGCGCAAGGACGTCAACAGATCTCGCTCGATTTATGCAACAACGGCCGATGGCCGCTGATGAAACCGGTTCCGCTGATCAGGGCGAGACGAAACCGAGCCACGCCTTCAGTGACTGCGACTTGCCCTCGAACAGCGCCGCGTAATAGGTGGTGTTTGACAGCACGTTCTTCACGTAGTCACGCGTCTCGTTGAAGGGGATGGTCTCCGCGAAGATCGCGCCCTCGACCGGCTGGGTCAACACCTGCCGCCACTGGCGCGACCGACCCGGTCCAGCATTATAGCCGGCCGTGGCCAGCACCGCCGAATCGTTGAACTTCTGGTAGATGTCGGACAGGTACCAGGTTCCGAGCTGGATATTAGTGTCGATGTCGTGCATTTGTGCATTCGAAGGGCCGCCCATGCCGAGCTTCTTGGCCACCAGTTGTGCGGTGGCCGGCATCAGCTGCATCAGGCCACAGGCACCTGTCGAGGAACGCGCACTGGTGATGAAGCGCGATTCCTGGCGGATCAGGCCGTAGGCCCATTCGACATCGAGTCCGCTGGTGGCCGCGTAGCGCTTCACGAGCGACCGGTATGGAGAAGGATAACGCAGCGTGAAGTCGTGCATCGTAGTGGTGCGGTCGGCCGTGTTTACGGTGCGATCGAGCATGTTGATGCGCTTGGCGTATTCAGCCACGGCCAGTAACTGGCGGTCGGTCATGCCACGCAGTGGCCAGTTCCATTCGCGGTTACCTTCCAGCCGCAGGTTTAGCGCGTAGAAACGGCGTGCCAGCATGAAGCCGGATACCTGGCTCATCGCATCAACCTCGGCGTCGCTGACGGTGGTGCGCGGCGGGATTACGGTCTTCTGGCCCAGTTCCTCGGCGGCCAACTGGCCGTAAAAGTCGAAGCGGCCCGCCACCTGCTCGAAGTCGTGGTTCGCGTTGCCGGCGTCGCCGGCCTGTTTCAGCGCGCGGCCATGCCAGTAAAGCCAGACAGGCTGGGCGCGCAGCTCGTCGGACATCTGGTCAATGGCCCAGCGCACCGAGGGCCAGTCGCCGGCCAGCAGTGCTGCGCGTACGCGCCACTCGTAGCCGGGCACCGACAAGGGCGCGCCGCCCGACTGCTTGTAGTATTGCAGTGCCATCGGCGAATGCTTGAGCGCCGCCTGCATACCGATTTCGCCCGAGGCGATCGCCTGCTCCGACTTGGAGAGCTGGGTCAGCGTACCCATCATGCTAGCCGCCTGGTCTGGATCGTTGCGCGCCATGCGCGTAATCGCAATCAGTGCCAGCTGGCGCGAGACGGCATCACTGCCAACGCCGCGCGCGAGGAACAGCGGCGGCGCGCTAGCGGCCTGGTCGAAGCCGACTGGGCGCGGGCCGAGCACGTCGGCGATTTTGCCAGCAGTGGTGATGTGGTTCTGCTCAAAGGCGAAGCGCATCTGGGTCCAGACGTCTTCGGACGAGAACTGCTGGTTCACCGCCAGCGCCGAGATCAGGTCGATGCAGGCATCGGCGCAGTTCTTCGGCTCAACCAGCAGGTGGCGCGCCATGTCGGCGACGTTCTCGCCGCGCGAGGCGCGCGACTCGAGTGAATAGCACTTAACTTGGGTATCGTCGTCGAGCACGAAGCGCTTGTACTGCTTCTCGAAGCCCCGCCAGTCATGACGCGCGCCCAGCACCAGCAGGTAGTCATTGCGCATGCGATCGGCGATCGCCTGGCCGTCGTAGCGCTGCAAAAAAGACAGCACTAGCGCGTCGGGCGCGTCGATGCGGGCCTTGCCCGAGCTGTCGAACAGCTGCGGCTTAATTTTGAAATACTCGAGATAAGACGGTGCCGGATAATTCGGGATCATCGCGGCAAGCTGCGCGGCGCGGGCCGGATTGTTGGTGCGTGCGGCCTCGCGAAGCTGGACGAAGACCTGATCGTCGTTCGATTTGACGTCGTCGACTGGTTGAGCGGCACACGCGGTGGTACCCGCGGCCAGTACGACCAGCGACAGCGTCATGGCGACCGCACGATATACTGGGATGAGGCTGGTTGACATCGTTTTTTATGGAGCACGAAGTGAGCGAAACCATAGCACGCCCCTCTGTCGCACATCGCAAGCAGGCGCTGCGCGAAACGCTCGCGCCGCTGCGTCGCGAGGCGAGCGGCAAGGCGGCCATCAATGCCGCGCTGGCGCGCCGGATTCTCGATCTTCTCAACAAGCATCCGCTGCTCACGGTGGGCTTCTACTGGCCGCTGCCAGGCGAATTCGACGCGCGCGGCACGATCGCTGAATGGCTCGCCGCCGATCGCCTCCGCCGCGCCACGCTGCCGGTGATTACCGAGCCCTACACGCCACTATCGTTTCGCCGCTGGGCCCCGGACACACCGATGCGCACCGGCCATCACCGCCTCCCTGAGCCGGCAGAGGGAGAGGCGCTAGTGTCGGACCTACTGCTGATTCCCTGCGTCAGCTTCGACCAGCAGGGCTTCCGGCTCGGCCACGGCGGCGGTTACTACGACCGCACGCTGGCGGCCTGGCCAAACGAGGTACTGCCGGTGACGATCGGCCTAGCCTACGAGGTGTCCGCGTTCGACGCGCTGCCGCGCGAATCGCACGATCGACCACTCGACTGGATCGTCACCGAGCGCCACGCCTATCGCTCGGGCACGAGCGACTGAGCCGCCCCCTGCCTGAATCAGCCCTGGTTTTTTGAAGACCCTCGACCTTTGAGAAAATGAGACGTTGTTGCATAAAACAAGCATGAAGACGCAAGGGCATCGACGGGCATACTTTCAGGCGATACGAACGGATTGCGGACGAGCGAGGTCCGTCAATGCGGTTGATTACGCTGACGCGCCCAGAGACAGTTGCCGGTGAGCGTCTTGAACCCGATACATCGCATTCTCGGCAAGCGATCTCCAGTGGTAGCCATTGCCTTTCTCCCATTCTCGACAACCGTCACGGGCAATTACATCAACCGCACGCCGTTACGCCGCACCGCACCCACCATACCCGGGCGTATCCGCTGGCCAATGAGTGGCACCCTCGCGTGGCGGAATCGAAGGAATAGCACTGCGTGCAGCAATGGCCGCATGGCATGGCTTGGTGTCGTAGGCACCGTCGTCGCCGATGACATCGATTTGTTTGTCGCGTGGAATTCGGTCGAGCAACTTAGCCAGAGCGTCACCGTCAGCCACATTCTGATGCGTCATTAGCGTGGCATGCACTTGACCCGTATTCGCGTTGAGCGCGAGATGGACTTTACGCCACGTGCGCCGCTTCGAGTAGCCGTGCTGGCGCACCTTCCATTCACCTTCTCCATAGACCTTCAGACCGGTGCTGTCAACCACCAGATGGATCGGTTCATTGTCACGAAGGATCGGCAGTTCGACATCAAGCGTTTTTGCCCGGCGACAGAGCGTGGTGTAATTCGGCACCGGCAAGCTCGGGAAGGCCAAATCGCGCAGACTTTGGGTGAAACCTTGCAGGGCGCGCAAGGTCAGTCGATAGACGGTCTTCACGCCAAGTAATGCCTGAATCAGCGTATCGCCGTATAGACACGGGCGACCACGTGTGGGTATGGCATCGGGTATTCTGGCAAGGACGGCTTCATCTATCCATATTGTTACGTTCCCCCGGTTGATCAGGCCTTCATTATAGGCCGCCCAATTCCTGACACGGTAGCGTGCCTTCGGCTCACCTTTCTTGTGTATGTCCTTGCGCATTTTCTTGGCAAAAATTAGGCAATTACTCTGGAATCTGACTTGATAGGAGGCTGGCCCCGCGATCGTTGCGCGTAAACGTCAACGGATCTCGCTCGATTTATGCAACAACGCCGCACGCAGTGCTATTCCTTCGATTCCGCCACGCGAGGGTGCCGCTCATTGGCCAGCGGATATGCCCGGTGCGGCGTGGCGTAATGGCGCGGTTGATGCAATTGCCCGTGACGGTCGTCGAGAATGGAAGCAAGACAGTGGCTACCACCGGCGATCGCTTGCCGAGAATGCGATGTATCGGTTCAAGACCCTCACCGGCAACTATCTCTGGGCGCGTCACATCGACTCGCAGGCGACCGAGGTCTCCATTCGCGTCGGCGTCATCAACCGTATGACGGACCTCGCTCGTCCGCAATCCGTGCGTATCGCCTGAAATTATGCCCGTCGATGCTATTGCGTCCTCACACTCGATTTATGCAACAACGCCCCCGTCGATGCCATGGCGTCCTCACGTTCGATTTATGCAACAACGCCCTGCGTGCAGCAATGGCCGCATGGCATGGCTTGGTGTCGTAGGCACCGTCACCGCCGATGACATCGATTTGTTCTTCGCGTGGAATCTGGTCGAGCAACTTGGCCAGAGCGTCACCGTCAGCCACATTCTGATTCGTCATTAGTGCGGCATGCACTTGACCTGTATTCGCGTTGAGCGCGAGATGGACTTTACGCCACGTGCGCCGCTTCGAGTAGCCGTGCTGGCGCACCTTCCATGCACCTTCTCCATAGACCTTCAGACCGGTGCTGTCGACAACCAGATGGATCGGTTCATTGTCACGAAGGATCGGCAGTTCGACATCAAGCGTTTTTGCCCGGCGACAGAGCGTGGTGTAATTCGGCACCGGCAAGCTCGGGAAGGCCAAATCGCGCAGACTTTGGGTGAAACCTTGCAGGGCGCGCAAGGTCAGTCGATAGACGGTCTTCACGCCAAGTAATGCCTGAATCAGCGTATCGCCGTATACACACGGGCGACCACGTGTGGGTATGGCATCGGGCATTCTGGCAAGGACGGCTTCATCTATCCATATTGTTACGTTCCCCCGGCTGATCAGGCCTTCATTATAGGCCGCCCAATTCCTGACACGGTAGCGTGCCTTCGGCTCACCTTTCTTGTGTATGTCCTTGCGCATTTTCTTGGCAAAAATTAGGCAGTTACTCTGGAATCTGACTTGATAGGAGGCTGGCCCCGCGACCATTGCGCGTAAACGTCAACGGATCTCGCTCGATTTATGCAACAACGCCGCATGCCGCGCTAATGACGAATCAGAATGTGGCTGACGGTGACGCTCTGGCCAAGTTGCTCGACCAGATTCCACGCGAAGAACAAATCGATGTCATCGGCGGTGACGGTGCCTACGACACCAAGCCATGCCATGCGGCCATTGCTGCACGCAGTGCTATTCCTTCGATTCCGCCACGCGAGGGTGCCGCTCATTGGCCAGCGGATATGCCCGGTGCGGCGTGGCGTAATGGCGCGGTTGATGCAATTGCCCGTGACGGTCGTCGAGAATGGAAGCAACACAGTGGCTACCACCGGCGATCGCTTGCCGAGAATGCGATGTATCGGTTCAAGAGACCCTCACCGGCCACTGTCTCTGGGCGCGTCACATCGCCGCGCAGGCGACCGAGGTCTCCATTCGCGTCGGCGTCATCAACCGTATGGCGGACCTCGCTCGTCCGCAATCTGTTCGTATCGCCTGAAATTACCCGTCGATGCTATTGCGTCCTCACACTCGATTTATGCAACAACGCCATTTCAAGATCAAGAATCGCGGATCAATAACAGGAGGCTGGCCCGACCGCTGCGCATAAACCGTTACCGGCTCTCGCTCGATTTATGCAACAACGCCAGTGCGGGTGCATCGTGCTGCTCGGGAGAAGTCATGAAGGGATGGTCATGGCTGGCTTCGCTTGACGCGATAAACGGCAAGAGTACCACGCCAGTTCGCGCCCCAACGGACCGGCTGGCCGCCCTGCAGCACAGCCCGGTCGAGGATCTCGATCCCAACCTCAGGTGCCAGCGCCTCAAAATCTTTGATGGTCAGCACCCGCACATTCGGCGTGTTGTGCCACTGGTAGGGCAGTGATTTCGATACCGGCATGCGCCCGCGCAGCACCGACAGGCGGTGTGCCCAGCAGCCGAAGTTCGGGAACGAGACGATGCACTCGCGGCCTACGCGTACCGTCTCGCGCAGGATCCCCACGGTCTGGTGGATGGTCTGCAGGGTCTGGGAAAGGATCGCGAAATCGAAGCTCTGATCTTCGAACAGGCGCAGCCCGTCCTCGAGGTTTTGCTGGATCACGTTGACACCGTTTTTCACGCAGCCAAGCACGCCCGCGTCGTTGATCTCGATACCATAGCCGGCCACCTCGAGCTCCTCGGCCAGCAGTGCGAGCAGCGAGCCGTCAGCGCAGCCGAGGTCAAGCACGGTCGAGCGCGGCTCGACCCAGCGCGCTATAGCGCGGAAATCCGGTCGCGCGGAAAGCATCGTCAGGGCCTGCTGGTTCATGCTCCAACCTCCACGGCGATACGTTCGTAATAGACGCGCACTACGTTGTGGTAGCGTGCATCGTCGAGCAGAAACGCGTCGTGGCCGTGCGGCGCGTCGATCTCAGCGTAGCTGACCTGGCGGCGGTTCTCGAGCAGCGCCTTGACCAGCTCGCGCGAGCGCGCCGGCGCGAAGCGCCAATCGGTCATGAAGCTGGCCACCAGGTATTTAGCTTTTGTCTTCGCTAGCGCAGCGGTGAGGTTGCCGTCATAAGCCTTAGCCGGATCGAAGTAATCGAGTGCGCGAGTGATTAGTAAGTAGGTGTTAGCGTCGAAGTACTCAGCGAACTTGTCACCTTGGTAGCGCAGATAGGACTCCACCTCAAACTCGACGTCAAAATTGAAGTTGTAGACGTCGAGCGCACCGTCAGTGCGGCGCAGCGCACGACCGAATTTCTCGGCCATGTCATCGTCGGACAGGTAGGTGATGTGGCCGATCATGCGCGCAACGCGCAGGCCGCGTCGCGGGATTACCTGATACGCGTAGTAGTTACCGCCGTGGAAGTCGGGGTCGGACAGGATCGCCAAGCGCGCCACTTCGTTGAAGGCAATGTTCTGCGCCGAGAGCTTCGGCGTTGAGGCGATTACCATGCAGTGCGCCACGCGATCCGGATACATCAAGCTCCAGGCCAGCGCCTGCATGCCGCCGAGGCTACCGCCCATCACTGCAGCGAAGCGCTCGATGCCGAAGGAATCGGCCACGCGCGCCTGCGCGTTGACCCAGTCCTCCACCGTCACCACCGGGAAGCGCGCGCCATAGGGCATGCCGGTGGCCAGGTCCAGGCTCATCGGGCCGGTCGAGCCGAAGCAGGAGCCCAAGTTGTTCACGCCGATCACGAAGAAACGGTTGGTGTCGAGCGGCTTGTCCGGGCCCACCATGTTGTCCCACCAGCCGGTGCTGCACGGATCATCTGCGTAGATGCCGGCCACGTGATGCGAGGCGTTGAGTGCGTGACAGACCAGCACCGCATTCGAGCGCGCTGCGTTTAGCTCGCCGTAGGTTTCGACGACGAGCTGGTAGTTGCCGAGCACGTTTCCGCTTTGCAGCCGTAGTGGTTCGGCGAAATGCATAGTCTGAGGAGAGACGATGCCGATATCGATTCCATTCGTTCCCACTCGTTCCGCCTTGTTGACTGGGCGGCTAAACGGTGTCGGCAATGCGCGGTTGACGACTTCTTTAGCCGCATTTGTAGTGAACCCACCGGTATGCCGGTGGGTTCGCGCGCCCGCAATCGAGCCAGAAAATCTGGTGAGTTTTTT
This sequence comes from Burkholderia sp., assembly GCA_040954445.1. Lineage (GTDB taxonomy): Bacteria > Pseudomonadota > Gammaproteobacteria > Burkholderiales > Burkholderiaceae > Burkholderia > Burkholderia gladioli_A. Next base: position 1,113,660 of record CP144361.1, on the reverse strand, counting down.
ATTGATCCAAAATTCGTGATGTTGACATTTGAAAATCATCCCTCCTGTCTCGTTTTTGCCATGCCCTCACATGAAGGAAGATTTTCAAATGTCAACATCACGAATTTTGGATCAATAGGTCTCATCGCGCCGAAGGCGGCAACGATCCGAGCAAAGTATAGCGGAAATCAGTGCGGCAGTTACGTGCGGGCGGGGAAGGGCCAACGCTCGGCCCTGGCTTCAGTGCAGGATCAGCTGCAACTAGGATGTCCGAGCCTGCTCGGCGGGCGACTTCGTGAAGCCGCTGCACGCGCGTAGCGGTGCCAGCAGTAGCTGAGCACGTGGGTGGCGTTGTTGCATAAATCAAGCGCGAGGACGCAATGGCATCGACGGGCATATTGATTACGAATTTCGGATCAATAATTTCAGGCGATATGAACGGATTGCGGACGAGCGAGGTCCGCAATCCGTTCCATTGCGTCCTCACACTCGATTTATGCAACAACGCCACGCTCTGGCCAAGTTGCTCGACCAGATTCCACGCGAAGAACAAATCGATGTCATCGGCGGTGATGGTGCCTACGACACCAAGCCATGCCATGCGGCCATTGCTGCACGCAGTGCTATTCCTTCGATTCCGCCACGCGAGGGTGCCGCTCATTGGCCAGCGAATAGGCGTTGTTGCATAAATCGAGCGAGATCCGTTGACGTTTACGCGCAATGGTCGCGGGGCCAGCCTCCTATCAAGTCAGATTCCAGAGTAACTGCCTAATTTTTGCCAAGAAAATGCGCAAGGACATACACAAGAAAGGTGAGCCGAAGGCACGCTACCGTGTCAGGAATTGGGCGGCCTATAATGAAGGCCTGATCAGCCGGGGGAACGTAACAATATGGATAGATGAAGCCGTCCTTGCCAGAATGCCCGATGCCATACCCACACGTGGTCGCCCGTGTGTATACGGCGATACGCTGATTCAGGCATTACTTGGCGTGAAGACCGTCTATCGACTGACCTTGCGCGCCCTGCAAGGTTTCACCCAAAGTCTGCGCGATTTGGCCTTCCCGAGCTTGCCGGTGCCGAATTACACCACGCTCTGTCGCCGGGCAAAAACGCTTGATGTCGAACTGCCGATCCTTCGTGACAATGAACCGATCCATCTGGTTGTCGACAGCACCGGTCTGAAGGTCTATGGAGAAGGTGAATGGAAGGTGCGCCAGCACGGCTACTCGAAGCGGCGCACGTGGCGTAAAGTCCATCTCGCGCTCAACGCGAATACAGGTCAAGTGCATGCCGCGCTAATGACGAATCAGAATGTGGCTGACGGTGACGCTCTGGCCAAGTTGCTCGACCAGATTCCACGCGAAGAACAAATCGATGTCATTGGCGGTGACGGTGCCTACGACACCAAGCCATGCCATGCGGCCATTACTGCACGCAGTGCTATTCCTTCGATTCCGCCACGCGAGGGTGCCGCTCATTGGCCAGCGGATATGCCCGGTGCGGCGTGGCGTAATGGCGCGGTTGATGCAATTGCCCGTGACGGTCGTCGAGAATGGAAGCAACACAGTGGCTACCACCGGCGATCGCTTGCCGAGAATGCGATGTCTCGGTTCAAGACCCTCACCGGCAACCGTCTCTGGGCGCGTCACATCGCTTCGCAGGCGACCGAGGTCACCGTGCGCGTCGGCGTCATCAACCGTATGGTGGACCTCGCTCGTCCGCAATCCGTTCGTATCGCCTGAATTATGCCCGTCGATGCGTCCTCAGGCTCGATTTATGCAACAACGCCGCGGGCAGACACAAAAAACCGCTGGGGACGCGCTTTGCACAAAGTCCATGTCCGGGGTTTGCAGGGCTGCGGGCGGTGGGACTTTATTCTCTTCTGGTGGATTCCCCGTCCCTTGGGACGCTCACTTTTGCATTTGACTTTGGGGGTTTGATACTTCACCCCTTGGGGCGAAGAACTGGATCGGTTCGCCGGAGGAGCCATCGACACGTTCGCGCAACTCCTTGCCGGGCTTGAAATGCGGTACGTACTTTTCGGGTACCTGCACCCTCTCGCCCGACTTTGGATTGCGGCCCACGCGGTCCGGACGGCGGTTGAGACCAAAGCTACCGAAGCCGCGAATTTCAATACGATGCCCTTTAGACAATGCGTCCGACATCGCATCGAGCATCGTTTTCACCGCGAAATCCACATTCTTGAGGACAAGTTGCGGAAATCGCGTTGCCAACTGGGCGACCAACTCGGATTTGGTCATACTTCAGCAGACCTCGCGAGGCTTACTAGTGCTGGCCGTCGAGCTTTGCCTTCAGCAGCGCGCCGAGGTTCGTCGTGCCGGTGGCAGCTGAGCTGGTTTCAGATTGCAGACCGCGGATGGTTTCCTGCTGCTCGACCGACTCCTTGGCTTTGAGCGACAGGTTGATGCTACGCGACTTACGATCAATGTTGATCACCATCGTGTTGACCTTGTCGCCTTCCTTCAGCACGTTGCGTGCATCCTCCACTCGCTCTTGCGAGATTTCCGACGCACGTAGGTAGCCTTCGACGTCGCCCGTCAGGGTGACGACGGCACCCTTCGCGTCGACCGTCTTCACGACACCGTCGACGATCGAGCCCTTATCGTTCATCGCCACGTAGTTGCTGAGCGGATCGCCTTCAAGCTGCTTGATGCCGAGCGAGATGCGTTCCTTCTCGACATCGATGCCCAGCACGATGGCTTCGACTTCGTCGCCCTTCTTGTACTTGCGAACGGCCTCCTCGCCCGACTCGCTCCACGACAGGTCTGACAGGTGGACCAGACCATCGATACCGCCCGGCAGACCGATAAATACGCCGAAGTCAGTGATCGACTTGATGGTTCCAGTGATCTTGTCGCCTTTCTTGAAGTTGTGGCTAAAGTCATCCCACGGGTTCGGCTTGCACTGTTTCATGCCGAGACTGATACGACGGCGATCTTCGTCGATCTCGAGGACCATGACTGCGACTTCGCTGCCGAGCAGGACAACCTTCGAGGGAGCAACGTTCTTGTTGGTCCAATCCATTTCCGACACATGAACCAGGCCTTCGATGCCCGATTCCACTGCGACGAATGCGCCGTAGTCAGTGATGTTGGTGACCTTTCCGAACAGGCGTGTGCCCGATGGATAACGGCGCGAGATGCCTTCCCACGGATCGTCGCCCAGCTGCTTAATGCCCAGCGAGACGCGGTTCTTTTCCTGGTCGAACTTGAGGATCTTTGCGGTAACTTCCTGGCCAACCGAGAGAACTTCGCTCGGGTGACGCACACGACGCCATGCGATGTCAGTAATATGCAGCAGGCCATCGATGCCTCCAAGATCGACGAATGCGCCGTAGTCGGTGATGTTCTTGACCACGCCGTTGACGATCGCGCCTTCCTTCAGCGTCTCGAGCAGCTTGGCACGCTCTTCACCCTGGGTGGCTTCGATGACGGCGCGGCGCGATAGCACCACGTTGTTACGCTTGCGATCGAGCTTGATGACGCGGAACTCGAGCGTCTTGCCTTCGTACGGCGTGGTGTCCTTGACCGGACGCGTATCGACCAGCGAACCCGGCAGGAAGGCACGGATGCCATTGACCATCACGGTCATGCCGCCTTTCACCTTGCCCGTGATGGTACCGGTAACGAGCTCATTGTTGTCGAGTGCTTGTTCCAGCGACAGCCACGAAGCCAGACGCTTCGCTTTGTCGCGCGACAAGATCGTATCGCCATAGCCGTTTTCTAGCGTGTCGATTGCGACGGAAACGAAATCGCCAGACCGGACCTCAACCTCGCCCTGATCGTTCAAGAATTCTTCGATCGGAATGTAGGCCTCGGATTTGAGACCCGCGTTGACAACCACGAAGTTGTGGTCCACACGCACGACTTCGGCGGAGATTACTTCTCCGGCGCGCATGTCTTGACGGGTCAGCGACTCTTCGAACAGGGCCGCAAAAGATTCTGTATTCTGGGTGGAAGTTTGCAGGTCGAACATAAAAATCGAATTGTGCATGGTGCCGCGCCGTCTCTCTTGCCCGGGCCACCTGGCGCCTGGCTGGCGATGCGATTACCACACGGGGTTATAAGGGTTAAAACCCGCCTCGGGAACCGGCCCGCGCCGGACGCCTGAAGCACCTACTACTATCACTGTATGCTGCGGGTACTGCGTGATTCGCTGCGCCGCCGGCACATTCAGGCCAGCTAGCCCGACGAGACTTCCAGGTACCAAACCAGGACCTGCTCGACCGCTTGTGCGATCGTCAGGCCCGAGGTATCGAGCAAATTCGCATCTTTCGCGGGGTCCAGTGGCGCGACCGCGCGGTTTCTGTCTCGCGCATCTCGTTCACGCAAATCTCGGAACAAGTTATTAATACTAGCAGAAACATCTTTTTGCATCAATTGCTTATACCGGCGCTCTGCACGAGCCTCGACACTCGCTGTCAGGAACACTTTGAGGCCGGCGTCGGGGAAGATCACGGTGCCCATGTCGCGACCGTCCGCGACCAGACCCGGAGTCTTGCGGAAAGCCTGCTGGCATGCCACCAGCGTAGCTCGCACGCTGCTGTGCACGGCGATCGCCGAGGCGCGGTTGCCGACCGCTTCGGCGCGAATTTGGTTGGACACATCGATCCCGTCGAGCTGTGCGCAACCCTCACGGAAGCTGATGTGCAGGTCGTCGACCAGCTTCGCCAGCCCCGCCTCGTCGTCGGGCTCGATCCCGTAGCGCTGGCTCGCTAGTGCCACGATCCGGTACAGTGCACCGCTGTCGAGCCAGTGGAAACCGAGGTGCGCCGCCACCAGCGCGGCGACGGTACCTTTTCCGGAAGCGGTCGGGCCGTCGATCGTGATGACGGGGGGCAGATAGAATGGTCGGGTCGATTGCATCTGGAGAAATGGCTCAGCGCCTGGCAAGCGCGGTAAAGCAGTCGAAATAGTAGGGGAAGGTCTTGGCCACGCACTTCGGGTCCTTGATGCGCACCGGCATACCGCCGAGGCTGACTAGCGAGAAGCACATTGCCATCCGGTGGTCGTTGTAAGTATTGATCGCTACGTTTGGTAGCAGTTGCGCGGGTGGCGTCACCACCAAGAAGTCGACCCCCTCCTCCACGGCTGCACCAACCTTACGCAGCTCGGTCGCCATCGCGGCGATCCGGTCAGTTTCCTTGACGCGCCAGCTGGCGATGTTACGCAGCGCGCTGGTGCCGTCTGCGAACAGCGCAGCGACCGCGATCGTCATCGCTGCATCGGGAATCAGGTTGAAGTCCATGTCGATCGGCTCAAGCTTGCCATGATCGTGGCCAATCCCGTGCACCTCGATCCAGTCGTCGCCCATCGCGACGTTTGCGCCCATTCGCATCAGCGCCGAGGCGAAATTGACGTCGCCCTGGATGCTCGCGCGACCGACGCCCTCGATGCGTAGTGGGCCGCCGCCGAGGGCGCCGGCCGCCAGGAAGTAGGAGGCCGAGGAAGCGTCGCCTTCCACCATGATGCTGCCCGGCGAACGATAGCGGGTGGACGGCACCGTAAAGCGCTGCCAGCTATCGCACTCGACCTGCACGTCGAAGCGCGCCATCAGCTTGATAGTGATCTCGACATAGGGATTGGAGATCAGCTCGCCCTCCACCTCGACCACGCTCACGTCGCCTGGCTGGCCGACTAGTGGAAGCGCCATCAGCAGCGCGGTTAGAAACTGGCTGGAAACATCGCCACGCACCCGGATTGGGCCGTCGATCGTGATCCTGGCTGGGCGGATCCGCAGCGGCGGGAAACCTTCATTCTGCTCGTAGTCGATCGCCGCGCCGATCTGGCGCAGCCCATCGACCAGATCGCCGATCGGTCGCTCGTGCATGCGCGGCACGCCGCGTACACGGTAGTCGCCGCTGTTTACGGCCAAAGCAGCCGTCAGCGGTCGCACCGCGGTGCCGGCGTTACCGAGGAACAGGTCGCCCGTCTTGGCGGGAAACGCGCCGCCGGTGCCGGTCACCACGTAGGTGTCGCCGTCGTCCAAGAGTGTCACTCCCAGCGCGGACAGCGCGGACAGCATCACGCGGGTGTCGTCGGAGTCGAGCAGGTTGGTGATCGTCGTCACCCCCTCGCACAGCGCGGCCAGCAGCAGCACGCGGTTCGAGATGCTCTTCGAGCCGGGCAAGCGTACCGTGCCCGCAGCATGGGAATACGGACCGAGATCGAGGAATTTCATAATGATCCTGGGAGGTTTTATTGCTCCACAATTCGTAATCTTGAAATTAGAAAATCGTCCCTCATGTGCGCGGCATCGCAAAACAAGACATGAGAGACGATTTTCTAATTTCAAGATTACGAATTGTGGAGGCATAAGAGTGAAGTGTGTAGCAGATCGAGTTGTTCATACACGTTTTTTTCGATGAGGCCACGAGCGTCAAGAGGCTGGCCTGACGGGATTTAAAGGGGTCGTTGTTGCATAAATCGAACGAGAGTCGTTGACGTTTACGCGCACCGGTCGCGGGGCCAGCCTCCTATCAAGTCAGATTCCAGAGGAGTAACTGCCTAATTTTTGCCAAGAAAATGCGCAAGGACATACACAAGAAAGGTGAGCCGAAGGCACGCTACCGTGTCAGGAATTGGGCGGCCTATAATGAAGGCCTGATCAACCGGGGGAACGTAACAATATGGATAGATGAAGCCGTCCTTGCCAGATACCCGATGCCATACCCACACGTGGTCGCCCGTGTCTATACGGGCGATACGCTGATTCAGGCATTACTTGGCGTGAAGACCGTCTATCGACTGACGTTGCGCGCCCTGCAAGGTTGCACCCAAAGTCTGCGCGATCTGGCCTTCCCGAGCTTGCCGGTACCGAATTACACCACGCTCTGTCGCCGGGCAAAAACGCTTGATGTCGAACTGCCGATCCTTCGTGACAATGAACCGATCTATCTGGTTGTCGACAGCACCGGTCTGAAGGTCTATGGAGAAGGTGAATGGAAGGTGCGCCAGCACGGCTACTCGAAGCGGCGCACGTGGCGTAAAGTCCATCTCGCGCTCAACGCGAATACAGGTCAAGTGCATGCCGCGCTAATGACGAATCAGAATGTGGCTGACGGTGACGCTCTGGCCAAGTTGCTCGACCAGATTCCACGCGAAGAACAAATCGATGTCATCGGCGGTGACGGTGCCTACGACACCAAGCCATGCCATGCGGCCATTGCTGCACGCAGTGCTATTCCTTCGATTCCGCCACGCGAGGGTGCCGCTCATTGGCCAGCGGATATGCCCGGTGCGGCGTGGCGTAATGGCGCGGTTGATGCAATTGCCCGTGACGGTCGTCAAGAATGAAAGCAAAAAGTGGCTACCACCGGCGATCGCTTGCCGAGAATGCGATGTATCGGTTCAAGACCCTCACAGGCAACTGTCTCTGGGCGCGTCACATCGACGCGCAGGCGACCGAAGTCTCCGTTCGCGTCGGCGTCATCAACCGTATGGCGAACCTCGTTCGTCCGCAATCCGTTCGTATCGCCTGAAATTATCCCGTCAATTCTATTGCGTCCTCACACTCGATTTATGCAACAACGCCCAACAACGCCGTGAAACCTTGCAGGGCGCGCAACGTCAGTCGATAGACGGTCTTCATGCGCCAAGTAATGCCTGAATAAGCATATCGCCGTGTAGACGTGGGCGAGACCATGCGTGGGTATGGCGGCGCGGGTCTTCTGGCAAGGATGGCTTCATCTATCCATATCGTCACGCTCCCCCGGTTAATCAGCCCCGCATTATTGATTCGAAATTCGTGATCAATAAGACTAAACTGGGCCGGAGACAGGTTTGTCGCCGCGTTCCTGCCATGCCGTGCGCGCGGCGCGCGAACGGGCAAACACCGCCTCCAGCGCCGCGCCGTCGCCAGCCTCGATCGCCTCGCGCAAACGCGCCAGAACGCGTGTGTATGCGTCGAGCTCGTCGAGCAGCGCACGACGATTGGCGACGCAAACATCGCGCCATATTTCTGGGCTGGAGGCCGCGATTCGCGTGAAATCGCGGAAGCCGCCGGCGGCGAATGAAAACTTCAGCTCCGCGTCGGCCTCGCAGAGGATCTGCTCGACCAGCGCGAACGACAGCACGTGCGGCAGGTGGCTGACGGCGGCAAACACGCGGTCGTGCTGGGCGGCGTCCATCGCACGCGTCACCGCGCCGGTGGCACGCCACATCGCGTCGACCCGTTCGACCGAGCCGGCCTGGTTCTCGGGCAGCGCGCAGATCACCACGTTTCGACCGACGTAGAGATCGGGCAGCGCGGCTTCTCCGCCGCTCGATTCGCACCCGGCGATCGGGTGGGCAGGTACGAACTGGGCGATCTTCTCGCTGAGCGCTTTGCGCGCGGCTTTCACCACGTCGCACTTGGTGCTACCCGCATCAGTGACGATAGTAACGTGATCGAGCAGCGGCGCGATGCGCGCCAGCAGCGGACCGGTCTGCGCGACCGGCACGGCCAGCAGCACTAGGTCGGCACCGTCGAGCGAGGCGCGCAGTTGCGCCTCGTCGTCGAGTGAGGCGATCGCGTCGACAATGCCCAGCTCGCGCGCGCGCTCGACCGAAGTCGGCGAGCGACCGACGCCGATCATGTGGCCAGCCTTTACGGTGCCGCGCTCGCGCAGCGCGCGCGCCAGCGAACCGCCGATCAGGCCGACACCGAAAATCACCAGTTTGTTAAACGAAAAATCAGACACAGCAGTGACCAGGCGGACTCAAATGTGAAGTACAACACCTTCACCAACCAGTGAATTCCGTGACTGGTAAAGAGAACGTACCAATAACTTCAACCGGCGTTGTTGCATAAATCGAGTGTGAGGATGCAATAGCATCGACGGGCATGATTTTAGGCAATACGAACGGATTGCGGACGAGCGAGGTCCACCATACGGTTGATGACGCCGACGCGAATGGAGACCTCGGTCGCCTGCGAGTCGATGTGACGCGCCCAGAGACAGTTGCCGGTGAGGGTCTTGAACCGATACATCGCATTCTCGGCAAGCGATCGCCGGTGGTAGCCACTGTCTTGCTTCCATTCTCGACGACCGTCAGTGGCAATTGCATCAACCGCGCCATTACGCCACGCCGCACCGGGCATATCCGCTGGCCAATGAACGGCACCCTCGCGTGGCGGAATCGAAGGAATAGCACTGCGTGCAGCAATGGCCACATGGCATGGCTGGGTGTCGTAGGCACCATCACCGCCGATGACATCGATTTGTTCTTCGCGTGGAATCTGGTCGAGCAACTTGGCCAGAGCGTCACCGTCAGCCACATTCTGATTCGTCATTAGCGCGGCATGCACTTGACCCGTATTCGCATTGAGCGCGAGATGGACTTTACGCCACGTGCGCCGCTTCGAGTAGCCGTGCTGGCGCACCTTCCATTCACCTTCTCCATAGACCTTCAGACCGGTGCTGTCGACAACCAGATAAATCGGTTCATTGTCACGAAGGATCGGCAGTTCGACATCAAGCGTTTTTGCCCGGCGACAGAGCGTGGTGTAATTCGGCACCGGCAAGCTCGGGAAGGCCAGATCGCGCAGACTTTGGGTGAAACCTTGCAGGGCGCGCAACGTCAGTCGATAGACGGTCTTCACGCCAAGTAATGTCTGAATCAGCGTATCGCCGTATAGACAGGGGCGACCACGTGTGGGTATGGCATCGGGTATTCTGGCAAGGACGGCTTCATCTATCCATATTGTTACGTTCCCCCGGTTGATCAGGCCTTCATTATAAGGCCGCCCAATTCCTGACACGGTAGCGTGCCTTCGGCTCACCTGTCTTGTGTATGTCCTTGCACATTTTCTTGTCAAAAATTAAGCAGTTACTCTGGAATCTGACTTGATAGGGGGCTGGCCCCGCGATCGTTGCGCGTAAACGTCAACGGATCTCGCTCGATTTATGCGGCGTTGTTGCATAAATCAAGTGCGAGGACGCAATGGCATCCACGGGCATATTGATCACGAATTTCGGATCAATAATTTCAGGCGATATGAACGGATTGCGGACGAGCGAGGTCCGCAATACGTTCCATTGCGTCCTCACACTCGATTTATGCAACAACGCCGGGAGGTTCGTTTTGCAAACCTGATTCTCTCGGATGCCCGCAGAAACTGCGGGCCTTCAACTTTTAACTACGTTTTGGACACCAGCATGCTGCACTACAGCCGCTTCTCAAACATCAATATTCCGCGCCCGCAACGCATTCCTCTCAATAAACGCCCGACGCGGTTCCACCTCATCCCCCATCAGCGTCGTAAAAATCCCATCCGCCGCAATCGCATCTTCGATCTGTACACGCAACAATCTGCGCACATTTGGATCCATGGTCGTCTCCCAAAGCTGCTCTGGATTCATCTCCCCCAGCCCCTTATACCGCTGCTTGGAGACATTACGCTCCGCATCGTTCATAAGCCACTGCATCGCTCCCTTGAAATCCTTCACTGCCTGCGAGCGCTCCCCCCGCTTGATAAGTGCCCCTTCCCTGATTAAATCTTTGAACGTATCGGCGGTACTAACCAGCTGCTTATAATCAGCCGTCAGCAAAAACTCTTCATCGATCACCGAAACGCGTACATTCCCGTGATGCAGCCGCTCAATCCGCAGCGACCAATGCTCGTGAATCTCGTCATAAGCCGGAATCACGCGCACTTCACTCTTCATTGCATCTCTTTCCAGTAGCGCCGCCTCCAGCGCGCTTGCCGACTTCGACGCCGCCTCCTCGCCAGAAAAACCAATCGCCACGCCATCCATCACAGCCTCGAGCACTGCCGGGTCATACAAGCGTCCTAAGCGCCCCACCACTCCCTGCGACAGCAAATACGACCGGGCCAGATCTCCAAGCGTCTCACCCGAAATCGCATCCGCGCCGCTACCCGGATGCAGCTCCGAGCCCTGCAACGCCAGGCGTAGCATATGCGCGTTCAGCTCGCTCTCATCCTTCAGGTACCGCTCGTCCTTCCCGGCCTTGATCTTAAACAGCGGCGGCTGCGCGATATACACATATCCTCGCTCGATCATCTCTGGCATCTGACGATAGAGGAACGTCAGTAGCAACGTCCGAATGTGCGCACCATCCACGTCCGCGTCAGTCATGATGATGATGCGGTGATAGCGCAACTTCTCGAGGTTATAATCCTCCTTACCAATCCCGCAACCGAGCGCCGTCACCAGTATGACGATCTGCTCCGAAGACAGCAGCTTGTCATACCGCGCCTTTTCGACGTTCAGCACCTTGCCGCGGAGCGGCAAGATCGCCTGGAACTTCCGATCCCGGCCTTGCTTGGCCGAGCCGCCTGCCGAGTCACCCTCGACGATATAGATTTCGCACTTGGCCGGATCTTTCTCCTGGCAGTCCGCCAACTTCCCCGGAAGCCCAACCCCATCCAGTACGCCTTTGCGGCGCGTCATCTCACGCGCCTTGCGGGCCGCGTCGCGCGCTCGAGCCGCCTCGACAATCTTGCTGCAGATGATCTTTGCGTCATTCGGCGTCTCGAGCAGGCACTCCTCCAGTGCCTTCGCCACCACTTCTTCAACCGGCGCACGCACTTCCGACGACACTAGTTTGTCCTTGGTCTGTGAGCTGAACTTCGGCTCCGGTACCTTCACCGACAACACGCACGCAAGCCCTTCGCGCATATCCTCACCCGAGGTTTCTACCTTGGCTTTCTTGGCGATCTCGTTGTCGACGATGTACTTGTTGATTACGCGCGTCATCGCCACGCGCAAGCCCGTGAGGTGAGTGCCCCCATCCCGCTGCGGAATATTATTGGTGAAACACAGCACGTTCTCGTTGTAGCTATCGTTCCACTGCATGGCCACTTCCACACCCACGCCATCCTTCTCGCCGATGAGGTGAAAGATCCTCGGGTGCAGCACACTTTTAGTCTTGTTGATGTACTCGACAAAACCCTTCACGCCACCCACGAAGGCGAAATCGCCTTCCTTTCCAGAGCGCTGGTCGGTCAAGCGGATTCGCACGCCGTTATTCAAGAACGACAGTTCGCGAATCCGCTTGGCCAGGATGTCGTAGTGATACTCGACCGTGCCGAAAATGGTCGGATCTGCCATGAAGTGCACTGCGGTACCGCGGTTCTCAGTGTCGCCTGTAATCGCCATCGGCGACACTTTGATGCCATCGTGCGTTTCCAGCACGCGGTTCTGCGCCACGCCGCGATGGAACTCCATGAAGTGCTTCTTGCCGTTGCGCTTCACCACCAAGCGCAGCCAACTCGACAACGCATTCACGCAGGACACGCCCACGCCGTGCAAGCCGCCCGATACCTTGTAGCTGTTCTGGTCGAACTTGCCGCCGGCGTGCAGCTCGGTCATCACAATTTCTGCGGCACTTCGCTTGGGCTCGTGCTTGTCGTTCATCTTCACGTCAGTTGGGATACCCCTGCCGTTGTCGGTAATGCAGATCGAGTTGTCTGCGTAAATCGTGACGTGGATGTCGTTGCAGTAACCCGCCAAGGCTTCGTCGATCGAGTTGTCGAGCACTTCGAATACGAGATGGTGCAGACCAGCTCCATCCGATGTATCGCCGATATACATTCCAGGACGTTTGCGGACCGCTTCCAGACCTTCGAGGATCTGGATCGACGAAGCGCCATAGCTGCTGTTGCCGGGTTGCAAGTTATACTGTTCAGTCATGGATGTCTTCCGTTTCTGCTGGGCCGCTTGAAGCGCTGCGGTCGAGGGTCCTTCCTGCCGGCCAACGGGGCTCGTCGAATGGCCGTTTCACGGTACTGGATCACCGCTTCGGGGTGCGAAATGGGAGGAAAAGAGTCGCGACTCAGCGGGCTGGGTGCCAGCCCGTCTTCTGTGCCATAAAAAGCGTTGTTGCATAAATCGAGCGAGAGGACGCAATGCATCGACGGGCAATTTCAGGCGATACGAACGGCTTGCGGACGAGCGAGGTCCACCCCCCCATGCGGGTTGATTAGGCCGACGCGAACGGAGACCTCGTTCGCCTGCGTGGCGATATTACGCGCCCAGAGACAGTTTCCGGTAAGCGACTTAAACCGATACATCGCATTCTCAGCAAACGATCTCCGGTGGTAGCCACTGTCTTTTTTCCATGCTCGACAACTGTCACGGACAATTGCATCAACTGCGCCGTTATGCCACGCCGCACCGGGCGTATCCGCTGGCAAATGAGCGGCATCCTCGCGTGGCGGAATCGAAGAAACAGCACTGCGTGCAGCAATGGCTGCATGGCATAGCTTGGTGTCGTAGTCACCGTCACCGACGATGACATTGATTTGTTCTTCGCATTGAATCTGGTTGAGCCACTTGGCCAGAGCGTCACCGTCAGCCACATGCTGATGTGTCATTAGTGCGGCATGCAGTTTACCCGTATTCGGGTTGAGCGCGAGATGAACTTTACGCCACGTACTCCGCTTCGAGTAGCCGTGCTGGCGCACCTTCCATTCACCTTCGCCATAGACCTTTAGACCGGTGCTGTCCACCACCAGATGGATCGGTTCGTTGTCGAAAAGGATTGGCAGTTCGACATTAAGCGTTTTTGTCTGGCGATAGAGTGTCGTGTAATGCCGCACTGGCAAGCTCGGGAAGGCCAAATTGAGCAGACTTTAGGTGAAACCTGGCAGGGCGCGCAACGTCAGTCGATAGACGGTCTGCACGCCAAGTAATGCCTGAATCAGGCATATCGCCGTATAGGCACGGGCGACCACGTGCGGGTATGGCATCGGGTATTCTGGCCAGGACGGCTTCATCTATCCATATACGTTCCCCCGGTTGATCAGGCCTGCATTATAGGCCGCCCAATTCCTGACACGGTAGCGTGTCTTCGGTTTACCTGTCTTGTTGTGTATGTCCTTGCGCATTTTCTTGGCAAAAAATAGGCAGTTACTCTGGAATCTGATTCGATAGGGGCTGGCCCCGTGACCGTTGCGCGTAAACGTCAACGGCTCTTACTCAATTTATGCAACAACGCCGCGCGGTTGATGCAATTGCCCGTGACAGTCGTCTAGAATGGAAGAAAGGCAGTGGCTACCATCGGAGATTGCTTGCTGAGAATAGCGTTGTTACATAAATCGAGCGCGAGGCCGTAATGGCATCGACGGGCATATTGATCACGAATTTCGTGATCAATAATTTTAGGCGATATGAACAGATTGCGGACGAGCGAGGTCCGCAATCCGTTCCATTGCGCCTTCATGCTCGATTGATGCAACAACGCCTTTTCCAATGCGCCTGGACGGTTTGTCACCGTCGACATCCGACAAGCGTTCGCGCCGGCTCGCCAGGCGCCGTTCGGGTGTCTTGTGCCCATTGGTACGTAGTGACCCCGTACATCATCGGAGCACAGCACCGTTTCGTCGCCCCACTAAATTTCCTCGCCTTCGGCTTTTGTGGGGTGAAGCCCCAGCGCGCGAGATGCAAGCCGATACCTTACAACGTCAGCGTCAAACCACATCGCTGCCGGATCAACTCCCGCACGGCATGTCGCGTCTACAACGCGAACAACATCTTCAGCTGGCCCGGCATCTGGTCGTGCAACAGCGTGCGAATTTCTGCTTCCTACTACTCACTCATGGCTTGGCTTGGGTTCACCGCTCTGCCGCTCGGCTTGTCTCACAATCTAGCCGCACCTTCGCGGGTGTGGCGCTTGCAAATATCGCACACGCCCGTGCGCGACAGGTTCGTATGCTCGGAAATTTCGTTGTAGGTCCAGCCGCGCGTGCGCAGCTTGCTCACTTGAGGTCGCCGCTCTTCACGTGCCTCACAAGGAAGCGATCTCGTGTCTCGTTTTTTTCCATGTCCCTCACATGAAGGTCGATTTGCCAATTTCAAGATCATGAATTGGGGATCAATAATCCCACCGATCGAGCTCCAGCCCATTAACCAGCGGTGTGTTGCACTCCACTCTTGAAACCGTCCCCATTCCTTCGGATTTGCCATGAGTGACATTCTCAACCAAATCATCGGCGTCAAGCGTCAGGAAATCTCCGCCGCGCTGCAAAGCATGCCGCTCGAAGCCCTCAGGCTGGAGGCTGAAACCCATGATCTACGCGACTTTGTCGGCGCGTTGCGCGCTAAACATGCGGCTAGCCAGTCCGCCGTGATCGCTGAGGTAAAGAAGGCCAGCCCCTCCAAAGGAGTGCTGCGTGAACATTTCGTTCCGGCCGAAATCGCGGCCTCGTATGCGCGCCACGGCGCGGCCTGCCTGTCGGTGCTGACCGAAGAGCAGTTTTTCCAGGGCAGCGCGCGCTATCTCAAAGAAGCCCGTGAAGCTTGCGAACTGCCGGTGCTGCGCAAGGACTTCGTCGTCGATCTCTACCAGGTGCTCGAAGCGCGCGCGATGGGTGCAGACGGGATCCTGCTAATCGCCGCAGCGCTCGAGACGCCACAGATGCAGGACCTGGAAGCCTATGCGCACTCGTTAGGCCTGGCGGTGCTGGTCGAGGTCCACGACCGCGACGAGATGAACGAGGCGCTGACGCTGAAGACGCCGCTGATCGGCATTAACAACCGCAACCTGCACACCTTCGAGACCACCATCGAGACCACGCTCGGCATGCTTGACATGGTACCCGCCGACCGTATCGTCGTGACTGAATCGGCAATTCTGTCACGCGCCGACGTGGAACGCATGAAGGCGGCCGACGTGGATAGCTTCCTGGTCGGCGAGGCCTTCATGCGTGTCGAGCATCCGGGCGAGGAACTCGCCCGGATGTTCTTCTGACGCATATCGCGATGGCCAACAAAATGGAAATCAAGCTGGCGTTTCCGGTCGGCGCGCAGGGCGCGATCGACCGCGAAATCCCTCTGGGCAATTGTTGCATAAATCGAGCCAGATCCGTTGACCTTTACGCGCAACGGTCGCGGGGCCAGCCCCCTATCAAGTCAGATTCCAGAGTAACTGCCTAATTTTTCCAAGAAAATGCGCAAGCACATACACAAGACAAGTGGGCCGAAGGCACGCTACCGTGTCAGGAATTGGGCGGCCTATAATGAAGGCCTGATCAACCGGGAGAACGTGACGATATGGATAGATGAGGCCGTTCTTGCCAGAATACCCGACGCCATACCCACACGTGGTCGCCCGTGTCTAGACGGCGATACGCCTGGTTCAGGCATTACTTGGCGTGAAGACCGTCTATCGACTGACGTTGCGCGCCCTGCAAGGTTGGTTTCACCCAAAATCTGCGTGATCTGGCCTTCCCGAGCTTGCCGGTGCCGAATTACACCACGCTCTTTCGCCGGGCAAAAACGCTTGATGTCAAACTGCCGATCCTTCGTGACAATGAACCGATTCATCTGGTTGTCGACAGCACCGGTCTGAAGGTCTATGGAGAAGGTGCATGGAAGGTGCGCCAGCACGGCTACTCGAAGCGGCGCACGTGGCGTAAAGTCCATCTCGCGCTCAACGCCAATACGGGTCAAGTGCATGCCGCGCTAATGACGAATCAGAATGTGGCTGACGGTGACGCTCTGGCCAAGTTGCTCGACCAGATTCCACGCGACGAACAGATCGATGTCATCGGCGGTGATGGTGCCTACGACACCAAGCTATGCCATGCGGCCATTGCTGCACGCAGTGCTGTTCCTTCGATTCCACCACGCGAGGGTGCCGCTCATTGGCCAGCGAATATGCCCGGTGCAGCGTGGCGTAATGGCGCAGTTGATGCAATTGCCCGTGACGGTCGTCGAGAATGGAAGCAAGACAGTGGCTACCACCAGCGATCGCTTGCCGAGAATGCGATATATCGGTTCAAGACGCTTACCGGCAACTTTCTCTGGGCGCGCCACACCGACTCGCAGGCGACCGAGGTCGCCTGCGAGTCGGTGTCATCAACCATATGGTTGGACCGCGCTCGTCCGCAATCCGTTCATATCGCCTGAATTATGCCCGTAGATGCCCTTGCGTCTTCATGCTCGATTTATTCAATAACTTCAATTGTGAAGAGCGTACCGAAAGTCTGCGAAATTAAGCGATTCGCGCACTTATTTACGAGCCGCAGCACGCCCTTCGATCGATGCCGGCCATAAAAACCCACCAGTCGATTGCTGGCGGTTTTCGTCGACGTATCGCCCTAGAGCGACCTTCCGAAAGCGCTTAACGCTTGGAGAACTGCTTGGCGCGACGTGCCTTGCGCAGACCCATCTTCTTACGCTCGACCTCACGCGCATCGCGCGTCACGAAGCCTGCTTTTGACAGTGTCGGTTTAAGCGTTACGTCGTAGTCGATCAGCGCGCGAGTGATGCCGTGGCGCACTGCGCCGGCTTGACCCGTCTCACCGCCGCCCGTGACGTTGACTTTGATGTCGAATGTCTGGCCGTGGTTCGTCAGATTGAGCGGCTGGCGCACGATCATCAGCGAGGTTTCACGCGAGAAGTAGTCAGCGATGGGCGTTCCGTTGACGATAATGTTGCCCTTGCCAGCCTTGATGAAGACACGAGCGACTGCGCTCTTGCGGCGGCCCGTACCGTAGTTCCAGTTACCGATCATGTAGGTCCCTTTAGATCTCGAGCGCCTTCGGCTGTTGTGCCGAATGCGGATGCGTCGCTTCTGCGTAGACCTTCAGCTTTTTGATTATCGCGTAGCCAAGTGGCCCCTTTGGCAGCATGCCCTTAACCGCTTTCTCGAGCGCGCGGCCCGGAAAGCGTTCCTGCATCTTGCCGAACGTCGTTTCATAGATACCGCCCGGGTAACCCGAGTGACGGTAGTACTTCTTGCCGAGAAGCTTGTTGCCCGTAACTTTCAACTTGCTCGCGTTGATGATGATGATGCAATCACCAGTGTCGACGTGCGGGCTAAACTCAGGCTTGTGCTTGCCGCGAAGACGGCGCGCCACTTCGCTGGCGACACGGCCAAGAGTCTTATCCGTCCCGTCAATCACATACCATGCGCGCGTCACTTCATGAGCTTTTGCGAAAAACGTCTTCATGATCGATTCCCAAATAATGAATGCTGCCCTTTCCCCTGTTTGAATTTGGTTGCGCTCTGGGTGCTGTACAGGCTTTCCCTGGCTTTCTCCGCGGGCATAAATACGGAAAATTTTTAATTATAAAGAAATTTACTAGAGCGTTCGAAATAAAACTTCTCTCCCCAAGGGGGAAAGTTTCAAACCCTGAAAGTTAAATGCAAAAGTGCTCTCAAGGGGTGGCGAATCTAGCTGAAGAGATTGAGACAAGCGTCTGCCACAGCGTTCTTTATCCGCAATTCTGATCTTGAAATTGCGTATCAATATCTATATCGTCACGTTCCCACGGTTCATTTGGCCCGAATTATAGGTCGCCCAGTTCCTGACGTGGTAGCGTGCTTTCGGCTCACATGTCTTGCGTATGTCCCTGCGTATCTTTTCGTAAAAAATTGAAAATTTATGCTGGAATCTGACTGGATAATCGGGGCTCCCACCCGACCGGTGCGCGTCAACGTCACCGGCTCTCGTTAGATTTATGCAACAATACCCTAGCCGTCTTGCTTGTAGTTGTTCAACGGGTAGCCGCGGTCGCGATAGAAACGGTAGCGATTGCGACCGGTCGCCAGTTCCTCCGGCGCGCTGCCGACCACTTCGAGCAGCCGGGCAAAGCGCGCGAATTGCTCGGGCACTTCGGCACCGAGATTGAGCAGCACCCCATCGTGCGGAGCGCGCGACAGATCGGTGGTCAACACGATCGGCGTCTGCGAGGCCTGTGGGCTGTCGACCAAGCAATGGGGGATGAAATCGAGTGGCGAGAAAGTCCACAACCGCTCATCGAGCGCGCGCAGCCGCGCCGGTTCAGAGCAGACCAGTATGGTCTGGCCGGCCAGGTAGGCTTTTCGCAGCAGCCGGCACGCATACGCAAGCGAGTCGCCGACGTTCGAATGGAAATCGATTCGTGTCATTGAGCCGCCGCGTCATGCCTACCTTTTCCAACTTTGCGCTCACACACCGGCGCGGTCGATCAGGAATTGCGAGAGCAGCGGCACCGGGCGACCGGTGGTGCCCTTGGCAGCGCCGCTCTTCCAGGCCGTGCCCGCGATGTCCAAGTGCGCCCACGGATAGTTTTCTGCGAAGCGCGCCAGGAAGCAGGCCGCCGTAATGCTGCCGCCCGGACGACCGCCGATGTTGGCCAGGTCCGCGAAGTTTGACTTCAGCAACTCCTGGTACTCGTCGTCGAGTGGCATGCGCCAGGCCGGGTCGCCCGCTTCGCGCGCGGCGTCGAGCAGTTCGCCGGCCAACGCGTCGTCCTTCGAGAACAGGCCGCTGTTGTGGTGGCCCAGCGCGACCACGCATGCACCCGTCAGCGTCGCCACGTCGATCACCGCAACCGGCTTGAAGCGCTCGGCATAGGTCAGCGCGTCGCAGAGAATCAGACGGCCTTCGGCGTCGGTATTTAGCACCTCGATCGTCAGGCCCTTCATGCTGGTGACGATGTCACCCGGTTTGGTGGCCTGGCCAGAGGGCATATTCTCGCAGGTCGGCACGATCGCTACTACGTTAAGCTTCAGCGCCATTTCGGCGAGCGCACGCATGGTGCCCAACACCGAGCCGGCGCCACACATATCATACTTCATCTCGTCCATGCCCTCGCCCGGCTTCAGCGAGATGCCGCCAGTGTCAAAAGTGATGCCCTTACCGACCAGCACGATCGGTGCGACCTTGGTGGCGGCACCCTGGTAGTGCAGCACGATCAACTGCGGCGGCTCAACCGAACCGCGCGTGACCGACAGAAAGGAGCCCATCTTGAGTGCCTGGATCTGCTTGAGGCTGAGCACATCGGCCTTCAGGCCCCAGTCTTTGGCCAGCTGCCTGGCGCTGTTGGCGAGATAGGTGGGGGTACAGACGTTACCGGGCAGGTTGCCC
Source organism: Burkholderia sp. (assembly GCA_040954445.1). Classification (GTDB taxonomy): domain Bacteria; phylum Pseudomonadota; class Gammaproteobacteria; order Burkholderiales; family Burkholderiaceae; genus Burkholderia; species Burkholderia gladioli_A. The sequence goes on along the minus strand of CP144361.1, from coordinate 1,093,856 downwards.
AGCTCACGTGTGAGATCCATGCCGTTGGCGATCGCCACGGCCTGCTTGGCAGCCAGCTTGGCAGCCAACTTATCGTCCGGATGGACACTGAACACCACGCGCTTGAGGGTGGCCGGAGCTGGTTCGGCCTTGCTCTTCATCTGCGTAAAGAGGTAGGTCTCGTTGCGCAGCGTGAAGATCGCGGCGCGCACGCTCCACTCGGTGCCGCGCTCAGCCACCGGCAGTTGCGCTAGTGTGAACGTAACCTGGCCGATCTTGGTGGCCAGCAGCGCGCGCCAGGCGGCACGCGTTGCTTCCTGGTAGGCCTTCTGGCCGAAACCATCCTGCTTTCCGAGGCCGACCAGCAGGATGCGGGAAGCGCCAACGCCTTCAACCTCGTGCAGAAACAGCGTCTTTCCGAGCTTACCGTCTATATCGCCGGCCTTGACTAGGCGCGACACTAGACCCTTGGCAGCTGCGTCGATGTCGAAGGCGGCACCGGACAGCGTCTGCGACTCGAACACGCCGACCACCACGCAGTCGGGCTTGCCTGTCAGGAAGCCCTTGGACGCACTTTTGCTCCAATCAAAGCCTTTTATGCTAAAGTCCATCGCGCTTGTCCTTGGATAAGATTTGGGCTATGTGGGTGAAAGCTGTCATTGTCCGCTATTTTCCCTGTGGCGTCGCGCTGTATCTCTCCCCGCCCTCTTCGCCTCAAACATGATCTTCGAACGCTTCCTCCAGCGCGAGCTTGCGTACACCGCCAGCGGCGTCTTCATGGTGTTGCTCACGATCATGTTGACGTCGATGATGATCCGCATCGTCGGCTATGCAGCGACCGGTCAGGTCAGCCCGAAGGACGTACTCGTACTGATCGGCCTCACCGTGATCGGCTATCTCGCGATGATCCTGGTCGGCACCCTCTTCGTGTCGATCCTGTTCGTGCTCACGCGCTGGTATAAGGATGCCGAAATGGTGGTCTGGCTCGCCTCTGGCATGAGCCTGACGCGCCTGCTCAAGCCGATCGGCGTGTTCGCCACGCCCATAATCGTTCTGATCGCCTTCTTCGCCTTCGTCGGCTGGCCTTGGGCGAACCAGCAGAGCAAGCTGCTCAAAGCACGCTTCCAGCAGCGCGACGAAGTCTCGTTACTCGCGCCGGGCCAGTTCCGCGAGTCGCCGTCCACCAACCGCGTATTCTTCATCGAGAAGATGTCGACCGATCAGGCCAGCGTGCAGAACGTGTTCGTCACCACTGTCGAGCAAGGCAAGGTCAACGTAGTAGTGTCGCAGACTGGCCATACCAAGACTGCCCAGAATGGCGACCGCTTCATCGTGCTGGAAAATGGTCGTCGCTACGACGGCGTGCCCGGCCAGCCTAACTTCAAGATCATACAGTTTGAACGGTACGGCGTAAAGATCCAGAGTAAAAAAGTGATCACCCAGCCGACCACCACTAGCACCCCGACGCTGGACCTGCTGCGTGATCCGACCGATGAGAACCTCGCCGAATTCGCCTGGCGCGCCGGCCTGCTTCTGATTGCCATCAATCTGATGATTCTCGCAATCCCGCTGACCTACCAGAACCCGAGGCGTGGGCGTACCGTGAACCTCGTGATGGCCGTGTTGATCTATTTGACATATTCGAACCTGCTCAACGTGGTGCAGTCGCAGATCGGACGCGGCAAGATCCCGTTCTGCGTAGGCCTGGTGGTGCTGCACCTAGTGGTGGCCGGCATCGTCGCCTTCCTGTTCTGGATGCGCGTGCGCAACCAACCGCTGATCCCGCGTGCCACATTCCACTGGGGAGCCTGACCGATGCGGCTCTACGAAAAGTATTTCGCGCGCCAGATCTACCTGGCCTTCGTGTTTGTGCTGTTTACGTTCTCGGGGCTATTCTTTTTCTTCGACCTGATCAGTGAGCTGAACTCGGTCGGCCACGGCAGCTACAACTTCGGCTACGCGGTTCTGCGCGTAGGCCTGCAGATGCCCTCGCGCTTCTACGAGATCATCCCGGTTGCCACCCTGATCAGCGCCATTTACGTGTTCGCGCAGATGGCTGCCAACTCAGAGTTCACCATTTTCCGCGTCTCTGGCCTGGCCACCAACCGGGCGCTCCGCTCCCTGCTGAAGATCGGTGTTCCACTGGTGATCGTCACCTACCTGATCGGCGAGTTTATCGGTCCCTACACCGGCCAGCTTTCCGAACGCGTGCGGCTCCAGGCGTTGGGCTCCTCGGTCTCGTCGAACTTCCAGTCGGGTGTGTGGGCCAAAGACACGCTGACGGCACACGACAACGGCGAGCCCGTCACGCGCTTCGTCAACGTCGGCACGCTCTCGCCTGACTCGACTATCAGCAACGTGCGAATCTACGAGTTCGACTCGCGGTTTCAGCTGCAGAATGTGCGCATCGCCAAGTCGGGGCGCTACGTGCCGCCAGGCCACTGGTTGCTGACCGACGTGGCTGAAACCCAGCTCTCGCCGATCGAGTCTGCGCCGAACATGCCCAAGGATGCACTGAACCCAGTCTATCGCTCTAAGCAGGTGACGATACCGCAGTACTCGCTGCGCTCCGATCTTACGCCGCAGATCCTCTCGGTGCTGCTGGTCTCGCCGGAACGTATGTCGATCTTCAACCTATTTCGCTACATCCGGCATCTGCGCGATAACCAGCAGGACACGCAGCGTTACGAGATTGCGCTGTGGCGCAAGCTGCTCTACCCGTTCGCAGCGTTCGTGATGCTGGTGCTGTCGCTGCCGTGCGCGTACCTACATACACGCGCCAGCGTGGTTGGCATGAAAGTGTTCGGCGGCATCATGCTCGGCATGAGCTTCCAGCTCTTTAACACGCTGTTCTCGCATATCGGCACGCTCAATACCTGGCCCGCTCCGCTAACCGCGGCGCTACCCGGGCTGATCTACCTGGCGGTCGGTCTGTTCGGGCTTAGGTGGGTTGACCGGCACTGAGTCAGTGATTACCATTTCGGGGGCGTTGTTGCATAAATCGAGTGTGAGGCATCGATGGGCATAATTTCAGGCGATACGAACGGATTGCGGACGAGCGAGGACCGTGCCATACGGTTGATGACTCCGACGCGAACGGAGACCTCGGTCGCCTGCGAGTCGATGTGACGCGCCCAGAGACAGTGGCCGGTGAGGGTCTTGAACCGATACATCGCATTCTCGGCAAGCGATCGCCGGTGGTAGCCACTGTGTTGCTTCCATTCTCGACGACCGTCACGGGCAATTGCATCAACCGCGCCATTACGCCACGCCGCAGCGGGCATATCCGCTGGCCAATGAACGGCATCCGCGCGTGGCGGAATCGAAGGAATAGCACTGCGTGCAGCAATGGCCGCATGGCATGGCTTGGTGTCGTAAGCATCGTCACTGCCGATGACATCGATTTGTTCTTCGCGTGGAATCTGGTCGAGCAACTTGGCCAGAGCGTCACCGTCAGCCACATTCTGATGCGTCATTAGCGCGGCATGCACTTGACCCGTATTCGCGTTGAGCGCCAGATGGACTTTACGCCACGTGCACCGCCTCGAGTAGCCGTGCTGGCGCACCTTCCATTCACCTTCTCCATAGACCTTCAGACCGGTGCTGTCGACAACCAGATAGATCGGTTCATTGTCACGAAGGATCGGCAGTTCGACATCAGGCGTTTTTGCCCGGCGGCAGAGCGTGGTGTAATTCGGCACCGGCAAGCTCGGGAAGGCCAGATCGCGCAGACTGTGGGTGAAACCTTGCAGGGCGCGCAACGCCAGTCGATAGACGGTCTTCACGCCAAGTAATGCCTGAATCCACGCCAAGTAATGCCTGAATCAGCGTATCGCCGTATACACACGGGCGACCACGTGTGGGTATGGCATCGGGCATTCTGGCAAGGACGGCTTCATCTATCCATATTGTTACGTTCCCCGGCTGATCAGGCCTTCATTATAGGCCGCCCAATTCCTGACACGGTAGCGTGCCTTCGGCTCACCTTTCTTGTGTATGTCCTTGCGCATTTTCTTGGCAAAAATTAGGCAGTTACTCTGGAATCTGACTTGATAGGAGGCTGGCCCCGCGACCGTTGGGCGTAAACGTCAACGGATCTCGCTCGATTTATGCAACAACGCCTCTTGAAATTGGAAAATGATCCTTCATTTGATGGGTATGGAAAAACGAGACATGAGGCACGATTTTCTAATTTCAAGATAATGAATTTCTGATTAATATCTAAACCGGTATATCAAGCGGGCGTTGTTGCATAAATCGGGCGTTGTTGCATAAATCGAGCGAGATCCGTTGACGTTTACGCCCAACGGTCGCGGGGCCAGCCTCCTATCAAGTCAGATTCCAGAGTAACTGCCTAATTTTTGCCAAGAAAATGCGCAAGGACATACACAAGAAAGGTGAGCCGAAGGCACGCTACCGTGTCAGGAATTGGGCGGCCTATAATGAAGGCCTGATCAGCCGGGGAACGTAACAATATGGATAGATGAAGCCGTCCTTGCCAGAATGCCCGATGCCATACCCACACGTGGTCGCCCGTGTGTATACGGCGATACGCTGATTCAGGCATTACTTGGCGTGGATTCAGGCATTACTTGGCGTGAAGACCGTCTATCGACTGACCTTGCGCGCCCTGCAAGGTTTCACCCAAAGTCTGCGCGATTTGGCCTTCCCGAGCTTGCCGGTGCCGAATTACACCACGCTCTGTCGCCGGGCAAAAACGCTTGATGTCGAACTGCCGATCCTTCGTGACAATGAACCGATCTATCTGGTTGTCGACAGCACCGGTCTGAAGGTCTATGGAGAAGGTGAATGGAAGGTGCGCCAGCACGGCTACTCGCAGCGGCGCACGTGGCGTAAAGTCCATCTCGCGCTCAACGCGAATACAGGTCAAGTGCATGCCGCGCTAATGACGAATCAGAATGTGGCTGACGGTGACGCTCTGGCCAAGTTGCTCGACCAGATTCCACGCGAAGAACAAATCGATGTCATCGGCGGTGACGGTGCCTACGACACCAAGCCATGCCATGCGGCCATTGCTGCACGCAGTGCTATTCCTTCGATTCCGCCACGCGAGGGTGCCGCTCATTGGCCAGCGGATATGCCCGGTGCGGCGTGGCGTAATGGCGCGGTTGATGCAATTGCCCGTGACGGTCGTCGAGAATGGAAGCAACACAGTGGCTACCACCGGCGATCGCTTGCCGAGAATGCGATGTATCGGTTCAAGACCCTCACCGGCCACTGTCTCTGGGCGCGTCACATCGCCGCGCAGGCGACCGAGGTCGCCGTTCGCGTCGGCGTCATCAACCGCATGGCGGACCTCGCTCGTCCGCAATCCGTTCGTATCGCCTGAAATTATTGATCCGAAATTCGTGATCAATATGCCCGTCGATGCCATTGCGTCCTCGCGCTTGATTTATGCAACAACGCCTATCAAGCGTTTACCACTGGTGAAGTCCAGGTTGAAGCACGATTACGGCAAGACGGTGACGTTTGACTACCTGAGCCATCGAGACGGGTGCCATCGCATCGCGGAGTATGAGACGCAGGTATGCATCGACCGGTTTGTTCAACACATTCCAGAAAAACACTTCCGGATGATCAATTTTTACGATTTGCTGGTGAACCGGGTGAGGGGGCAATGGCACCAAAAGCCTACACGCTACCAGGCCAGCAACCGCAACCCGTGAAAAGATTCGCTATCAGGATTTATAGCGTCAGGTCTTCGACGTTGACCCATTGACCTGCGTGTTGTGCGGTAATCCGCTGCGGCACGCCAGTATTATGCGCGGCAAAACGCTGGCGCAACGGCGCGCGCATCACGAAGCGCTGGCGCGCACAAAAATTGTGAGCTGATGTCCCAGGGAGAGCAGTCCGTTCTATAGAACGGGAAAATTGGTGATTAAAGCACAAATATGTTCGATTCTCGATAGGTCATCACGAATGGCTGATCAATAACGTGCCAAACAGACGACTCTGGAACTTTGAAATTCCTATGCGTCCTCACGCTCGATTTATGCAACAACGCCTACAAAACCACTGAGCGGGCTTGTCAAATTATGAAAAATATAATTATAATAGTTCTCATTAACGTTAACTCTTAGACTTATCATGATTGTTTGCGTGTGCAAGTCCGTGTCCGACCAAAAAATCCGTGCCTCGCTGGCGGAAGGCGTTGTCTCGTTCGACGAGCTACAGCTTGAGCTCGGGGTCGCCAGTTGTTGCGGCAAGTGCGCGGAATCGGTTCGCGAACTGATGGCCGAGCATGGTATAAACGAAAGCCACTACGGCGTCGCCTCGCACACGCAAGCAGTGCCCGCATGGTGTTCTACGAATGCAAGGCAGCCTGAGTGCCGAAAGCAACGCTCACGCGTACGGCCTATTCTTCTCCCGGTGGTACCTTTGTTTGACCTTTCCATCAGCGAGTCTATAAACCGCTAGCTATTGATCAGAACTTGGCGTTGCTGCATACATCGAGCGAAAGCTGTTGACGTTTACGCGCAACGCTCGCCGGCCAGCCCCTATCAAGTCAGATTCCAGAGTCATCTGCCTAATTTTTTCCAAGAAAATGCGTAAAGACATACACAAGATAGGTGAGCCGAAGGCACGCTGACCGTGTCAGGAATTGGGCGGCCTATAATCAGGTCCTGATTAACCAGGGGAACGTGGCGATATGGATGGATGAAGCCGCCTTTTCCAGAATACCCGACGCCATACTCACGCGTGGTCGGCCCTGTCTATACGGCGATACGCTGATTCAGGCATTACTTGGCGTGAAGTCAGTCTATCGACTGACGTTGCGCGCCCTGCAAAATTTCACCCAAAGTCTGCGCGATCTGGCCTTCCCGAGCTTGCCGGTGCCGAATTACACCACGCTCTGTCGCCGGGCAAAAACGCTTGATGTCGAACTGCCGATCCTTCGTGACAATGAACCGATCCATCTGGTTGTCGACAGCACCGGTCTGAAAGTCTATGGAGAAGATGAATGGAAGGTGCGCCAGCACGGCTACTCGAAGCGGCGCACGTGGCGTAAAGTCCATCTCGCGCTCAACGCGAATACAGGTCAAGTGCATGCCGCGCTAATGACGAATCAGAATGTGGCTGACGGTGACGCTCTGGCCAAGTTGCTCGACCAGATTCCACGCGAAGAACAAATCGATGTCATCGGCGGTGACGGTGCCTACGACACCAAGCCATGCCATGCGGCCATTGCTGCACGCAGTGCTATTCCTTCGATTCCGCCACGCGAGGGTGCCGCTCATTGGCCAGCGGATATGCCCGGTGCGGCGTGGCGTAATGGCGCGGTTGATGCAATTGCCCGTGACGGTCGTCGAGAATGGAAGCAACACAGTGGCTACCACCGGCGATCGCTTGCCGAGAATGCGATGTATCGGTTCAAGACCCTCACCGGCCACTGTCTCTGGGCGCGGCGGCGTCATCAACCGCATGGCGGACCTCGCTCGTCCGCAATCCGTTCGTATCGCCTGAATTATGCCCGTCTGATGCCATGGCGTCCTCACGTTCGATTTATGCAATAACGCCGTCCTTAGGGGTCAGCCTTTGCTGCCTGTTTGAATCAGTGCGGGTTTTCGACGTGAACCTAGCAGTCAAGCAGGGTCCGGATGTCGCTCATGCGTGCCGGAGGGATGTCGCGCTTGCTACGTTGCGCTCTCGATTTCGAGTCCGATATCCCTGCATGCTCGACAGCAAGCCGGTCGACCGTCTCCTTTCTCTAACTCGGGGAAGATCTGCGCTTCGCGATCTTCGGTCGGCCCGAGCGTCCCGCGTGCTGCGCCGAGTTGTACCCGCAGGCCGCGATGTCCGGTGCTTCGCGCGGCGAGGTACCGGATTGGCTGATCCGCCTCGAGACCGCGACGCGCCCGCCTCATGTGCAGGAGATCTGGCATGACCCTATCCCGTGCGAATGATCGTCGTCGTTTCATGGCTGCCGCGTTTGCGGCCATGGCCGTGTCGGTATCGCTGGCCGCCTACGGCGCGACGCCGACCTTTCCTTTCATCCCGAACCACTACACGTTCTCGAAGAACGAAGTACAACGGGCGGTGGCGCGCAAGTTCCCTTACCAGCGTACCGTCTCGCAGGTATTCGACGTGGCGCTCGAGAACCCGGTGGTAGGGTTGCTGCCCGAGCAGAACCGTATTGCCGTACAGCTCGACGCGCGTTTCTCCAGCCCGTTCCTGCGCGCGCCGGTGAACGGGACATTTACGGTATCTACGCAACTGGCTTACGATCCGGCCAGCCTGTCGGTGGTGCTCCGGGCGCCAGCCGTGGACAACGTGAACCTGCCAGGGGACGCGCAGGCCTATGCGCCGCAGATCGGGCAAGCCACCGAGCTGCTCGCCACGCAGGTGCTAACCAACTATCCGATCTACATCTTTAAGCAGGAACAATTGCAATTCGCTGGGGTGCACTACGTGCCAGGTACAATCACGGTCCTTAAAAAGGGCATACGTGTCGAAATCGTCGAGAAGTAATAGCATCGAACGTGAGGACGCAATGGCATCGACGGACATAATTCCAGGCGATACGAACGGGTTGTGGACGAGAGAGGTCCCGCCCCCATGCGGTTGATCCCAGAGGGGTTGTTGCATAAATCGAGCGAGATCCGTTGACGTTTACGCGCAACGGTCGCGGGGCCAGCCTCCTATCAAGTCAGATTCCAGAGTAACTGCCTAATTTTTGCCAAGAAAATGCGCAAGGACATACACAAGAAAGGTGAGCCGAAGGCACGCTACCGTGTCAGGAATTGGGCGGCCTATAATGAAGGCCTGATCAACCGGGGGAACGTAACAATATAGATGAGGCGTTGTTGCATAAATCGAACGTGAGGACGCCATGGCATCGGACGGGCATAATTCAGGCGATACGAACGGATTGCGGACGAGCGAGGTCCGCAATCCATTCGTATCGCCGGAAATTATGCCCGTCGATGTCACTGCGTCCTCACTCGCGATTTATGCAACAACGCCGTTGCACTCCACTCTTGAAACTGCCCAGCCCGATCGGCATGGACCGGTCGGGCGTGTTTCGTTGGCGTCGAGTGGATCCGGGCCATTGGGGCCTGGCGTCAGGCCAGCGTGACGACCGGCAGCCGCCAGTCGATCGGCACCTTGCCATGCTCGGCCAGATAGTTATTGGCCAGCGCGAAATGCCGGTTGCCGAAAAACCCCCGATGCGCGGACAGTGGTGAAGGATGCGAAGATTTGAGCACGCAATGCACGCTAGTATCGAACAGCGTGTGTTTGGCCTGCGCGTAGGCACCCCACAGCATGAACACTAGCCCGCGATGGCGGCGCGCCAGTTCGCGGATTATCGTATCGGTGCATGGCTCCCAGCCACATTGCGCGTGGCTTGCCGCCGCGCCTTGCTCGACCGTCAGCACGGTATTGAGCAATAGCACGCCCTGGCGTGCCCAAGAGTCGAGGCAGCCGTGCTTCGGCGTGTCGTACCCGAAGTTCGCGGTGATTTCCTTGAAGATATTGCGCAGCGAAGGCGGCGGGTGCACCGCTGGTGGTACCGAGAAGGCCAGTCCATGAGCCTGCGGCGTGCCACGATCGTCGCCGTGATAGGGGTCCTGGCCTAGGATCACGACGCGGACCTCGTCGGGCAAAGTCAGGCGTAGCGCGCGGAATACGTCGCTCGGGTAGATCGTCTTGCCGGCCATGCGTTCGGCGTCGACGAAGCGGCATAGCGGAGCATAAGTGTCTCTAGACAAGAAAGGCGAGAGCAACTCGCACCATGCGGTGGGGAGCGCCTCGAACTGGGCTGCGAGCGGCAGCGCCGCTGGTGCCGCGCCGCCGCTGAGATCTGCTGCGATCGCAGCGGTTTCGGTGTTGCCGGGCGTGGACATGGTGGGTTCGTTGAACAATGACGCTTGCGAGACAGCTCCCGACTTGGGGAGGAGGAGGTGGAACGGTTCCCCATGGCTCAGGCCGCGCGCAGGCGATAAACGCGCTGCGCCTTGCTCCGGTCTTCGGGCACTAGGCCCGGCAGGGCAGCTTTGAGCTCGTTCGCGAGCGTGTGCAGTACGGCCTCCTGGTCACCATCGATCAATGCGCGTGTGATCTCCAGGATCAGCGCCTGGTGCGTGTCGCCGGTCACACCGGATGCGCCAGAGCGTGCGCGGGAATTAGTACAGAGGAACGGCGTTGTTGCATAAATCGAGCGTGAGGATGCAATAGCATCGACGGGATAATTTCAGGCGATACGAACGGATTGCGGACGAGCGAAGTCCACCATACGGTTGATGACGCCGACGCGAATGGAGACCTCGGTCGCCTGCGCGTCGATGTGACGCGCCCAGAGACAGTTGCCGGTGGGTGAAGGTCTTGAACCGATATATCGCATTCTCGGCAAGCGATCGCCGGTGGTAGCCACTGTCTTGCTTCCATTCTCGACGACCGTCACGGGCAATTGCATCAACCGCGGCATTACGCCACACCGTACCGGGCATATCCGTTGGCCAATGAACAGCACCCTCGCGTGGCGGCATCGAAGGAATAGCACTGCGTGCAGCAATGACCGAATGGCATGGCTTGGTGTCGTAGGCACCGTCACCGCCGATGACATCGATTTGTTCTTTGCGTGGAAGCTGGTCGAGCAACTTGGCCAGAGCGTCACCGTCAGCCACATTCTGATTCGTCATTAGCGCGGCATGCACTTGACCCGTATTCGCGCTCAACCCGAATACGGGTCAAGTGCATGCCACTCTATTCATCCGAAATTAGTTATCTTGAAATTAGAAATTTATTCCTCATGTAACGCGCATGGCGTTGTTGCATAAATCGAGCGAGATCCGTTGACGTTTACGCGCAACGGTCGCGGGGCCAGCCTCCTCAAGTCAGATTCCAGAGTAACTGCCTAATTTTTGCCAAGAAAATGCGCAAGGACATACACAAGAAAGGTGAGCCGAAGGCACGCTACCGTGTCAGGAATTGGGCTGCCTATAATGAAGGCCTGATCAACCGGGGGAACGTAACAATATAGATAGATGAAGCCGTCCTTGCCAGAATACCCGATGCCATACCCACACGTGGTCGCCCGTGTCTATACGGCGATACGCTGATTCAGGCATTACTTGGCGTGAAGACCGTCTATCGACTGACCTTGCGCGCCCTGCAAGGTTTCACCCAAAGTCTGCGCGATTTTGCCTTCCCGAGCTTGCCAGTGCCGAATTACACCACGCTCTGTCGCCGGGCAAAAACGCTTGATGTCGAACTGCCGATCCTTCGTGACAATGAACCGATCCATCTGGTTGTCGACAGCACCGGTCTGAAGGTCTATGGAGAAGGTGAATGGAAGGTGCGCCAGCACGGCTACTCGAAGCGGCGCACGTGGCGTAAAGTCCATCTCGCGCTCAACGCGAATACAGGTCAAGTGCATGCCGCGCTAATGACGAATCAGAATGTGGCTGACGGTGACGCTCTGGCCAAGTTGCTCGACCAGATTCCACGCGAAGAACAAATCGATGTCATCGGCGGTGACGGTGCCTACGACACCAAGCCATGCCATGCGGCCATTGCTGCACGCAGTGCTATTCCTTCGATTCCGCCACGCGAGGGTGCCGCTCATTGGCCAGCGGATATGCCCGGTGCGGCGTGGCGTAATGGCGCGGTTGATGCAATTGCCCGTGACGGTCGTCGAGAATGGAAGCAACACAGTGGCTACCACCGGTGATCGCTTGCCGAGAATGCGATGTATCGGTTCAAGACCCTCACCGGCCACTGTCTCTGGGCGCGTCACATCGCCGCGCAGGCGACCGAGGTCGCCGTTCGCGTCGGCGTCATCAAGCGCATGGCGGACCTCGCTCGTCCGCAATCCGTTCGTATCGCCTGAATTATGCCCGTCCGATGCCATGGCGTCCTCACGTTCGATTTATGCAACAACGCCACGCGCATAGAAAAAACAAGATATTGGGAGGATTTTCAAATTTCAAGATCACGGATTGTGGATTAATATTAATACGACGCCGTTCTCAGCTCGGCGAGCCCATCATCGACTGCTGGTAGTTCTGGATGCCAACCTTGCCGATCAGGTCGATCTGGGTCTCAAGCCAGTCGATGTGCTCCTCAGTGTCGTCGAGGATCTTCTGGAACAGCTCTCGCGAGACGTAGTCGCGCACCGATTCGCAGTAGGCGATCGCATCCTTACAAGTTCCCTGGGAGATGTACTCTAGTTTCAGGTCACCCTTCAGAATCTCTTCGGTTTCCTCGCCGACCAGCAGCTTGTGCAGGTCCTGCAGGTTAGGCAGGCCGTCGAGTATGAAGATTCGTTCGATCAGCCGGTCAGCGTGCTTCATTTCGCCGATCGACTCATCGTATTCGTGCTTTCCGAGTTGCTCGAGACCCCAGTGATGATGCATGCGCGCATGCAGGAAATACTGGTTAATCGCGGTCAGTTCATTCTTCAACTGAGCGTTGAGAAACTCAATGACTTTTTTTTCGCCTTGCATGGACGTGCCTTCCTTTTTGACATTAATTTGCAATTCGTAATCTTGAAATTGGAAAATCGCCCCTCATATCCCGTTTTCCCATGCCCCTCAGATGAGCGACGATTTTCATGAGCGACGATTTTCTAATTTGTTGATCAGAAATACGAGAACTTGACTCAAGCTGTATAACGAATTGGTTTGTGCATGAAAGGCGTTGTTGCATAAATCGAGCGCGAGGACGCAATGGCATCGACGGGCATATTGATCACGAATTTCGGATCAATAATTTCAGGCGATATGAACGGATTGCGGACGAGCGAGGTCCGCAATCCGTTCCATTGCGTCCTCACGCTCGATTTATGCAACAACGCCGAGCCGAAGGCGCGCTACCGTGTCAAAAATTGGGCGGCCTATAATGAAGGCTTGATCAACCGGGGGAACCGTGACGATATGGATAGATGAAGCCATCCTTGCGAGAATACCCGACGCCATACCTACACGTGGTCGCCGGTGTCTATACGGCAATACGCTGATTCAGGCATTACTTGGCGTGAAGACCGTCTATCGACTAACGTTGCGCACCCTGGTAAGGTTTCCAAAAGTCTGCGCGATCTAGCCTTCCCGAGCTTGCCGGTGCCGAATTACACCACGCTCTGTCGCCGGGCAAAAACGCTTGATGTCGAACTGCCAATCCTTCACGACAACAAACCGATCCATCTGGTGGTCGACAGCACCGGTCTGAAGGTTTATCGAAGGTGAATGGAAGGTGCGCCAGCACGGCTACTCGAAGCCGGCTACTCGAAGCGGCGCACGTGGCGTAAAGTCCATATCGCGCTCAACACGAGTACTGGTCAAGTGCATGCCTCGCTAATGACGCATCAGAATGTGGCTGGTGGTGACGCTCTGGCCAAGTTGCTCGACCAGGATTCCACGCGAAGAACAAATCGATGTCATCGTCGGTGACGGTGCCTACGACACCAAGCCATGCCATGCGGCCATTGTTGCACGCAGTGCTGTTCCTTCGATTCCGCCACGCGAGGTGCCGCTCATTGGCCAGCAGATATTCCCGGTTCGGCGTGACGTAATGGCGCGGTTGATGCAATTGCCCGTGACGGTCGTCGAGAATGGAAGCAAGACAGTGGCTACCACCGGCGATCGCTTGCCGAGAATGCGATATATCGGTTCAAGACGCTCGCTGGAAACTGTCTCTGGGCGCGTCACATCGACGCGCAGGCGACCGAGGTTGCCGTTCGCGTCGGCGTCATCAACCGCATGGCGGACCTCACTCGTCCGCAATCCGTTCGTATCGCCTGAAATTATGCCCGTCGCCATTACGTCCTCACGCTCGATTTATGCAACAATGTCGAAATACGCTATTTTAAATTTTAAAAAAGTATCCCTTATGTCTTGTTTTTCTATGTCCATAATATGGGGGACAAATCTTCAAATTTGAAGATAATAAATTGCAGGCTAATAAAGGTGTTATACATGAGGTTTGAGGCTGCTCGGCCTTGTCCGTAATCTACATCGACCACCACCCAACAACCATCCACCACCTACCATCCGATAGGCAACCTGCACATGCCACTGTTCCATCAGCACCGCCTGTAAGCCCCGTACTTGCGCTCTCTTTTGAAGCCTATCAGGACAGCCTCTTGACGATCGCGGCCTGACCGAAAAAGCGTGTCTGCGCAGACTAGATCCGTTACAGTCACCTCCAATATCTTGAATCGCTTGCAAGTATCGCTTACACTCATTGGAGTTTGATAGCATGCTCAGACTGAGGGCTTCATGAAGTTTCTCGCCCCAAGGAGCAGGGTATCAAACCTCAAAATTCAAATGCAAAAGTGAGCATCCCAAGGGACGTGGCATCCCCTCAAAGGGATTGAAAGCTAAGAGGCTATTGATTCTCAATTCGAGATCTTGAAATTGAAAAATCGTCCCTCGTGTCTCGTTTTCCTATGCCCATCAAATTAGGGACAAATTTCTAATTGCAAGATCACGAATTGCGAATCAATAGTCTTAAAATGCTGCTCAGCACACATGAAGATGTTCCAGTAGACGAGCGAGTAGCCAAGTTTCAGGAACGCTTCGTGAATGTCAGCGCGACGATTGAAGCCAAGGCGTAGACAATGGAAATTGTGGAGCCAAGAGTGAGTGCGCTCGACGATCCAATTATACGTGCCGAGTCTGCTGCTGTGCTTAGTGCGTCTCTTTGCGATCACGGGCCTGATGCTACCTTCGCACAATGCACGCTGATGTCGTTTGGAGTGGTAGCTACGATCGGCATAGACGATACCGAGCTTTGGGAGCGGTCGGTCTCGCACGCCCAAAATTGGCGGAATCAAGGCGACGAGCGGCAGCAGTTGTGTGAAATCGTTAGCGATCTCGCCAGTGAGGATCGAGGTGAAGGGAATGCCGTTTGCGTCTACAAAGATATGATGCTTGAAATCTGGGCACGCGTGATCCGTGGGGTTTTGGCCAGTTTTTCGTCTGCCTCGACAGCGCATACTGACGATGAATCGACCTCTGCATATGAGAGGTCCAAGCTGGACGGCTGCGCGCAGCTTGTCGAGCAGCAATCCGTGCACCCGATCCAACACGCCAGCCTGCTGCTAGTCGTCGAGTCGGTCCCAGTAAGTTGCCCTCGAACCGAAGCCCAGTCGGGTTGGCAAGTCGTTCGAACGGATGCTTGTCCTGAGCACAAACAGAATGCTGTTGAACGCCACTCGATCCGGTACACGCGGCCCCCCCTCGGGGGTTGCTCTTTGCGAGAAGCTTACAACAGGCAGAAAAAGTTCAATCGGTTTACACCGCTCATCGTCCATAATTAAAACTTCCATCTTGGCCCCCCGTTTTTTTACGTCCAAGAGGCGTTGTTGCATAAATCGAGCGCGAGGACGCAATGGCATCGACGGGCATAATTTCAGGCGATACGAACACATTGCGGACGAGCGAGGTCTGCAATCCGTTCCATTTCATCCTCACGCTCGATTTATGCAACAACGCCGAGTAACTGCCTAATTTTTGCCAAGAAAATGCGCAAGGACATATACAAGAAAGGTGAGCCGAAGGCACGCTACCGTGTCAGGAAATGGGCGGCCTATAATGAAGGCCTGATCAACCGGGGGAACGTAACAATATGGATAAATGAAGCCGTCCTTGTCAGAATACCCGATGCCATACCCACACGTGGTCGCCCGTGTCTATACGGCGATACGCTGATTCAGGCATTACTTGTGAAAACCGTCTATCGACTGACGTTGCGCGCCCTGCAAGGTTTCACCCAAAGTCTGCGCGATCTGGCCTTCCCGAGCTTGCCGGCGCCGAATTACACCACGCTCTGTCGCCGGGCGAAAACGCTTGATGTCGAACTGCCGATCCTTCGTGACAATGAACCGATCCATCTGGTTGTCGACAGCACCGGTCTGAAGGTCTATGGAGAAGGTGAATGGAAGGTGCGCCAGCACAGCTACTCGAAGCGGCGCACGTGGCGTAAAGTCCATCTCGCGCTCAACGCGAATACGGGTCAAGTGCATGCCGCGCTAATGATGAATCAGAATGTGGCTGACGGTGACGCTCTGGCCAAGTTGCTCGACCAGATTCTACGCGAAGAACAAATCGATGTCATGGGCGGTGATCGTGCCTACGACACCAAGCCATGCCATGCGGCCATTGCTGCACGCAGTGCTATTCCTTCGATTCCGCCACGCGAGGGTGCCGTTCATTGGCCAGCGGATATGCCCGGTGCGGCGTGGCGTAATGGCGCGGTTGATGCAATTGCCCGTGATGGTCGTCGAGAATGGAAGCAAGACAGTGGCTACCACCGGCGATCGCTTGCCGAGAATGCGATGTATCTGTTCAAGACCCTCACCGGCAACTGTCTCTGGGCGCGTCACATCGACTCGCAGGCGACCGAGGTCTCCATTCGCGTCGGCGTCATCAACCGTATGGCGGACCTCGCTCGTCCGCAATCCGTTCGTATCGCCTAAAATTATGCCCGTCGATGCTATTGCATCCTCACACTCGATTTATGCAACAACGCCCGTCCAAGATGAAAAATTGCCGGGAAAGTGAATAGCCAAATAAGTCCCCTTCACAGTATTTGAACTGGCCTCTAAAAGCTTACAGCGATGTTGTGGAAGATGAAGGATGGCGAGTCAAACACCGGAAGACAGGCACGACGATCAGCGCCACGCGCAGCAGGTCGCTCGCGTAGCGGCAAGGTGTTCCACGCGGAAGACGATTGGGCAGCCAGGGCAGCGGGGCAGCAGGATAACAACAATGTTATTCCGCTTACGCTGGCCGAGGCAGCAGCGCTGTTCGGTTCGGACGTGAATCGACCGTTTCGCGTTACCCCGTTGGGGGTGGTGATTGCGCAGGTGGTCTTGTCCCTGGTTGTAACGCTGGGGTGGTGGCTGTTTTCGCAGTCGCCGCGCGCTGCTGCGGAATCAGCAATGCTGGGCGGAGCGATCGGCTGGGTACCGGGTGCGACGTTTGCAGCGAGAATGAAGTTCTGCGGTATGCATACTGTGATGGGCTGGATGTTAGGCGAGGCGCTGAAGCTAGGCGTGACGATTGCGATGTTCACTGCGGTAGCGCTCCAATTTTCGGATGTGCACTTTGTGCCGCTGCTCGTCACCTATCTCGTCGCATTGAAGACTTACTGGCTCGCACTCGCTTGGCGGTAAAGCAGTGTGCGGAAAATCGATGTGGGATTTCGACACGTACACGCCGCAGCGCGCAGCGTGCGCAGGTATAGCGGTTCGACTCGAGGTGAAAATCTCCCGTTCCCGCAATAATTTCTTGCGGCAATACGTAAAACAACGATTTTCGACAATTGAGTGGCATTAACAACTATGGCAACTAGCGAAGGCACTCATACTCTGGATCCGTCTGAGTACATTGCGCATCATTTGCAGCACTTCACCTCCTCACATCAAACGTCGATCGTCGATTTCCATGTGTGGAATCTCGATACGCTGTTTTGGTCGATCATCTGTGGTTTCGTGACCATCCTAGTGCTGCGCCTTGCCGCTCGTAAAGCTACGCCTGGCGTTCCGAGCCGCTTCCAGTGCCTGATCGAGATGATCGTCGAGATGGTCGAAGATCAATCGAAGGCAGTGGTGCATGGCAATCTCACCTTTATCGCGCCGCTAGCCCTGACGGTGTTTGTCTGGGTGCTGCTGATGAACTCTCTCGACCTTCTCCCTGTCGATCTCCCAGGTCGCGCAATCGGCGCGATAGGCTTGGCGGACGTGATCCCCAATCACCGTATTGTCCCCACCGCCGACCTGAATGGTACACTCGGCATCGCGCTCGGCGTGTGCATCCTGATGTTTTACTACAGCATCAAGATTAAGGGCGGGGGCCGCTTCGCGCACGACCTGGTGTCGGCGCCGTTCGGCGCGCATCCCCTGCTGTGGATCCCGAACCTTGCGTTGAACATCGTCGAATACATTGCCAAGACCGTTTCGCTCGGCATGCGGCTGTTCGGTAATATGTACGCGGGTGAACTAGTGTTTCTGCTGATCGCCCTGCTGGGCAGCATGTGGAGCTTCGGCGGCGACGCGACGGTTCTCGGTTTCGTCGGTCATGTGATCGCGGGTAGCGTTTGGGCAATCTTCCACATCCTGATTGTTTTGTTGCAGGCATTTATCTTTATGATGCTAACGCTGGTGTATCTTGGGCAAGCGCACGAATCACACTGAACGGGCGTCCGGTAAAAAAGTTTTCGTTTTTTGTTTTTTAAATCTCTTCGGGAGGATTCCCTGTCCCTGCGGACGCTCACTTTTGCATTTGACTTTTGCGGATCAACATCAACTCAGATTACCAGAGTAACTGCCTAATTTTTTGAAGAAAATGCGCAAGGACATACGCAAGACATCCGAGCCGAAAGTACGCTACCGTTTCAGGAATTGGGCGGCCTATAATGCCACTTTGATCAACTGGGGGAACGTGAAGATATGGATAGATGAAGCCGTTCTTGCCAGGATACCCAACGCCACACCCACGCGTGGTCGCCAGCGTCTATACGGCGATACGATGATTCAGGCATTACTTGGCGTGAAGACCGTCTATCGACGGACGTTGTGCGCCCTGCAAGGTTTCACCCAAAGCTTACGCGATTTAGCCTTCCAAAGCTTTTCGGTGCCGCATCACACTACGCTCTGTCGCCCGGGAAAATACTTGATGTCGAATTGCCGATCCTTCGCGACAGCGAACCGCTCCACCCGGTGGATGACAGCACCGGTCTGAAGGTTTATGGCGAAGGTGAATGGAAGGTGCGCCAGCACGGCTGCTCGAAGCGGCGCACTTGGCGTAAAGTCCATCTCGCGCTCAACGTGAATACGGGTCAAGTGCATGCAGCGCTCATGACGCGTCAAAATGAGGCTGACGGTGCCGCTTTGGCCAAATTGCTGGACCAGATTCCGCGCGACGAACAGATCGATGTTATCGGCGTCGACGGTGCCTACGACAGCAAGTCATGTCATGCGGCCATTGCTGTGCGCAGTGCTGTTCCTGTGATTCCGCCACGCGAGGGGTGCCGCTCATTGGCCAGAGGATATGCCCGGTTTGGCGTGGCGTAACGGCGCTTTTGATGCAATTGCCCGTGATGGTCGTCGAGAATGGAAATAAGACACTGGCTACCACCTGCGATCGTTTGCCGAGAATGCGATGTATCGGCTCAAGACGCTCATTGACAGCTGTCTCTCTGGGCGCGCGTCACCTCGACTCTCGTAGAGGCGACCCGCAGTTTCCGTTCGTGCGGCGTAATCAACCGCATGGTGGACCTCGCTCGTCCACTATCCGTTCGTATCGCCTGAAATTATGTCCGTCGATACCCATTACGTCCTCACGCTCGATTTATGCAACAAAGTTGAGGTAATCTCCCGGCTTTGCCGGGGGATGAAGAGACCAGTTCAAAATGCTGTTCAAAACAGCACGCCTGAAGATATTCAAAAATACAAGCGAGCAGCCAAGTTTCAGGAACGCTTCGTGGATGTCAGCGCAACGATCGAAGCGAATGCATAGACGACGGAAATTTTGGAGCCAAGAGTGAGTGCGTTCGACGACCCAACGATACGTGCCGAGTCCGCTGCCGTGCCCAGTGCGTCGCTTTGCGATCACGGGCCTGATGTCCACGTTCGCACAACGCACGGCAGTGTCGTTTGGAGTCCGTAGCCACCGGAATCGTTTTCTATGCCGATTCCGGTGGCCTTTAGAACGGCTGGCCTCCGCTCTGCATTGGCGGAATCGAGTCGACGAGCGGAAGCAGTTGCGTGACATCGTTGGTGTGCACACTAGTGAGGATCGCCGGTCACGAGAAGGCCGTTTGCATCTATTGATCACGAATTGTGGATCAATAGGAAGATTTGATGCTTGAATGGACGCGCGGGATCCGTGGAGTTCGGGCCATTTTCTCCGGCCCCGACAGCGCGTACCGTCGATGAATCGACCGCTGCATATGAGGGATCGAACTGGCCTGCTGCGTGCAGCTTGTCGAGCACCAACGCGTGGTAGCCAATCCCACACGCCAGCTTTCTGCCAGTCATCTAGTCAGCGCCAGAGAATTGCGTCCGAACCGAAGCCCAGTCGGGTCGGCAAGTGGCTCTAACGGATGTCTGTCCTGAGCACAAACGCGATGCCGTTGAGCCTCACCACGCGATCCTGTACACGCGGACGCCCAGAATCGCTTTTCCAGCTCGACTTCACAACAGGCCGCTAGGGTTTTAATCAGCTTCTACAGCTTTAGCTTCTACAACTCGTCATCAATGATCGAAACTTCTATCCTTGGACTCTCATTGTTTTGGTGTCTAATTTTAACAAATCATCAAAAAAGTAAGCAGCCGCTCTCACTACATAGCTCCCTCATAGAGGATTTGGACTGGTCTCTAAGGAGGGGTTCAAGCTTGAAGTGCAACACGCCGCCGGTTCATGGGCTGGAGTTCGGTCGATGCGATGAACCAGAACCTCAGCCAGAATTTGCAACGGGGGCAGTTCAGTCCGGCGCTCGGTCGAGTGTTGAGTAAAGTCGGTAATCGCATCGAGGTCGTCTTGAGCGTAGATCGACAGATCCGTGCCCCCTTGGTCAACTATTAGCGCAGCAGGCCGTTGGCACCCTCACACGTGCCGCGCTCTGCTAAAGACTTTTTGCGGGTCGAAGAAATAGATGCGCACGTTGGTCGCAATCTTCTACGTAAATTCTCGATTTTTTCCAAGAAGATGCGCAGGGACATACGTAAGACATGTGAGCCAAAGGCTCGCTATCGTGTCAGGAACTGGGCAGCCTATCTTGATCCCCAATTCGTGGGCCTGATCAACCCGGGAAACGGGACAATATGGATAGATGAAGTCGTCCTTGCCAGAATGGCCGACGCCATACCCACGCGTGGGGGTGTCCACCCGCATCTGTACAGAGCGGATACGCTGATTCAGGCATTGCTTGGCGTGAAGACCGTCTATCGACGGGTGCTGCGCGAACTGCAAGATTTCGCTAAAGTCTACGCGATCTGGCCTTTTCGAGCTTGCTGGTTCCGAATTACACCACGCTCTGTCGCTGGGCAAAACGCTTGATGTCGAACTGCCGATCCTTAGCGACAGCGAACCGATCCACCTGGTGGTCGACAGCACCGTTCTGAGGGTCTAGGACGAAGGTGAAGAATAGCAAGTGCACGCCAGCACGGCTACTCGAAGCCGGCGCACGTGGTGGCGTAAAGTCTATCTCGCGATCAATGCGCATACAGGTCAAGTGCATGCCGCGCTGATTGTGATGTATTGGGATGTGACTGACGGTGACGCTCTGGCCAAGTTGCTCCACACCAGATTTCACCACGCGAAGGTGCCGCTCATTGGACAGCGGATACACCCCTGGTGCGGCGTGGCGTAATGGTGCGGTTGATGTAATTGTCCATGAAGGTCGTCGAAAATGGAAGAAAGGTAGTGGCTACTACCGGCGATCGCTTGCTGAGAATGCGATGTATTGGTTCAAGACCCTCACCGGCAACTGTCTCTGGGCGCGTCGGCGTCATCAACCGCATGGCGGACTGCGCTCGTCCGAAATCTGTTCGTATCGACTGAAATTATGCCCGTCGATGCCATTGCGTCCTTATGCTCGATTTATGCAACAACGCCGCTTTCAGGCAGCTCAAGTTCTTGCCCCTTTGAAGGGCTAACGAAATGAAGCTCCCGGCTAGGCCGGGGAATATTTACTCTTCAGTTCCAACTCTTTTCACAAAGGAGTAATCATGCAAGCTTTTATCGCCAATATTCAAGGTCTGACCGCTGTCGGTATCGGCATCATCATCGGCTTGGGTGCCATCGGCACCTGTATCGGTATCGGCCTAATGGGTGGCAAGTACATCGAAGCCTGCGCACGTCAGCCGGAACTGATAAACCCGCTACAAACTAAGATGTTTTTGCTGGCCGGCCTGATCGACGCGGCATTCCTGATTGGTGTTGGTGTGGCGATGCTGTTCGCATTCGCGAATCCGCTCCTGTCGAAGCTCGCAGGCTAAGGTTTACCGGAAATGATGCGCCAGCAGGGCAGGCGCAAGGGCAGTACGGATGGCGAGCACTGATTGAATGCAACTTGATGAACGCCTTATGGTTTCTTTTTTCAGAATAGAAAACGACGGTGTGTTTACATTCTCAAGAATGACCCAAAGGCGCAGACACACAACACCGCGAAGGCGAGATATTTGTCTGTGAGTTTGTCGTAATGAGTGGAGATGCGCAGAAAATGTTTGATGCGATTGAAAAAGCGTTCGACGATGTGCCGAGTTTGGTACAGCTTGTGGCTATAGTGACGCGTGGTCTTTCGATTTGAGCGCGGCTGAATAACAACCCTCACACGCGCAGTGCGCATGGTGTGTTCACGAAGGCATCCCGAGTCATAGCTTTTTTCCTTGATCACGGCACTCGTGCGCAGATGTTTGCCCAATTCGTGCGCACAGAAAATGTCCGGGACCTGTCCCTCGGTGGCAATGATTTGTAGAGGTAACCCAGCTTCATCGACAGTCAGATGCAGCTTGATCGTCAGTTTACTGCGCGCATGCCCTAGCGCTTGTAGGCCGTTTTTCGAGCGCCGACCGAATCCTGGTGCGCTTGGCGTTGTTGCATCAATCGAGCGTGAGGATGGAAATAGAACGGATTGCAGACCTCGCTCGTCCGCAATGCGTTCGTATCGCCTGCAATTATGCCCGTCGATGCCATTGCGTCCTCGCGCTCGATTGATGCAACAACGCCGGTTCGCTTGCACGATGGTCGAGTCGAGCAGCACGTATTTGATCTGCGTTTCTTCAGACACCGCGTGCGCCACGCATTCCCATAGGCCTTTGCGACGCCACCGGGAGAAGAGCATATAACACCGTATTCAATTGGCCAAGATCCTTGGCCGATCGCGTTACCAGCGGTCGGTCCGACCAATCTAGAAAACAGCTTCGACAAACCAACCATTGTCGGCAGGCGTTCCCCCTGGAACGCTTTTTTCCCTGAGGGGGATTCTATTCGTGCCCATGTCTCGTCGCTCAGTAACGTTCGGATCGTCTTGGCCCGCTCGTGCAAAAGACTAAATGTAAATATATTTCATAAAATGAAAATAGATTTTAAGGAAATACTGTGAATCTCAACGCAACTCTGTTTGCGCAAATAGTCGTGTTTCTGATCCTCGCGTGGTTCACAATGAAGTTCGTGTGGCCGCCATTGATCAACGCACTCGACGAACGCGCGAAGAAGATTGCCGACGGGCTCGCCGCAGCGGAAAAGGGCAAGGCGAAACTGGAAGCGGCGTACAAGGCCGCCGACCAGGAGCTCGCGCAGGCCAGTGTCGACGGACAGCAACGCATCGCTGACGCTCAAAAACGCGCGATCGCCGTCGCGGACGAAATCAAGGCGAACGCACAGGCTGAAGCGGCCCGCATCGTCGCCCAGGCGAAGGTTGACGCCGACCAGCAAATCGTGAAGGCTCGTGAACTCCTGCGTGCAGATGTCGCGACGTTGGCTGTCAAAGGTGCTGAACAGATTCTGAAGCGCGAAGTCAACCAGGCGGACCACGCCGAACTGCTCAATCAACTGAAAGCCGAGCTCTGATCATGGCCGAATTTGCAACTATTGCCCGCCCCTACGCAGAAGCGCTGTTTTGTGTGGCCGAGGCTGGTGACGTCGCCGCCTGGTCCACTTTCGTCGAAGAGCTGGCCCAGGTTGCTCAACTTCCGGAAGTCCAGGCCGTCGCGTCTAACCCGAAGGTCGGGCGCGAACAGGTCGTCGAACTGCTGATCGCCGCGGTGAAGTCGCCGCTGGCGAGCGGCAGGGAAGCGAAGAACTTTGTGTGGATGGTGGTTGACAATCACCGCACCGTGCTGCTGCCGGAAATCGCGGGACAATTTGAGGCCCTGAAGAATGCGTGCGAAGGCACTGCCGACGTGCAGATCATCAGTGCGTTTCCGCTTGAAGGCGGGCCACTCGCCGAGCTGCTCGCGAGCCTCGAACGGAAATTCGCACGCAAGCTGAAGCCGATGGTCGAGGTCGAGCCATCACTGATTGGCGGCGTACGCGTGACAGTCGGCGACGAAGTACTCGACACCTCGGTGCGCGCGCGGCTCGCCAGCATGCAAAGCGCACTGAGCGCTTGAGCGCAGCAAGCCGGCACGCTTTGAAGCTCCTTCACCCCAAGGGGTGGGGGTATCGGCTGCCTCAAATCTGAAGTGCAACACCTTCGCCAATCGGTAAATTGCATAAATGGCAAAAAATGTACCAACAACTACCACCCGAAGAGGCGTTGTTGCATAAATCGAGCGAAAGCCGTTGACGTTTACACGCAACGCTCGCCGGCCAGCCCCCCTATCAAGTCAGATTCCAGAGTAACTGCCTAATTCTTTCCAAGAAAATGCGCAAGGACATACACAAAAAAGGTGAGCCGAAGGCACGCTACCGTGTCAGAAATCGGGCGGCCTATAATGAAGGCCTGATCAATCGGGGGAACGTGACGATATGGATAGATGCAGGCGTCCTTGCTAGGATAGCTGACGCCATACCCACACGTGGTCGCCCGTGTTTATACGGCGATGCGCTGATTCAGGCATTACTTGGCGTGAAGACCGTCTATCGACGGAGGTTACGCGCCTTGCAAGGTTTCACCCAAAGTCTGGGCATTGTTGCATAAATCGAGCCTGAGGACGCATCGACGGGCATAATTCAGGCGATACGAACGGATTGCGGACGAGCGAGGTCCACCATACGGTTGATGACGCCGACGCGAACGGTGACCTCGGTCGCCTGCGAAGCGATGTGACGCGCCCAGAGACGGTTGCCGGTGAGGGTCTTGAACCGAGACATCGCATTCTCGGCAAGCGATCGCCGGTAGTAGCCACTGTGTTGCTTCCATTCTCGACGACCGTCACGGGCAATTGAATCAACCGCGCCATTACGCCACGCCGCACCGGGCATATTCGCTGGCCAATGAGCGGCACCCTCGCGTGGCGGAATCGAAGGAATAGCACTGCGTGCAGCAATGGCCGCATGGCATGGCTTGGTGTCGTAGGCACCATCACCGCCGATGACATCGATTTGTTCTTCGCGTGGAATCTGGTCGAGCAACTTGGCCAGGGCGTGGCGTTGTTGCATAAATCGAGTGTGAGGACGCAATGGAACGGATTGCGGACCTCGCTCGTCCGCAATCCGTTCATATCGCCTGAAATTATTGATCCGAAATTCGTGATCAATATGCCCGTCGATGCCATTGCGTCCTCGCGCTTGATTTATGCAACAACGCCCCAGAGCGTCACCAATCAGCCACATTCTGATGCGTCATTAGCGCGGCATGCCACTTGACCCGTATTCGCGTTGAGCGCGAGATGGACTTTACGCCACGTGCGCTGCTTCGAGTAGCCGTGCTGGCGCACCTTCCATTCACCTTCTCCATAAACCTTCAGACCGGTGCTGTCGACATCCAGATGGATCGGTTCATTGTCACGAAGGATCGGCAGTTCGACATCAAGCGTTTTTGCCCGGCGACAGAGCGTGGTGTAATTCGGCACCGGCAAGCTCGGGAAGGCCAGATCGCGCAGACTGTGGGTGAAACCTTGCAGGGCGCGCAACGTCCGTCCATAGACGGTCTTCACGCCAAGTAATGCCTGAATCTCAGCATATCGCCGTATAGACACGGGCGACCACGTGTGGGTATGGCATCGGGTATTCTGGCAAGGACGGCTTCATCTATCCATATTGTTACGTTCCCCCGGTTGATCAGGCCTTCATTATAGGCCGCCCAATTCCTGAAACGGTAGCGTGCCTTTGGCTCACCTTTCTTGTGTATGTCCTTGCGCATTTTCTTGGCAAAAATTAGGCAGTTACTCTGGCATCTGACTTGATAGGGGGCTGGCCCCGCGACCGTTGCGCGTAAACGTCAACGGATCTCGCTCGATTTATGCAACAACGCCATTACGGCGACGCGACCGGCGACCTCGGTCGCCTGCGAGTCAATGTGGCGCGCCCAGAGACAGTTGCCGGTGAGCGTCTTGAACCGATATATCGCATTCTCGGCAAGCGATCGCTGGTGGTGGGCACTGTCTTTCTTCCATTCTCGACGACCGTCACGGGCAATTACATCAACCGCGCCATTACGCCACGCCGCCCCGGGCGTATCCTCTGGCCAATGAGCGGCATCCTCGCGTAGCAGAATCGAGGGAATAGCACTGCGTGCGGCGTTGTTGCATAAATCTAGCGAGAGCCGGTGACGTTTATGCGCAACGGTCGGGGCGAGCCCCTTGCTATCAAGTCAGGTTTCGGCGTAGATTTTTAATTTTTGCCAAGAAGATGCGCAGGGATATACAAAAGCACAAGACATGTGAGCCGAAGGCGCGCTTCCATGTCAGGAACTGGGCGGGGCCTATAACACGGGCCTGATCAACCGGGGAAACATGACGGGATATGGATAGATAAAGCCGTCCTTGCCAGAATGGCCGACACCTGTACTCACGACGTTGGTCGCCCGCGTCTGTACAGACGATACGCTGCACGCCCTCTGCAAAGTTTCACCCAAAGTCTTCGCAATCTAGCCTTCCCAAGCTTGCTGGGGCCGAATTACACCACGCTCTGTCGACGGGCAAAACACTTGATGTCGAACTGCCAATCTTTCGCGATAGTTCACGCGATCCACCTGGTTGTCGACAGCACCGGTCTGAAGGTCTATGGCGTAGGTGAATAGAAGGTGTGCGCTAGCACGGCTACTCGAAGCGGCGCACCTTGTGTAAAGTCCATCTCCCGCTTATTGATCTGCAATTTGTTATCTTGAAATTATGGATCAATATGTCCGTTGATAGGCGTTGTTGCATAAATCGAACGTGAGGACGCCATGGCATCGGACGGGCATAATTCAGGCGATACGAACGAATTGCGGACGAGCGAGGTCCGCCATGCGGTTGATGACGCCGCCGCGAACGGCGACCTCGGTCGCCTGCGCGGCGATGTGACGCGCCCAGAGACAGTGGCCGGTGAGGGTCTTGAACCGATACATCGCATTCTCGGCAAGCGATCGCCGGTGGTAGCCACTGTGTTGCTTCCATTCTCGACGACCGTCACGGGCAATTGCATCAACCGCGCCATTACGCCACGCCGCACCGGGCATATCCGCTGGCCAATGAGCGGCACCCTCGCGTGGCGGAATCGAAGGAATAGCACTGCGTGCAGCAATGGCCGCATGGCATGGCTTGGTGTCGTAGGCACCGTCACCGCCGATGACATCGATTTGTTCTTCGCGTGGAATCTGGTCGAGCAACTTAGCCAGAGCGTCACCGTCAGCCACATTCTGATGCGTCATTAGCGCGGCATGCACTTGACCTGTATTCGCGTTGAGCGCGAGATGGACTTTACGCCACGTGCGCCGCTTCGAGTAGCCGTGCTGGCGCACCTTCCATTCACCTTCTCCATAGACCTTCAGACCGGTGCTGTCGACAACCAGATAGATCGGTTCATTGTCACGAAGGATCGGCAGTTCGACATCAAGGGTTTTTGCCAGGCGACAGAGCGTGGTGTAATTCGGCACCGGCAAGCTCGGGAAGGCCAAATCGCGCAGACTTTGGGTGAAACCTTGCAGGGCGCGCAAGGTCAGTCGATAGACGGTCTTCAAGCCAAGTAATGCCTGAATCAGCGTATCGCCGTATACACACGGGCGACTACGTGTGGGTATGGCATCGGGCATTCTGGCAAGGACGGCTTCATCTATCCATATTGTTACGTTCCCCCGGCTGATCAGGCCTTCATTATAGGCCGCCCAATTCCTGACACGGTAGCGTGCCTTCGGCTCACCTTTCTTATGTATGTCCTTGCGCATTTTCTTGGCAAAAATTAGGCAGTTACTCTGGAATCTGACTTGATAGGAGGCTGGCCCCGCGACCGTTGCGCGTAAACGTCAACGGATCTCGCTCGATTTATGCAACAACGCCCCGTTGATACCATTGCGTCTTCACGTTCGATTTATGCGACAACGCCTCGCCAAGACCTTCGTGTCGGTCACATTGCTGTGCGGCTTCACGAGGTACGGCCTGCGCGCCGCAGCGATACAGCCGATCGCAACCGGCATCAAGAAACGCGAGGGCTACTGTACAACGAGGATACCGACCAGCTCGGCGCGACCCCGCCAACGTCGCGCTGCTGCCCGCGATCCGCACGCCTCTCATGGGCGTTGTTGCATAAATCAAGCGCGAGGATGCAATGGCATCGACGGGCATATTGATCACGAATTTCGGATCAATAATTTCAGGCGATATGAACGGATTCGGACGAGCGAGGTCCGCAATCCGTTCCATTTCGTCCTCACACTCGATTTATGCAACAACGCCCCTCTCATGATGAAGGTTCCCGCCGCGCCGCATATCGTGGCCGCGCAAGAGGGCCTGCAGCTCGAGATCGACCCCATCCTAGCCTCGCATGCACAAGCCTGCGCGGCTGCGCCGCCGAGGTGGTGGTCGTCGAAGGTGTGTGGCTTTTTCGTGCCGCTCGACGACACGCTCGACAAGGCCCACCTGGCGGTGGCGCTGACGTTACCAGTGGTGCTAGTAGTCGGCGTTCGGCTCGGCTGCATCAACCACGCTCTACTGACGACCGATGCGCGATCGCCGCGCGCGGATTGCGCATCGCCGGCTGGGTAGCCAACCACGTCGCCCTCGCCATGTTCTACGCGGACGAGAACCTCGCCACCGTCATGCAATGGCTCGCGCGCAAACACGATATGCGCCACTCATCGGTGAAATCCCCCACATGATGCCGCCGCGGGCAGAGAAAGACGCAGCGGCACTCGACATCGCACGGCTGCTGACAGCGCTTCGCAACGCGAACACCGTGCGCCCCTAACCGACAACCGATGATCCCCGACCTTACCTAGGACATAACCATGATGATCCAAGCCAAAATTGTGAGCACCGAAACGGGAATTGTACCCACAGCCTTTCCCGTGGCCGTGCCGGTATCGCCGCGCTGGCACGTCACCGCTGTCGTCAAGCTCTATGAACTACCCTTCAACGATCTACTATTCCGTGCCCAGCAGGTGCATCGCGAGCACTTCGATGCCAACGCAATCCAGCTCTCCACCCTGCTTTCAATCAAAACCGGCGGCTGCGAGGAGGATTGCGGCTACTGCTCGCAGTCCTCGCATCACGAGACTGAGCTGCAAGCCAGCAAGCTGATGGACGTGAGCGCGGTGCTCGACGCAGCACGTATGGCCAAGGCCAACGGCGCGACACGCTTCTGCATGGGCGCCGCCTGGCGCGGTCCGAAGGAACGCCATATCGAGCCGCTCACCGAAATGATCCGCGGCGTGAAGGAAATGGGTCTGGAGACCTGCATGACACTAGGCATGCTAGAAGACGAACAGGCGCAGGCGCTTTCGGAAGCCGGCCTTGATTACTACAACCACAACCTCGACACCTCGCCTGAGTTCTACAGCCAAGTGATTTCGACGCGCACCTACCAGGACCGTCGCGACACGCTCGCTCGCGCGCGTGTCGCGGGTATCAACATCTGCTGCGGCGGTATCATCGGCATGGGCGAATCGCGCCGCGCGCGCGCCGGCCTGATCACTCAGCTCGCTAACATGCAGCCGTATCCGGAATCGGTGCCGATCAATAACCTGGTGGCAATTAAAGGCACGCCGCTGGAATGCAGCGAGCCGCTCGACCCGTTCGAGTTTGTGCGCACCATCGCGGTTGCGCGCATCACCATGCCGAAGGCGATGGTGCGGCTGTCAGCCGGACGCGAGCAGCTGGACGACTCGATACAGACGCTGTGCTTCCTGGCCGGGGGCAATTCGATGTTTTATGGCGATCAACTGCTGACCACTAGCAACCGGTCAGTGCAGGAGGATCGCGAGCTGCTGGTGCGGCTGGGGATGCGTACCGGGTCGGCGGAGCAAATCCAGGCGGAAACCGCGGTTGAATCGGTGAAGTACGCGCATGCGCCGGGGCCGGTGGCGAACTGAGCGCCGCGCTAGCGACGGCGTTGTTGCATAAATCGAGCGAGATCCGTTGACGTTTACGCGCAACGCTCGCCGTCCAGCCTCCTATCAAGTCAGATTCTAGAGTAATCTAGACTAATTTTTGCCAAGAAGATGCGCAAGGACATACACAAGAAAGGTGAGCCGAAGGCGCACGCTACCGTGTCAGGAATTGGGCGGCCTATAATGAAGGCCTGATCAACCGGGGGGAACGTGACAATATGGATAGATGAAGCCGTCCTTGCCAGAATACCCGATGCCATACCCGCACGTGGCCGCCCGTGTCTATACGGCGATACGCTGATTCAGGCATTACTTGGCGTGAAGACCGTCTATCGACTGACGTTGCGCGCCCTGCAAGGTTTCACCCACAGTCTGCGCGATCTGGCCTTCCCGAGCTTGCCGGTGTCGAATTACACCACGCTCTGTCGCCGGGCAAAAACGCTTGATGTCGAACTGCCGATCCTTCGTGACAATGAACCGATCCATCTGGTTGTCGACAGCACCGGTCTGAAGGTCTATGGAGAAGGTGAATGGAAGGTGCGCCAGCACGGCTACTCGAAGCGGCGCACGTGGCGTAAAGTCCATCTCGCGCTCAACGCGAATACGGGTCAAGTGCATGCCGCGCTCATGACGAATCAGAATGTGGCTGACGGTGACGCTCTGGCCAAGTTGCTCGACCAGATTCCACGCGAAGAACAAATCGATGTCATCGGCGGTGATGGTGCCTACGACACCAAGCCAAGCCATGCCATGCGGCCATTGCTGCACGCAGTGCTATTGCTTCGATTCCGCAACGCGAGGGTGCTGTTCATTGGCCAGCGGATATGCCCGGTGCGGCGTGGCGTAATGGCGCGGTTGATGCAATTGCCCGTGACGGTCGTCGAGAATGGAAGCAAGAAAGTGGCTATCACCGGCGATCGCTTGCCGAGAATGCGATGTATCCGGTTCAAGACCCTCACCGGCAACTGTCTCTGAGCGCGTCACATCGACTCGCAGGCGAGACCGAGGTCTCCGTTCGCGTCGGCGTCATCACCCCCCTATGGCGGACCTCGCTCGTCCGCAATCCGTTCGTATCGCCTGAAATTATGCCCGTCGATGCCATGGCGTTTTCACGCTCGATTTATGTGCAACAACGCCCAACGCAAGACACAGATCTTGCCTAGCTGGCGCTTGAAACTCCGGAAAGCAGCCTCATGTTGGAACTATGCGAAAATTAGAGGTCTCTTCATGAGAATCGACAAGCTCACCACCAAGCTACAGGAAGCGCTGGCCGACGCCCAGAGCCTCGCGGTCGGTCACGACAATCAATATATCGAGCCCGTGCACGTGCTGGCCTCGCTGATCGGCGGCTCGGCACGCTCGCTGATGTCGCGCACCGGCGTACACGTGCAGGCGCTGCAAAGCACGCTGAACGAGGCGATCTCGCGCCTGCCGAAGGTCACCGGCACCGGAGGCGATGTCCAGATCAGTCGCGAGCTGGCCGGCCTCCTGAACCAGGCCGACAAAGAAGCGCAAAAACTCCACGACAGCTTCATCGCTAGCGAGATGTTCTTGCTCGCGGTGTCCGACGACAAGGGCGAGGCCGGCAAGCTGGCGCGCCAGCACGGCATGACACGCAAGGCGCTGGAGGCTGCCATCGTGGCCGTGCGCAGCGGCTCGCAGGTGCACAATGCCGATGCCGAAAGCCAGCGCGAGGCACTCAATCAATACACGGTCGACCTGACCGAGCGAGCTCGCTCGGTCAAGCTCGATCCGGTGATCGGTCGCGACGACGAGATTCGCCGCTCGATTCAGATCCTGCAGCGCCGAACAAAAAACAACCCGGTGCTGATCGGCGAGCCGGGCGTAGGCAAAACCGCTATCGTCGAAGGGCTAGCGCAGCGCATCGTCAACGGCGAGGTGCCCGAGACGCTAAAGAACAAGCGCGTGCTCTCGCTTGACATGGCTGCGCTTCTGGCCGGCGCGAAGTATCGCGGCGAATTCGAGGAACGCCTGAAGTCGGTACTCAACGATATTTCCAAGGACGAAGGCCGCACTATCGTCTTTATCGACGAGATCCATATTATGGTGGGCACCGGCAAGGCCGAGGGCGCGATGGACGCGGGCAACATGCTCAAACCGGCGCTCTCTCGCGGCGAGCTGCACTGCATCGGCGCGACCACGCTAGCCGAGTACCGCAAGTATATCGAGAAGGATACTGCGCTCGAGCGCCGCTTCCAGAAGGTGATCATCGACGAGCCGAGCGTAGAGGCAACTATCGCGATTTTACGCGGATTGCAAGAGAAGTACGAACTGCACCACGGCGTGGACATTACCGATCCAGCTATCGTGGCCGCCGCAGAGCTCTCACATCGCTACATTACTGACCGCTTTCTGCCGGACAAGGCGATCGACCTGATCGACGAGGCTGCCTCGAAGATCAAGATGGAAATCGATTCGAAGCCCGAATCGATGGACAAGCTCGATCGTCGCCTGATCCAGCTGAAGATCGAGCGCGAGGCCGTCAAGAAGGAGCAGGATGAGGCTTCGCAGAAGCGCCTGCAACTGATCGAAGAAGAAATCGAGCGGCTAGGCCGCGAGTATGCCGATCTAGAGGAAATCTGGACCGCCGAGAAAGCCGCCGTGCAGGGCAGCGCCCATCTCAAGGAAAATATCGACCGGGTACGCGCCGAAATCGCCAAACTGCAGCGCGAAGGCAAGCTCGAACAAGTGGCCGAGCTGCAATACGGAAAGCTGCCGCAACTCGAGGCGCACCTGAAGCAGGTCACCCAGGCCGAGGAGCAGGAGCAGCACAATCCGAGTAAGCCGAGGCTGCTGCGCACTCAGGTGGGCACCGAGGAGATCGCCGAGGTGGTGTCGCGCGCCACTGGCATCCCAGTTTCGCGCATGATGCAGGGCGAGCGTGAGAAGCTGCTGCACATCGAAAAAAAACTGCATGAGCGCGTGATTGGCCAGGACGAGGCGATCAGCGCCGTGGCCGATGCGATCCGCCGTTCGCGTGCGGGCCTGTCGGACCCGAACCGGCCCTATGGCTCGTTCTTGTTCCTAGGCCCGACAGGCGTCGGCAAGACCGAGCTCTGCAAGAGCCTGGCCAGCTTCCTGTTCGATGTGGAGGATCACTTGATCCGAATCGACATGAGCGAGTTCATGGAGAGACATAGCGTCGCGCGCCTGATCGGTGCGCCGCCGGGCTACATTGGTTACGAGGAAGGCGGTTACCTGACCGAGGTAGTGCGTCGCAAGCCATATAGCGTAATCCTGCTCGACGAGATCGAAAAGGCGCATCCAGACGTGTTCAACGTGCTGCTGCAGGTGCTCGACGACGGTCGCATGACTGACGGACAAGGGCGTACTGTAAACTTCAAGAACACGGTGATTGTGATGACCTCGAACCTCGGTTCACAGCTAATCCAGTCGATGGTGGGCTCTCCCCAGGAGGTGGTTAAGGACGCGGTATGGGAGGAGGTTAAGCTGCATTTTCGCCCAGAGTTCCTCAACCGGATCGACGACGCGGTGGTATTCCATGCGCTCGATCGCAGCAACATCCAGTCGATAGCTAGGATCCAGCTGGCGCGTCTGCATGAACGGCTCGCCAAGCTTGACATGCAGCTCGAGGTGACCGACGCTGCGCTCAACCAGATCGGCAAGGTTGGCTACGACCCACTGTTCGGCGCGCGTCCCCTCAAGCACGCGATCCAGCAGGAGATCGAGAATCCAGTCGCCCAGCTGATTCTAGCCGGGCGCTTCGGGCCCAAGGATGTAATCCCGGTCGACGTGCAGGACGGCAAGTTCGTGTTCGATCGCGTCGTGCACTGAGGGGCGTTGTTGCATAAACCGATTCGCTATGTAGGTTTATTCAAAATAACGTATTACTGATCAATAAGCAGCGGTATGTTGGACTTCACTCTTGCAACCACTCTTTTATTCGCGCGACGGATGCGGGCTGACCCCCGATCCTAAAGGCGGCGAGCGTCTGAAAGCGATTCCGGTCGTTTCGACGGACGAAGAAGATCCCGCCCTGTTCTCGACGAGGCATGTAATGTAGTGGAGCGAGCTGGCACCCGGTCGCGTGCTACAGCCTCTCGCACTGACCGAAAACGGAATACGCCCGTCTGATCCACCTCGCGCCGCAGCTCGCCCATATACCAGAGCAAGTGCAGATGCGCGATCGCCTCGCCGAGTGCGAAGGTCAGCTGATGCACGTCCAGTTCGCGGCGGCGGAACATAATCGGTACTACGTCGGCGGCGCTGGCCGGTCGTTCGGCGCATAGTTGGCGCACCTCGTCGAGCCGCGCCGCATGATGCTCGCGCAACTGCCCGATGCGCGTGCGTACGCCGCGGAACGGCTTGCCGTGTGAGGGCAGCGCTAAAGTAGCGGCAGCCATCGTCTCGTAACGACCGATCGAGTCGAGATAAAGCTGGAGCAGGTTCGCCTCCGGCTCGAGATCGAACACTGAGACATTGGTCGAGATGCGTGGCAGCACCATGTCGCCGGAGATAAGCAGTGCCTCGGCGGGGCAATGCAGCGCGCAATGTTCGGGAGAATGGCCGAAGCCCGTCACTATCTGCCAGCGGCGCGTGCCGATCATGATCGTGTCGCCTTCGCGCAGCCGACGGTATCGCGCCGGCACGGTGGGCACCAGATCCGAGTAGTAGCTGTTCCGGTTGCGCAGCTTGTCGAGTTGGGCTTGGTCGGCCAGGCCGTGGCGCGCGAAGTGCTCGACCGCGGCGGCACCACCTATGTTCGCGCTATTGCCGGTCGCCATCACTTGGCCGAACATGAATTCCCCGAGCGTCATCCACAGTCGAACCTGCCAGCGCCGGCGCTCGCCACCCTCGCAGATCCAATTCGCAAGCCCGAAGTGGTCGGGATGGCAATGCGTGACCAGAACGCGTAGTACTGGCAGGCCATCGAGGTGCGTGTCGAACACGTGCTCCCAATGGCGGCGAATCTCGTCCGATGAAATCCCGCAGTCGATCACGGTCCAGCCCGCCTGGCCATCAATCTCGTCACGCAGTAGCCACACATTGATGTGATCGAGCGAAAACGGCAGCGGCATGCGCAGCCAGCGCACGCCCGGCACGACCTCTAGGAACCCGCCCGCGGCAGGCAGCGTGTCAGCGAACGGGTAATCAAGTTGGTGTTCTAATGCGTTCATAGCGTCTCTTCGGTTCTTCGTGGGCCGCTCGTCGCGGAGTAAGAGCCCTTTGATTCTAGCGCGTGCGCCTCAACAACGCCCAGTTACTCTGGAATCTCACTTGATATTAATCAGCAATTCGTAATCAATACGCCCGTCGATGCCGTTGCGTCCTCGCGCTCGATTTATGCAATAACGCCACACGGAAGCGTGCCTTCGGCTCACATGTCTTTCGTATGTCTTTGCTAATTTTCTTGGGCGTTTTTGCATAAATCGAGCGAGATCCGTTGACGTTTACGCGCAACGCTCGAGGAGCCAGCCCCCTATCAAGTCAGATTCCAGAGTAACTGCTTAATTTTGCCAAGAAAATGCGCACGGACATACACAAGACAGGTGAGCCGAAGGCACGCTACCGTGTCAGGAATTGAGCGGCCTATAATGAAGGTCTGATCAACCGTGGAAACATGATGACATAGATAAATGAAGCCGTCCTTGCCAGAATACCCGACGCCATACCCACACGTGGTCGCCCGTGTCTATACAGCGATACGCTGATTCAGGCATTATTTGGCGTGAAGACCATCTATCGACTAACATTGCGCGCCCTGCAAGGTTTCACCCAAAGTCTGCGCGGATCTGGCCCTCTCGGGCTTGCCGGTGCCGAATTACACCACGTTCTGTCGCCGGACAAAAC
This sequence comes from Burkholderia sp., assembly GCA_040954445.1. Lineage (GTDB taxonomy): Bacteria > Pseudomonadota > Gammaproteobacteria > Burkholderiales > Burkholderiaceae > Burkholderia > Burkholderia gladioli_A. The sequence goes on along the minus strand of CP144361.1, from coordinate 1,058,108 downwards.
GCTTGATGTCGAACTGCCGATCCTTCTCGACAACGAACCGATCCATCTGGTTGTCGACAGCACGGGTCTGAAGGTCTATGGCGCAGGTGAGTGGAAGGTGCCGCCAGCACGGCTACTCGAAGCGGCGCACGTGGCGTAGTCCATCTCGCGCTCAACGCGAATACGGGTCAAGTGCATGCCGCGCTAATGACGAATCAGAATGTGGCTGACGGTGACGCTCTGGCCAAGTTGCTCGACCAGATTCCACGCGAAGAACAAATCGAGGTCATCGGCGGTGACGGTGCCTACGACATCCAGCCATGCCATGCGGCTATTGCTGCACGCAGTGCTATTCCTTTGATTCCGCCACGCGAGGGTGCCGCTCATTGGCCAGCGGAGATGCCCGGTGCAGCGTGGCGTAATGGCGCAGTTGATGCAATTACCTGTAACGGTCGTCGAGAATGGAAGCAAGACAGTGGCTACCACCGGCGACCTCTTGCCGAGAATGCGATGTATCGGTTCAAGACCCTCACCGGCCACTGTCTCTGGGCGCGTCACATCGCCGCGCAGGCGACCGAGGTCGCCTGCGCGGCGGCGTCATCAACCGCATGGCGGACCTCGCTCGTCCGCAATCCGTTCGTATCGCCTGAATTATGCCCGTCCGATGCCATGGCGTCCTCACGTTCGATTTATGCAACAACGCCGCTACATGCTGTAGGCGCCGACGTATGCCGACTCACCGGGAGTCCCAGTATGACTGCACCCCTAACCCTCGCGCTCTCAAAAGGACGTATCTTCGAGGAAACCAGGCCGCTGCTGGCGACCGCGGGCATTCAGGTCGCCGAGGATCCAGCATCGTCGCGCAAGCTGATCCTGCCGACCAACGATCCGAACGTATGCGTGATCATCGTGCGTGCCACCGACGTGCCCACCTATGTTGAATACGGCGCGGCGGATTTCGGTGTGGCCGGCAAGGACGTGCTGATTGAGCATGGCGGCGGCGGGCTGTATCAGCCGATCGACCTGGGCATCGCGCGCTGCCGAATGTCAGTGGCGGTGCAGGTTGGTTTCGACTACGCCAACGCGGTACGCCAAGGCGCGCGACTGCGGGTGGCCACCAAGTATGTTGCCACCGCGCGCGAGCACTTCGCCGCCAAGGGCGTGCACGTCGACCTGATCAAGCTGTACGGCTCCATGGAGCTGGCACCACTGGTCGGCCTGTCCGACGCGATCGTTGACCTGATCAGCTCGGGCAACACGCTCAAGGCGAACAATCTAGTTGAGGTGGAGGAGATCATACCGATCTCCTCTCGCCTCGTCGTGAACCAAGCTGCGCTGAAGTTAAAGCGCGCCGCGCTCAAGCCGATCCTCGGCGCGCTCGAATGTGCGTCCAAACAAGACCGGGCCTGACTGCCGCGAAGAGCTACCGGCGCATCACTAGAATGGAGGCATCTTGTCTATCAAGATTGGCGTTGTTCCATAAATCGAGCGAGATCCGTTGACGTTTACGCGCAACGGTCGCGGGGCCAGCCTCCTATCAAGTCAGATTCCAGAGTAACTGCCTAATTTTTGCCAAGAAAATGCGCAAAGACATACACAAGAAAGGTGAGCCGAAGGCACGCTACCGTGTCAGGAATTGGGCGGCCTATAATGAAGGCCTGATCAACCGGGGAACGTAACAATATGGATAGATGAAGCCGTCCTTGCCAGAATACCCGATGCCATACCCACACGTGGTCACCCGTGTCTATACGGCGATACGCTGATTCAGGCATTACTTGGCGTGAAGACCGTCTATCGACTGACGTTGCGCGCCCTGCAAGATTTCACCCAAAGTCTGCGCGATTTGGCCTTCCCGAGCTTGCCGGTGCCGAATTACACCACGCTCTGTCGCCGGGCAAAAATGCTTGATGTCGAACCGCCGATCCTCCGCGACAACGGACCGAGCCATCGGGTTGTCGACAGTACCGGTCTGAAAGTTTATGGCGAAGGTGAATGGAAGGTGCGCCAGCACGGCTACTCGCAGCGGCGCACGTAGCGTAAAGTCCATCTCCCGTTCAACGCGAATACGGGTCAAGTGCATGCCGCGCTAATGACGAATCAGAATGTGGCTGACGGTGACGCTCTGGCCAAGTTGCTCGACCAGATTCCACGCGAAGAACAAATCGATGTCATCGGCGGTGATGGTGCCTACGACACAAAGCCATGCCATGCGGCCATTGCTGCACGCAGTGCTATTCCTTCGATTCTGCCACGCGAGGGTGCCGTTCATTGGCCAGCGGATATGCCCGGTGCGGCGTGGCGTAATGGCGCGGTTGATGCACTTGCCCGTGACGGTCGTCGAGAATGGAAGCAAGACAGTGGCTACCACTGGCGATCGCTTGCCGAGAATGCGATATATCGGTTCAAGACCCTCACCAGCAACTGTCTCTGGGCGCGTCACATCGACTCGCAGGCGACCGAGGTCTCCATTCGCGTCGGCGTCATCAACCGTATGGCGGACCTCGCTCGCCCGCAATCCGTTCGTATCGCCTGAAATTATCCCGTCGATGCTCTTGCATCCTCACACTCGATTTATGCAACAACGCCCCTGCAAGCTGCCAGTGTAGCTGCGCGCCAGGACACGACTCTGGAAGTCGGCGCCGGAAGGGCGCGATCTCAAGCGCCGTACAGCGCGGCGTTATTGCATAAATCTAGTGAGAGCCGATAATGTTTACGCGCAACAGTCGGGGCCAGCCCCCTTTATTGATTTATAATTTGTGATCTTGAAGTTATAGATCAATAACGCCCAAGAAAGCCGTCATCAGGCTAGCCTCTTGATGCGCGTACTTTGATCACACGTATAGCACATTTGAAAAATGGATCCGCTACACCAGCGGGATCGCGGTAATCGTTGTTACCGGCGGTTTCGGTTCCAATGGATGCGATAACCAGCCCTGATTGGCTGCGTGGGGACACCCGCGCATGGTTCCAGGCTGATCCGTTGCTTGGTGCCGCACCCCTGGACACAGCCCTCTTGAACTTATTATTTTCAGCCCCAAATACGTCACTGTTGTCCAGTGATACGTGCATATATACCCATGCCCGTCATGCAGCGGGTATCGCTGATCTAGCTGTCATCAATCAAGTTCTTCGCCCCAAGGGGCGAAGTATCAAATCCCGCAAGTTAAATGCAAAAGTAAGCGTCCCAAGGGACGGAGAATTTACCCGAAGCGATTCAATTCAACGATATGGAAAACACGCAAGAGAATCCGGCTGGTCAACCGGCCGACGAGACTGGTCGCGACGCAGCGGCTGCCCAGGCACCGGATAGCGATGCGCAGCAGGCAGCGGTCGCCGACGCCGCGCTCGCCGAAGCGCACGCCAAGGTTGCCGAGCTGCAGGAGAGCTTCCTGCGGGCAAAGGCTGAGACCGAAAACGTGCGCAGACGCACACAGGACGACGTCGCCAAGGCACATAAGTTCGCTATCGAGGGCTTCGCCGAGCACCTGCTGCCGGTGCTCGACAGCCTAGAAGCCGCCGTCGACGACAAGTCGGACGACATCGCCAAAATCCGCGAAGGCGTCGAACTGACGCTACGCCAGCTGCAGAGCGCGCTAGAGAAGGGCCGCGTCAACGTGATCGACCCTGTCGGCGCGAAATTTGATCCGCATCAGCACCAGGCGATTTCGATGGTGGTGGCCGAGCAGGAGCCGAACACCGTCGTCAGTGTGCTGCAGAAGGGTTACATGATCGCCGACCGCGTGCTGCGTCCGGCGCTCGTGACGGTCACGCAGCCGAGGTAAAGCCCCTCGGCGGAGAGGGGGCACCTCGCCCGCCACCTGTCTACTGCCTCTGACATCCCGGCGGGCCTCTCTATGATAAGCACCGCGGGCCGCGCCGGTCGAAGCCGTCAGACAAGCATCAAGCAAAGCATCAATTTGGGGGTGTCAAGTACGGAGTGCAATTCGGGGATTCGCTCCCGCGAACATCGGGCCACTATCCTCTGACCGACTGCCGCCGATGATTGAAAAAAATGAATAGCGGCATTGCTTGTAGGGTCTTGAAAACGGTGCAGTCGCACTTATTTCTTGTGCAGAGTTGAATTCGGCGCGACAAACAGGGAAAAAACGGCCCGAAAATCGCAACAAACAGCATTTACTGGAGATTACAAAAGATGGGAAAGATCATCGGTATTGACCTCGGTACCACAAACTCGTGCGTGGCTGTGATGGAAGGCAACCAGGTCAAGGTCATCGAGAATTCCGAAGGTACCCACACTACGCCCTCGATCATCGCGTATATGGACGACAACGAAGTGCTCGTCGGCGCGCCGGCTAAGCGCCAGTCGGTGACCAACCCGCGCAACACGCTGTTCGCGGTGAAGCGCCTGATCGGTCGCCGCTTTGAAGAGAAGGAAGTGCAGAAGGACATTGGCCTGATGCCCTACAAGATCATCAAGGCCGACAACGGCGATGCCTGGGTCGAGGCACATGACGAGAAGCTGGCACCGCCGCAGGTGTCGGCCGAGGTGCTCCGTAAGATGAAGAAAACCGCCGAAGACTACCTTGGCGAGCCGGTCACGGAAGCCGTAATCACAGTACCGGCCTATTTCAACGACAGCCAGCGCCAGGCCACCAAAGACGCGGGCCGCATTGCCGGCCTCGAAGTCAAGCGTATCATCAACGAGCCGACCGCGGCCGCGCTGGCCTTTGGCCTGGACAAGGTCGAGAAGGGCGACCGCAAGATCGCCGTATATGACCTTGGCGGCGGCACCTTCGATGTGTCGATCATTGAAATCGCCGATGTGGATGGTGAGATGCAGTTCGAAGTGCTGTCAACTAACGGCGACACCTTTCTCGGCGGTGAGGACTTCGACCAGCGTATCATCGACTACATCATCGGCGAGTTCAAGAAGGAGCGGGGCGTCGACCTGTCAAAAGACGTGCTCGCGTTGCAGCGCCTGAAGGAAGCCGCGGAAAAAGCCAAGATCGAGCTTTCCTCGAGCCAGCAGACCGAGATCAACCTGCCGTACATTACGGCCGACGCCTCGGGTCCGAAGCACTTGAACCTGAAGATTACGCGTGCCAAGCTGGAAGCCCTGGTCGAGGACTTAGTCGAGCGCACCATCCAACCGTGCCGCACCGCCATCAAGGATGCCGATGTGAAGGTCTCGGACATCGACGACGTGATCCTGGTCGGCGGCCAGACCCGCATGCCGAAGGTGCAGGACCAGGTCAAGGAGTTCTTCGGCAAGGATCCGCGCCGTGACGTGAACCCGGATGAAGCCGTTGCCGTGGGCGCAGCGATCCAGGGCCAGGTGCTGTCGGGCGACCGCAAGGACGTGCTACTACTCGACGTGACCCCACTGTCGCTCGGCATCGAAACGCTCGGCGGCGTGATGGCCAAGATGATCAACAAAAACACCACGATTCCGACCAAGCACGCCCAGGTCTACTCGACTGCGGACGATAACCAGGGCGCGGTGACCATCAAGGTCTACCAGGGCGAGCGCGAGATGGCGGCTGGCAACAAGCTGCTTGGCGAGTTCAATCTGGAAGGCATCCCACCGGCACCGCGCGGCGTTCCACAGATCGAGGTGAGCTTCGATATCGACGCGAATGGCATCCTGCACGTTGGCGCGAAGGACAAGGCGACCGGTAAGGAAAACAAGATCACCATCAAGGCGAACTCAGGTCTGTCGGACGCCGAAATCGACCAGATGATTAAGGACGCCGCAGCGAACGCCGCGGAAGACCAGAAGCTGCGTGAGCGTGCCGATGCGCGCAACCAGGGGGATGCGCTGGTCCACAGCACCAAGAAGGCGGTGGCCGAGTACGGCGACAAGCTCGACGCAAACGAGAAGGAGAAAATCGAGGCCGCGCTTAAGGAGTTGGAAGACGTGCTGAAGGATGGCTCTGCCGAGAAGGCGAAGATCGACGCGAAGGTGGAAGCGCTGTCGCAGACTTCGCAGAAGCTCGGCGAAAAGATGTACGCCGACATGCAGGCCCAGCAGGCAGGTGCGGCTTCCGGAACCGGTGCCAGCGCGACCGAAAGTGCTCAAGCGGGTGCCGCGAACGCAGCCGACGACGTGGTCGATGCGGACTTCCGTGAAGTGAAAAAGGACTGAGTCGGGTTGCGGCGGTACCGCGCGGCACGGTCGCTACCGATTCGAGCCGTCACTGCCGGACGGCCCGAATCATCCTGCGCCTGGCGGGCCTCATGGCCCTCCGGGCACATTTATTTTATGGCGGGGCGGTGCGCGCGCGCCGTTCCACGGTCGTAAGACTTTACTGGAAGCGAGAGGAGCCGCCCCGTGCCAAGCGTGTGGCGGCAGTAAACCGATATGGCAAAACGGGATTACTACGAGGTTCTGGGTGTCGCGAAGAACGCGAGCGACGACGAAATCAAGAAGGCATATCGCAAGCTCGCGATGAAGTACCACCCGGACCGCAATCCAGACAGGAAGGATGCGGAAGAGCGTTTCAAGGAAGTGAAAGAAGCCTATGAAATGCTTTCGGACGAGCAAAAGCGAGCTGCCTACGACCAGTACGGCCACGCGGGCGTCGATCCAAATATGGGCGGTGCACAGGGCTTCGGTGGTTTCACCGATACCTTCGGCGACATCTTTGGTGATATCTTCGGATCGGCCCCGGGCGGCGGTGCCCGCGGCGGCTCGAGCGGCCCGCAGGTGTATCGCGGTGCCGACCTGCGTTACAGCATGGAGATCACGCTCGAGCAGGCCGCGCACGGCTACGGGACCCAGATCCGCGTGCCAAGCTGGGTCTCCTGCGAAGTCTGCCACGGCAGCGGCGCGAAGCCGGGCACCAAGCCCGACACCTGCCCGACCTGCCACGGCCAGGGCACGGTACGCATGTCGCAGGGCTTCTTCAGCATCCAGCAGACCTGTCCGAGGTGCCACGGCACCGGTACCTACATCCCCGAGCCCTGCGTGCACTGCCACGGATCTGGCAAGGTGAAGGAAACTAAGACGCTTGAGGTCAAGATCCCAGCTGGGATCGACGATGGCATGCGGATCCGCTCGTCCGGTAACGGCGAGCCTGGCATCAGCGGCGGTCCATCCGGCGATCTCTACGTCGAGATCCACATCAAGCAGCACTCGGTGTTCGAGCGCGACGGCGACGACCTGCACTGCCAGATGCCGATCCCGTTCACCACTGCAGCGTTAGGCGGCGAGATCGAGGTTCCGACGCTGGCCGGTCGCGCTTCGTTCACGGTGCCGGAAGGTACGCAGTCGGGCAAGACCTTCCGCCTGCGGGGCAAGGGCATCAAAGGTCTGCGCTCGAACATCGCCGGCGATCTCTACGTGCACGTACAGATCGAGACGCCTGTCAAGCTGACCGACGGGCAGCGTGAGCTGTTGCGCCAGTTTGAGCAGTCGCTGGCAGAGGGCGGTGGCCGTCACAGCCCGCAGAGCAAGAGCTGGTTCGATCGCGTAAAGAGCTTTTTCGAGTGATGACCACGGTGCCGCCTCATGCGGGACGTGCAAGAGGGCGCATGGTGGCTCTTCGACGATTGCGACTCGACCCGTGGGTGCGTGGTCAAGTCGCGTGTACGTGGGCTTCTCGCGGCGTTGTTGCATAAATCGAACGTGAGGACGCCATGGCATCGGACTGGCATAATTCAGGCGATACGAACGGATTGCGGACGAGCGAGGTCCGCCATGCGGTTGATGACGCCGACACGAACGGCGACCTCGGTCGCCTGCGCGGCGATGTGACGCGCCCAGAGACAGTGGCCGGTGAGGGTCTTGAACCGATACATCGCGTTCTCGGCAAGCGATCGCCGGTGGTAGCCACTGTGTTGCTTCCATTCTCGACGACCGTCACGGGCAATTGCATCAACCGCGCCATTACGCCACGCCGCACCGGGCATATCCGCTGGCCAATGAGCGGCACCCTCGCGTGGCGGAATTGAAGGAATAGCACTGCGTACAGCAATGGCCGCATGGCATGGCTTGGTTTCGTAGGCACCGTCACCGCCGATGACGTCGATTTGTTCTTCGCGTGGAATCTGGTCGAGCAACTGGGCCAGAGCGTCACCGTCAGCCACATTTTGATTCGTCATTAGCGCGGCATGCACTTGACCCGTATTCGCGTTGAGCGCGAGATGGACTTTACGCCACGTGCGCCGCTTCGAGTAGCCGTGCTGGCGCACCTTCCATTCACCTTCTCCATAGACCTTCAGACCGGTACTGTCGACAACTAAATGGATCGGTTCATTGTCGCGAAGGATCGGAACAGTTCGACTTCAAGCGTTTTTGCCCGGCGACAGAGCGTGGTGTAATTCGGCACAGGCAAGCTCGGAAAGGCCAGATCGCGCAGACTTTGGGTGAAACCTTGCAGGGCGCGCCAACGTTAGTCGATAGACGGTCTTCACGCCAAGTAATGCCTGAATCAGCGTATCACCGTATAGACACGGGCGACCACGTGTGGGGGGTATGGCATCGGGTATTCTGGCGAGGGCGTTGTTGCATAAATCGAGCGAGATCCGTTGACGTTTGCGCGCAACGGTCGCGGGGCCAGCCTCCTATCAACTCAGATTCCAGAGTAACTGCCTAATTTTTGCCAAGAAAATGCGCAAGGACATACACAAGACAGGTGAGCCGAAGACACGCTACCGTGTCAGGAATTGGGCGCCCTATAATGAAGGCCTGATCAGCCGGGGGAACGTAACAATATGGATAGATGAAGCCGTCCTTGCCAGAATACCCGATGCCATACCCGCACGTGGTCGCCCGTGTCTATACAGCGATACGCTGATTCAGGCATTACTTGGCGTGAAGACCGTCTATCGACTAACGTTGCGCGCCGCCCTGCAAGGTTTCACCCAAAGTCTGCGCGATCTGGCCTTTCCGAGTTTGCCTGTGCCGAATTACACCACGCTCTGTCGCCGGGCAAAAACGCTTGAAGTCGAACTGTTCCGATCCTTCGCGACAACGAACCGATCCATTTGGTTGTCGACAGTACCGGTCTGAAGGTCTATAGAGAAGGTGAATGGAAGGTGCGCCCGCACGGCTACTCGAAGCGGCGCACGTGGCGTAAAGTCCATCTCGCGCTCAAAGCGAATACGGGTCAAGTGCATGCCGCGCTAATGACGAATCAAAATGTGGCTGACGGTGACGCTCTGGCCCAGTTGCTCGACCAGATTCCACGCGCAGAACAAATCGATGTCATCGGCGGTGACGGTGCCTACGAAACCAAGCCATGCCATGCGGCCATTGCTGCACGCGCGGTGCTATTCCTTCAATTCAGCCACGCGAGGGTGCCGCTCATTGGCCAGCGGATATGCCCGGTGCGGCGTGGCGTAATGGCGCGGTTGATGCAATTGCCCGTGGCGGTCGTCGAGAATGGAAGCAAGACAGTGGCTACCACCGGCGATCGCTTGTCGAGAATGCGATGTATCGGTTCAAGACCCTCACCGGCAACTGTCTCTGGTCGCCTCACATCGACTCGCAGGCGACCGAGGTCTCCGTTCGCGTCGGAGTCATCAACCGTATGGCGGACCTCGCTCGCCCGCAATCAGTTCGTATCGCCTGAAATTATGCCCGTCGATGCCATTGCGTCCTCACGCTCGATTTATGCAACAACGCCCCTATACTCGGCAATTTCATCGTAGGTCTAGCCGCGCGTGCGTAGGTTGATCACCTGACGTCGCTGCTCTTCACGTGCCTCACGAAGAAGCGATCTCATGTCTCGTTTTTCCATTTCCCTAACATGAGGGTCGATTTGTGAATTTCTAGATCACGAGTTTCGGATCAATAGCTGGTTGGCCCGGCGCAGGCCAGCTTCCTTTCCAGCATTCCCTGATCGACCCCCACCCCCCCGCTATGCGGGGGTTCAATGACAAAGCCCACGCCGAGGAGCCCGGCGTGGCATGCCGGCACCCGCTACAATGACCTATTCCCCGATCCGCCGTCCGTCCACCATGCCGCTCTCTTTACCCGCCCGATCCACCACCCCCCCGACGCATCCTACACGCGCGGCACCGACCTGCCCGCCCTGCTAGAGCGCCGGATCCTGATCCTTGACGGTGCGATGGGCACCATGATCCAGCAGTACAAGTTTGACGAGGCCGCCTATCGCGGCGAACGCTTCGCCGACTTCAAACGCGACATCAAGGGCAACAACGAGCTACTGTCGATCACGCAGCCGACTACCATCCGCGCGATCCACGACCAGTACTTCGCAGCCGGTGCCGACATCGTCGAGACCAATACTTTCGGCGCTACTACTATCGCGCAGGCCGACTACGCAATGGAACACTTGGTGATCGAGATGAACATTGAGTCGGCGCGCCTCGCGCGCGAGTCGGCGCTCAAATACTCGACGCCGGACAAACCACGCTTCGTGGCCGGCGCGATCGGGCCAACCCCGAAGACCGCCAGCATCTCGCCCGACGTGAACGACCCCGGCGCGCGCAACGTCACCTATGATGAGCTACGCGACGCCTACTACCAGCAGGCTAAGGCCCTGCTCGACGGTGGCGTCGACCTGTTCTTGGTCGAGACCATCTTTGACACACTGAACGCCAAAGCCGCACTGTTCGCGCTCGACCAGTTGTTCGAGGACACCGGCGAGAACCTGTCGATTATGATTTCGGGTACCGTCACCGACGCCTCGGGTCGGATCCTCTCGGGCCAGACTGTCGAGGCCTTCTGGAATTCGCTGCGCCACGCCCGACCGCTCACCTTCGGCCTGAACTGCGCGCTCGGCGCGACGCTGATGCGCCCGTACATCGCCGAGCTGGCCAAGCTCTGCGACACCTATGTGTCCTGCTATCCGAACGCAGGCCTGCCCAACCCGATGGCCGAAACCGGCTTTGATGAGACCCCTGACGTGACCTCGGGCCTGCTCAAGGAGTTTGCCCAGGCCGGCCTGGTAAACCTAGCCGGTGGCTGCTGCGGCACCACACCCGCGCACATCGCCAAAATCGCCCGCGCGCTGGCCGAGGTCAAGCCGCGCCGCTGGCCCTCGCAGTACAGCGAAGCTGCCTGAAGCCTGAGCCATCCGCCCAACCGTAGTCGTCGGGCCTCCCTTAAACTGATACGCATCCGTCCCGCCATGACTGATCACACCATGCGTCTATCCGGCCTCGAGCCATTCAACGTCACCGCAGACACTTTGTTCATCAACGTCGGCGAACGTACCAATGTGACCGGCTCGAAGGCCTTCGCACGCATGATCCTGAACGGCCAGTACGACGAGGCGCTGGCCGTGGCCCGCCAGCAAGTCGAGAACGGCGCGCAGGTGATCGACATTAACATGGACGAAGCGATGCTCGATTCGAAGGCGGCCATGATCCGCTTCCTGAACCTGATCGCCTCGGAGCCTGATATCGCACGCGTGCCGATCATGATCGACTCGTCGAAGTGGGAAGTGATCGAGGCGGGCCTGAAGTGCGTGCAGGGCAAGGCGATCGTCAACTCAATCTCGCTCAAGGAAGGCGAGAAGGCGTTCCGCCATCATGCGCGACTGATCCGCCGCTATGGCGCGGCCACGGTGGTAATGGCCTTCGACGAGAAGGGCCAGGCCGATACCTTGGAGCGCAAGATCGCGATCTGTACGCGCTCCTACAAGTTTCTGGTTGAGGAATGCGATTTCCCGCCCGAGGACATCATCTTCGATCCAAATATCTTCGCAGTGGCTACCGGCATCGCGGAGCACAACAACTACGCGGTCGACTTCATCGAAGCGACCCGCTGGATCAAGCAGAACCTGCCGTACGCGAAGATCAGCGGCGGCGTGTCGAACGTGTCTTTTTCGTTCCGCGGCAACGACTCGGTGCGCGAGGCGATCCACACCGTGTTTCTGTATCACGCGATCCAGGCTGGCATGGACATGGGTATCGTCAACGCCGGCCAACTCGGCGTGTATGCTGATTTAGACGCCGAGCTGCGTGAGCGCGTCGAGGACGTCATTCTGAACCGCTGCGAGGATTCCACTGACCGGTTGCTGGAAGTAGCCGACAAGTTCAAGACCGGCGCGGCCAAAAAAGAAGAAAACCTTGAATGGCGCAACCATACGGTCGAGAAGCGCTTGGCCCATGCGCTAGTGCACGGCATTACCAACTTCATCGTCGAGGATACCGAGGAAGCGCGAGCGGTGATCGACGCCGCTGGCGGGCGCCCGATCAACGTAATCGAAGGCCCGCTGATGGCCGGCATGAATATCGTCGGCGACTTGTTTGGCCAGGGTAAAATGTTCCTGCCTCAGGTGGTGAAGTCGGCTCGCGTGATGAAGCAGGCGGTGGCCCACCTGATCCCCTTCATCGAGGAGGAGAAGCGGTGCCTAGCCGAGGCCGGCGGAGACGTGCGCGCAAAGGGTAAGATCGTGATCGCCACTGTCAAGGGTGACGTGCACGATATTGGTAAAAATATCGTATCGGTGGTGCTCCAGTGCAACAACTTCGAGATCGTCAACATGGGCGTGATGGTGCCCTGCAACGAGATCCTCGCCAAGGCGAAGGTTGAGGGTGCCGACATCATCGGCCTATCCGGCCTGATCACGCCGAGCCTGGAGGAGATGGCCTACGTCGCCTCAGAAATGCAGCGCGACGACTATTTCCGCGTCAAGAAGATCCCGCTGCTCATTGGCGGCGCGACCACTTCGCGCGTGCACACCGCCGTGAAGATCGCGCCGAACTACGAAGGCCCGGTGGTCTACGTGCCGGACGCCTCGCGCTCGGTGTCGGTGGCCTCCAGCCTACTCTCGGATGAGAGTGCCACGCACTACCTCAACGACCTAAAGAGCGAGTACAATCGCATCCGCGACCAGCACGCCAATAAAAAGAAGACGCCAATGGTCACGCTAGCTGCCGCGCGCGCCAACAAGACGCCGATCGACTGGAGCGGCTATCAGCCAGTCACGCCGAAGTTCATCGGTCGACGCGTGTTCAAGAACTATGAACTTACCGAGCTGGCCCAGTATATCGACTGGGGCCCGTTCTTCCAGACCTGGGACCTGGCCGGACCCTACCCGGCGATTCTCAACGATGAGATCATCGGCGAATCGGCGCGGCGCGTGTTCTCGGACGCGAAATCGATGCTCTCGCGCCTGATCCGGGGTCGCTGGCTGACCGCCAACGGGGTGATTTCGCTGCTGCCCGCCAACACTGTGGGCGACGACGACATCGAGATCTACACCGACGAAACGCGCAGCGAGGTGGCGATGCGCTGGAGCAACTTGCGCCAGCAAAGTAAACGCCCGGTGGTGGACGGCGTGATGCGACCGAACCGCTCGCTGGCCGACTTCATCGCGCCGAAAGATTCGGGCGTGGCCGACTACATCGGCCTGTTCGCGGTCACCGCAGGCCTGGGTGTGGACGTCAAGGAAAAGCAGTTCGAGGCCAACCACGACGACTACAGCGCGATCATGCTCAAGGCCCTGGCTGACCGCTTCGCGGAAGCCTTCTCTGAAGCTATGCATGCGTATGTGCGGCGCGAACTGTGGGGCTACGCGAGCGGCGAGACGCTTAACAACGAGGCGCTGATCGCCGAAAAGTATCGCGGCATCCGCCCTGCGCCCGGCTATCCGGCCTGCCCGGACCACCTCGTCAAGCGTGCCATGTTCGACGTGCTGCACGCTGAGGGAATTGGTATGAGCGTAACGGAATCGCTGGCGATGCTGCCTGCCGCAAGCGTCTCGGGCTTCTACCTGTCGCATCCAGACAGCACCTACTTCTCGGTCGGCAAGATCGGCGACGACCAGGTGGCTGATTTCGCGGCGCGCATGTCGCTGTCAGATGCGGACGCGCGCCGCGCGCTTGGGCCGCTGCTCTGAAGATGGCGGTACCGACTCAAATCGTCGGCGGTTTCAAGAGTGAAGTAGGATACACCGCTGGTGAATGCGCTGGAGCTTGGTCGGTGGGGTTAGTCAGGACCTGAGGGCGTTGTTGCATAAATCGAGCGCAAGCCGTTGGCGTTTACGCGCAACGCTCGCCGGCCAGGCGCCTATCAAGTCAGATTCCAGAGTAACTGCCTATTTTTTGCCAAGAAAATTCGCAAGGACATACACAAGACAGGTGAGCAGAAGGCATGCTACCGTGTCAGGAATTGGGCGGCCTATAATGAAGGTCTGATCAACCGGGGGAACATAACAATATGGATAGATGAAGCCGTCCTTGTCAGAATGGCCGACGCCATACTCACACGTGGTCGCCCGTGTCTATACGGCGATACGCTGATTCAGGCATTACTTGGCGTGAAGACCGTCTATCGACTAACGTTGCGCGCGCCCTGCAAGGTTTCACCCAAAGTCTGCGCGATCTGGCCTTCCCGAGCTTGCCGGTGCCGAATGACACCGCGCTCTGTCGCCGGGCAAAAACGCTTGATGTCGAACTGCCGATCCTTCGTGACAATGAACCGATCCATCTGGTTGTCGACAGCACCGGTCTGAAGGTTTATGGAGAAGGTGAATGGAAAGTGCGCCAGCACGGCTACTCGAAGCGGCGCACGTGGCGTAAAGTCCATCTCGCGCTCAACGCGAATACGGGTCAAGTGCATGCCGCGCTAATGACGAATCAGAATGTGGCTGACGGTGACGCTCTGGCCAAGTTGCTCGACCAGATTCCACGCGAAGAACAAATCGATGTCATCGGCGGTGATGGTGCCTACGACACAAAGCCATGCCATGCGGCCATTGCTGCACGCAGTGCTATTCCTTCGATTCCGCCACGCGAGGGTGCCGTTCATTGGCCAGCGGATATGCCCGGTGCGGCGTGGCGTAATGGCGCGGTTGATGCAATTGCCCGTGACGGTCGTCGAGAATGGAAGCAAGACAGTGGCTACCACCGGCGATCGCTTGCCGAGAATGCGATGTATCGGTTTAAGACCCTCACCGGCAACTGTCTCTGGGCGCGTCACATCGCCGCGCAGGCGACCGAGGTCGCCGTTCGCGTCGGCGTCATCAACCGCATGGCGGACCTCGCTCGTCCGCAATCCGTTCGTATCGCCTGAAATTATCCCGTCGATGCTATTGCATCCTCACACTCGATTTATGCAACAACGACGATCGGTACTGGCAACATCCAGATGGATCGGTTCGTTGTCGCGCAGGATCGGCGGTTCGACTTCAAGCGTTTTTGCCCGGCGACAGAGCGTGGTGTAATTCGGCACAGGCAAGCTCTGGAAGAGGCGTTGTTGCATAAATCGAACGTGAGGACGCCATGGCATCGGACGGGCATAATTCAGGCGATACGAACGGATTGCGGACGAGCGAGGTCCGCCATGCGGTTGATGACGCCGACGCGAACGGCGACCTCGGTCGCCTGCGCGGCGATGTGACGCGCCCAGAGACAGTGGCCGGTGAGGGTCTTGAACCGATATATCGCATTCTCGGCAAGCGATCGCCGGTGGTAGCCACTGTGTTGCTTCCATTCTCGACGACCGTCACGGGCAATTGCATCAACCGCGCCATTACGCCACGCCGCACCGGGCATATCCGCTGGCCAATGAGCGGCACCCTCGCGTGGCGGAATCGAAGGAATAGCACTGCGTACAGCAATGGCCGCATGGCATGGCTTGGTGTCGTAGGCACCGTCACCGCCAATGACATCGATTTGTTCTTCGCGTGGAATCTGGTCGAGCAACTTGGCCAGAGCGTCACCGTCAGCCACATTCTGATTCGTCATTAGCGCGGCATGCACTTGACCTGTATTCGCGTTGAGCGCGAGATGGACTTTACGCCACGTGCGCCGCTTCGAGTAGCCGTGCTGGCGCACCTTCCATTCACCTTCTCCATAAACCTTCAGACCGGTGCTGTCGACAACCAGATGGATCGGTTCATTGTCACGAAGGATCGGCAGTTCGACATCAAGCGTTTTTGCCCGGCGACAGAGCGTGGTGTAATTCGGCACCGGCAAGCTCGGGAAGGCCAAATCGCGCAGACTTTGGGTAAAACCTTGCAGGGCGCGCGCAACGTTAGTCGATAGACGGTCTTCACGCCAAGTAATGCCTGAATCAGCGTATCGCCGTATAGACACGGGCGACCACGTGTGAGTATGGCGTCGGCCATTCTGACAAGGACGGCTTCATCTATCCATATTGTTACGTTCCCCCGGTTGATCAGACCTTCATTATAGGCCGCCCAATTCCTGACACGGTAGCATGCCTTCTGCTCACCTGTCTTGTGTATGTCCTTGCGCATTTTCTTGGAAAGAATTAGGCAGTTACTCTGGAATCTGACTTGATAGGGGGCTGGCCAGGCGACCGTTGCGCATAAACGTCAATGGATCTCGCTCGATTTATGCAACAATGCCGTGCCCTTCACATGATGGAGGATTTTCTAATTTCAAGATTACGAATTGCGGATCAATAGCATCTGTTAAAGTCCAACGCATTTCTGAAATGCGCTCTGCCGGAACCGATCGCCCGGGGTTGCCAGCAACCACCATTCCCGACAACATGCTGCCCGCTCAAAAAGACATCCTCAAAACTCTGCTCGCCGACAGCGTGAAGCAGGTCGTCCAGACCCTGCAGGGCGAATCCAAGGCCGACTTTGTTGCGCCGAAGATCACCCTGGAGCGCCCCAAGACGGTCGCCCACGGCGACATCGCCTCCAACGTCGCGATGCAGCTGGCTAAGCCGTTCGGCACCCACCCCCGCAAGTTGGCCGAGAAGATCGTAGCGGCCGTGATGGCCTACCCGTCTGCGGTCGGTCTGCTCGAGGCCGCTGAGATCGCCGGCCCCGGTTTCATCAACTTGCGCCTTACCGCCACCGCTAAACAAGCCGTGATTAGCACGGTGTTCGCCGAGCGTGAGACCTTCGGTCGTTCCGCGCACGAGGCTGGACGCCGCGTGCTGCTCGAGTTCGTCTCGGCCAACCCGACCGGCCCACTGCACGTCGGCCACGGTCGCCAGGCCGCGCTTGGCGACGTGCTGGCCAACGTGCTGGCCAGCCAGGGCTACGCGGTGCATCGCGAGTTTTACTACAACGACGCCGGCGTGCAGATCGGTAACTTGGCGCTGTCGACCCAGGCGCGCGCCCGAGGCCTCAAGCCTGGCGACGCCGACTGGCCCGAGGCCGCCTACAACGGCGAATACATCGCCGACATCGCTCGCGACTACCTGGCCGGTGCCACGGTCTCGGCCAGCGACGGCGAGCCCGTCACCAGCAAGGGCGACATCAAAGACATAGAGGCGATCCGCAAGTTCGCAGTCGTCTATCTACGACGTGAGCAGGATATCGACCTAAAGGCTTTCGGCGTACGCTTTGACCAGTACTACCTGGAATCTTCGCTGTACCAAGAAGGCCACGTCGAGAGCATGGTGCAGGCCCTGGTCGACGCCGGCATGACCTACGAGCAGGACGGCGCGCTATGGCTACGCACTACCGCCGAGGGCGACGACAAAGACCGCGTGATGCGCAAGACCGACGGCACTTACACCTACTTCGTGTCCGACGTCGCCTACCACGTGACCAAGTGGCAGCGCGGCTTCAGCAAAGTCATCAATATCCAGGGCTCGGACCACCACGGTACTATCGCGCGTGTACGCGCCGGCCTGCAGGGCCTTCCCTTCGGCATCCCGAAGGGCTATCCCGACTACGTGCTGCACAAGATGGTGACGGTGATACGCGACGGCCAAGAGGTGAAGCTCTCCAAGCGTGCCGGTAGCTACGTGACGGTGCGCGACCTAATTGAATGGTCGAGCGGTGGTGCTACGCCGGATGTGGAAGTCTGGACGGAGCAGCTTGACGAAGCCATCATCACGCGGGGGCGCGACGCAGTGCGCTTCTTCCTAATCTCACGCAAGGCCGATACGGAATTCGTGTTCGATATCGATCTCGCGCTGAAACAGAACGAAGAGAATCCGGTCTACTACGTGCAGTACGCGCATGCGCGGATCTGCTCGGTGCTCAACGAGTGGAAGTCACGCTACGGTGTGGCCGAAGCGATCCTGCCGAGCGCGGACCTGTCCCCGCTCGACAGTAAGCCAGCGGCCTCGTTGCTGCAGAAGCTCGCTGAGTATCCCGACATGCTCACGCACGCGGCCGGAGAATTTGCGCCGCACGCGGTGGCCTTCTACCTGCGCGACCTCGCTGGCGAATTTCACTCATTCTACAATGCGGAGCGCGTGCTCGTCGACGACGAGGCGCAGCGCACCGCACGCATCGCGCTGCTCGCCGCGACACGCCAGGTGCTCGCAAACAGTCTGGCGGTGCTCGGCGTGTCTTCGCCAAGCAAGATGTAAAGCCGCCGGGCCAGGCTCCAGAAGGTTGCGCTGCCCAGCAGCGACTGTGCTACGAGTCCCATTTCACGACTTTTTTAGCAGGTGACTTAAGCAATGGCACAACTGCGCCGCACGTCAAAACCGTCGAAACAAGCCGGAGGAACCTTTTTGGGCATCGTGCTGGGCTTGATCGTCGGCCTCGCGATCGCCGTGGTGGTCGCGCTCTACATTACGCGCGCGCCCTCGCCCTTCGTCTCGAAGGTCGCTCCGCTGGCTGATAGCGGCGTGAGTAGCACCTGCCAGGTGCAGCAGTTCGACTCGAACCGCGCGCAGGGCAGGGTGCAGCCGGTACCGCCGGTCGCACAGCCGACTCCGCCCAATACCGTGCCGGACCAAGCCGCCAACCAGAAGACCCAGCCGCCGCTGCTGCCCGAGCCGCAGATCGTTGAGGTGCCGGGCTCGAAGGGCTCGCAAAACAGCAACCTACAACCGTCCTCGGGCGACAACAGTATCGCTGTAGTACCTCGGCTCGTCGACAACACGCCGCCGGCGAAGAAGCCGCAAACCACCGCCGCCGCGTCCTCCTCGTCTTCGCAACTGAAACCAATCCAGCAGGCCGTCAAGCCGACCTCCCCAGCTCAGGTGGGCAACGCCCCGGCCAAACCGGGATCGGGATCGGTGGCGGGCGCGACTGCGCTCGACACCAACAGCAGCTACTTCCTGCAGGTCGGCGCCTACAAGACTGAGGCGGACGCTGAGCAACAGCGCGCGCGACTCGGCTTCCAAGGCTTCGAGTCTAAAGTCTCTAAGCGCGATGTCAGCGGCATCACGTACTATCGCGTGCGTGTCGGCCCGTTCAACAAGTTGAACGACCTGAATACCACGCGCCAGCGGCTGTCCAATGCCGATGTCGATACCGCAGTGATCCGCTTCACAAAATAGTAAAAATTTATGGCGTTATTGCGGCGTTGTTGCATAAATCGAGTGTGAGGATGCAATAGCATCGACGGGCATAATTTCAGGCGATACGAACGGATTGCGGGATTGCGGACGAGCGAGGTCCAGCCATACGGTTGATGACGCCAACGCGAACGGAGACCTCGGTCGCCTGCGAGTCGGTGTGACGCGCCCAGAGACAGTTGCCAGTGAGGGTCTTGAACCGATACATCGTATTCTCGGCAAGCGATCGCCGGTGGTAGCCACTGTCTTGCTTCCATTCTCGACGACTGTCACGGGCAATTGCATCAACCGCGGCATTACGCCACGTCGCACCGGGCATGTCCGCTGGCCAATGAACGGCACCCTCGCGTGGCGAAATCGAAGGAATAGCACTGCGTGCAGCAATGGCCGCATGGCATGGCTTGCTGTCGTAGTCACCGTCACCGCCGATGACATCGATTTGTTGTTCGCGTGGAATCTGGTCGAGCAACTTAGCCAGAGCGTCACCGCTAGCTATATTTTGATGCGTCATTATTGATCCGCAATTCGTGATCTTGAAATTAACAAATCGACTCATCATAAGATGGGCATGGGAAAACGAGACATGAGGGACGCTTTTTCAATTTCCAGATCACGAATTGCGGATCAATAGC
The DNA here is from genome assembly GCA_040954445.1 of Burkholderia sp. Lineage (GTDB taxonomy): Bacteria > Pseudomonadota > Gammaproteobacteria > Burkholderiales > Burkholderiaceae > Burkholderia > Burkholderia gladioli_A. Next base: position 1,038,368 of record CP144361.1, on the reverse strand, counting down.
GCGGCATGCACTGAGCCGTATTCGCGTTGAGCGCGAAATCGACTTTACGTTACGTGCGCCGCTTCGAGTAGCCGTGCTGGCGTCACCCTTCCATTCACCTTCGCCATAGACCTTCAGACCGGTGCTGTCGACCACCAGGTGGATCGGTTCGCTGTCGCGAAGGATCGGCAGTTCGACATCAAGCATTTTCCCCGGCGACAGAGCGTGGGGGGTGTAGCGCAAGCGGGCCACAAGGGCCCGTTTCCGGCGGAAACTCTGGCGCGGTGCATGAAGAAGAGTGGCCCGCTCGACGTGGGTCGTCCGCCCTTTTCATTCCTGCTGTGTGTTTTACAGCACGTAGCGCGATAGATCCTCGTCCTTTGAGACTGCGCCGAGCACACGGTCGACATAGGCTGCGTCGATCGTGATAGCCTCTCCGGCATGATTGCCGGCTGCGAATGAGACATCCTCGAGCAGCTTCTCGATCACGGTGTAGAGACGGCGCGCGCCAATGTTCTCGGTCTTCTCGTTGACCGAGAAGGCGATCTCGGCGAGGCATCGGATACCGTCCTCAGCGAACTTGAGCTGCACATCCTCGGTGGCGAGCAGAGCCTGGTACTGCTTGACCAAGCTCGCGTCGGTGGACACCAGGATCGATTCGAAATCCCTCACCGACAATGAATCGAGTTCAACCCGGATTGGGAAGCGCCCCTGCAGCTCGGGGATCAGGTCGCTCGGCTTGGATAGATGGAAGGCGCCACTAGCGATGAACAGGATGTGGTCGGTCTTGATCATTCCATATTTGGTGTTGACTGTGGTGCCCTCGACCAGTGGCAGCAGATCGCGCTGCACGCCCTGCCGCGAAACTTCCCCGCCGCCGCCCTCGTTGTTGCGTGAGGCGATCTTGTCGATCTCGTCGAGGAATACGATGCCGTTCTGCTCGACGTTCTGCACGGCGCGCATTTTCACTTCCTCGTCGTTGAGCAGCTTGGCTGCTTCCTTGTCGGTCAGCAGCTTGAGCGCTTCCTTAATCTTGACCTTGCGGCGCGTCTTCTTGCCGCTGATGTTGGAGAACATCGAGCGGATCTGCTCGGTCATCTCCTCCATCCCCGGCGGTGCCATGATGTCCATGCTGGCCTGTGGTTGCTCGATGTCGAGCTCGACTCCCTTCTCGTCGAGCGCGCCCTCGCGCAGGCGTTTGCGGAAGATCTGGCGCGTAGCATTATTATCGTCATTGGCGGTCTCGCTGTGCGAGCCGAAGCCTACCGCACGCGGCTGCGGCAGCAGGATGTCAAGGATCCGGTCCTCGGCTTGATCCTGCGCCTTTGAGCGCACCTTGCGCATTTCCGATTCACGGGTTTGCTTGACAGCGATCTCAATCAGGTCACGCACGATGCTGTCGACGTCGCGGCCCACGTAGCCGACTTCGGTGAATTTGGTTGCCTCGATTTTAATGAAGGGTGCGTCCGCCAGCTTGGCTAGGCGACGCGCGATCTCGGTCTTGCCGACGCCGGTCGGCCCGATCATCAGAATGTTCTTGGGGGTGATTTCCTGGCGCAGAGGCTCGGCCACTTGCTGGCGGCGCCAGCGGTTGCGGAGCGCGACGGCCACCGCCTTCTTTGCCTTGTTCTGACCGATGATATACTTTTCGAGTTCCGAGACGATCTCGGCAGGGGTCATGGTGCTCATGTCGGCGTCCTTACTCGATCGTTTCGATGATATGGCTGTGGTTCGTGTAAATGCACATATCTCCGGCGATATTGAGCGCTTTCTTGACGATCTCGCCCGGCGACAGCTCGGTATTCTCGGCCAACGCGCGCGCGGCTGCCTGCGCGTAGGAGCCGCCCGAACCGATCGCGCAGATTCCGCCTTCCGGGTCGAGCACGTCGCCGTTGCCAGTGATCACTAGGGTGGTGCTCTTGTCGACCGTGATCAGCATCGCCTCTAGGCGGCGCAGCAGACGATCGGTACGCCAGTCCTTGGCGAGCTCGACGGCGGCGCGCGTCAGGTTGCCCTGCTGTTTCTCGAGCTTGGCCTCGAAACGGTCGAGGAGGGAGAAGGCGTCGGCCGTGCCGCCGGCAAAGCCGACCAGTACGTTGTTATGGATACGGCGCACCTTGCGCGCGCTGCCCTTCATGACGATATTGCCGAGCGTGACCTGGCCGTCGCCGCCGAGCGCAACCTGCTCGTCGCGGCGCACGGAGACGATCGTTGTGCCGTGATATTGGTCCATCTGCGTTCCTTCAGAAAATCTGGGGAGGACGACGCGGGAGTGCGCGTGGCACCGTCGCCCTGGGGACGCGCGGTGCGACCGCCGGGTGCGCCGCGTGTAGTAAGTATCCCCCGGAAAAGCCGGGGGCTTTATTTTGTTAACCCCTCAAAGGGGCGTTGTTGCATAAATCTGGCGAGGGGCGGCGATGTTTACGCGCAACAGTCGGACGCGCAACAGTCGGGTGAACCCCATGTCATTGATCCGGTCTGAATCAACCAAGGGAACGTGACGACGTAGGTCGATGAAGCCGTCCTTGCTAAAATGCTCGACGGCTTCATACCCACGCGTGGTTGCCAGCGTCTGTGCGGCGACGTCCTGATTCAGGTCTTGCTTGGCGTGAAGACCGTCTATCGACGCGCACCGCGTACCCAGCAAGGCTGCACCCAAAGTCTGCGCGATTTGGCCTTCTCTAGCTTTCCGGTGCCAAATTACACCACGCTCTTTCGCCGGGCACAAACGCTTGCTGTCGAACAGCGTTGCTGCATAAATCGAGCGTGAGGACGCAATGGCATGAACAGGCATAATTTCAGGCGATACGAACGGATTGCGGACAAGCGAATGCACCATGCGGTTGATTACGCCGACGCGAACGGCGACCTCGGTCTCCTGTGAGTCGATGTGACGCGCTCAGAGAGAGTTGCCGGTGAGCGTCTTGAACCGATACATCGCATGCTCGGCAAGCGAGCGCCGGTGGTAGCCAGTGTCTTTCTTCTATTCTCCACGACCGTCACGGGCAATTCCATCAACCGCTCCCTTACGCCACGCCGTACCGGGCTATCCACTGGCCAATGAGTGGCACCTTCGCGTGGCGGAATTGCAGTAGAACAGCACTGCATGCAGCAATGGCCGCATGGCATGGCTTGGTGTCGTAGGCACCGTCGCAGTCGATGACATCGATTTGTTCGTCGCGCGGAATCTGGTGGTCGAGCAATCTGGCCAAAGCGGCATCGTCAGCTATATTCTGATGCGTCATTATTAATCCAAAAATTGTAATCTTGAAATTAGAAAATCGTCTCTCATGTGATTAGTATGGAAAAATGAGACATGAGAGACGATTTTCTAATTTCAAGATTACAATTTTTGGATTAATAGCGTGGCATGCACTTAACCCCGTCTTCGCGTTGAGCGCGAGATGGACTTTACGCCACGTGCGTCGTTTCGAGTAGCCGTGCTGGCGGACCTGCCATTCACCTGCGCCATAGACCTCCAGACCGGTACTGTCGACACCAGGTGGATCGCGGTTCACTTTCGCGAGGATCAGCAGCTCGACATCAAGTGTTTTTGCGCGGCGACAGAGCGTGGTGTAATTCGGCACCGGCAAGCTAGGGAAGGCCCAGATCGCGCAGACTTTGGGTGAAACCTTGCAGGGCACGCAAGGTCAGTCGATAGGCGTTGTTGCATAAATCGAGTGTGAGGATGCAATAGCATCGACGGGCATAATTTTAGGCAATACGAACGGATTGCGGACGAGCGAGGTCCGCCATACGGTTGATGACGCCGACGCGAATGGAGACCTCGGTCGCCTGCGAGTCGATGTGACGCGCCCAGAGACAGTTGCCGGTGAGGGTCTTGAACCGATACATCGCATTCTCGGCAAGCGATCGCCGGTGGTAGCCACTGTCTTGCTTCCATTCTCGACGACCGTCACGGGCAATTGCATCAACCGCGCCATTACGCCACGCCGCACCGAGCATATCCGCTGGCCAATGAACGGCACCCTCGCGTGGCGGAATCGAAGGAATAGCACTGCGTGCAGCAATGGCCGCATGGCATGGCTTGGTGTCGTAGGCACCATCACCGCCGACGACATCGATTTGTTCTTCGCGTGGAATCTGGTCGAGCAACTTGGCCAGAGCGTCACCGTCAGCCACATTCTGATTCATCATTAGCGCGGCATGCCCTTGACCCGTATTCGCGTTGAGCGCGAGATGGACTTTACGCCACGTGCGCCGCTTCGAGTAGCCGTGCTGGCGCACCTTCCATTCACCTTCGCCATAGACCTTCAGACCGGTGCTGTCGACAACCAGATAGATCGTTCATTGTCACGAAGGATCGGCAGTTCGACATCAAGCGTTTTTGCCCGGCGACAGAACGTGGTGTAATTCGGCACCGGAAAGCTCGGGAAGGCCAGATCGCGCAGACTTTGGGTGAAACCTTGCAGGGCACGCACCGTCAGTTGATAGACGGTCTTCACGCCAAGTAATGTCTGAATCAGCGTATCGCCGTATAGACACGGGCGACCACGTGTGGGTATGCCATCGGGTATTCTGGCAAGGACGGCTTCATCTATCCATATTGTTACACGTTCCCCCGGTTGATCAGACCTACATATCAGACCTACATTATAGGCCGCCCAATTCCTGACACGGTAGCATGCCTTTAGCTCACATGTCTTGCGTATGTCCTTACGCATTTTCTTGACAAAATGATTGATTCGCAATTCGTGATCTTTAAATTGGCAAATCGACCCTCATGTAAGGGACATAGAAAAAAAGATATGAGATCGCTGCCTCGTGAGGCAGCGTGAAGAGCAGCGATGTCAGGTGATCAACCTACACACGCGCGCCTAGACCTACGACGAGATTGCCGAGCATACAAACCTGTCGCGCACCGGCGTGTGTGATATTTGCAAACGCTACGCCCGCGAAGGTGCGGCTGGATTGCGTGACAAGCTGAGCGGCGAAGCAGGGAATCCATGCCATGCCCTGAGTGAGCAGCAGGAAGTGGAAATGCACGCTATTGTGCGATCAGATCGCCGGACCAGTTGAAGATGTCGTTCGCGTTGTGGACGCGACATGCCGTGCTGGAGTTGATCCGGAAGCAATCCAGTTTAACGCTGACGCTTCAGGGTGTCGGCCTGTATCTGGCGCGCTGGGATTTCACGCCGCAAAAGCCAATGAAACGGGCCTATGAGTATCGATCGGAAGCGGTGTAGGCATGGCTAAACGAGACGTACCCGGAGATTTCTCGCTGGGCCATAGCCGAAAGGCGCGGAGATCCAGTGGGGCGACGAAACGGGGCTGCGCTCCGACGATGTGCGCGACCGCGCTCCTACTCGCCGATTGGCAAAACGCCCAAGCAAAGCGTGGCGAGTCGATGCGAAGGCCTGTCGGTGATGTCGAGGGTGACGAACCGTAGCCAGGTGCGCTGGAAAGTCTTCGAAGGTGCGATGAACGCCGACATCCTGCTCGATTTCCTGAAGCGGCTGATTAAAGAGATGCGCAGCAAGAGGCGTTGTTGCATAAATCGAGCGAGATCCGTTGACGTTTACGCGCAACGGATCTCGCTCGATTTATGCAACAACGCCTATGGCGGACCTCGCTCGTCCGCAATCCGTTCGTATTGCCTAAAATTATGCCCGTCGATGCTATTGCATCCTCACACTCGATTTATGCAACAACGCCCTCTTTCATGCAACAACGCCCTCCCAGTCCGTTGCCAAGCTGAGCTTGATCAGGCCGCGAGCGGAAAGGGACTGGCCTGACGGGCTTCGAGGGGGGATTTGAAGCCCAGTTGAAGCCCAGTTTTTTCGCGACGCCATTCGCGATTTTATCCATCCTGGAACGCGAAGACAGCAGCGCTGCAGCAGTACGGATATGCAGGTCAGCGTGTGATCGGCGTGTCCAAGCTGTTCTCGACGAGCAGCTTCAGCTTCTGGCTCGCATGGAAGGTGACGACACGCCGCGCAGCAATCGGAATCTCCTCACCCGTCTTCGGGTTGCGGCCCGGTCGTTGGGACTTGTCGCGCAGCTGGAAGTTACCGAAGCCGGACAGCTTTACGCTCTCGCCGTTCTGCAGCGCACCGCGGATCACCTCAAAGAAGGCCTCGACCATGTCCTTGGCTTGCCGCTTATTGAGCCCGACGCTGTCGAATAGCAATTCCGCGAGGTCGGCCTTCGTTAGCGTTGGTGTCGCATCGGACGACACCGTTGCTACGTCGCGGTTTAGGGCACTGCGCTGCGCCGCCAGAAGGGCTTCAAATTCACTCCAGTTCATGTCATTTAGCTCTCTTGAAATTTGAGTGAGTGAAAAGGTGCCGAGTTGCAAAAGCTATGTCGAAAAACGGTATTTCCCATCCCCTAGCCGCACCCTCAAGGTGGGGCAGTCCTCGCCGCCGGGACCAGTATGGCTCAGGAGTCAGGCGGCGCAGGGGCGTTGTGGCATAAATCGAGCGTGAGGACGTAATGGCATCGACGATCATAATTTCAGGCGATACGAACGAATTGCGACTCAATACGCTACGCCGCACGGGGGGCGTATCCGCCGGCCAACGAGCAGCACCCTCGTGTGGCGGAATTGAAGGGCATTGTGTTGCATCAATCGAGCGAGAGCAGTTGACGTTTACGGGCAACGGTCGCAGGGCCAGCCCCCTATCAAGTCAGATTCCAGAGTAACTGCCTAATTTTTCCAAGAAAATGCGTAAGGACATACACAAGACAGGTGAGCCGAAGGCACGCTACCGTGTCAGGAATTAGGCGGCCTATAATGAAGGCCTGATCAACCGATGGAACGTGACGATATGGATAGATGAAGCCGTCCTTGCCAGAATACTCGACGCCATACCCACGCGTGATCGCCCGTATCTATACGGCGATACGCTAATTCAGGCATTACTTAGCGTGAAGACCGTCTATCGACTGACGTTGCGCGCCCTGTAAGGTTCCACCCAAAGTCTGCGCGATCTAGCCTTCCCGGGCTTTCCATTTCCGAATTACACCACGCTCTGTCGCCGGGCAGAACGCTTGATGTCGAACCGCCGATCCTTCGCGACAACGAACCAGATCCATCTGGTGGTCGACAGCACCGGTCTAAAGGTCTATGGAGAAGGTGAATGGAAAGTGCGCCAGCACGGCTACTCGAAGTGGCGCACGTGGCGCAAAGTGGCGTTGTTGCATAAATCGAGCGAGATCCGTTGACGTTTACGCGCAATGGTCGCGGGGCCAGCCTCCTATCAAGTCAGATTCCAGAGTAACTGCCTAATTTTTGCCAAGAAAATGCGCAAGGACATACACAAGAAAGGTGAGCCGAAGGCACGCTACCGTGTCAGGAATTGGGCGGCCTATAATGAAGGCCTGATCAGCCGGGGGAACGTACGTAACAATATGGATAGATGAAGCCGTCCTTGCCAGAATGCCCGATGCCATACCCACACGTGGTCGCCCGTGTGTATACGGCGATACGCTGATTCAGGCATTACTTGGCGTGAAGACCGTCTATCGACTGACCTTGCGCGCCCTGCAAGGTTTCACCCAAAGTCTGCGCGATTTGGCCTTCCCGAGCTTGCCGGTGCCGAATTACACCACGCTCTGTCGCCGGGCAAAAACGCTTGATGTCGAACTGCCGATCCTTCGTGACAATGAACCGATCCATCTGGTTGTCGACAGCACCGGTCTGAAGGTCTATGGAGAAGGTGAATGGAAGGTGCGCCAGCACGGCTACTCGAAGCGGCGCACGTGGCGTAAAGTCCATCTCGCGCTCAACGCGAATACAGGTCAAGTGCATGCCGCGCTAATGACGAATCAGAATGTGGCTGACGGTGACGCTCTGGCCAAGTTGCTCGACCAGATTCCACGCGAAGAACAAATCGATGTCATCGGCGGTGACGGTGCCTACGACACCAAGCCATGCCATGCGGCCATTGCTGCACGCAGTGCTATTCCTTCGATTCCGCCACGCGAGGGTGCCGCTCATTGGCCAGCGGATATGCCCGGTGCGGCGTGGCGTAATGGCGCGGTTGATGCAATTGCCCGTGACGGTCGTCGAGAATGGAAGCAACACAGTGGCTACCACCGGCGATCGCTTGCCGAGAATGCGATGTATCGGTTCAAGACGCTCACCGGCAACTCTCTCTGGGTGTGTCGGCGTACTCAAGCGCATGGCGGACCTCGTTCGTCCGTAATCCGTTCGTATCGCCTGAAATTATCCCTTCGATGCCATTGCGTCCTCACATTCGATTTATGCAACAACGCCCACATGAGGGACGATTTTCCAATTTCAAGATCATGAATTTCAGATCAGTAAGGGCGTCGTAGACCCACCTAGGTTTATTGCATTTCATTTGGGAATGGGCCTTGTCTTTACAAGGTGCATACTTCGGTGCCATCGAGCCGGCACTGCACTACCTCTGCACGTCGATGAACCACACCATCCGCCCGACCAATTGTTTCCTCCGTTTCCCCCGCGCCGCCCTGGTCCTTGCCGCCTGCACGGCCATCGCGGTCGCCACGCCGGGCGAGGCGCGCAAGAAACCCCGCGCCGGCAAGCACGCGACTGCGGTCGTGGCAGTCGCTCGCAGCATCCTGCCGGCCTCGGTGCTGGCCGGCCTGCAGCGCGCCCACGTGCCGGCTTCCAGCATCAGCGTAGTGGTCGAGAAGATCGGCGCGAGCGTGCCGGCAGTGGCCTGGAACGCCGAGCGGTTGATGCTGCCGGCCTCCACCATAAAGCTGGTCACCACCTATTCGGGCCTCTCGCTTCTCGGCCCTGACTATCGCTACCGTACCAGCGCCTATGCCGACGGCACGCTCGATCCGACCGGCACGCTGCACGGCAACCTATACATCAAGGGCACTGGCGACCCGAAGCTGGTGCCCGAAGAACTGATCGACTTGGTCAACCGGATCCGTCGTACCGGCATCGTCAACATAGATGGCTCGTTGGTACTTGATAAGCGTTTCTTCGCCAGCTCCACGCGCGACCTGCCCGCCTTCGACGAAGAGATCCAAGCGCCCTACAATGTCGGCCCCGACCCGTTGCTTTACGCTTTCAAGGCGCTATCCTTCACGGTCACGCCGACTGAAAGCAATAACGTCGCAATCGACGTGCTTCCGCCGCTAGCCAACTTGAGCATCGACAACGAGGTGAGTGAGGCCGGCGGCTCCTGCGCGATGGCCTCGGCGGCGGCGCGCCCGCGCCTGTCGACCGCCGCCGGCGGCATGCTAACGGCCAGCTTCGTGGGCCGCTTCCCGCCACAATGCAAGCCGGTCACCAGTAATATCGCTGTGCTCGATCATTCGCAGTTTTTCGCGCAGGGCTTCCTGGCACTGTGGCGCTCGAAGGGCGGCAGCTTCGTGGGACCAATCGTCGATGACAAGGTGCCGCCCACCGCGCGCCCAGTCGCGGTCCATCAGGGGCCGGTACTGTCGAGTATCGTCTATGACATCAATAAGCACAGCAACAATGTGATGGCGCGCAACCTGTTCCTGTCGCTCGGCGCGATCGTCGGAAAGCCCCCGGCCACGCCCGAGCAGTCGGCGCAGGTGATCCAGTCCTTCCTCCACAAGAGCGGCATCGCCGCGCCCGACCTGCAGCTCGACAACGGCTCGGGCCTGTCGCGCGACGAGCACGTCAGCGCACGCACGCTCACGGAGCTGCTGCAGGTCGCCAATGCCAGCCCGGTGGCCCAGCTCTTCGTTAAATCGCTACCGATCGTCGGCGTGGATGGCACCATGGCGCGGCGTCTAACCAACCAGCCCGTGCTCGGTAATGCCCACATCAAAACCGGCACGCTGCACGACGTGCGCGCCATCGCCGGCTACGTAGCCTCGGTCGACGGCAACAGCTACGTGGTGGTCAGCTTCATTAACGATCCGCGCGCGAGAGCAGCGCGCGCCGCGCACGACGCGCTGCTCGAATGGGTCTACTCGGGCCCGCGGGCCAGGCCGCCCAGTAGGGCTGCCGACAGTCACGCCACAAGCTACGGCGCGCGCGGCCAGGAGGCACCCCAGCCCGTAGCTCCCGCGCTCGCCTGCCCCAAAAGGGGTTGTTGCATAAATCGAGCGAGATCCGTTGACGTTCACGCGCAACGGTCGCGGGGCCAGCCCCTCCTATCACGTCAGATTCCAGAGTAACTGCTTTTTTCCAAGAAAATGCGCAAGGACATACACAAGAAAGGTGAGCCGAAGGCACGCTACCGTGTCAGGAATTGGGCGGCCTATAATGAAGGCCTGATCAGCCGGGGGAACCAGCCGGGGGAACGTAACAATATGGATAGATGAAGCCGTCCTTGCCAGAATGCCCGATGCCATACCCACACGTGGTCGGCCGTGTGTATACGGCGATACGCTGATTCAGGCATTACTTGGCGTGAAGACCGTCTATCGACTGACCTTGCGCGCCCTGCAAGGTTTCACCCAAAGTCTGCGCGATTTCGCCTTCCCGAGCTTGCCGGTGCCGAATTACACCACGCTCTGTCGCCGGGCAAAAACGCTTGATGTCGAACTGCCGATCCTTCGTGACAATGAACCGATCCATCTGGTTGTCGACAGCACCGGTCTGAAGGTCTATGGAGAAGGTGAATGGAAGGTGCGCCAGCACGGCTACTCGAAGCGGCGCACGTGGCGTAAAGTCCATCTCGCGCTCAACGCGAATACAGGTCAAGTGCATGCCGCGCTAATGACGAATCAGAATGTGGCTGACGGTGACGCTCTGGCCAAGTTGCTCGACCAGATTCCACGCGAAGAACAAATCGATGTCATTGGCGGTGACGGTGCCTACGACACCAAGCCATGCCATGCGGCCATTGCGGCGTTGTTGCATAAATCGAACGTGAGGACGCCATGGCATCGGACGGGCATAATTCAGGCGATACGAACGGATTGCGGACGAGCGAGGTCCGCCATGCGGTTGATGACGCCGACGCGAACGGAGACCTCGGTCGCCTGCGCGGCGATGTGACGCGCCCAGAGACAGTGGCCGGTGAGGGTCTTGAACCGATACATCGCATTCTCGGCAAGCGATCGCCGGTGGTAGCCACTGTGTTGCTTCCATTCTCGGCGTTGTTGCATAAATCGAGCGAGATCCATTGATGTTTACGCACAACAGTCTCGGGGCCAGATCCCTATCAAGTCAGATTCCAGAGTAACTGCCTAATTTTTTCCAAGAAAATGCGCAAGGACATACACAAGACAGGTGAGCCGAAGGCACGCTACCGTGTCAGGAATTGGGCGGCCTATAATGAAGGCCTGATCAACCGGGGGAACGTAACAATATGGATAGATGAAGCCGTCCTTGCCAGAATACCCGATGCCATACCCACACGTGGTCGCCCGTGTCTATACGGCGATACGCTGATTCAGGCATTACTTGGCGTGAAGACCGTCTATCGACTGACCTTGCGCGCCCTGCAAGGTTTCACCCAAAGTCTGCGCGATTTCGCCTTCCCGAGCTTGCCGGTGCCGAATTACACCACGCTCTGTCGCCGGGCAAAAACGCTTGATGTCGAACTGCCGATCCTTCGTGACAATGAACCGATCCATCTGGTTGTCGACAGCACCGGTCTGAAGGTCTATGGAGAAGGTGAATGGAAGGTGCGCCAGCACGGCTACTCGAAGCGGCGCACGTGGCGTAAAGTCCATCTCGCGCTCAACGCGAATACAGGTCAAGTGCATGCCGCGCTAATGACGAATCAGAATGTGGCTGACGGTGACGCTCTGGCCAAGTTGCTCGACCAGATTCCACGCGAAGAACAAATCGATCTCATCGGCGGTGACGGTGCCTACGACACCAAGCCATGCCATGCGGCCATTGCTGCACGCAGTGCTATTCCTTCGATTCCGCCACGCGAGGGTGCCGCTCATTGGCCAGCGGATATGCCCGGTGCGGCGTGGCGTAATGGCGCGGTTGATGCAATTGCCCGTGACGCTCGTCGAGAATGGAAGCAACACAGTGGCTACCACCGGCGATCGCTTGCCGAGAATGCGATGTATCGGTTCAAGACCCTCACCGGCAACTGTCTCTGGGCGCGTCACATCGCCTCGCAGGCGACCGAGGTCGCCGTGCGTGTCGGCGTCATCAACCGTATGGCGGACGTCGCTCGTCCGCAATCCGTTTGTATCGTTATGCCCGTGATGCATGGCGTCCTCACGCTCGATTTATGCAACAACGCCCCGTAAGGGCGGATTTTCGCATAAAGCCTGAGCGCATCGATCAGACCTGCGCGCCGGCGTTTGGGTCGTTCGGATCGTGCGCGTTTTTCTTCTCGCGGATCAGGTCCTCGCGGCGGATGCCGAGCCACATCACAAGTGAACCCGCTACGAATACCGACGAGTAGATGCCGAACAGGATGCCGATCGTCATCGCGAGCGCGAAGTAGCATAGGGTTGGACCGCCGAAAAAAAACATCGACAGCACCATCATTTCCGTCGAGATGTGGGTGATGATGGTCCGCGACATGGTGCTGGTGATCGCATGGTTGATCACCTCCTGGACTGTCATCTTGCGCTCGCGGCGGAAGGTCTCGCGAATCCGGTCAAAAATTACTACCGACTCGTTGACCGAATAGCCGAGCACGGCCAGCACGGCGGCCAATACAGACAGCGAGAACTCCCACTGGAAGCAGGCGAAGAACCCAAGAATGATCACCACGTCGTGCAGGTTGGCGATGATGCCGGCCACCGCGTATTTCCACTCGAAGCGGAACGATAGGTAAATCATAATGCCGATCACCACACAGGCCAGTGCGAGCAGGCCGTCAGTGGCAAGTGCCTTGCCCACCTGCGGACCCACAAACTCGACGCGCTGCAACTGCACCTCGGCGTTCTGCGCTTTGAGACCCGCCATCACCTGGTCGCTCTGCTGGGACGAAGTCAAATTAGGCTTCAGCGTCAGGCGGATCAGTACGTTGCGCGAGGTTCCGAAGCTCTGTACCTGTGCGTCTTCGTAGCCGAGCTTACCGAGCGTGGCGCGTACCGGCTCGAGTTCAGCAGCCTGCTGGTACTGTACCTCTAGCACTGTGCCACCGACGAACTCGACCGACAGATATAGGCCCCGATACACCAGGAAAAACACGGCGGCTAGAAAAGTCACCAGCGAGATCAAGTTAAAGACCAACGCGTGCCGCATGAACGGGATATCTTTGTGAATGCGGAAAAATTCCATGTGCGTTCTCCAGCGTTTAGTTGGATGAGCCCGGCGTCTTCGGCGACTCCCCCCGGGGAGCGGAGCGACGGCGCGCGACCGGTTTCGTGCCGCCCTTGCCCACCGTTGCCTTGGCATCCTTGGCCGCGATCGGTTTCCAGACTTGGCCGATCACCACCGACTTGAGCTTCTTAAGGTCGCCGTACCAGAGGTTGACCAGACCGCGCGAGAAGAAGACCGCTGAGAACAGCGAGGTCAGGATGCCAAGACAGTGCACGATCGCGAACCCCCGCACCGGGCCAGAACCGAAGGCGAGCAGCGCCAGGCCGGCGATCAGCGTGGTGATGTTTGAGTCGAGGATGGTGGCCCAGGCGTGCGCGTAACCCTGCTGGATCGCGATCCGCGGGGCTGCGCCGCTGCGCAGCTCCTCGCGGATGCGCTCGTTGATCAGCACGTTCGAGTCGATCGCCAGGCCCAGCGCTAGCGCAATGGCGGCGATGCCGGGCAGCGTCAGGGTAGCCTGCATCATTGACAGCGCCGCCACCAGCAGCAGCAGATTAACCGAAAGGCCGATCACCGAGACCAGGCCAAACAGCATGTAATAAACGATCATGAACACCGCGATCGCGACGAAGCCCCAGATTACCGAGTGCACGCCCATACGGACATTCTCGGTGCCCAGGCTCGGGCCGATGGTGCGTTCTTCGACAATGTCCATCGGCGCGGCCAGCGAGCCGGCGCGCAGCAGCAGAGCCAGGTCGGTGGCGGCCTGCGTGGTGGGCTGTCCGGTGATCTGGACGCGGTCACCAAGCTCGGACTGGATGGTTGCGACGGTCAGCACCTCGCCTTCGCCTTTCTCGAACAGCACTATCGCCATCGGCTTACCGATGTTCTCGCGCGACACGGCGCGCAGCGCGCGCCCGCCCACCGCGTCGAGGCGGATGTTGACCGAGGGTCGCTGGTGTTCGTCGAAACCGCTCGAAGCATCGATGATGCGGTCGCCCGTGAAGATCACCGCTTTGCGTAGCAGCACCGGCACCTGGCTACCCTGGGTGAATAGCGCGTCGCCAGGTGGCACGGGGTCATTCGGGTTTGGATGCAGGTTGACCGGGTCGGCCAGACGCGCTTCGAGCGTGGCGGTTCGACCGATGATGTCCTTGGCCTTGGCGATGTCCTGCACGCCCGGCAACTCGACCACAATGCGGTCGCGGCCTTGTTGCTGGAGGATCGGCTCGGATGTGCCGAGTTCATTGACGCGGTTATGTAGGGTGGTCAGGTTCTGCTTGAGTGCGACATCCTCGATGGTGGCCTGCGCGGCCGGCGAGAAGGTACCGACTACCTGGTAGACGCCGCCTGGCTGGGTGGCCCATTGCAGGTCGGTGAGCGAGCTGCTCAGGAAGCGGCGCGCCTGCTCGGCGGTGTCTTGGTCGGCGAAGTTGGCGATCACAGAGAGGTCGACACGGCTCACGCTGCTGTCGCGGATACCTTGAGCGCGCAGCGCCGAGCGTGCGTCAGAGGCGTCAGAGTCAAGCTTCTTGGTCAGCGCGCCGGTCATATCGACCTGCAGCAGGAAGTATACGCCGCCGCGCAGATCCAAGCCGAGGTACATGGGCAGCGCGTGCAGCGCAGTCAACCAGCACGGTGCGTCGCTCTGCAGGTTTAGCGCGACGACGTATTGCGGATCGCTCGGGGCGCTGTTGAGCACCTTTTGCAAGAGATCTTTCACGCGAAGCTGAGTATCGGTATCTTTGAGGCGCACGCGGATGTTCGCGTTATTCTCCGAATTGTCCAAGGTGATGTCGTCCGGCGCGACCTGGGCGACGGCCAGCGCAGACTGCACCTGGCCGAGCGTGCCCGAGCCGATCTTGACCGTAGCTTTGCCGCTTGACACCTGCACCGCCGGCGCTTCGCCATAGAAGTTGGGCAATGTGTACAGAAAGCCGATCGCGAGCGCGACGACCATCACGATATATTTCCAAATTGGGTAACGATTCATGAAAAAACCGAATGGGTGTAACAGGCGTTGTTGCATAAATCGAGCGTGAGGACGCAATGGCATCGACGGGCATAATTTCAGGCGATACGAACGGATTGCGGACGAGCGAGGTCCGCCATGCGGTTGATTACGCCGACGCGAACGGCAACCCCGGTCGCCTGCGCCTCGATTTGACGCGCCCAGAGACAGTTGCCGGTGAGCACTTTGAACCGATACATCGCATTCTCGGCAAGCGATCGCCGGTGGTAGCCACTGTCTTGCTTCCATTCTCGACGACCGGAACGGGCAATTGCATCAACCGCGCCGTTATGCCAGGCCGCACCGGGCGTATCCGCTGGTCAATGAGCGTTGCGTTGTTGCATAAAATCGAGCGAGATCCGTGGACGTTTACGCGCACCGGTCGCGGGGCCGGCTCCCCTATCAAGTCAGATTTCAGAGTAACTGCCTAATTTTTCCAAGAAAATGCGCAAGGACATACACAAGACAGGTGAGCCGAAGGCACGCTACCGTGTCAGGAATTAAGCGGCCTATAATGCAGGCCAGATCAACTGGGGGAACGTGACGATGTGGATAGATGAAGCCGTCTTTGGAGTTGTTGCATAAATCGAGCGTGCGGACGCAATAGCATCGACGGGCATAATTTCAGGCGATACGAACGGATTGCAGACGACCGAGGTCGCCGTTCGCGTCGGCGTCATCAACAGTATGGGGCGGACCTCGCTCGTCTGCAATCCGTTCGTATCGCCTGAAATTATGCCCGTCGATGCTATTGCGTCCGCACGCTCGATTTATGCAACAACGCCGATCCGACACACAAAAAGCCAGGCTGATGCCTGGCTTTTTGTGTGTCGGATAATGTTTATTCCGCTTCCTGGATGTTCTCTTCCGAAACTTCCGGGCGGTCGAGCAGTTCGACCAACGCCATCGGCGCGTTGTCGCCAACGCGGAAGCCGAACTTCAGGATACGCAGGTAGCCGCCCGGACGGTTCGCGAAGCGCGGACCGAGCACATCAAACAGCTTCGTGACCGAGTCACGATCACGCAGGCGATTGAACGCCAGGCGTCGGTTGGATAGCGACGGCTTCTTGCCCAGGGTGATGAGGGGCTCGACGAGCTTACGCAGTTCTTTCGCCTTCGGAAGCGTCGTCTTGATCATTTCGTGCTCGATCAGCGAGTTGGACATGTTACGGAGCATTGCCAGACGGTGGCTGCTCGTGCGGTTCAGTTTCCGCAAACCATGACGATGACGCATTTTCAGTTTCCTTGATTCAAAGTTTTGCTCCAGCTCTTTTATCGCGCCTTGGGGTGCAGGGGCCGGTAGAAAAAGAGCCGCTTCAAATCTGAAGTGCAATACCCTCACCAATCTGTAAATCGCATGAATGGCAAAGAGAATGTACCAGCAACTGCAACCCGCAGAAGGTCTGCAAATCGATTGCTGGCACGCAACATACAAACCAATGGGCTGTACTGTCCGCGTGTAGCCCAAGCTGCTCGCAACACCCGTCGACAAGCTATCCGACCACCGCTGCAGCTCGCACCTGACTCGATTCTCTGGGGCGTCGTCTATCAACGCTTGCGCAAACACCCCGGTAGTCCGCCGTAGGCAATTTCCGCTAACCTGAAGCACACTGTCCCTGACGACCTGAGCTTGTACGTGTCCCACGAAACAATTTACAACGCCATCTACGCTCAGCCTCGCGGTGAACCGCGCCGTGCACTGATCGCCTGTCTTCGCCAGCATCGAAACAAGCGTCTGCCACGTTCGCGCAGCACCGATCGGTGAGGGGCCATTCTAGACATAGTCTAGCATCCACGTGCGTCGACCCGTGGTCAACAACCACTTCATGCCAGGTCACTGGGAAAGTGACCCTCATCCAGGGCGCAGGCAACAAGTCGTCCGTAGCCGTCCTTGTTGAGCAGCTTGAGCCGCGCCTTTCTGCTGGCCAAGAAAGATACTGGACGCGAAGACCACCGCGGCGGCCCTGGTCGGGCGCCTCCTTCACAAACAAACTCCAACCACTCGTCGAGCGCGCTGCGCCAGGCCTTGACCTACGACCAAGGCCGCGAAATGTTGAACTAACGACTGCGACCAAAGTGCGCGTCTACTTTTGCGACTTGCCCAGTCCCTGGGAGCCCGGTACGGGTGAGAACGCGCCAACGACCGGCTGCGCCAGTCCTTGCTTAAAGACACGGATCTGTCCATCTACTCTCAAGACGACCTCGATGCGATTCCCGACTTACTCAACAATCGACCGCGCGCCGGACTGAACTGGCACACCCCTTTGCAAATTCTAGCTCAGGTCCTGACTATTAATCCGAAATTCGTGATCTTGAAATTTCGGATCAATAACCCGACCGACCGAGCTCCAACCATTAACCAGCAGTCTTTTGCAGTGCACTCTTGAAACCGCCAAGATAAGACGTAGATTTTAAAGCGTTGTTGCATCAATCGAACGTGAGAACGCATGGGCATCGACGAATATAATTTCAGGCAATATGAACAGATTGCGGACGAGCGAGGTCCGCCATGCGGTTGATTATGCCAACGCGAACGGCGAACTCGCTCGCCTGCAACGCGATGTGAGACCCCCAGAGAGGGGGGCCGGGCCGGTAAGCGGTCTTACCGATACATCGCATTCTCGGCAAGCGATCGCCGATGGTAGCCACTTCCTTTCTTCCATTCTCGAGGACTATCAAGGGAAATTGCATCAACCACGCCGTTACGCTACGTCGCAGCAGGGTATCCTCCGCTCTGGCTGATGAACGACAGCCTCACAGGACGGAATTTAAGGAGCGGAAATGCATGCAACAATGGCTGCATGACATGGCTTGGTGTCGTAGGCACCGGCACTGCCGGCACTGCCGAGAACATCGATCTGTTCGACGCGCAGAATCTAGTCGAGCAACTTAGCCAGAGCGTCATCGTCAGCCACATCCCGATGTGTTATCAGCGCGGCATGCATTTGAGCGGCGTGGTTGCATAAATCGAGCGCGAGATGGACTTTACGCCACGTGTGCCGTTTCGAATAACCGTGCCTGGCGAAACCCTTCCATGCACCTTCGCCATAGACCGGCATTGTTGCATAAATCGAGCGAGATCCACTGACGTTTACGCGCACCGGTCGCGGAGCCAGTCCCCTATCAAGTCAGATTCCAGAGTAACTGCCTAATTTTTGCCAAGAAAATGCGCAAGGACATACACAAGACAGGTGAGCAGAAGGCACGCTACCGTGTCAGGAATTGGGCGGCCTATAATGAAGGCCTGATCAACCGGGGGGAACGTGACGATATGGATAGATGAAGGCGTCCTTGCCAGAATGCCCGACGCCATACCCACACGTGGTGCCCGTGTCTATACGGCGATACGCCTGATTCAGGCATTACTTGGCGTGAAGACCGTCTATCGACTCAGGTTGCGCGCCCTGCAAGGTTTCACCCAAATTCTGCGCGATCTGGCCTCCTTCCCGAGCTTGCCTGTGCCGAATTACACCACGCTCTTTCGCCGGGCAAAACGCTTGAAGTCGAACTGCCGATCCTTCGCGACAACGAACCGATCCATCTGGATGTCGACAGTACCGGTCTGAAGGTCTATGGCGAAGGTGAGTGGAAGAGGTTCGCCAGCACGGCTACGCGAAGCGGCGCACGTGGCGTAAAGTCCATCTCGCGCTCAACGCGAATACGGGTCAAGTGCATGCCGCGCTCATGCCGCATCAGAATGTGGCTGACGGTGACGCTCTGGCCAAGTTGCTCGACCAGACTCCACCAAAAGAACAAATCGATGTCATCGGCGGTGACGGTGCCTACGACACCAAGCCATGCCATGCGGCCATTGCTGCACGCAGTGCTATTCCTTCGATTCCGCTACGCGAGGGTGCCGCTCATTGGCCAGCGGATATGCCCGGGTGCGGCGTGGCGTAATGGCGCGGTTGATGCAATTGCCAGTGACGGTCGTCGAGAATGGAAGCAAGACAGTGGCTACCACCGGAGATCGCTTGCCGAGCATGCAATGTATCGGTTCAAGACCCTCACCGGCAACTTTCTCTGGGCGCGTCACATCGACGCGCAGGCGAGCGAGTTCGCCGTTCGCGTTGGCATAATCAACCGCATGGTTCGACCGCGCTCGTCCGCAATCCGTTCGTATCGCCTGAAATTATGCCCGTCGATGCCATCGCGTCCTCACGCTCGATTTATGTAACAACGCCCCATAGACCTTCAGATCGGTGCCGTCGACCACCAGGTAGATCAGTTTGCTGTCGCCAAGGATCGGAAGTTCGGGACCAAGCGTTTTGCCCGACGACAGAGCGTGGTGCAATTTGGTACCGGCAAGTTCGGGAAGGCCAGGTCACGCAGACTTTGTGCGAAACCCTGCAGAGCGCGCAGGGTCATTCGATAGACATTCTTCACGCCAAGCAATGCCTAAATCAGCGCATCGCCGCACAGACG
Organism: Burkholderia sp.; assembly: GCA_040954445.1. GTDB lineage: Bacteria > Pseudomonadota > Gammaproteobacteria > Burkholderiales > Burkholderiaceae > Burkholderia > Burkholderia gladioli_A. The sequence continues at coordinate 1,018,824 of CP144361.1, read as the reverse complement.
CGGACGATCACGCGTAGATATGGAGCCACCCCCTAGGGCATTCTAGCAAGGACGGCCTCATCTATCCGCATATCGTCACGTTCCCCCGATTGCTCAGGCCAGCGTTACATAGGCCGCCCAGTTCCTGAGACGGAAGTGTGTGCCTTCGGCTCACATGTCTTGGGTCTGTTCCTGCGTATCTTTTTGACAAAACCCAAGAGTTTACGCTCGAATCTAACTCGATAATGAGGAACTCGTCCCGAATGTTGCGCGTAAACATCACCGGCTCTCTCGACAGATTTATGCAACAACACAGACTTTAAAGGAAAAAATCGAGCTCCGACCAGATGACGACGCTGTTTCTGCCACACGATTAGACGCAGTTATACTGCCGTACGATTACTTGTCGAGACTAGCCGGAGGCCAATTCTCGAGCTTCATGCCCAGCGTGAGACCACGCGAAGCGAGTACTTCCTTGATTTCGTTGAGCGACTTTCGACCGAGGTTCGGCGTCTTCAGCAGCTCGTTTTCCGTACGCTGGATCAGGTCGCCGATATAGTAGATGTTCTCAGCCTTCAGGCAGTTCGCTGAACGAACTGTCAGCTCGAGATCATCGACCGGACGCAGCAGGATCGGATCGATCTGCGGTCCGCACGACGGGGCTTCGGCAGCCGTTTCCGTTCCTTCCAGCGCCGCGAACACGGACAACTGGTCGACCAGGGTGCGGGCCGACTGGCGAATCGCTTCTTCTGGGGTGATCACGCCGCTCGTCTCGATGTTCATGACGAGCTTGTCCAGGTCGGTACGCTGTTCAACACGGGCGCTCTCGACGGCGTAGCTAACGCGGCGAACCGGCGAGAACGATGCGTCTAGCACGATGCGACCGATGACCTTGGCCGCTTCCTCGCCGTGGCGACGCACATTGCCCGGCACATAACCGCGGCCCTTCTCGATCTTGATTTGGATGTCGAGCTTTCCGCCCTTCGTGAGGTGGGCAATCACTTGATCCGGGTTGATCACCTCACAGTCATGCGCGAGTTCGATGTCGCCAGCCGTCACGATGCCTTCGCCTTCCTTGCGCAGCGTCACCGTGACTTCGTCGCGGTTGTGCAGCTTGAACACCACGCCCTTCAGGTTCAGCAGCAGGTTGACGACGTCCTCTTGCACACCATCAAGCGTCGAATACTCATGTACCACGCCGGCAATCGTCACTTCGGTCGGTGCATAGCCGATCATCGACGACAGCAAGACACGGCGGAGCGCATTACCCAAAGTATGACCGTAGCCCCTTTCGAAGGGCTCCATGACCACTTGCGCATAGTTTTCTCCCAGCAATTCCACGGTGATGATCTTGGGTTTCAACAAACTGGTTTGCATAGGTTTTCCTTTCCAATACCCTCGGCTCGTTACACCGATAAGGCTGACCGGTAACACCTGAGAAAAAATATAAGAGCCGAAACCCTGCCGACCCTTTCAAGCAGGGTACCTCGGCTATCAATCGTATTAACGCGAATATAATTCGACGATCAGGCTTTCGTTGATATCGCCTGCGATTTCGACGCGCTCCGGCACTTGCTTGAAGGTACCTTCAAACTTCTTCGCATCGACGGCAACCCAGCTCGGCATACCACCTTGCTCAGCCAGCGACAGCGCCTCGACAATACGCGCCTGCTTTTTCGATTTCTCACGAATCGCAATGATGTTGCCCGCCTTGACCTGCAGCGACGGGATGTTGGAGACGATGCCATTCACCGTGATGGCCTTGTGACCCACGAGCTGACGCGCTTCGGCGCGGGTCGAACCGAAACCCATACGGTAGACGACGTTGTCCAGGCGCGACTCGAGCAATTGCAGCAGATTTTCACCCGTGTTGCCCTTGCAGCGATCGGCTTCCGCGAAGTAGCGGCGGAATTGGCGCTCCAGCACGCCATAAATACGTTTTACCTTTTGCTTTTCACGCAGCTGCGTACCGTAGTCGGATGTGCGGGCGCCGGAGATGCGGCCATGCTGACCCGGCTTGCTGTCGAGCTTACACTTGTCGGCGAGCCCGCGACGCGCGCTTTTCAGGAACAGATCGGTGCCTTCACGGCGGGACAGCTTAGCCTTGGGGCCGGTATAACGTGCCACTTTGCGTTTCCCCTATCGTATTATCACGCGGTCGTAAAAACTGTGCAGTTCGTGCCATTTGGACCGTACGGTGGACTTAGTCTAATTCATAGAGGCGTTGTTACATAAATCGAGCGTGAGGACGTAATGGAACGAATTGCAGACCTCGCTCGTCCGCAATCCGTTCGTATTGCCTGAAATTATGCCCGTCGATGCCATTGCGTCCTCTCGCTCAATTTATGCAACAACGCCATTCATAGACTAAATTACCCGAAGCCCTCCTGGGGCGAAAACAGGCTAGATTTGACATCTTTAGATTAGATACGGCGTCGCTTCGGCGGACGGCAGCCGTTGTGCGGGATCGGGGTCACATCGGAAATCATTGTAATTTTGATACCAAGGCCGTGCAGTGCACGTACTGCCGACTCACGACCCGGGCCCGGGCCTTTGATGCGAACTTCGAGGTTCCTTACGCCGTGTTCCATCGCGACACGGCCAGCCGACTCAGCTGCGACCTGTGCTGCAAACGGGGTCGACTTGCGCGAACCCTTGAAGCCTTGGCCGCCCGACGTCGCCCAAGCCAGAGCATTACCCTGGCGATCGGTGATCGTGATGATCGTATTGTTGAAAGATGCGTGAACGTGAACCACCCCTTCTGCAACGTTTTTCTTAACCTTCTTTCGAACGCGTTGAGCTGCGTTATTGGAAGTTTTAGCCATGACGTTTTCCTGTAACTGTCTGTCAGCTTATTTCTTCAATGCCTGCGCAGCCCGGCGCGGACCCTTGCGGGTACGTGCATTTGTACGCGTACGCTGGCCCCGCATCGGCAGACCCTTGCGATGGCGGACGCCACGGTAGCAGCCGAGGTCCGTCAGGCGCTTGATGTTCATCGTCACTTCACGGCGTAGATCGCCTTCGACGACAAACTTGCCCACTTCTTCACGCAGTTTTTCCAGGTCTACGTCGTTCAAGTCCTTGACCTTCTTCGAGAATTCGACGCCTGCTGCAATGCAGATGCTGCGAGCGCGCGCGCGACCGACGCCGAAAATTGCTGTCAGGCCGATCTCAGTATGCTGATGATTCGGGATGTTAACCCCTGCGATACGAGCCATTGTTTTTTTCCTCAAACAAAAAGCGCAAATACACGCGCAATCAGCCTTGACGCTGTTTATGGCGCGGGTCTGAGCTGCAGATCACGCGAACCACGCCCTTGCGCTTGATGATCTTGCAATTGCGGCAAATACACTTAACCGATGCCATCACTTTCATAATATTCCCCTTTTACAAATCACTTCGCCCGGAACACGATCCGGGCACGCGACAGATCGTAAGGTGTCAATTCAACCGTCACCTTGTCGCCGGGCAAGATACGGATGTAATGCATCCGCATCTTTCCGGAGATATGCCCCAACACGACATAGCCGTTTTCCAGCTTCACGCGGAAGGTAGCATTCGGAAGGTTTTCAACCACTTCTCCCTGCATCTGGATTACATCGTCTTTGGCCATAGTCCTTTCAACGCATTGGGATGTTGCTGCCCTTGAAATTGGCTTTCTTGAGCAGCGATTCATACTGTTGCGACATAACGTACGACTGCACCTGCGCCATGAAGTCCATCGTGACGACGACAATGATCAGCAGCGACGTTCCACCAAAATAAAACGGCACATTCCAGCGCAGCACCAGGAATTCCGGCAACAGACACACGAAGACGATGTAGATCGCACCGGCCAGCGTCAGACGCGTGAGGATGCGGTCGATATATCGCGCGGTTTGGTCGCCCGGCCGGATCCCCGGAACAAATGCCCCGCTCTTCTTTAGGTTGTCCGCTGTTTCCCTGCTGTTAAACACCAGTGCAGTGTAGAAAAAGCAGAAAAACACGATAGCCAGCGTGTACAGCAAGACGTACACCGGCTGCCCCGGCTTCAGCGTTTCCGCCACATTGTGCAGCGTGTGAGACAGCCAACTCTTACGTTCACCCGCGCTGAACCAGCTCAGGATGGTTGCCGGGAACAAGATAATCGACGATGCGAAAATCGGAGGAATCACGCCCGACATATTCAACTTCAGCGGCAGGTGCGACGACTGCCCACCGTAAATCTTGTTACCGACCTGGCGCTTCGCGTAGTTCACGAGAATCTTACGCTGACTGCGTTCAATGAACACAACCATGTAAGTCACCGCGGCAATCAGAGCGACGATGATGATCGCCAGCATGATGCTCATCGAACCCGTGCGTACCAGCTCGAACAGGCCACCCACGGCATTCGGGAACCCTGCTGCGATCCCGCCGAAGATGATAATTGAAATACCGTTGCCCAGACCACGTTCGGTGATCTGCTCGCCGAGCCACATCAGGAACATCGTGCCCGTCACCAGGGTGACGACCGTCGTGAGACGGAACAGTATGCCTGGATCGATCACAAGACCAGGCTGATTTTCCAGCGCCGCAGCGATGCCGAAGGCCTGGAACAGGGCGAGTACGACCGTAAAGACACGCGTGTACTGCGTGATCTTCCGCAGCCCTGCCTGCCCTTCTTTCTTCAGCGCCTCAAGCTGCGGCGAGACGATCGCCAGCAACTGGATGATAATCGACGCAGAGATGTACGGCATGATCCCCAGCGCGAAGACCGTGAAGCGGGACAATGCACCACCCGAGAACATGTTGAACATGCCGAGAATACCGCCTGCCTGCCTCTGGAACAGTTGCGCCAGTTGATCCGGATCGATGCCCGGAACTGGGATGTGCGCGCCGATGCGATAGACGATCAGTGCAAGCAGCAAAAAAATCGCTCGCCGACGCAGATCGCTGAACTTCGCAGTGCTTCTACCGGGTTTTTTGAGACTCGGGCTGTTAGCCAAGTACCTTCTCCGATGCAGATGCTGGAGTCTGTTTGCATTCTATGCAATGTGTTTACATCTTATCTTTTGCACGAGCGGGCCAAGATGATCCGAACGTTAACTGAGCGATGAGGTATGGGCATAAATCAAATCTACCCTGCCCGGCAAAGAGGGCGATCCGGGGAGAATAGCGTCCCGATAATGGTTGATTTTTCAAAGCCGTTCTCTGGATTAGCCGGACCGGTTGCTCGTGGTGCGATCTGCAAAAGAAATTCGACCGATGGCACATCGGAGTGTATAGGGCAGCACCACCCTGCTCCCAGTCGCGTCGCAAAGGCGTGTGGAAATGCCTGGCGCACGCGATATACGAAAAAACGCAGATCAAATGCGTATATTGATTGACTCGATCATCGTGCGAGCACACCAGCATTCAGTCGGCGCTCGAAAAAACGGCCCATAAGCGCTCGGGCGTTCGCGCGGCGGACTGACGGACCAAGCTTCATCTGGCTGTCGATGAAGCTGGACGATCCTGCAAATAATTGCGACCGAAGGTCAGGTCTCGGCACAATTCCTGTGCCCACGAATTGGTCAAATATCTACGCATAGATTGCCATAATCGCCAACAAAGGCTGTATCGGACTCGGAACACCGTCGAACGCCCTTTCAATCACCTCAAACATTTTTGTCACGTCTCTACTCGTTACGACAACCTCGCAGGCAACGACACCGCAAAGTGGTGTCGTTGCCTGCGCCTGTGGGCTACTCGAAAAAATGTAAACAGACCTCAGTAACGCGCGCAAGCTGCGTCACTCAGCGAACGAACCACCGGCCGCTGCGATCGCTGCGCGTGCAGACTTCGTCGCGCCGAGACCCTTCACAGTGATCTTGCGCTGCAGCTCACCCGTGGCGATAATTTTTGCGCTCTTCGTCAGCTCGTCGACCAGACCAGCTTGCTTCAGTGCGAGCAGATCGATTTCGTCGACCGGCAGCTTCTCGAGGTCGCCCAGACGCACTGCACTGACAAATTTCTTCGTCAACGACGTGAAGCCGCGCTTCGGCAAACGACGTTGCAGCGGCATCTGGCCGCCTTCGAAGCCAACTTTATGGAAGCCGCCGGAACGCGACTTCTGGCCCTTGTGACCACGACCGGCCGTCTTACCGAAGCCGGAACCGATGCCCCGACCGACACGCCGCTTAGCATGCTTCGCGCCTTTCGCTGGCTTCAGGTTATTTAACTCCATATCAACTCCATAAGGCGCCCCCAAGGGGGCATCTAAACCATCGCACTCAAACAACGTGATCTAGTAATTTTGGCAAAGCTTGATGTATTCCTTGCCCTAATTTTTAACATACCGACCTATCATTTCTTCGTCAGCATGCTTGACTGTCGTGCGCGCGAGAGACATCTGTCGGTCCAGAACCCACCGCCCCACAGCCTCTTCTTCACGTGAGGACACCGTCGAAATATTTCCCGAGCTATGATGCTCTTGAAGAGCGTCATAATCTTCGTTTCGCTATACGCTATGCATCGAGATCGATGAGCCCAAACAATGCACGTGATCCTTGTCCTTCCAAATCTCCAGAAATTTCATTTGGTAGCGATGCACGATCTCTAGACAAATCCTTTTCAGCAGCTCGTCCACCCAGTCATCAAAGATCGCTCTTCGATACTGCGCCAGCAGTACCACGCGATACAGCGATACCGTGACGGTGTAGCTCTTGTAAATGCATTCACTCACCACCTCCGCTTACTTCGCAAGCGGAGGGAATTAGATTTGAAAAGATTGATCCGCAGTCGGTGCTACTTACCAATGACCTTAACAAGGTACGAGACCTTGTTGATCATGCCGCGCACGGCCGGCGTATCCTGCAACTCGCTGACCGAGTTAAGTCGACGTAGACCCAAACCACGCACGGTGGCACCGTGCGATTCACGGGCCCCAATCAAGCTCTTAATGAGCTGAACTTTGACAGTTTTATCAGACATAATGATAACCTGGGCTTAGTCAAAAAAATCTTCGACCGACTTGCCGCGCTTGGCAGCAATGTTAGCCGGCGTCGATTGCTTGCGCAGGCCGTCGAGCGTCGCACGAACCAGGTTGTACGAGTTCGTCGAGCCGTGGCTCTTCGCGACAACGTTCTGCACCCCCATCACGTCAAACACTGCGCGCATTGGGCCGCCGGCGATCACGCCGGTACCACTCCTCGCCGGAGCGAGGAGGACCGTCGACGCACCGTGCTTGCCATGCACTTCATGTTGCAGTGTACCGCTCTGCAGCGGTACCTTGAACATGTTGCGGCGAGCCTGCTCCATTGCCTTCTGGACAGCGGCCGGCACTTCCTTCGCCTTGCCCTTGCCCATACCGACGCGGCCATTACCGTCACCAACCACGGTCAGCGCGGCGAAACCGAGAATTCGGCCACCTTTCACGACCTTGGTCACGCGATTGACGGAAATCATTTTTTCTCGAAGGCCATCGTCACGCTCGTCAGCCTGCACTTTCGCTTGCATCTTTACCATGACAAATTCTTCCCTTAAAACTTGAGCCCAGCTTCGCGAGCTGCATCAGCCAGCGCCTTGACGCGACCATGGTAGCTGAAGCCCGAGCGGTCGAAGGCTACAGATGCGATGCCGGAGGCCTTGGCCTTCTCGGCGATACGCCTACCGATCAGCATAGCGGCATTGACGTTGCCACCCTTGCCAGACTGATCAGCCAGCTGCGCACGCACTTCGGCTTCCAGCGTCGATGCGCTGGCCACCACTTTAGTGCCACACGGCGAGAAAACTTGCGCGTAAATGTGCGAGTTCGTGCGGTGCACGGCGAGACGCGCGACCTGCAACTTAGCGATCTTGATACGCGTCTGGCGAGCTCGGCGCAGGCGAGATTGAGTCTTATCCATGATTCTGCACCCTTACTTCTTTTTCGTTTCTTTGAGGATTAAAACCTCGTCGGAATAGCGCACTCCTTTGCCCTTATAGGGCTCCGGAGGACGGTAAGCGCGGACTTCCGCAGCCACTTGGCCGACTTGTTGCTTATTGATCCCCTTGATCACGATTTCGGTTTGCGTCGGGGTTTCAGCCTGGATGCCTGCCGGAATCTGGTGCATCACCGGGTGCGAGAAACCCAGCAACAGGTTCAACTTGTCGCCTTGCGCCTGCGCACGATAACCGACGCCAACCAGCGTCAGCTTGCGCTCGAAACCATTAGTCACGCCGTGCACTATGTTCGCGATGATCGCACGCATCGTACCCGACAGTGCATTCGCTTCGCGGCTTTCGTCGACCGGCACCAGATTCAGTGTGCCATCCTGGTTGACCACCGTCACAAGCGGATTGACCACTTGCGAAATCGTGCCCAGCGGACCCTTCACAGTGATGGAGCCATTTGCCAACGTCACTTCGGTACCTTGTAGCGCGATCGAGCTCTTACCTATTCGAGACATGTTTTTTCTCCATGTTTTTTCTCTTCGATTAAGCGAGGCGTTGTTGCATAAATCGAGCGTGAGGACGTCATAGCATCGGCAGACACATTGATCAAAAATTTCAGGCGATACGAACAGCTTGCGGACAAGCGAGGTCCGCCATGCGGTTAATTACGCCGACGCAAACGGCGCGCCCTCGCTCACCTCTGCGAGTCGATGTGAGACGCGCCCAGAGACAGTTACCGGTGAGCGTCTTGAACCGATACATCGCATTTTCGGCCTGCGATCGCCAGTGGTAATCACTGCCTTTCTTGCATTTTCATTGCCCATCAGGGGCAATTGCATCAACCGCGCCATTACGCCACACCGCACCGAGCTCATCCGCGTGGCCCATGAGGCACGCCCTCGGCGTGGCGGAATCGTAGGAACTACACTGCGTGCAGCAATGACCAGATGGCATGGCTTGGTGTTATGGGCACTGTCACCGCCGATCATATCGATCTGTTCTTCGCGCGAAATCTGGTCGAGCAACTTGGCCAGAACGTCACCGTCAGCCACATCCTGATAAGTCATCAGCGCTGCATGCGCTTAACCCACATTCTCGCGTTGAGGGCGATATGGACTTTACGCCACGTACGCCGCTTCGAGTAGCCGTGCTGGCGGGTACCCCCCTTCCATCCACCTTCGGTGGAGACTTGCAGACCTGTACTGTCATCTACCAGGTGGATCGGTTCACTACGCGAAGAATCGGCAACTCAATATCAAGCATTTTTGCCCGGAAAAGAGCGTGGTATAGTTCGGCATCGGGAAGTTTGGGAAGACCAGATAGCGCAGACTTCGAGCAAAATTTTTCAGGGCGCGCAGCGTCCGTCGATAGAGGGTCTTCACGCCAAGCGATGCCTGAATCAGCGGCATCGCCAGAGAGATGGCGGTTACCACGACCGGGCTTGGCGTCTCGGGCATTCTGGCAAGAACGACCTCATCTATCCATATCGTCACGTTCCCCCCGTTGATCAGGCCCACATTATAGGCCGCTCAGTCCCTGACACAGTAGCGTGGCCTTCTGCTCACATGTCTTGCATATGTCTTTGCGCATTTTTCTGTTAAAAATTAGAAAGTTAAGCTGGAATTTAACTTGATAACAAAGGGCCGGCTCCGGCCGTTACGCGTAAACGGCACCGACTCTCAACAGATTTATGCAACAATGTCGTTAAGCGACGTAACAGATGACTTCGCCGCCGACACCCGTAGCACGCGCCTTGCGATCGGTCATCACGCCCTTCGGCGTCGAGACGATTGTCACACCCAGGCCATTCATGACCTGAGGGATGTCATTGCGACCGCGGTACATGCGCAGGCCGGGCCTCGACACGCGCTCGAGGCGTTCGATGACCGGGCGGTCGGCGTAGTACTTCAGTACAATCTTCAGTTCTGCCTTCGCGCTTTCGGTTTTGACTGCAAAATCGTCGATATAGCCTTCTTCCTTTAGGACTTGGGCGATCGCGATCTTGACCTTCGAAGAGGGCATGGCCACCGAAACCTTCTCGACCATCTGTGCGTTGCGGATGCGAGTCAGCATATCGGCGATAGGATCACTCATGCTCATTCACGTTTCTCCTATTACCAGCTCGCCTTGGTCAGGCCAGGAATCTCGCTGCGGAAAGCGATTTCACGAATCTTGTTACGCGCAAGGCCGAATTTACGGAACGTGCCACGTGGACGGCCCGTGATCGCGCAGCGGTTACGCTTGCGGGTCGGGTTGGCGTTGCGGGGCAGTTGTTGCAGTTCGAGCCGAGCGGCGTAGCGCTCTTCGTCCGACTTACTCTCGTCGCCGACAATCGCCTTCAGTGCCGCACGCTTCGGTGCATACTTCTCTGCTAGGCGAGCACGCTTTTTTTCACGTTCGATCAGTGCCAGTTTAGCCACGGTGATAACCTCAGTTTCTGAACGGAAATTTGAAGCTGGCGAGCAGTGCCTTCGCTTCGTCGTCAGTCTTCGCGGTGGTTGTGATACTGATGTTCAGCCCACGCAGGACGTCGATCTTGTCGTAATCAATTTCGGGGAAAATAATTTGCTCTTTCACACCAATGTTGTAGTTGCCACGACCATCGAATGCGCGACTCGACACTCCTCGGAAGTCACGCACGCGGGGGAGGGCGACCGTCACGAAACGATCGAGGAATTCGTACATCGCGCGACCGCGCAACGTCACCATTGCACCGATTGGGTAGCCCTGGCGGATCTTGAATCCGGCGATTGCCTTGCGTGCTTTCGTCACGACAGGCTTCTGCCCTGCGATTTTCGTCAGGTCGCCAACGGCGTTTTCGACGATTTTCTTGTCAGCGACCGCTTCGCCAAGGCCCATGTTCAGGGTGATCTTGGTAATGCGCGGCACTTCCATAATCGACTTATAGCCGAACTTCTCGACAAGGCTGCCAACTAATGCTTCTTTATAAAGCTTTTGAAAACGTGCCATTTCTACTCCGCATCAAGCCAGAACGGCACCGGTCGTCTTCAGGAAGCGAACCTTCTTGCCTTCCTCGACCGTGACGCCGACACGCGAGGCCTTACCGTTCACGTCGACCAGTGCAACGTTTGAAATATGTAACGGCATCGTCCTCTCTTCCACACCACCCGTCGTACCCTTCATCGGGTTCGGCTTCACATGTTTTTTGACGAGGTTGATACCTTCAACGGTTACATGCTCGGCACCGACCGCCAGCACGACGCCGCGCTTGCCCTTGTCTTTGCCGGTGACAACGATGACTTCGTCACCCTTGCGAATCCTGTTCATCGCAACTCCTTAGAGCACTTCTGGTGCCAGCGAAATAATCTTCATGAATCGTTCGCTACGCAGCTCACGCGTGACCGGCCCGAAAATACGGGTGCCGATCGGCTCATGCTTGTTGTTCAAAAGCACAGCAGCGTTGCCGTCGAACTTGATCAGCGAACCGTCCTGACGACGCACGCCCTTGGCGGTGCGCACGACCACGGCATTGTAAATTTCGCCTTTCTTCACACGCCCGCGCGGCGTTGCTTCCTTGACGGTCACCTTGATGATGTCGCCAATGCTAGCATAACGACGCTTCGAGCCGCCAAGCACTTTGATGCACATGACTTCACGTGCACCCGTGTTGTCGGCTACTTCAAGCCGAGATTCGGTCTGGATCATGGTTTATCTTTCCCAACTTAATCCGGATGCACCACCATGGCACATACGCTCAGCACTTGGCCCTGTCAAGCCAAGTGCGATTGCTTCAGTTTACACAGCATAGATGACAAACGCACCCACCACCGATCGTAAATCGGCGAATCGTTGAGCCGACAGAACACGGCTGCGCTACCCCCACCGTGACTTCTCCCGCGACAGGAAACCTGTAAATAAGAAAAATAGAAATTATAACAAATAATTCTTATTATACAAGAAAAAAATGAAAAAACTTTTCGATTTCAAGCACTTTCACTGCTTATGGTTTTTCGACGGTCTCGCTTAGATGACGCGGGCTGCTTCGATCAAGCGCAATACCATCCAGGCCTTAGTCTTCGAAAGAGGAGGCGTTGTTTGGATTTCGACGAGGTCGCCCTCGTTGTAGGTATTCGCTTCATCGTGTGCATGGTACTTCTTCGAGCGCACGACGTACTTGCCATAAATTGGATGCTTGACACGATTCTCAATCAACACCGTAACGGTCTTGTCCATCTTGTTGCTGACCACACGACCGACCAACGTCCGCTTGAGCGAGGTTTTCACGCTATCATTCATTTTTGATTTGCCTTCTGAGTCAGGATGGTCCGCACACGAGCAATATCGCGACGAACTTTCTTCAGCTGGCTTGTGTTCGTAAGCTGCTGGGTCGCGAGTTGCATGCGCAGGCTGAATTGTGCCTTCAACAGCGCCGACAGCTCCTGGTTGAGCAAGGCCAGATCTTTCTGGAGAAGTTCGGAAGCCTTCATGTTTTCTCCTCCTTAGGCACCGAGCTGACGAACGATGAATGCCGTCTTGAGCGGCAGCTTCGCAGCTGCTAGACGGAACGCTTCGCGTGCCAGTTCTTCGGTTACGCCATCCATTTCGTACAGCATCTTGCCCGGCTGAATCTCGGCGACGTAGTACTCAGGGTTACCCTTACCGTTACCCATCCGCACTTCGGCAGGCTTCTGCGAAATCGGCTTGTCTGGGAAAATACGGATCCAGATCCGACCGCCGCGCTTGATGTGACGAGTCATGGCCCGCCGCGCCGCTTCAATCTGGCGCGCGGTCACACGGCTTCGACCGATAGCCTGCAGGCCGAATTCACCGAACGACACTGCGTTGCCGCGCGTCGCGATACCGGTATTACGACCCTTTTGTTCCTTACGATATTTTCTGCGTTTCGGTTGCAGCATCATTATTCTCCAGTCTTGCGGCTTTCCGGCTTGCCTGCAACGCGACGACGCACCGCGCCAGGACGGGCAGCACCTGGACCACCACCTCCTCCACCGTCACGGCGCGAACGACGATCGCCAGGACGCACGTTGCGACGAGGGCGCTTGTCTTCTGTCACTTCCTGGAGCACGGGCGCATCATTACGGCCCAGCGTGTCGCCCTTGTACACCCACACCTTGACGCCGATGATGCCGTACGTCGTCTTTGCTTCTGACGTTGCGTAATCGATGTCAGCGCGCAGCGTATGTAAGGGCACGCGACCTTCACGATACCACTCGGTACGAGCGATTTCGATGCCGTTTAGACGACCGGCACTCATGATTTTGATGCCGTGTGCACCCAGACGCATAGCGGTCTGCATCGCACGCTTCATTGCGCGGCGAAACATAATTCGACGCTCGAGCTGCTGCGTGATCGAATCGGCGATCAGCTGAGCATCGGTTTCCGGCTTACGAATCTCTTCAATGTTCACATGAACTGGCACGCCCATGCGGCGTTGCAGTTCTGTCTTCAGCAGTTCGATGTCCTCACCTTTCTTGCCGATGACGACGCCCGGACGCGAGCTGTAAATCGTGATCCGTGCGTTCTTCGCTGGGCGTTCGATGACGACGCGACTAACCGAGGCGTTTTTCAACTTCTTCTTCAGATACTCACGGACGCCGATATCTTTTTGCAGCATCGCCGCGAAATTGTTATTATTTGCGTACCAACGCGAAGCCCAATTACGGCTTACGGCCAGACGGAAGCCAGTCGGATGAATTTTCTGTCCCATCATGTCCCCCTTAATTTCCGACCGTCACAGTGATGTGACAGGACTGCTTCTCAATGCGGTTTCCGCGTCCCTTCGCACAGGCGGTAAAACGCTTAAGCGAGGCAGCCTTGTCGACGTAGATGCTCTTGATTTTGAGCTCGCCGATGTCTGCACCTTCGTTGTGCTCCGCATTCGCGATAGCCGACAACACCACCTTCTTAACGATGCCGGCGGCTTTCTTTGGCGAGAACATCAGGACGTTCAGCGCCTTGTTAACCGGCAAACCGCGGATTTGGTCAGCCACCAGGCGAGTCTTTTGCGCTGAGATGCGGGCGCCGTGATGAATGGCTTTCACTTCCATCTTGATTGCCTCTTATTTTTTGGCTTTCTTGTCGGCCGCGTGACCCTTGAAAGTACGAGTCAGTGCAAACTCGCCAAGCTTGTGGCCGACCATGTTTTCCGAGATGTACACCGGAACATGTTGACGACCGTTATGGACAGCGATCGTCAAACCGATAAAGTCGGGGAGGATCGTCGAACGACGCGACCAGGTCTTGATCGGCTTCTTGTCGCGCGAAGCTGCAGCCACCTCAACTTTTTTCAGCAAATGAGCGTCGCAAAACGGACCTTTTTTAACAGAACGTGCCATTGCCTACTCCTTAACGCTTGTGACGGCGCTGAACAATCATCGTCGTCGTGCGCTTGTTGCGACGCGTACGGAAACCCTTCGCCGGTGTACCCCACGGACTCACCGGATCGCGACCTGCTGCAGTCTTGCCTTCACCACCACCGTGCGGGTGATCGATCGGGTTCATCGCGACGCCACGAACCGTTGGGCGTATACCGCGCCAGCGGTTGGCACCGGCCTTGCCGATCTGGCGCAGGCTGTGCTCTTCGTTGCCGACTTCGCCGATCGTCGCACGGCACTCAATGTGCACGCGGCGGATTTCTCCGGAACGCAGACGAACCTGTGCGTAGACGCCTTCACGAGCGAGCAGCATGGCCGAGGTGCCGGCGAACGCGCAATCTGCGCTCCTTTGCCCGGGAGCATCTCGATGCAGTGGATCGTCGTTCCGACCGGAATATTACGGATCGGCAGGGCATTGCCCGCGTGAATCGGCGCTTCCGAACCGGACAGTAGCTGCTGGCCGACCGTAACACCCTTCGGCACAATGATGTAGCGACGCTCGCCGTCTGCGTATAGAACCAGCGCGATGTTCGCGCTACGGTTCGGATCATACTCGAGACGTTCGACTTTTGCAGGGATGCCGTCCTTGTTGCGACGGAAATCGACGACACGGTAGTGTTGTTTGTGACTACCGCCTTTGTGGCGAGTGGTGATGCGACCGTTGTTGTTACGACCTGCGGTCGTACTCTGCGTGTCGAGCAACGGCGCGAATGGCGTTCCTTTATGCAAATCCTTGTTGACCACTTTGACTTTCGCGCGGCGCCCCGGCGAAGTCGGCTTAACCTTCACGATTGCCATGATTACTTGGCCTCCGCTTCAAAATTGATTTCCTGGCCAGGCTTCAAGCAGACGTACGCCTTCTTCACGTCTTTGCGACGCCCCATCAAGCGACCGAAACGCTTTTGCTTACCTTTCTGGACCAGCACGTTGACGGAATCAACTTCCACTTTGAACAGCAGCTCGACAGCGGCCTGCACTTCCTGCTTCGTGGCATCCGTTGCGACTTCAAACACAACTTGCTGATTTTTTCCGGCAATCAGGGTCGCCTTCTCGGAGACCACCGGCGCGAACAGGACCTGCATCAAACGATGATCGTTCTTGCGCATCTCGCTCATGACAGCAACTCCTCGATTTGGGGGACCGCAGCCTTCGTAACCAGGATCTTCTTGAAGTAGATCAGCGACAATGGGTCGGCGTAACGCGGCTCGACAACCGCCACATTCGGCAGGTTGCGCGACGCAAGGTACAAATGCTCATCGACCGTATCGGTGATTACGAGAACGGATTCGAGGCCCATGGCCTTAAACTTCTCAGCCAGCAGCTGAGTCTTCGGTGCCTCGAGCGTCAGTCGCTCAACAACCGAAAGACGGCCTTCGCGGACCAGCTGCGAGAAGATGGAGCGCAGACCGGCACGATGCATTTTTTTGTTGATCTTGTGCGAGAAATTTTCTTCCGGCGAATTCGGGAAGATACGGCCACCTCCCCGCCACAGCGGGCTCGACGACATACCGGCACGAGCGCGGCCCGTACCCTTCTGGCGCCACGGCTTCTTGGTCGTATGCTTGACTTGCCCGCGATCTTTCTGCGCGCGGTTACCCTGGCGAGCGTTCGCCTGGTAAGCCACGACGACTTGGTGGATCAGCGCCTCGTTGTAGTCACGGCCAAACACGATATCCGATGCGTCGATCGACGCACCTTCTTGACCATTTTCACTCAGGAGCCTGAGTTCCATTATTTCGCTCCCTTGGTCTTGACGGCCTGCGTCACGAAGACTTTGCCGCCCTTCGCGCCTGGAATTGCGCCCTTCACGAGCAGCAGCTTGCGCTCGGCGTCGATACGCGCGATTTCGAGGTTCTGAACCGTAACCGTCACGTTCCCCATATGACCGGTCATGCGCTTGCCCGGGAACACACGACCCGGATCCTGCGCCATGCCGATCGAGCCCGGCACGTTGTGTGAGCGCGAGTTACCGTGCGTTGCGCGACCCGAGCTGAAGTTGTAACGCTTGATTGTACCGGCATAGCCCTTACCGATCGACACGCCTTGCACATCGACCTTTTGGCCTACTTCAAAGAGATCGGGGCCGACGATAGCACCATTCGATAGCTCAGCTGCTTTAGCCGCATCTATGCGGAATTCCTTGAGGACTTCACCGGCTTCAACGCCGGCCTTGGCGAGATGACCTGCCAGCGGCTTCGTCACACCCGATGCACGACGGGATCCAAATGCAACCTGCACGGCCGTATAGCCATCAGTTTCAACTGTCTTGATCTGCGTCACGCGGTTGTCCGACACGTCCAGCACGGTGACGGGAATCGAATCTCCTTCAGCCGTGAAAATACGAGTCATACCAACCTTGCGACCTACGAGTCCAAGGCTCATCGTTTTCTCCATTTCCGACTGCGATTGGTCGGGGCTAATTTTCAAAACGACGCATTTTCCACAAGGGCAAGCGCATCGATTTTTACGCAAATATGATGAAACCGCTATCATCATAGCGAGGCTCTACGTTTCCAGCAAGCAATGAAAGACTGAGCGTTTCGAGTCAGGTCCGGATCTGCCGAGAGCCTTACTGCAGCTTGATTTCAACGTCTACGCCAGCCGGCAAGTCGAGCTTCATCAGTGCGTCGACAGTTTTGTCTGTCGGATCGATGATGTCCATCAGCCGCTGGTGAGTGCGGATTTCAAGCTGGTCACGCGAAGTCTTATTGACATGCGGGGAACGCAGAATGTCGAATCGCTGGATGCGGGTCGGTAGCGGAACCGGGCCACGAACGATTGCACCCGTCCGCTTCGCCGTGTCGACGATCTCGGCAGCCGACTGGTCGATCAGACGATAGTCGAAAGCTTTCAGGCGAATGCGGATTTTTTGCTTTTGCATGACAATTCCTTGAAAAGAGCGAGGCGATATTGCATCGCCGGATCAATCAATAAAAAACGTAGGAGCAAGCGTCTGGGAGATCCAGCGATCTGCTCGCTGGAAGCTTAACTTTAAATGATACACTATTGATCCGCAATGCGTGATTTTGAAATTGGAAAGCATCTCGTCATGTGATCGGAATCGAAAAACGAGACATGATGGACAAATTTCAAATTTCAAAATCACGCATTGCGGATCAATAATTTCAGGCCAGAACGGATTGTGGAAGAGCGAGGTCCGCCATGTGGTTGATTACATCGACTCGCAGGCGATCCCGGTCGCCTGGGAGTCGATGTGACGCGCGCCCAGAGACACTTGCTGGTGAGCGTCTTGAACCGATACATTGCATTCTCGGCAAGCGATCTCCGGTGGTAGCCACTGTCTTTCTTCCATTCTCGACGACCGTCACGGGCAATTGCATCAACCGCGACGTTACCCCACGCCACACCGGGCGTATCCGCTGGCCAATGAGCGGCACCCTCGTGTGGCGAAATCGAAAGAACAGCACCGCGTGCGGCTATGGCCGCATGGCATGGTTGGTGTCGTAGGCGTCGCCGATGACATCGATCTATTCGTTGCGCGGAACCTGGTCGAGCAACTTGGCCGGAAAGCATCACCGTCAGCGACATTCTGATGCCCGTATTCTTGATCCATAATTCGTGGTCGTGAAATTAGAAAATCGTCCCTCATCTCTCGTTTTTCGATACTTGTCACATGGGGACGATTTGCTAATTTCACGACCACGAATTATGGATCAAGAATGCAGGCCTGATCAACCGGGGGAACGTAACAAGATGGATAGATGAAGCCGTCCTTGCCAGAATACCCGATGCCATACCCACACGTGGTCGCCCGTGTCTATACGGCGATACGCTGATTCAGGCATTACTTGGCGTGAAGACCGTCTATCGACTGACGTTGCGCGCCCTGCAAGGTTTCACCCAAAGTCTGCGCGATCTGGCCTTCCCGAGCTTACCGGTGCCGAATTACACCACGCTCTGTCGCCGGGCAAAAACGCTTGATGTCGAACTGCCGATCCTTCGTGACAATGAACCAGATCCATCTGGTTGTCGACAGCACCGGTCTGAAGGTCTATGGAGAAGGTGAATGGAAAGTGCGCCAGCACGGCTACTCGAAGCGGCGCACATGGCGTAAAGTCCATTTCGCGCTCAACGCGAATACGGGTCAAGTGCATGCCGCGCTAATGACGCATCAGAATGTGGCTGACGGTGACGCTCTGGCCAAGTTGCGCGACCAGATCACGCGAAAAACAAATCGATGTCATCGGCGGTGACGGTGCCTACAACACCAAGCCATGCCATGCGGCCAGTGCTGCACGCAGTGCTATTCCTTCGATTCCGCCACGCGAGGGTTCCGCTCATTGGCCAGCGGATATGCCCAGTGCGGCTGGGCGTAATGGCGCCGTTGATGCAATTGCCCGTGACGGTCGTCGAGAATAAAAGCAAGACAGTGGCTACCACCAGCGATCGCTTGCCGAGAATGCAATGTATCGGTTCAAGACCCTCACCGTCTACTGTCTCTAGGCGCGTCACATCGACTCGAAGGCGACCTCGGTTGCCTGCGAGTCGATGCCATTGCGTCCTCGCGCTCAATTTATGCAACAACGCCTATTGTAAAGAATAGGGACGCCGCCCTGTCCGAACAGCCTTGGCTCCGAACGGGGGGCCATGCGGCTCGCTTGAGCCACCTCGTCCACGCGAGGCGTTCTACCGCGTAGTGACCGACTCGTGCACTTCAGAGAGGAACTCGACATGAATACCAAAATAGCGACACGCCTGTTTGTCTTCGCCCTCGCAGGTGCCATGCTGGCAGGCTGCGCTTCGCCGCAAAGCAACAACACGGCCAGCGGCACCGGCGCCGGCGCGGCACTTGGCGCTGGCATCGGCGCGATCGCGGGCGGCGGCAAGGGTGCGGCGATTGGTGCCGGCGTCGGCGCGCTAGTCGGCGGCGTGACCGGCTACAACTGGCTGGCGATCAAGAACCGCCTGCTACCATCAGCCCAGAAAACCGGAACCCAGGTGACAGAACAGCCGGACGGCTCGCTCAAGCTGAACGTGCCAAGCTCGGTGACCTTCGCGGTCGACCAGTACGCGATCACGTCGACCTTCGTGCCGCTGCTCAACGACCTGGCCTCGACGCTGAACCACAACCCGCAGATCACCGCCTCGGTGGTCGGTTATACCGACAGCATGGGTTCGGCCACGCATAACCAGACGCTGTCGCAGGACCGTGCACAAAGCGTGGTGACCGCACTGGTGCAGCGCGGCGTCGCAGGCGGTCGTCTAGACGCACAAGGCATGGGGGCAGCAAACCCGGTGACCAACAACGTCACCAAGGCTGGCCGCGCGCAAAACCGCCGCGTCGAGATCTACCTGCGCGCGCCGCAACAGCCGCAGCAGTAAGCACAGGAGACTCGTGGAAGGGTCGGGCAGGCCTGTGCGTATCCTCTTCTCCCCGCACAGGCCTGCCCGACACAAGGGGCGCCGGCGGTCTGAGAAGATTCGCAAATTTTTTAGAACTTATTCGCAGGCACCGGGTCTACCCCTACGGTACGCGACTGTAGCTTTGCAGACGCGTCACCACTATTCTCCTCTGGTCGTTGTTGCTCCGGGGCAAAAGTTGCCTCGGAGTTTTTTTGTTTTCTGCCTACCTCCTAAAATCGTAGGTTTGCTTCGAATGGGAAGGGCGATGTTGTATACATCGAGCGAGATCCGTTAACCGTTTACGCGCCCCGGTCTCGGGGCCAGCCTCCTATCAAGTCAGATTCCAGAGTAACTGCCTCATTCTTTCCAAGAAAATACGAAAGGCCAAGAAAATACGAAAGGATATACAACAAGACAGGTGAGCCGAAAGCACGCTACCGTGTCAGGAATTGAGCGGCCTATAATGAAGGCCTGATCAACCGGAAGAATGTGACGATATGGATAGATGAAGCCGTCCTTTCCAGGAAACCCGACGCCATACCCGCGCGTGGTCGCCCGTGTCGGCGTTGTTGCATAAATCGAGCGTGAGGACGAAATGGAACGGATTGCAAACTTCGCTCGTCCGCAATCCGTTCGTATCGCCTGAAATTATTCCCGTCGATGCCTATTGTGTCTTCGCGCTCGATTTATGCAACAACGCCGATTCAGCCATTGCTTGGCGCGAAGTCCGTCTATCGACGGACGTTGCGTGCCCTGCAAAGTTTCACCCAAAGTCTGCGCGATCTGGCCTGCCCGAGCTTGCCGCTGCCGAATTACAACACGCTCTGTCGCCGGGCAAAAACGCTTGATTCGAACTGCCGATCCTTTGCGACAACGAACCGATCCATCTAGTGGTCGACAGCACCGGTCTGAAGGTCTACGGCGAAGGTCCATGGAAGGGGTGCGCCAGCACAGCTACTCGAAGCGGTGCACGTGGCGTAGAGTCCATCTCGCGCTCAATGCGAATACGGGTCAAGTGCATGCCGCGCTAATGACGTATCAGAATGTGGCTGACGGTGACGCTCTGGCCAAGTTGCTCGACCAGATTCCACGCGACGAATAAATCGATGTCATCGGCGGTGACGGTGCCTACGACACCAAGCCATGCCATGCGGCCATTGCTGTACGCAGTGCTATTCCTTCGATTCCGCCACGCGAGGGTGCCGCTCATTGGCCAGCGGATATGCCGCCCGGTGCGGCGTGGCGTAATTGCGCGGTTGATGCAATTGCCCGTGACGGTCGTCGAGAATGGAAGTAAAACAGTGACTACCACCAGTGATCTCTTGCCGAGAATGCGATGTATCGGTTCAAGACCCTTACCGGCAACTGTCTCCCGGCGCGTCAGATCGACTTGCAGGCGACGGCGGTCGCCTGCAAGTCGGGGTTCATCACCCGCATGGGTTGGACCTCGCTCGTCCGTAATCCGTTCGTTTCGACTGAAATTATGCCCGTCGGATGCTATTGCGTCCTTACGCTCGATTTATGCAACAACGCCAATTTAAAGTGCAAAACCTTCACCAACCGGTGGTGTTGCATAAAGCGAGCAAAAGCTCGTTAACCAAATTCCAGAGTAACTGGCTAATTTTCTTCGAAAATTAGGTAGTTACTCTGGAATTTGACTTAATCAGAGGGGGACTGGCCCCGCGACCGTTGCGCGTAAACGTCAACGAATCTGGCTCGATTTATGCAACAACGCCCTGTTCGCGTGTAGTCCAAGCTTCACGCAACACCTGTCGACAAGCTGTCCGACCGCTGCTAAAGCTAGTACCTGACTCCAAATTCTCGAGGGCGTCGTTTGTCAACGCTTATACGAGCGCTAGCGGTCGCCACAGGCGATTGCCGCTACTCTGGAAACCCACTGCCCCTGACGACCCGGGTCTGCACGTGTTCTATGAAACGCTTTACAAGCGCTATCTCTACGCTCAGCCGCGCAGCAAACTGCGCCAAGAACGGCGCGATGTCGCGGTTGCCTACGAGGCGGTTTGACGCGCCCAGAGATGGTTTCCGGTGAGCGTCTTGAACCCGGTACATCGCCTTCTCATCAAGCGATCGCCGGTGGTAGCCACTGTCTTTCTTCCATTTTCGACGACGGCCATGGGCAATTGCATCAACCGCGCCCGTTACGTCACGCCGTACCGGGTGTATCCGCTGGCCAGTGAGGGGCACCCTCGCCTGGCGGAATCGAAGAAACAGTACTGCGTGCAGCAATGGGGCCGCATGGCATGGTATGGCATGGCTTGGTGTCGTAGGCAGCATCGCCGCCGATGACATCGATGTGTTCGTCGCGCGGACTCTGGTCGAGTAACCTGACCAGAGCGTCACAGTCAGCCACATTCTGATGCGTCATTATGGCGTTGTTGCATAAATCGAGTGAGATCCGTTGACGTTTACGCGCAACGGTCGCGGGGCTAGCCTCCTATCAAGTCAGATTCCAGAGTAACTGTCTAATTTTTTGCCAAGAAAATGCGCAAGGACATACACAAGAAAGGTGAGCCGAAGGCACCCTACCGTGTCAGGAATTGGGCGGCCTATAATGAAGGCCTGATCAACCGAGGGAACGTAACAATATGGATAGATGAAGCCGTCTGGATAGATGCAGCCGTCCTTGCCAGAATACCCGATGCCATACCCACACGTGGTCGCCCGTGTCTATACGGCGATACGCCTGATTCAGGCATTACTTGGCGTGAAGACCATCTATCGACTGACGTTGCGCGCCCTGCAAGGTTTCACCCAAAGTCTGTGCGATCTGGCCTTCCCGAGCTTGCCGGTGCCGAATTACACCACGCTCTGTCGCCGGGCAAAAACGCTTGATGTCGAACTGCTGATCCTTCGTGACAACGAACCGATCCATCTGGTTGTCGACAGCACCGGTCTGAAGGTCTATGGAGAAGGTGAATGGAAGGCGCGCCAGCACGGCTACTCGAAGCGGCGCACATGGCGTAAAGTCTATCTTGCGCTCAACGCGAATACCGGTCAAGTGCATGCCGCGCTAATGACGAATCAGAATGTGGCTGACGGTGACGCTCTGGCCAAGTTGCTCGACCAGATTCCACGCGAAAAACAAATCGATGTCATCGGCGGTGACGGTGCCTACGACACCAAGCCATGCCATGCGGCCATTGCTTCACGCAGTCTTGTTCCTTCGATGCCGTCATACGACGGGTGCCGGCTCCATTGGCCAGCGGATACGCCCGGTGCGGCGTCGCGTCACGGCGCGGTTGATGCAATTACCCGTGAAAAGCTTCGAAAATGGAAGAAAGACAGCGGCTACGACCGGAGATCGCTTGCCAAGAATGCGCTGTATCGGTTCCAGACGCGCACCGGAAACTATCTCTGGGCACCTCACATCGCCGCGCAGGCGACCTCGGTCGCCTGCGCGGCGGCGTCATTAACCGCATGAGCAGAGACCTCACTCGTCCACAATCCGTTCGTATCGAACTGACATTATGCCCGTCGATGTCACTGCGTCCTCACGCGCGATTTATGCAACAACGCCCAGCAAGACACAATTGCAGCTCCTTTATACGACCAGCCCGTCATGCCGTTCAATTTTCCAATTTTTTTGACTTGGGTGCGAATCGTGCTGATTCCGCTCGTCGTCGGCTTATTTTACCTGCCGGACGTGATGATAAGCGTCGAGCATCGCAACCTCGCAGCCGCGCTGGTGTGCGTGCTGGCCGCGCTGACCGACTGGTTCGACGGCTTCCTGGCACGCAAGTGGAACCAGACCTCGCCGTTCGGTGCCTTCCTCGACCCAGTGGCGGACAAACTGATGGTGACGGCCGCACTGCTGATCCTGGTACAGCTCGCGCGCATCGATGCGGCGATTGCCCTGGTGATCATCGGCCGCGAGATCGCGATCTCGGCGCTGCGCGAATGGATGGCGCAGAATGGCGCCACGAAAAGTGTGGCGGTGAATTCGCTCGGTAAGTTCAAGACAGGCTGCCAGATGGTGGCGATTCCGATGTTGCTGTATTATGGCACGCTCCCGATTTGGAGCGGTATCGCGATCGACACCCGCGTGTGGGGACTCTGGCTCATCTACCTCGCGACTGCGCTGACGATCTGGTCGATGCTGTACTACATGCAGCTGGCCTGGCCACAGATCCGCGGGCGAAGTGGCGTGATGTGAGATTTTGCAGGTGTCGAGGAAAAGGTGCGAAAACGTCTTGACAAACTGAAACGGCTTCTAAATAATTTTAGATCTAAGCTTCGCTTAAATAAGCGCTGTAACAAACGAAGTAAAAGTGCAAAGATGCAAGCAAATAATGTGGCGATGGCAATAGGTAGCAAAACGCGGGAGTAGCTCAGTTGGTAGAGCGCAACCTTGCCAAGGTTGAGGTCGCGAGTTCGAGACTCGTCTCCCGCTCCAAAATAGGGAGAGCTGCCAGGGCAGCCTGAAATCTGAAGTGCAATACCTTCGTCAACCGGTAAATTCCGTACATTAGTAAAGAGAATGTACTGGCAACTGTAACCCGAGAACGTATGCGAATCGATTTCTGACGGGACGATGGATTAAGCTTGCAGGCGGTTGCTCACAGGTTTGATTGCGCGCCCTCGACGTTGAGTTATGAATTGGTCCCCAACATGCAAATCAATGGATTATACTCTCTGCGTATAATTCAAGTTTCGTGCAACACTCTTTGACAAGCTGTCCGACCGCCCCTGAAGCTCGTATCTAACTCGATTCTCTGGGGCGTCGTCTTGTCAACGTTTGCGGCGAGCACCACTGGTCACCGCAAAAGGTTGTCGTTACCTCTTAAGAAGAAAAGCGTACTTCCTCTGAAGACCCGACCTAGCACGTGTGCCACAAAACAATTTACAACGCCATCTACGTTCAGCCTCATGAAAAACTGTTCTGCGCACTGATTACCTGTCTACGCCAGCATCGAAACAAGCGTCTACTAACGCGCGCTGTCCAGATTGTGCGGGGTTATTTTCCACATGGTCAGCATCTGCGTGCGTCCGTCTGAGGGCAAAGACTGCTTTATGCCGGGTCACTTGGAAAGTAACCCTGTTAAAGGTGCGTTTAGCAAGTCGTCCGTGGCCGTCCTCGTTGAACGCGTGGCCCGAGCTATACTACTGCGCCAAGATGCCGACGAGGCCGTCTTCACGACTAAACTGCGATCGCTCGTCGAGCTGCAGCGTTAGTACTTGCCCCCTTGCCTAAGGGCACGGAATCTGTCCACCTACTCTCAAGACGACTTCGATGCGATTGACAATTTACTTCACACTCGACCGCGCACTGGACTGAACTAGTACACCCCGTTGCAAATTTTGACTCAGGTTTTGGCTAACCCCATTGACCGAGCTCTAGCCCATGAACTAGAGGTGTATTGCACTTCACTTTTGCAACCGCCCAGGCTTTCCTTCTTATTTGGCAGGTTTTCCGGTTCGCCTGGCTTGCTAGATAAAAACCTGCGGTCGTTGCATTGGTATCGCGATGGTCGTCAGTCCGCTTATGGCGCGATAGCAAAGCGGTTATGCAGCGGCCTGCAAAGCCGTTTAGGTCGGTTCGACTCCGGCTCGCGCCTCCAAATAAAACGAGATAATAGCCATGATTTTTCATGGATTGCTTTGTGCATGCGGCATGGGACCCACCTTTTGGGGTGGAAGTCCCGCCTAAAAATCGAGCGTGAGGACGCAATGGCATCGACGGGCATAAAATTGATGGTAATACGAACAGATTGCAGACCAACGAAGTTCGACATGCCGTTGATTACGCCGACGTGAACGGCGACCTCGACCGCCGTCGACTCGATGTGACGCGCACCCAGGGAGACGCTTTTCGGTGCACGTCTTGAACCAATACGCTGGTGGTAGGTAGTCACTGCTTTTTTTCCATTTTCGACGACCGTCACGGGTAATTGCGTCACGGCGTGCTGCTCGTATCCGCTTGCTAATGAGCAGCACTCCGCGTCGAGGAATCGAAGGAACTGCACTGCATGCAGCAATGGCCGCATGTGGCATGTTTTGGTGTCGATGTCGCTGTTTTCGGCGATGCCATTGATCTGTGCGTCGCGCGGGAATCTAGTCGAGCAATTTGGCCAGGACGTCACCGTGAGATGGACTTTACGCTACGTGCGCCGCTTCGAGTAGCCATGCTAATGAAATCCCTTCCATTCGCCTTCGCGGCGTTGTTGCATAAATCTAGCAAGCGCCGGTGACATTTACGCGCAACGGTCGGGGCGACCACCTTTGATCAAGTCGGATTCCAGCGTAACTTCGTAAGTTGTTACAAGAAAATGCGCAAGGATATACTCAAGACATATAAACCGAAGGCACGCTACCGTGTCAGGCATTGGGCGGCGTATGATTGATCAACCTGGGAACGTGACGATATGGATAGATAAAGCCATCCTGTCGAGGATGGCCGCCGAGAGACGACCATACCCACGTGTGGTCGATCCCGTCTGTACGGCGATACGTTGATTCAGGCATTACTTGGCGTGAAGTCCGTCTATCGACGGACGCTGCGCGCCCTGCAAGGTTTCGCCGAAGTCTGCGTAATCTGGCCTGCCCGAGCTTGCTGGTACAGAATTACACCACGCTCTGTCGCCGGACAAATGCTTGATGTCGAACTGCCAATCCTGCTCGACAGCGAGCTGATCCATCTAGTGCGGTGTTATTGCATAAATCGGGAATTTACGCCGAACTCTAACTTGATAAAGGGGGGCTTGGGTCCCGACCATTGCGCGTAAATGTCACTGGCTCTGGCCAGATTTATGCAACAACGCCGATTGATATCAATGCATACGGTCAATGCAGCACGCAGTGCTGTTCCTTCGATTCCGCCACGCGAGGATGCCGCTCATTGGCCAGCGGATACGCCCGGTACGGCGTGGCGTCACAGCGCGGTTGACGATACAAGTGCCCCCGTGACGGTCGTCGAGAATGGAAGAAAAGCAGTAGCTTCCACTGGAGCAGTAGCTTCCACTGGAAATCGCATTGCTGAGAATGCGATGTATCGGTTCAAGACGCTCACCAGCAACCGTCTCTGGGCGCATTACATCGACGCGCAGGCGACCAAGGTCCGCTGTTTGCGTCAAGAGCCTAATCAACCGCATGACGGACCTCACTCGTCCGCAATCCGTTCCTATCGCCTGAAATTATGCCCGTCAATGCCATTGCGTCCTCACGCTCATATTTATGACACAACGCCGCGTTGCACAGCCTCTTGACGCTCTCTCGGCTTGATCGCAAAAGCGTATCTAAAATAACCGGATCGGCTACACGACAAACTCCCAGACAACTATCTCGCCTCCGTGGCGCTTGCCTGCCTGCTTGCCTGCCTCTTTGGATTACGTACACAACATTATAATAGATTCTAGAAAAACCGGAGCTACCGCACCGTCCAACTTGTTTCGACATGAGTCCTGTTTCTGCATTGCGCATTGTCCTGGTCTGCAACACTGCCTGGGCAATCCATACCTATCGTCAAGGCCTGATCCGCATGCTGGTCGCCAGCGGCACCGAGGTCATCGTCCTGGCACCGAGGGATCGCACGGTTGAGCCGCTTGAGGCGATGGGCTGCCGTTATCTTGAGCTGCCGGTGGCCTCCCAGGGCACTGATCCGCTCGAGGACCTGAGCCTACTGGCCGCGATGCGCCGCCACTATCGGGAACTGCGCCCTGACCTGGTATTTCACTACACGATCAAGCCGAACATCTACGGCTCGATCGCCGCCTGGCTCGCGCGTGTGCCGTCGGTGGCGATCACCACCGGGCTGGGCTACGTGTTCATCTGCGAGAGACGTGCCGCCAGCATCGCCAAGCAGCTCTACCGCTTCGCGTTCCGCTTCCCGCGCGAAGTCTGGTTCCTGAACCGCGACGATCTCGCCACCTTCGAGGCCGGTCGTCTGCTCGCGCATCCCGATCGCGCGCGACTGCTGCACGGCGAGGGAATTAATATCGAACAGTTCGCACCTGCTCCGCTGCCCGAGCACGACAGCTTCCAGTTCCTACTGATTGGTCGCCTGCTGTGGGACAAGGGCGTACGCGAATACGTCGACGCCGCGCGTACCCTCAAGGCGCGTTATCCGAAGGCGCACTTCGCCCTGCTCGGCCCAGTCGGCGTCGACAATCCGAGCGCGGTATCGAGAACCTACTTGGACGAATGGGTGCACGAGGGCGTGATCGATTATCTCGGCGAGGCGCACGACGTGCGAGCGCATATCACGGCGGCCGACTGCGTGGTGCTGCCCTCATATCGCGAAGGCGTGCCGCGCACTCTGATAGAGGCCTCGGCGATGAGCCGACCGATCATCGCCACCGACGTACCAGGCTGTCGCGACGTGGTGGCCGACGGCGAGACCGGCCTACTCTGCACTGCGCGCGACAGCGCGAGCCTGGCCGAGAAGATGGCCGCCATGCTCGACATGCCGGCTCAAGCGTGCCGCGCGATGGGCGAGCGTGGTCGCCAGAAGGTAGTGTGCGAATTCGACGAAGCGAACGTCGTCGAGCACTATCGACAAACCATCCGTGCTCTCACAGGCACGGCAGTTTGAGGAACGCATGACAATGAGCGCAATGAGCGACAAGGGCACGATCTTGGTGACGGGCGGCGCGGGTTTCATCGGCTCGCATACGACTGTCGAACTGCTCGGTGCCGGCTACGACGTCGTGATCGTCGATAACTTAGTCAACAGCAAGCGCGAGGCCGTCGACCGGATCGAGAAAATCGCCGGTCGCGCGCCGGCCTTCCACCAGGTGGACGCCGGAGACGAAGCCGCGCTGGCCCGGGTGTTCGATGCGCACCCTATCGCCGCCACGATTCACTTCGCCGCGCTGAAGGCGGTCGGGGAATCGGTCACTAAGCCCATCGAGTACTACCACAATAACCTCGACAGTCTGCTTGTCCTGCTCAAGGTGATGCGCGAACGCCAGGTCAAGCACGTCGTGTTCAGTTCCTCGGCGAGCGTTTACGGTATGCCCGAGCGCTCGCCAATCGACGAGTCATTTCCGCTCTTGGCCACTAATCCCTATGGCCAGACGAAGCTGATGGCCGAGCAGATCCTACGCGATCTCGAAATCTCCGATTCTTCCTGGCGCATCGCCACGTTGCGCTACTTCAATCCGGTCGGCGCGCACGAGAGTGGCCTGATCGGCGAGAACACAACCGGCCTGCCCAACAACCTGATGCCGTATGTGGCCCAGGTCGCCGTCGGAAAGCTTCAGAAGCTGCGCGTATTCGGCAGCGACTACCCGACCCACGACGGCACCGGCGTGCGCGACTACATACACGTGATCGACCTAACGCGTGGCCACCTGAAGGCACTCGACGCGTTGCGCCGGCGCGCCGCCAGCTTCGTAGTCAACCTTGGCACCGGGCGCGGCTACAGCGTGCTTGACATCGTCAAGGCCTTCGAGACGGCCAGTGGCCGCCCGGTGCCCTATGAATTGGTAGCGCGGCGTCCCGGCGATGTGGCCGAGTGCTACGCCAACCCGGCGCGCGCCGCCGAGCTGATCGGCTGGCAGGCCGAGTACGACATCGAGCGCATGTGCACCGACCATTGGCGCTGGCAGGAGCGCAATCCGCACGGCTTCGCTTGATGCCCGGAAAGGATCGGATCCAGCAAAGTCCCCGCCCCGACAGAACCTTGTTGCTTTCCCGGTCGTCAAACTTCGCCGGAACGCGCGACATCTGCCGCCTCGACTTCGCCCCAGAAGCGAGCATTTTTGCATAAATTGAGCGTGAGGACGCCATGGAACGGATTGCGGACGAGCGAGGCCCGCCATGCAGTTGATGGCGGTCGACACGAACGCAGACCTCGGTCCCCTGCGCGGCGATGTGACGCGCCCAGAGACAGTTTCCGGTGAGGGTCTTGAACCGATACATCGCATTCTCGGCAAGCGATCGCCGGTGGTAGCCACTGTCTTGTTTCCATTCTCGACGACCGGCGCGGGCAATTGCATCAACCGCGCCATTACGCCACGCCGCACCGGGCATATCCGCTGGCCAATGAACGGCACCCTCGCGTGGCGGAATCGAAGGGATAGCACTGCGTGCAGCAATGGCCGCATGGCATGGCTTTTGTGTCGTAGGCATCATCACCGCCGATGACATCGATTTGTTCTTCGCGTGGAATCTGGTCGAGCAACTTGGCCAGAGCGTCACCGTCAGCCACATTCTGATTCGTCATTAGCGCGGCATGCACTTGACCCGTATTCGCGTTGAGCGCGAGATGGACTTTACGCCACGTGCGCCGCTTCGAGTAGCCGTGCTGGCGCACCTTCCATTCACTTTCTCCATAGACCTTCAGACCGGTGCTGTCGACAACCAGATAGATCGGTTCATTGTCACGAAGGATCGGCAGTTCGACATCAAGCGTTTTTGCCCGGCGACAGAGCCTGGTGTAATTCTGCACCGGCAAGCTCGGGAAGGCCAGATCGCGCAGACTTTGGGTGAAACCTTGCAAGGCGCGCAACGTCAGTCGATAGACGGTCTTCACGCCAAGTAATGCCTGAATCAGCGTATCGCCGTATAGACACGGGCGACCACGTGTGGGTATGGCATCGGGTATTCTGGCAAGGACGGCTTCATCTATCCATATTGTTATGTTCCCCCGGTTGATCAGGCCTTGATTATAGGCCGCCCAATTCCTGACACGGTAGCGTGCCTTCGGCTCACCTGTCTTGTGTATGTCCTTACACATTTTCTTGTCAACAATTAAGCAGTTACTCTGGAATCTGACTTGATAGGGGGCTGGCCCCGCGATCGTTGCGCGTAAACGTCAACGGCTCTCGCTCGATTTATGCAACAACGCCCATCAGCACGATGCGGAGACTGTAGCGAGATGAACGCGAGTGCGCCATTGGCCGAACAGTCGAATGGCGCGCACCGACATAGCCGGTGACAATCGCCACAAAGGAATCGAGTGCCGGAGATCGAGAATGAAACGGGGAAGCGTGGGATCAGCGTTTGCGGACCGGCTTTTTCGTGGGCACGATGCGGCGAAATTCCTCGATTACTTCGGAGAATTCGGAGACATCTTCAAAACGCCGGTAAACCGAAGCGAATCGCACATAGGCGATGGTATCAAGTTCGCGCAGCTCGTTCATCACGAGCTGGCCGAGCTTTTCGCTGCGTACCTCACGCTCGCCGGTGGCGAGTAGCTGGTACTTTATGCGCGCGAACGCCGCGTCGATCGCGTCGGCTACAACGGGCCGTTTGCGCAGCGCCAGTTGCATGCTCAAAACGATCTTGCGACGGTCGAATTCGGTACGGCTATCGTCCTTCTTGACTACCGTTGGCAAGGCCAGTTCGACCCGCTCGTACGTCGTGAAACGCTTGTCACAGGTCGAGCAGCGACGGCGTCGACGAATCGCGTCGCCGTCTTCGGACACGCGGGAATCCGCTACCTGTGTGTCGTCATGCCGGCAAAACGGGCAGCGCATGGTCAATCAGCGATAGACCGGAAAGCGCTTGGTCAGCTCGGTCACCTGGCCGCGTATGCGTTCGATAGTAGCTGCGTCTTTCGGCGCGTCCAGCACTTCGGCGATCAGGTTGCCGACGATCTCGGCTTCCTGCGCACCGAAACCACGCGTGGTTATCGCCGGCGAACCTAGGCGGATGCCCGAGGTCACGAACGGCTTTTCCGGGTCGTGTGGGATTGCGTTCTTGTTCACTGTGATATGCGCCGTGCCCAGTGCCGCCGCCGCCGCCTTGCCCGTGATCTTCTTGGCCTGCAGACCCACCAGCATCACATGGCTTTCCGTGCGACCCGACACGATACGCAGCCCGCGCTTGACCAGCGTCTCTGCCAGAACCCGCGCGTTCTCCACCACCTGCTGCTGGTATGTCTTGAACTCCGGCGAGGCCGCTTCTTTGAACGCCACCGCCTTGGCTGCGATCACGTGCATCAGCGGGCCGCCCTGGATCCCCGGGAAGATCGCTGAGTTGATTGGCTTTTCATATTTAGCCTTCATCAGGATCACACCGCCACGCGGGCCGCGCAGGCTCTTGTGCGTAGTGGTGGTCACGAAGTCCGCGTGCGGCACCGGGTTTGGATACACGCCTGCGGCGATCAGCCCGGCGTAATGCGCCATGTCCACCATCAGGTAAGCACCCACGGCCTTGGCGATTTTAGCCAGGCGCTCGAAGGCGATCTTCAGCGCGAAGGCTGAGGCACCCGCCACGATCATCTTTGGCTTGTGCTCCTGCGCCAGCTTCTCGAGCGCTTCGTAGTCGATGTCCTCTCCTTCGTTCAGGCCGTAGCTGACGACATTGAACCACTTGCCCGACATGTTCACCGGCGAACCGTGCGTAAGGTGGCCGCCATGCGCCAGGCTCATGCCCATGATGGTGTCGCCTGGTTTGAGCATCGCAAAGAACACGCCTTGGTTCGCCTGCGAACCCGAGTTTGGCTGGACGTTCGCCGATTCCCCGCCGAATAGCGCCTTGACGCGATCGATCGCCAGCTGTTCGATCACATCGACGTATTCGCAGCCACCGTAGTAGCGCTTTCCGGGGTAGCCCTCTGCGTACTTGTTGGTCAATTGCGAACCCTGGGCGGCCATCACTGCCGGGCTGGTGTAGTTCTCGGAGGCAATTAGTTCGATGTGATCTTCTTGGCGCTGGTTTTCCTGCTGGATCGCCTGCCAGAGGTCGGGATCGACGTTCGCGATGGTGCTTTGTGCTCTGTCAAACATACAGTTTCCGTCAAGTGTGTACAGATTGATCGGGCGGGCCGAGTGCATTGTACGCCGCTTGGCGGATTGCCAGCCCGGCGGGACGGCAGGATCCAGTTACGCAAGGCGGACAGCTACCGGCAATGTACGTAACGACACACAACGGCTGCCCAGGCGAACGGCCAAAACGAAGCCCTGCGCTTCACGGCGGGATACTCCACCTTGCACTGGAATTTTATCACCAGTTAGCTAAAGGCTCTGATTGGTTTCATAGTCTATTGGATGGCCGATGGATAGGCAACCGGTCGACCGCGCCCCCTTCCGGATGGCGTTGTTGCATAAATCGAACGTGAGGACGCCATGGCATCGGACGGGCATAATTCAGGCGATACGAACGGATTGCGGACGAGCGAGGTCCGCCATGCGGTTAATGACGCCGACGCGAACGGCGACCTCGGTCGCCTCTGCGCGGCGATGTGACGCGCCCAGAGACAGTGGCCGGTGAGGGTCTTGAACCGATACATCGCATTCTCGGCAAGCGATCGCCGGTGGTAGCCACTGTGCTGCTTCCATTCTCGACGACCGTCACGGGCAATTGCATCAACCGCGCCATTACGCCACGCCGCACCGGGCATATCCGCTGGCCAATGAGCGGCACCCTCGCGTGGCGGCATCGAAGGAATAGCACTGCGTGCAGCAATGGCCGCATGGCATGGTTTGGTGTCGTAGGCACCGTCACCGCCGATGACATCGATTTGTTCTTCGCGTGGAATCTGGTCGAGCAACTTGGCCAGAGCGTCACCGTCAGCCACATTCTGATTCGTCATTAGCGCGGCATGCACTTGGCCTGTATTCGCGTTGAGCGCGAGATGGACTTTACGCCACGTGCGCCGCTTCGAGTAGCCGTGCTGGCGCACCTTCCATTCACCTTCTCCATAGACCTTCAGACCGGTGCTGTCGACATCCAGATGGATCGGTTCATTGTCACGAAGGATCGGCAGTTCGACATCAAGCGTTTTTGCCCGGCGACAGAGCGTGGTGTAATTCGGCACCGGCAAGCTCGGGAAGGCCAAATCGCGCAGACTTTGGGTGAAACCTTGCAGGGCGCGCAAGGTCAGTCGACAGACGGTCTTCACGCCAAGTAATGCCTGAATCAGCGTATCGCCGTATAGACACGGGCGACCACGTGTGGGTATGGCATCGGGTATTCTGGCAAGGACGGCTTCATCTATCCATATTGTTACGTTCCCCCGGTTGATCAGGCCTTCATTATAAACCGCCCAATTCCTGACACGGTAGCGTGCCTTCGGCTCACCTTTCTTGTGTATGTCCTTGCGCATTTTCTTGGCAAAAATTAGGCAGTGACTCTGGAATCTGACTTGATAGGAGGCTGGCCCCGCGACCGTTGCGCGTAAACGTCAACGGATCTCGCTCGATTTATGCAACAACGCCGTCCCGCTTCGGGACTTTCGTTCCAGGCCGGCCAGCCAAGGCTCAGTGGTTGAGCTTGCCGAGCAGCAGAAATTCCATTAGCGCCTTCTGCACGTGCAGGCGGTTTTCCGCCTCGTCCCAGACCACGCTCTGCGGGCCGTCGATTACCCCGGTCGTCACTTCCTCGCCGCGATGGGCTGGCAGACAGTGCATGAACAGCGCGTCGGGATTAGCGAAACCCATTATCTCCTCGTCCACGTACCAGTCGGCGAAGGCCTGTTTGCGCACTTCATTCTCGGTCTCGAAGCCCATGCTGGTCCACACGTCGGTTGTGATCAAGTCGGCACCGTGGCAGGCCTCCTCCGGATTGGCGCAGATCTTGTAGGCCGAGGCGCTGTCCGCGTCCACCAGCTTGATGTCGAGCGCGTAACCCGGCGGCGTAGACAAGCGCAGCTTAAAGCCGAGGATCTTAGCCGCCTCGATCCAGGTGTAGAGCATGTTATTCGCATCGCCCACCCAGGCCACGGTCTTGCCGTGGATCGGGCCACGATGCTCATAGTAGGTGAAGATATCGGCTAGCACCTGGCAGGGATGGTATTCGTTGGTCAGGCCGTTGATCACCGGGACCCGAGAATTGTGGGCGAAGCGCTGGATGACATTCTGGTCGAAGGTACGGATCATGATGATGTCGACCATCCGCGAGATTACCTGCGCCGAATCCTCGACCGGCTCGCCGCGACCAAGCTGGGTATCACGCGTGCTCATGAACACCGCATGGC
This sequence comes from Burkholderia sp., assembly GCA_040954445.1. Lineage (GTDB taxonomy): Bacteria > Pseudomonadota > Gammaproteobacteria > Burkholderiales > Burkholderiaceae > Burkholderia > Burkholderia gladioli_A. The sequence continues at coordinate 984,369 of CP144361.1, read as the reverse complement.
CGCCGAGCTGGAAGATGCCGGCCTCGAACGAGAGCCGCGTGCGCGTCGAGTTCTTCTCAAAGATCATCGCCAGTGTGCGGTCGTGCAGTGGGTGGTAGGTCTCATAATTCTTGAATTTACGCTTCAGGATACCCGTGCGTTCCAGCACGTACTCATAGTCTCCCAGCGAGAAATCCTTAAACTGCAAGTAGTGACGAATGGTTTTAGCGATCATGAAACGAAACGCGGCACCCGCCGTCGTAAAGTGATAAGCCGAGCCAGCATAAAGGATTTTCCCGGCTTTGACGAGCCGCGTCGGCAGGGCGCGGGCGTTCTCCCCCGCGTGCCAAGGCTTCGCCGGCACGTGGCCGGGGGGAACGTGCCGCCCAAGGCGCGCCCAGCGGGGCGCGATGCGATGTAGCATCCGGGCAGGCGCGCTTGTGACGCCGCTAGTGGCGCCCCGCTAGATGCGGCGACGCGCTATTATAATTGACTGGTGCAGTTTTCCGAAGTCTGGCAGATCACGTTTCCTCCGGGTATGGGCGGTGCCCACGCGCGAGCGTATGGAGGCGTGTTCCGCGCCGCGTTCGCATCGATCCCCGAGCGGGCGAGGTGGGCGGGGCACAACATTCCGCAGCGGGCATGCGCGACCGACGAGCCCCGTTTCCGCCCGGCAGCGTCCGACCCGTCGGCCCCATCCCCTGGGATCCTTCATGGCAGAAACACTCCCGACCGAATTCTGTATTCAAGGTATCACGAAAGAAGGGAAGACGTTTCGCCCCAGCGACTGGTCGGAGCGGCTTGCTGGCGTGATGGCCCAGTTCGGACCGGGTGCCAGCGGACGCAATGCTTATATGAAGTATTCGCTGTACGTGCGCCCGACCATCATCAGAGGCGTCAAATGCGTGATCGTCGACTCGCGCCTGCGCGAGCTCGAACCTATGGCCTTCGATTTCGTGATGAATTTCGCGCGCGACAATGAGCTGGTTATAACCGAGGCCTGCGAGCTGCATCTCGGAAAGCACGACAAGGCCTGATGTGTAAGGGAAGCCACCGCAGAAACACGAGGAGCGTGGGTATGCTGGAGCACTGGCACAGTGAATCGTTGCATAAATCTAGCGAGAGCCTGTGACGTTTACGCGCAACGGTCACGGGGACAGCCCCCTATCAAATCAGATTCCAGAGTAACTGCCTATTTTTTGCCAAAAAAATGCGCAAGGACATACACAAGACAGGTAAGCCGAAGACACGCTACCGTGTCAGGAATTGGGCGGCCTATAATGCAGGCCTGATCAACCGGGGGAACATAACAATATGGATAGATTGGATAGATGAAGCCGTCCTTGCCAGAATACCCGATGCCATACCCACACGTGGTCGCCCGTGTCTATACGGCGATACGCTGATTCAGGCATTAATTGGCGTGAAGACCGTCTATCGACTGACGTTGCGCGCCCTGCAAGGTTTCACCCAAAGTCTGCGCGATCTGGCCTTTCCGAGCTTGCCGGTTCCGAATTACACCACGCTCTGTCGCCGGGCAAAAACGCTTGATGTCGAACTGCCGATCCTTCGTGACAATGAACCGATCCATCTGGTTGTCGACAGCACCGGTCTGAAGGTCTATGGAGAAGGTGAATGGAAGGTGCGCCAGCACGGCTACTCGAAGCGGCGCACGTGGCGTAAAGTCCATCTCGCGCTCAACGCAAATACGGGTCAAGTGCATGCCGCGCTAATGACGAATCAAAATGTGGCTGACGGTGACGCTCTGGCCCAGTTGCTCGACCAGATTCCACGCGAAGAACAAATCGATGTCATCGGCGGTGATGGTGCCTACGACACCAAGCCATGCCATGCGGCCATTGCTGCACGCAGTGCTATTCCTTCGATTCCGCCACGCGAGGGTGCCGTTCATTGGCCAGCGGATATGCCCGGCGCGGCGTGGCGTAATGGCGCGGTTGATGCAATTGCCCGTGACGGTCGTCGAGAATGGAAGCAAGAAAGTGGCTACCACCGGCGATCGCTTGCCGAGAATGCGATGTATCGGTTCAAGACCCTCACCGGCAACTGTCTCTGGGCGCGTCACATCGCCTCGCAGGCGACCGAGGTCTCCGTTCGCGTCGGCGTCATCAACCGCATGGCGGATCTCGCTCGTCCGCAATCTGTTCGTATCGCCTGAAATTATGCCCGTCGATGCCATTGCGTCCTCACGCTCGATTTATGCAACAACGCCTACCTGTCAGTAACCAGCGGTGTGTTGTACTTCACTTTTGAAACCGCTATGTCTTCCCATCATATGACCGATACCTCTTCGCCACGCGCTCTCCAGACCCGCATCGTCCAGCCCGAAGGCAAACTTCCTGCTGGCTGGGCCTCGTTAGTCACGCCGGTAGCACGCGCCTCGACCGTCGTCTTCCCCGATCTCTCGACAATGCGCGCACTCGACTGGCGCGAGGACGCAAAGTGGTGCTACGGCCTGCACGCCACGCCCACCTCGCTCGAACTTGCGCGCCAGCTGGCTGTGATCGAGGGCGGCGTGCACGCACTGCTACAGCCTTCGGGGCTGGCCTCAATCATGAACGTCTACTTCGGCATCGTGAAGAGCGGCGAAGACGTACTAGTCCCGCACAACGCCTACAGCCCCAACGCCGATCTCGCCAACTGGCTGGCGCGTGATTTCGGCATCAGCGTGCGTTTCTACGATCCGCTGATCGGCACCGGTATCGCCGAGCTGATCCACCCCGAGACCCGCCTGCTGTGGCTGGAGGCGCCGGGCTCGGTGACCATGGAAGTGCCGGACGTGCGAGCCATCACCGCAGTGGCGCGCGCGCACAGCGTAATCACTGCGATCGACAACACCTATTCGGCAGGCCTGGCGTTCAAGCCCTTCGAGCACGATGTCGATATCTCGGTGCAGGCGCTGACCAAGTACCAGTCGGGCGGCAGCGACGTGTTGATGGGCGCAACCATCACGCTCGAGCGCTCGGTCCACGAGCGGCTTAAGCTGGCGCGCATGCGCACCGGCCTAGGCGTGTCGGCCGACGACTGCTCGCTGATTCTGCGCAACCTTCCGAACATGCGGCTTCGCTTCGATGCGCATAGCCGCAGCGCTTTAGCGCTGGCCAAGTGGTTGAAGACGCGCCCCGAAATCACCTCGGTGCTCCATCCCGAGCTGCCCGACTGCCCGGGCCACGAAGCTTTCGTGCGTGACTTCACGGGTGCCGGTGGGCTATTTTCAGTGGTGTTCGACGCGCGTTATCGTGCTGAGCAGATTGACCGTTTTGTCGAGGCGCTCGCACTGTTCCCAATCGGCTGGAGCTGGGGCGGAGCGCACAGTCTCGCAATGCCCTACGATATCGCCTCAATGCGGCCAAACTGGTCGCAGGGCACCCTGGTGCGCCTCTATGTCGGCCTGGAAGAGGAGGCGGACCTGCGCGCCGACATCGAACGCGCACTGACCACGACGCTCGGATAAGCGTAAGAGCTCATTCTAATACACCGGGGGTGCTGTCGCATAAATCGAACGAAATCCGTTGACGTTTACGCGCAACGGTCGCGTGGATAGCCCTTTATCAAGTCAGATTCCAGAGTAATCTGCCTAATTTTTTCCAAAAAATGCGCAAGGAAATACACAAGACAGGTGAGCCGAAGGCACGCTACCGTCTCAGGAATTGGGCGGCCTATAATGCAGGCCTGATCAACCGTGGGAACGTGACGATATGGATAGATGAAGCCGTCCTGGCCAGAATACCCGATAATACCCACACGTAGCCGCCCGTGTTTATACGGCGATGCGCTGATTCAGGCATTACTTGGCGTGAAGACCGTCTATCGACTGACGCTGCGCCCGCCCTGCAAGGTTTCACCCAAAGTCTGCGGATCTAATAATATGAGTAAATCAGCCATCGAAGCACGTCAGACCAGCCTCTTAACTCTCGTGACTAATCGGCGTTGTTGCATAAATCGAGTGTGAGGATGCAACAGCATCGACGGGCATAATTTTAGGCAATACGAACGGATTGCGGACGAGCGAGGTCCGCCATACGGTTGATGACGCCGACGCGAATGGAGACCTCGGTCGCCTGCGAGTCGATGTGACGCGCCCAGAGACAGTTGCCGGTGAGGGTCTTGAACCGATACATCGCATTCTCGGCAAGCGATCGCCGGTGGTAGCCACTGTCTTGCTTCCATTCTCGACGACCGTCACGGGCAATTGCATCAACCGCGCCATTACACCACGCCGCACCGGGCATATCCGCTGGCCAATGAACGGCACCCTCGCGTGGCGGAATCGAAGGAATAGCACTGCGTGCAGCAATGGCCGCATGGCATGGCTTGGTGTCGTAGGCACCATCACCGCCGATGACATCGATTTGTTGTTCTTCGCGTGGAATTTGGTCGAGCAACTTGGCCAGAGCGTCACCGTCAGCCACATTCTGATTCGTCATTAGCGCGGCATGCACTTGACCCGTATTCGCGTTGAGTGCGAGATGGACTTTACGCCACGTGCGCCGCTTCGAGTAGCTGTGCTGGCGCACCTTCCATTCACCTTCTCCATAGACCTTCAGACCGGTGCTGTCGACAACCAGATAGATCGGTTCATTGTCACCAAGGATCGGCAGTTCGACATCAAGCGTTTTTGCCCGGCGACAGAGCGTGGTGTAATTCGGCACCGGCAAGCTCGGAAAGGCCAGATCGCGCAGACTTTGGGTGAAACCTTGCAGGGCGCGCAACGTCAGTCGATAGACGGTCTTCACGCCAAGTAATGTCTGAATCAGCGTATCGCCGTATAGACACGGGCGACCACGTGTGGGTATGGCATCGGGTATTCTGGCAAGGACGGCTTCATCTATCCATATTGTTACGTTCCCCCGGTTGATCAGGCCTTCATTATAGGCCGCCCAATTCCTGAGACGGTAGCGTGCCTTCGGCTCACCTGTCTTGTGTATGTCCTTGCACATTTTCTTGTCAAAAATTAAGCAGTTACTCTGGAATCTGACTTGATAGGGGGCTGGCCCCGCGATCGTTGCGCGTAAACGTCAACGGATCTCGCTCGATTTATGCAACAACGCCTGCCTAATCGCAAAAGCGTGTTTGAACAACCGGATCCGCTACACACGTAACTTGCGCGGCCGACCGCGCGGCAGAGGTGAAACACGTCGATTGGCAGTACGCGCCGCCCATTCCCGGTAGGTCTCGCCGCCCAGCACCCAGCCTTTCAGGGTAGCTTGCTGGAGCTGCTCGGTCTGGCGCTCGTCGAGTGGCTGCTCGCAGAGTTCCTTGTAGGCGCGCTGCCGTTCGCTCGGCGTGTTGCCGAGCGCCCAGTAGAGTGGGTGGTCAGTGATCAGGCTGTCGACGGTCAGGCCAATGTGGTGGTGGTAGCTCGACCAGCGATAGGCTTCGGTCGCCTGAACCAGTTGCGCGCGCACTGGGCCCAACTCTACCACGCGGCTGGTGAGAAGGAAGTAGCGCTCGCCTTCGATCACGGTGGCGCGGTAACGGCCTTCCCACAGCGCGCCGCGACGCGAGTAGCGGCGGTTGAAATGCGCCACATAACGTCGTCCCACCGCCTGCATCCCCTTGGGCAGGCTCGCCTCGTCGCTCGGAGTGACGAGCAGTTGCACCTGCCATGGCAGCAGTACATAGGCATGCACCGCCAGTTGATGATCGCGCGCCGCCGCCTTCAGGCAATCGATGAACAACTCGTAATCCTGATCGTCGACGAACGAAGACTGCTGATCCAGACCGCGCAGGATGACGTGCTGCGGCTGTTCGGGAACATAGAGTCGTGCTAGCCGTGCCATGCTGAATGTCCATTTAGTCGCGTTATTGATCAAAAATTCGTGATCTTGAAATTTTGAAGTCGTCCCTCATGTGAGGACATGGCAACATGAGACATGAGAGACGATTTTCTAATTTCAAGATCACGAATTGCGGATCAAGCACGTATCATACCCTATTTTGTGCGCCTTTCAGTAATTACAAGTGATTCTCTTCCCGGTGTGGCGTTGTTGCATAAATTGAGCGTGAGGACGCAATGGCATCGACGGGCATATTGATCACGAATTTCGGATCAATAATTTCAGGCGATATGAACGGATTGCGGACGAGCGAGGTCCGCAATCCGTTCTATTACGTCCTCGCGCTCGATTTATGCAACAACACCGCGTGCAGCAATGGCCGCATGGCATGGTTTGGTGTCGTAGGCACCGTCACCGCCGATGACATCGATTTGTTCGTCGAGTGGAATCTGGTCGAGCAACTTGTCCAGAGCGTCACCGTCAGCCGCATTCTGATGCGTCATTAGCGCGGCATGCACTTGACCCGTATTCGCGTTGAGCGCGAGATGGACTTTACGCTACGTGCGCCGCTTCGAGTAGCCGTGCTGGCGCACCTTCCATTCACCTGCGCCGTAGACCTTCAGGCCGGTGCTGTTTGACCACCAGATGGATCGGTTCGTTGTCACGAAGGATCGGCAGTTCAACATCAAGCGTTTTGCCCGTCGACAAAGCGTAGTGTAATTCGGCACCGGCAAGCTCGGGAAGGCCAAATCGCGTAGACTTTGGGTAAAACCTTGCAGAGCGCGCAACGTCAGTCGATAGACGGTCTTCACGCCAAGTAATGCGTAATGCCTGAATCAGCGCATCGCCGTATAAAAATGGGCGACCCCGTATGGGTATGGCGTCGGGTATTCTGGCAAGGACGGCTTCATCTATCCATATCGTCACGCTCCCCCGGTTGATCAGGCCTGCATTACAGGCCGCCTAATTCCTGACACGGTAGCGGGCGTTGTTGCATAAATCGAGCGAGATCCGTTGACGTTTACGCGAAACGGTCGCGGGGCCAGCCCCCTATCAAGTCAGATTCCAGAGTAACTGCCTAATTTTTGCTAAGAAAATGCGCAAGGACATACACAAGACAGGTGAGCCGAAGGCACGCTACCGTGTCAGGAATTGGGCGGCCTATAATGAAGGCCTGATCAACCGGGGGAACGTGACGATATGGATAGATGAAGCCGTCCTTGCCAGAATACCCGACGCCATACCCATACGTGGTCGCCCGTGTCTATACGGCGATACGCTGATTCAGGCATTACTTGGCGTGAAGACCGTCTATCGACTGACGTTGCGCACCCTGCAAGGTTTCACCCAAAGTCTACGCGATCTGGCCTTCCCGAGCTTGCCGGTGCCGAATTACACCACGCTCTGTCGCCGGGCAAAACGCTTGATGTTGAACTGCCGATCCTTCGTGACAATGAACCGATCCATCTGGTTGTCGACAGCACCGGTCTGAAGGTTTATGGAGCAGGTGAATGGAAGGTGCGCCAGCACGGCTACTTGAAGCGGCGCACGTGGCGTAAAGTCCATCTCGCGCTCAACGCGAATACGGGTCAAGTGCATGCCGCGCTAATGACGAATCAGAATGTGGCTGACGGTGACACGCTGGCCAAGTTGCTCGACCAAATTCCACGCGCAGAACAAATCGATGTTATCGGCGGTGATGGTGCCTGCGACACCAAGCCATGCCATTCGGCCATTGCTGCACGCAGTGCTATTCCTTTGATTCCGCCACGCGAAGGTGCCGTTCATTGGCCAGCGGATATGCCCGGTGCGGCGTGGCGTAATGGCGCGGTTGATGCAATTGCCCGTGACGGTCGTCGAGAATGGAAGCAAGACAGTGGCTACCACCGGCGATCGCTTGCCGAGAATGCGATGTATCGGTTCAAGACCCTCACCGGCAACTGTCTCTGAGCGCGTCAAATCGACGCGCAGGCGAACGAGGTCGCTATTCGCGTCGGCGTAATCAACCGTGTTGAGCAAACCTCGCTCGTCCGAAATTCGTTCCTTTCGCCTGACATTATGTCCGTCGATGCCATTGCGCCATCACACTTGATTTGTGCAACAACGCCGATTTGAGTGCAAACATATCCGATTCTCGATAGTCAGCATGCTTAGCAAGCGCCTGGTCGCTCAGCCGATCGCACGCCACATATAACGCGCCAAACAGACGACTCCGAAACTTTGAAATTTCTATGCGTCGAGAGTAAAGTGCAGCACACTGCACACCCCCATTGATTAATGGAGTGCTGGGCTCGCTCGGTGGGGTTAGCCAGGACCTGAGTCAGGATTTGCCAGAGGTGTTCCAGTGCAGTCCAGCGCGCGGTCGAGTGTTGAGTAAGTCGGTATTGATACGAAATTTGTGATCTTAAAATTTGAAAATCTTCCAGTATGTCTCGTTTTTCGATGCCCCTCACATGGGAACTATTTGCTAATTCCAAGACAACGAATTACGGATCAATAGCCCATTGGTCTCCGTGTTGCGGTCCAGTTCTCGACTCAACGTCTGAGGCGCGCGAATTGAGCTTGTGGGTGATCGCCAGCAAGCTCAACTTTTCGTTTCCACAGAAATCGCTTCTTATACATTCTGCGGGTTAGAGTTTTTGGTACATGTTCTTTGCCATTCATGCAATTTACCGGTTGGCAAAGGTGTGGCACTTTTAGATTTGAGGCCGCCCCGATTGCACGGGCCCTGCGGTCGAGGCGCAGTGAGAAAAGCATCGCTTCAGATGAAAAAAGGTTTTTACTCGATGATAGCTGCGCAGTTTTTTTCTTCGCTGGCCGACAGCGCGCTGCTCATCGCTGCCATCGCCCTGCTGACAGATCTACACGCGCCGAACTGGATGATTCCGCTGCTCAAGCTGTTCTTCGTCTTGTCCTACGTGATACTGGCTGTCTTCGTCGGTGCGTTCGCTGATTCTCAACCCAAGGGACGCGTGATGTTCATCACCAACTCGATCAAAGTGATCGGTTGCCTGATCATGCTGTTCGGCGCGCATCCGCTGATCGCCTACGGCATCGTCGGCTTCGGTGCCGCCGCCTATTCCCCCGCCAAATATGGCATCCTCACCGAGTTGTTGCCGCCTGACCGACTCGTGGCCGCCAACGGCTGGATCGAGGGCACCACGGTCAGCTCAATTATCCTCGGTACCGTGCTAGGTGGCGCGCTGATTAGCCCGCACATCGCTGCCCACGTGATCGCCTACAGTCCGGTGGCCATCAACACCCCAGCCGAAGCGGCGATGCTGGTGATCATGGCGATCTACGTGGTTGCCGCGCTGTTCAACCTGCGCATCCCCGATACCGGTACCCGCTACCCGCAGCAGCAGCATGGCCCCTGGCGTCTGGTCAAGGATTTTTCTGACTGCTTTGTGGTGCTCTGGCGCGACAAACTTGGCCAGATTTCGCTGGCTGTCACCACGCTGTTCTGGGGTGCAGGTGCGACCCTACAGTTTATCGTGCTCAAATGGGCCAAGGTTTCTTTGGGCATGTCGCTGTCCGAGGGCGCGATACTACAGGCGGTGGTAGCGCTCGGTGTGGCCGGCGGTGCCATGGCCGCGGCTAGTAAGATCCCGCTCAAGAAATCGCTGAAGGTGCTTCCGGTCGGAATCATGATGGGCGTGGCCGTAATGACGATGGCCTTTTACACGCGCGACCTGCTGCCCCATCACTGGGTGCTGCATGTCGGGCGCATGTATGTGCCCGGCTATCTGGTGGTCACCTACCTATTCCTGATGCTGGTCGGTGCGCTGTCGGGCTTCTTCGTGGTGCCCATGAATGCCCTGCTCCAGCACCGAGGCCATGTACTGATGTCGGCTGGCCACTCGATCGCGGTGCAGAACTTCAACGAAAACCTTTCGGTGCTGGTGATGCTCTGCCTGTACTCCGTGCTGGTCTGGCTCGACGTTCCAGTCGGCGTGGTGATCGTTCTGTTCGGCACTTTCGTCTGCCTGACCATGTGGCTGGTGATGCGACGCCATCTTGCCAACCAGCGTCAGTTCGACTCGGTCGCGCTGATCGGCGAAAACCGGCACTAAATTACCAAACGCGCCGCCTTGCGCGGCGGCCTACGCAGCGCGCGGCGTTGTTGCATAAATCGAGCGCGATCCGTTGACGTTTACGCGCAACGGTCGCGGGGCCAGCCTCCTATCAAGTCAGATTCCAGAGTAACTGCCTAATTTTTGCCAAGAAAATGCGCAAGGACATACACAAGAAAGGTGAGCCGAAGGCACGCTACCGTGTCAGGAATTGGGCGGCCTATAATGAAGGCCGGATCAACCGGGGGAACGTAACAATATGGATAGATGAAACCGTCCTTGCCAGAATACCCGATGCCATACCCACACGTGGTCGCCCGTGTCTATACTATACGGCGATACGCTGATTCAGACATTACTTGGCGTGAAGACCGTCTATCGACTAACGTTGCGCACCCTGCAAGGTTTCACCTAAAGTCTGCGCGATTTGGCCTTCCCGAGCTTGCCGGTGCCGAATTACACCACGCTCTGTCGCCGGGCAAAAACGCTTGATGTCGAACTGCCGATCCTTCGTGACAATGAACCGATCTATCTGGTTGTCGACAGCACCGGTCTGAAGGTCTATGGAGAAGGTGAATGGAAGGTGCGCCAGCACGGCTACTCGAAGCGGCGCACGTGGCGTAAAGTCCATCTCGCGCTCAACGCGAATACGGGTCAAGTGCATGCCGCGCTAATGACGAATCAGAATGTGGCTGACGGTGACGCTCTGGCCAAGTTGCTCGACCAGATTCCACGCGAAGAACAAATCGATGTCATCGGCGGTGATGGTGCCTACGACACCAAGCCATGCCATGCGGCCATTGCTGCACGCAGTGCTATTCCTTCGATTCCGCCACGCGAGGGTGCCGCTCATTGGCCAGCGGATATGCCCGGTGCGGCGTGGCGTAATGGCGCGGTTGATGCAATTGCCCGTGACGGTCGTCGAGAATGGAAGCAAGACAGTGGCTACCACCGCCGATCGCTTGCCGAGAATGCGATCTATCGGTTCAAGACCCTCACCGGCAACTGTCTCTGGGCGCGTCACATCGCCTCGCAGGCGACCGAGGTCTCCATTCGCGTCGGCGTCATCAACCGTATGGCGGACCTCGCTCGTCCGCAATTCGTTCGTATGGCCTAAAAATTATGCCCGTCGATGCTATTGCATCCTCACACTCGATTTATGCAACAACGCCGCAGCGCGCCGAGGCCGCCGCTCCTTCGGCCACATGTCGGCCCCGACGCGATGACCCTTTCCCCGATCCCGTACGCCTTGACCATTGCCGGCTCCGATTCTAGCGGCGGTGCCGGTATCCAGGCCGATCTGAAGACTTTCTCTGCGTTGGGTGCCTACGGCACCAGCGCAATCACCGCGCTGACCGCGCAGAACACGCGTGGCGTGAGCGCTGTGCATGCGCTCGGAGCGGCCTTCGTGACGGCCCAGCTCGATGCCGTGTTCGAGGACATCCGTATCGACACGGTGAAGATCGGCATGCTTGCCAACGCGGCTATCGTCGAAGCGGTGGCCGTGGCACTCGGGCGCCATGTTCCGCCCTTCGTGGTTCTCGACACGGTGATAATCTCCAAGAGCCGCCACGCACTGCTGGCACCTGAGGCGGTGGCTAAGCTGTGCGACAGGCTGTTTCCACTGGCCGATCTGGTCACGCCGAACCTGCCCGAGGCTGCCGCCCTGCTCGGTTGCGAGGAAGCCGTCGAGGAGGCGCAAATGGTCGAACAGGGGCGCGCGCTGCTAGCACGAGGGGCGCGCGCGGTACTAATGAAAGGCGGCCACCTGCCTGACCCGGCGCAAAGCCCCGACTGGCTGATCCTCGCCGAGGGCGAGTTGCGCATCGATGGTGCGCGGATCCCCGTGCGCCATACGCACGGTACCGGCTGCACGCTGTCGGCCGCGATCGCCACGCTGCGCCCGCAACGCACCGGGCTCGCCGACGCCGTGATCGATGCCAAGCACTACCTGGCCAAGGCGATCTCCGCCAGCACGCGGCTCGAGGTTGGGCACGGCGTCGGGCCGATCCATCATTTTCATCGGTGGTGGTGAGCGACCGGGGCGCGCCTGGCGGTGGCTGCCGCGATCAGCCGAATTGGCGTTGTGGCATAAATTGATCAAAAATGGCGTTCTTGCATAAAGCGAGTGTGAGGACGCATCGACGGGCATAATTCAGGCAATCCGAACGGATTGCGGACGAGCGAGGTTCGCCATACGGTTGATGACGCCGACGCGAACGGAGACCTCGGTCGCCTGCGAGTCGATGTGACGCGCCCAGAGACAGTTGCCGGTGAGGGTCTTGAACCGATACATCGCATTCTCGGCAAGCGATCGCCAGGTGGTAGCCACTTTCTTGCTTCCATTCTCGACGACCGTCACGGGCAATTGCATCAACCGCGCCATTACGCCACGCCGCACCGGGCATATCCGCTGGACAATGAGCGGCACCCTCGCGTGGTGGAATCGAAGGAATAGCACTGCGTGCAGCAATGGCCGCATGGCATGGCTTGGTGTCGTAGGCACCATCACCGCCGATGACATCGATTTGTTTTTCGCGTGGAATCTAGTCGAGCAACTTGGCCAGAGCGTCACCGTCAGCCACATTCTGATTCCTCATTAGCGCGGCATGCACTTGACCCGTATTCGCGTTGAGCGCGAGATGGACTTTACGCCACGTGCGCCGCTTCGAGTAGCCGTGCTGGCGCACCTTCCATTCACCTTCTCCATAGACCTTCAGACCGGTGCTGTCGACAACCAGATGGATCGGTTCATTGTCACGAAGGATCGTCGGTTTGACATCAAGCGTTTTTGCCCGGCGACAGAGCGTGGTGTAATTCGGCACCGGCAAGCTCGGGAAAGAGCCAGATCGCGAAGACTTTGGGTGAAACCTTGCAAGGCGCGCAACGTCAGTCGATAGACGGTCTTCACGCCAAGTAATGCCTGAATCAGCGTATCGCCGTATAGACACGGGTGACCACGTGCGGGTATGGCATCTCGGGTATTTTGGCAAGGACGGCTTCATCTATCCATATTGTTACGTTCCCCCGGTTGATCAGGCCTGCATTATAGGCCGCCCAATTCCTGACACGGTAGCGTGTCTTCGGCTTACCTGTTTTGTGTATATCTTTGCGCATTTTCTTGGCAAAAATAGGCAGTTACTCTGGAATCTGATTTGATAGAGGGCTGCCCCAGCGACCGTTGCGCGTAAACGTCAACGGATCTCGCTCGATTTATGCAACAACGCCCAACAACGCTCCTCAGCAAGAGCATACGCGACCGCCCGGTCCCTTTATGTAAACAAGGGCTTGCTGTGTCCAAGGCCCTTGGGGCCCGCTCACACCCCTTGTAGGCTCTACAGCCACGATGCAAACTGAACGATGTGTCAACCTCAGTCGGCAACTCGCTTTCGCGCATGCGATCCAATGCCATCCGGTACATTTCCTCCAGTGCCGACTGTGATACCATGTATCGATCTCTCTTCATGTTGGGTTGAACATCTGAACATCGATAGTAAGCTTATTTCTCATTTACTGACTTATAAGTAGATACATGAGTAGATGCCCTGCCTCTTGTGGCGTGGACCTTCATTGGCGAGGTTACTGTCGCGCGCGCGTCTTGCGCACTACCAGCCAACGCGGCGCGCGAAAACGCACGATGCTGACATAGATCCACACATAGGTGCAGGCGAACACCAGTACGCAGGCAAACAAGTGCACCGTGTGGCGCCAGAATAGCGTGGCCGGAATCACCGCGATCAGGCACAGCAGCCATAGATAGGGCGAGGTCAGCGAATTGCGGCACGTCAGCTCGTGCGCGAGCTGGGTACCGACGGCCCAGCGCATCAGGCGCTTGTAGACCAGCATGTGCAGATGCACGCCGTCAGGGATGCCGGGTGAGATGCCGCGGATGAACTTCTTTCGGTAGATCGAAAAGCAGGTTTCGAAGATCGGGTATATGAACAGAAGCACCGGGTACCAGGCGGACACCTCGCGATGCCGCATCACCAACAGGATCGCCAGTTCGCCCAGCATAAAGCCGATGAAGTAGGCACCACCGTCGCCGAGGAAGATCAAGCCGGCTGGGAAATTCCAGATGAAGAAGCCCATGATCGCGCCCATCATCAGCAACGAGGCCGATAGTACCTCAGGTTCGCCCACCTGGCAGGCTACGTAAGCGAGCGAAGCCAGCATCATGAAGGCGACCATCGAGGCTAGGCCGTTAAAGCCGTCGATGATGTTGACGGCATTGGCGAGCGCGGCTACTGCCAGCACTGTCACCACCGCCGAGACCGCCGTGTAACCGAGTAGGAAATCGAGCGGAGGCATGCTGATGCGCTTGATCGCCACATCCATCGCGCCGAACGCGATTGCGGCTGCGGCCATGGTGCAGATCAAGCGTGCGCGAGGCGAGACCTTCTTGATCAAGTCCTCGATCAGTCCCGAGGCGAAGGCGGGGATGCCGCAGGCGGCCAGCCCAGCAATGCTGCCGGCAACGGTCGGGTTGTGAAGCGCGAGCGGAATGCAGCCGATCAGTAGGCCCGCCACGATGCCCAGGCCGCCCACGCGCGGTACTGGATGGGCGTGGAATTTCTGCACGCCAGCGAGGTCGCTATCGATCAAAAATTTCTCGTGCAGATACGCATAACGCATGATAAGCAGTGTGACGAGGAGGGAGGCGGAGAACGCAACGGCGGAGCTGAACATGAACGGGCCATAAACAGGACAGCAGGTTATACCGGAGCTGGGTTTGTCCAAGAAGGCGGTTCAGGCGCGTATTCCCCTGGACGCGTAGGAATTTCATAGTGCCGGAGTCGTCTGTTTAGTGTGTTGTGTGCGGCGTGCGAGCGTGCGAGCGTCTGAGTGACCGGGCGCTCTACGCTATTGATTTAAAATTTGTTATCTTGAAATGGCGTTGTTGCATAAACCGAGCGTGAGGACGCAATGGCATCGACGGGCATAATTTCAGGCGATACGAACGGATTGCGGATGAGCGAGGTCCGCCATGCGGTTGATGACGCCGACGCGCCTAGAGACACTAGCCGCTGAGGGTCTTGAACCGATACATCGCATTCTCGGCAAGCGATCGCCGGTGGTAGCCACTATCTTGCTTTTATTCTCGACGACCGTCACGGGCCATTGCATCAACCGCGCCATTACGCCACGCTGCACCGGGCATATCCGCTGGCCAATGAGCGGCACCCTTATGTGGCGGAATCGAAGGAATAGCACTGTGGTGTGCAGCAATGGCCGCATGGCTTGGTGTCGTAGGCACCGTCACCGCCGATGACATCGATTTGTTCTTCGCGTGGAATCTGGTCGAGCAACTTGGCCAGAGCGTCACCGTCAGCCACATGCTGATTCGTCATGAGGGCGGCATGCACTTGACCCGTATTCGCGTTGAGCGCGAGATGGACTTTACGCCACGTGCGCCGCTTCGCGTAGCCGTGCTGGCGCACACCTTCCATTCACCTTCGCCATAGACCTTCAGACCGGTGCTGTCGACCACCAGATGGATCGGTTCGTTGTCGCGAAGGGCGTTGTTGCATAAATCGAACGTGAGGACGCCATGGCATCGGACGGGCATAATTCAGGCGATACGAACGGATTGCGGACGAGCGAGGTCCGCCATGCGGTTGATGACGCCGCCGCGAACGGCGACCTCGGTCGCCTGCGCGGCGATGTGACGCGCCCAGAGACAGTGGCCGGTGAGGGTCTTGAACCGATACATCGCATTCCCGGCAAGCGATCGCCGGTGGTAGCCACTGTGTTGCTTCCATTCTCGACGACCGTCACGGGCAATTGCATCAACCGCGCCATTACGCCACGCCGCACCGGGCATACCCGCTGGCCAATGAGCGGCACCCTCGCGTCGCGGAATCGAAGGAATAGCACTGCGTGCAGCAATGGCCGCATGGCATGGCTTGGTGTCGTAGGCACCGTCACCGCCGATGACATCGATTTGTTCTTCGCGTGGAATCTGGTCGAGCAACTTGGCCAGAGCGTCACCGTCAGCCACATTCTGATTCGTCATTAGCGCGGCATGCACTTGACCTGTATTCGCGTTGAGCGCGAGATGGACTTTACGCCACGTGCGCCGCTTCGAGTAGCCGTGCTGGCGCACCTTCCATTCACCTTCTCCATGGACCTTCAGACCGGTGCTGTCGACAACCAGATGGATCGGTTCATTGTCACGAAGGATCGGCAGTTCGACATCAAGCGTTTTTGCCCGGCGACAGAGCGTGGTGTAATTCGGCACCGGCAAGCTCGGGAAGGCCAAATCGCGCAGACTTTGGGTGAAACCTTGCAGGGCGCGCAAGGTCAGTCGATAGACGGTCTTCACGCCAAGTAATGCCTGAATCAGCGTATCGCCGTATAAACACGGGCGACCATGTGTGGGTATGGCATCGGGTATTCTGGCAAGGACGGCTTCATCTATCCATATTGTTACGTTCCCCCGGTTGATCAGGCCTTCATTATAGGCCGCCCAATTCCTGACACGGTAGCGTGCCTTCGGCTCACCTTTCTTGTGTATGTCCTTGCGCATTTTCTTGGAAAAAATTAGGCAGTTACTCTGGAATCTGACTTGATAGGAGGCTGGCCCCGCGACCGTTGCGCGTAAACGTCAACGGCTCTCGCTAGATTTATGCAACAATGCTGCGTCGGGCCAACCCGAAAAGACCAACACGCTGCCGCGTGCGAAGGAGGGAGTATCGTCTCTCGTGCGCAAGGGTTGAAGTCCCGAGCCGGCTCATCGTCAGTCGCGTACGCAGTCGACGTAGTACTCGACGCGCCCGTTCACTTCCTCGGCCACCAAGCCATGCACTTCGGTGTGGAAACCCGGGAAACGCTCGTTGAAATCATGGGCGAAACGCAGGTAGTTAACGATCGTGGCATTAAAGCGCTCGCCCGGGATCAGTAGCGGAATGCCTGGCGGGTAAGGCGTGAGCAGGATGCTGGTGACGCGCCCTTCCAACTCATCGAGTGGTACGCGATCGATCTCGCGGTGCGCAAGCTTGGCAAATGCGTCGGAGGACTTCAATGCCGGCGCCATGTCCGAGAGGTACATCTCGGTAGTCAAGCGCGCGATGTCGTTGGCGCGGTAGACGTCGTGGATCTGCATACAAAAGTCGCGCAGGCCGACGCGCTCATAGATCTGGAACTGCGCCACGAACTCCGGCAGCACGCGCCAGAGCGGCTGGTTGTTATCATAATCGTCTTTGAACTGCTGCAGTTCGGTGACCATCGAGTTCCAGCGGCCCTTGGTGATGCCAATCGTGAACATGATAAAAAACGAGTAGAGGCCCGTCTTCTCGACGATGATGCCGTGCTCGGCCAGATACTTGGTGACGATTGCCGCCGGGATCCCGGTCTCACCAAACTCGCCGTCCATATCCAGGCCCGGGGTGATGATGGTGGCCTTGATCGGGTCCAGCATGTTGAAGCCTTCCGCGAGCGGACCGAAGCCGTGCCAGCGGTCATTCGGGTGCATGATCCAGTCCTCGCGTGAGCCGAGCCCTTTCTCAGGTAGCGTGTCCGGTCCCCACACCGAAAAGAACCAGTCGTCGCCATACTCGGCGTCCACTTTGCGCATTGCACAGCGAAACTCGATCGCTTCGGCGATCGACTCCTCCACCAGAGCGGTTCCACCGGGCGTCTCCATCATCGCAGCGGCTACGTCGCACGAGGCGATGATGGCATATTGCGGGCTGGTTGAAGTATGCATCAGGTACGCCTCGTTGAAGCGGTGCTTATCGAAGGTACGGTTCTCTGAATCCTGCACCACGATCTGCGAGGCTTGCGAGATGCCGGCCAGCAGCTTGTGGGTGGAGTGTGTGGCGAACACCAGCGAGCCGGTGCGCGGGCGGCCCGCGCCGATCGCGTGCATGTCCCGATAGAACTCGTGAAATTCCGCGTGTGGCAGCCAGGCCTCGTCGAAGTGCAGCGTGTCGAGCAGGTCGCCCAGCAGGTCCTTGATATGCTCTACGTTGTAGAGCACGCCGTCGTAGGTGCTCTGGGTGAGCGTCAGGATTCGCGGCTTAGCGTTCGGGTTTTTCTGCAGCACCTCGCGAGCAAATGGGTTCGCCTCGATCTTCCTGCGGATGTTCTCCGGCTTGAACTCCTCGCGCGGGATTGGCCCGATGATGCCGAAATGGTTGCGCGTCGGCGTCAGGAATACCGGGATCGCATGCGTCATGGTGATCGCGTGTAAGATTGATTTGTGGCAGTTGCGGTCGACCAGCACGATATCGCCTGGTGCCACGTTGGCGTGCCAGACGATCTTGTTTGAGGTTGAGGTGCCGTTAGTGACGAAGAATAAGTGGTCGGCGCTGAAGATGCGCGCGGCATTGCGTTCCGAGGCGCCTACCGGGCCGGTATGGTCGAGCAGCTGGCCGAGTTCGTCGACTGCGTTGCAGACGTCGGCGCGTAGCATATTCTCGCCGAAGAACTGGTGAAACATCTGGCCGAGCGGGTTTTTCAGGAAGGCTACGCCACCCGAGTGTCCCGGGCAGTGCCACGAATAGGAACCCTCGTCGGCGTACTTGACAAGTTCCTTGAAGAATGGCGGTGCCAGCGAATCGAGGTAGACCTTAGTCTCGCGGATGATGTGGCGCGCGACGAACTCCGGCGTGTCCTCGAACATGTGGATGAAGCCGTGTAGCTCGCGCAGCACGTCGTTCGGGATATGGCGCGAGGTGCGCGTCTCGCCGTACAGGAAGATTGGAATATCGGCGTTGCGGCGGCGCACTTCAGTCACGAAGGCGCGTAGTTCCAGGATGGCAGCGGCCAGTGCGGGCAGTGTGCCGTCCGGGCTGGTTTCTCCGAGCATCAGCTCGTCGTCGTCGATCGACAGGATGAAGCACGACGCGCGGCTCGACTGCTGCACGAACGAGGTCAGATCGCCGTAGCTCGTCAGGCCGAGGACTTCCACTCCATCCTTCTCGATCGCCTCAGCAAGCGCCCGGATGCCGGAGCCCGAAATGTTCTCAGAGCGGAAATCTTCGTCGATAATGACGACGGGAAAACGAAACTTCATGGGCGAATCTCCCAAAAGCACGACCGCGGCGCGGGAAGCGAAGCAGTCACCCGGTCACTGGTCGGCGTAGCGGGTAGGTGTTGTGGCATAAATCTGGCGAGAGCTGGTGACGTTTACGCGCAAAAGTCGGGGCAAGTCTCCTATTATTTATCCGCAATTTTAAGAGGCGTTGTTGCATAAATCGAGCAAGATCCGTTGACGTTTACGCGCAACGGTCGCGGGGCCAGCCCCCTATCAAGTCAGATTCCAGAGTAACTGCCTGATTTTTTGTAAAAAATGCGCAAGGACATACACAAGACAGGTAAGCCGAAGGCACGCTACCGTGTCAGGAATTGGGCGGCCTATAATGAAGGGTTGATCAACCGAGGGAACGTGACGATATGGATAGATGAAGCCGTCTTTTCCAGAATACCCGAGGCCATACCCACACGTGGTCGTCCGTGTCTATACGGCGATACGTTGCTTCAGGCATTACTTGGCGTGAAGACCGTCTATCAACTAACGTTGCGCGCCCTGCAAGGTTTCACCCAAAGTCTGCGCGATCTGGCCTTCCCGAGCTTGCCGGTGCCGAATTACACCACGCTCTGTCGCCGGGCAAAAACGCTTGATGTCGAACTGCCGATCCTTCGTGACAATGAACCGATCTATCTGGTTGTCGACAGCACCGGTCTGAAGGTCTATGGAGAAGGTGAATGGAAGGTGCGCCAGTACGGCTACTCGAAGCGGCGCACGTGGCGTAAAGTCCATCTCGCGCTTAACGAGAATACGGGTCAAGTGCATGCCGCGCTAATGACGAATCAGAATGTGGCTGACGGTGACGCTCTGGCCAAGTTGCTCGACCAGATTCCACGCGAAGAACAAATCGATGTCATCGGCGGTGATGGTGCCTACGACACCAAGCCATGCCATGCGGCCATTGCTGCACGCAGTGCTATTCCTTCGATTCCGCCACGCGAGGGTGCCCGTTCATTGGCCAGCGGATATGCCCGGTGCGGCGTGGCGTAATGGCGCGGTTGATGCAATTGCCCGTGACGGTCGTCGAGAATGGAAGCAAGACAGTGGCTACCACCGCCGATCGCTTGCCGAGAATGCGATCTATCGGTTCAAGACCCTCACCGGCAACTGTCTCTGGGCCCGTCACATCGACTCGCAGGCGACCGAGGTCTCCATTTGCGTCGGCGTCATCAACCGTATGGCGGACCTCGCTCGTCCGCAATCCGTTCGTATTGCCTAAAATTATGCCCGTCGATGCTATTGCATCCTCACACTCGATTTATGCAACAACGCCGCACCGGTCTGAAGGTCTATGGCGAGAAGGTCCATGGAAGGTGGCCAGCACGGCTACTCGAAGCGGCGCACGTGGCGTAAAGTCTATCTCGAGCTCAACGCGAATACGGATCAAGTGCATGCCGTCGCTAATGACGCATCAAAATGTGGCTGCAGGAATACCTGCGGGCATGCTGAGCAAGATTTTGAACTGGTCTCTAAGGACAACAGGCCTATGAGAAGGTAGTGCCGTCGCAGTGCTTACTGCTGTTGCGCCTGCGGCAAGCCCTCGAGCTTCATGCCCGGCTTGATGCCCTTGATCGCGAACCAGCCCTTGTTCATTTCTAGCGCATAGACACCGTTGTTCCGTGGACAATGGTTGTCGGTGGTCTCGGCTTGCATCTCGTCAATGTCGGTGACGGTTCCATCGGCGCGGATGAAGGCGATTGACAGCGGAATCAGCGTGTTTTTCATCCAGAAACAATGGACCGCGTTCTCGTCGAAGACGAACAGCATCCCCTCGTTCGGCGCGAGCTGGCTGTGTGGATACATCAGTCCCTGCTCGCGATCGGCTTCCTTGGCGGCCACGGTCGCGTTGATCACGTACATACCGGTTCGCAGCTTGAGGCGCGGGAACTCCCTCGGCTGCTTCGCGCCTGGCAGGATGTCGTTCGATTGCGCGATGGCGGGCGTGATGCCGTCGGCGGCAAGCGCGAGCGCGACGGGAACTATGGCAAGGCGCACGAGGCGGGACAGCGAAAAGTGTGGGGAGAATCGCACGACGGAACTCCTGAACGGGTAATCGAGGGCTGAATTACCCGGGATTTTTGGAGACTGTTTTGTTTGAGTCAGGCTGCCTTGGCGACACACCCTCAAACCACCGATCGTAAGCTTGTTCGGCTTCTCTGCCAGAAGAATGTCGCCAATCGAGCCGAACAGTCGTTGGTTGTTGTACCAGTCGGCCCATTCGAGCGCGGACGGTATTGTTGCATAAATCGAGCGAGATCCGTTGACGTTTACGCGCAACGGTCGCGGGGCCAGCCTCCTATCAAGTCAGATTTCAGAGTAACTGCCTAATTTTTGCCAAGAAAATGCGCAAGGACATACACAAGAAAGGTGAGCCGAAGGCACGCTACTGTGTCAGGCATTGGGCGGCCTATAATGAAGGCCTGATCAACCGGGGGAACGTAACAATATGCATAGATGAAGTCGTCCTTGCCAGAATACCCGATGCCATACCCGCACGTGGTCGCCAGTGTCTATACGGCGATACGCTGATTCAGGCATTACTTGGCGTGAAGACCGTCTATCGACTGACGTTGCGCGCTCTCTGCAAGGTTTCACCCAAAGTCTGCGCGATCTGGCCTTCCCGAGCTTGCCGGTGCCGAATTACACCACGCTCTGTCGCCGGGCAAAAACGCTTGATGTCAAACTGCCGATCCTTCGTGACAATGAACCGATCCATCTGGTTGTCGACAGCACCGGTCTGAAGGTCTATGGAGAAGGTGAATGGAAGGTGCGCCAGCACGGCTACTCGAAGCGGCGCACGTGGCGTAAAGTCCATCTCGCGCTCAACGCGAATACGGGTCAAGTGCATGCTGCGCTAATGACGCATTAGAATGTGGCTAACGGTGACGCTCTGGCCAAGTTGCTCGACCAGATTCCACGCGAAGCACAAATTGATGTAATCGGCGGCAACGGTGCCTACGAAACCAAGCTATGCTATGCAGCCATTGCTGCACGCAGTGCTATTCCTTCGATTCCGCCACGCGAGGGTGCCGCTCATTGGCCAGCGGATATGCCCGGTGCGGCGTGGCGTAATGGCGCGGTTGATGCAATTGCCCGTGACGGTCGTCGAGAATGGAAGCAACACAGTGGCTACCACCGGCGATCGCTTGCCGAGAATGCGATGTCTCGGTTCAAGACCCTCACCGGCAACCGTCTCTGGGCGCGTCACATTGCCTCGCAGGCGACCGAGGTCTCTGTTCGCGTCGGCGTCATCAACCGTATGGCGAACCTCGCTCGTTCGCAATCTGTTCGTATCGCCTGAAATGATGCCCGTAGATGCCATGGCGTCCTCACGCTCGATTTATGCAACAACGCCGCTCGCAGAAGACCTGAAAGACGAATGACGATGTCCACTGATTTCTTTCGCGCCTCGCCCGACGGGCATATTGCGCTGATCGAAGCGCGCCTGAACAGCGCGCTTTCCCCTGAATCCCTGCATGTCAGCGATGATGGCGTGGAGCACGCCGGTCACGCAGGTGCCGCGACAGGCGGGCATTATACGGTGACGATCGTGGCCGCCGCTTTCATCGGCAAGTCCCGCGTGGCGCGCCATCGGCTGGTATATGATGCGCTCGCTAATACGGTGTGGTGTGGCATTCACGCGCTCGTGATCATGGCTTACACACCTGATGAGTTCAACGTGTCTTCACGATAATTCACCTCTTTCTGGCGTTGTTGCATAAATCGAGTGTGAGGACGCAATAGCATCGGACGGGCATAATTCAGGCGATACGAACGGATTGCGGACGAGCGAGGTTCGCCATACGGTTGATGACGCCGACGCGAACAGAGACCTCGGTCGCCTGCGCGGCGATGTGACGCGCCCAGAGACAGTTGCCGGTGAGGGTCTTGAACCGATACATCGCATTCTCGGCAAGCGATCGCCGGTGGTAGCCACTGTGTTGCTTCCATTCTCGACGACCGTCACGGGCAATTGCATCAACCGCGCCATTACGCCACGCCGCACCCCGGGCATATCCGCTGGCCAATGAGCGGCACCCTCGCGTGGCGGAATCGAAGGAATAGCACTGCGTGCAGCAACGGCCGCATGGCATGGCTTGGTGTCGTAGGCACCGTCACCGCCGATGACATCGATTTGTTCTTCGTGTGGAATCTGGTCGAGCAACTTGGCCAGAGCGTCACGGTCAGCCACATTCTGATTCGTCATTAGCGCGGCATGCACTTGACCCGTATTCGCGTTGAGCGCGAGATGGACTTTACGCCACGTGCGCCGCTTCGAGTAGCCGTGCTGGCGCACCTTCCATTCACCTTCTCCATAGACCTTCAGACCGGTGCTGTCGACAACCAGATGGATCGGTTCATTGTCACGAAGGATCGGCAGTTCGACATTAAGCGTTTTTGCCCGGCGACAGAGCGTGGTGTAATTGCTCGAGCAGGCCAGATCGCGCAGACTTTGGGTAAAACCTTGCAGTACGCGCAATGTCCGTCGATAGACGGGGACTTCACGCCAAGTAATGCCTGAATCAGCGTATCGCCCCGTATAGGCACTGGCGACCACGTGTGGGTATGGCATCGGGTATTCTGGCAAGGACGGCTTCATCTATCCATATTGTTACGTTCCCCCGGTTGATCAGGCCTTCATTATAGGCCGCCCAATTCCTGACACGGTAGCGTGCCTTCGGCTCACCTTTCTTGTGTATGCCCTTGCGTATTTTCTTGGCAAAAATTAGGCAGTTACTCTGGAATCTGACTTGATAGGAGGCTGGCCCCGCGACCGTTGCGCGTAAACGTCAACGGATCTCGCTCGATTTATGCAACAACGCCAACCAATACTATGATCCCGAGCGCCCGTTCGAATATGATTATAGTCTCTCCACGCGTTCAGCGCCGCGCGCCTTCTCGGTTTTCATCAGCGAGGTGAAGCGATCGAATAAGTAGCCGATATCGTGCGGGCCCGGCGAGGCTTCCGGGTGGCCCTGGAAGCAGAAAGCCGGCTTGTCGGTCAGCTCGAAGCCCTGTAGCGTACCGTCGAACAGCGAGAGGTGGGTGACGCGTGCATTGGCCGGAAGCGAGTCGGCATCGACAGCGAAGCCGTGGTTTTGCGAGGTGATCACCACGCGACCGTCGGTCAGATCTTTTACCGGGTGATTCGCACCGTGGTGGCCGGTCTTCATCTTCAACGTCTTGGCACCAACCGCCAGGCTCATGATCTGGTGGCCCAAGCAGATGCCAAAGGTCGGCACGCCGCGCTCGATGAATTCCTTGGCGGCCGCGATTGCGTAGTCGCAGGGTTCCGGATCGCCGGGACCGTTCGACAGGAACACGCCGTCCGGATTCAGCGCCAGCGCCTCGGCCACACTCGCCTGGGCTGGCAGTACCATGATGGCGCAGCCGCGCTCGGCCAGCATGCGCAGGATATTGTACTTGACGCCGAAGTCGTAGGCGACGACCTTGAAGCGCGGCGCAGTCTGCTCGCCGTAGCCGCTGCCGAGGTGCCACTCACTCTGCTTCCAAGCGAATGACTTGTCGGTCGAGACTACTTTCGCGAGATCCATGCCGGCCAGGCCCGGGAACAAACGTGCCTGTGCGACAGCCTTCGCCTCATCGTCGGAACCGACTAGAATGCAGCCATTCTGCGCGCCCTTTTCGCGCAGCAGGCGAGTCAGCTTGCGGGTGTCGATGCCGGCGATGGCGACCACGTCTTCGTCGCGCAGGTAATCGCCGAGCGTGCGGTCGATGCGGAAATTGGACGCCAGCACCGGAAGATCGCGGATGATCAGGCCGGCGGCGTGGACCTTAATGGCTTCGACGTCTTCGCGGTTGACGCCGACATTACCGATGTGGGGATACGTGAGCGTTACGATCTGCCGCGCGTAGCTCGGGTCGGTCAGGATTTCCTGATAGCCGGTAATCGCGGTATTGAACACGACTTCTCCGATCGTATGGCGGGCCACGCCAATCGAATAACCGCGAAACACCGTGCCGTCGGCGAGTGCGAGCAAGGCGGAAGAAAAAGACGGCAACACGGGAAACTCCTTGGGGGCACCCTTGCTGCCGACCTGTCGCAGCCAGTTTTCGCAGCCTCATGGGAGACGTTCGCCAGCGCGCCGGACCTGCTTCGGCTTGCTGGATCCATCCGGCAAGCTGCATTCGGCGGCGTCCTGTGCTGGTAGACAGGTTCCGGAAGACGGGGATTGGGAGGTAGGCGCTAAGGCGGGGGGTTGAATTGTACAAACTTTTAGAGGGCAGTTTAAAATCCTACTCAGCACGCCTGAAGATATTCCAACAAACGAGCGAGCAGCAAGTTTCAAGACGTTGCGTGAATGTCAGCGCGAAGAGGCGTTGTTGCATAAATCGAGCGAGGGCCGTTGACGTTTACGCGCAACGACCGCGGGGCCAGCCTACCCTACTGTTATCAAGTCAGATTCCAGAGTAATCTGCCTAATTTTTAACAGAAAAATGCGCAAAGAAATATGCGAGACATGTGAGCCGAAGGCACGCTACCGTGTCAGGGACTGGGCGGCCTATATAATGTGGGCCTGATCAACTGGGGGAACGTGACGATATGGATAGATGAAGCCGTCCTTGCCAGAATGCCCGAGGCGCCAGCCCGCGCGGTGGTCACCGGCGTCTCTGCGGAAATGCGCTGATTCAGGCATTGCGTGGCGTGAAGACCGTCTATCGACTGAGGCGTTGTTGCATAAATCGAGTGTGAGGACGCAATAGCATCGACGGGCATAATTTCAGGCGATACGAACGAATTGCGGACGAGCGAGGTCCAACCATACGGTTGATGACGCCGCCGCGCAGGCGACCGAGGTCGCCTGCGCGGCGATGTGACGCGCCCAGAGACAGTGGCCGGTGAGGGTCTTAACCGATACATCGCATTCTCGGCAAGCGATCGCCGGTGGTAGCCACTGTCTTGCTTCCATTCTCGACGACCGTCACGGGCAATTGCATCAACCGCGCCATTACGCCACGCCGCACCGGGCATATCCGCTGGCCAATGAGCGGCACCCTCGCGTGGCGGAATCGAAGGAATAGCACTGCGTGCAGCAATGGCCGCATGGCATGGCTTGGTGTCGTAGGCACCGTCACCGCCGATGACATCGATTTGTTCTGCGCGTGGAATCTGGTCGAGCAACTTGGCCAGAGCGTCACCGTCAGCCACATTCTGATTCGTCATTAGCGCGGCATGCACTTGACCTGTATTCGCGTTGAGCGCGAGATGGACTTTACGCCACGTGCGCCGCTTCGAGTAGCCGTGCTGGCGCACCTTCCATTCACCTTCTCCATAGACCTTCAGACCGGTGCTGTCGACAACCAGATGGATCGGTTCATTGTCACGAAGGATCGGCAGTTCAACATCAAGCGTTTTTGCCCGGCGACAGAGCGTGGTGTAATTCGGCACCGGCAAGCTCGGGAAGGCCACATCGCGCAGACTTTGGGTGAAACCTTGCAGGGCGCGCAAGGTCAGTCGATAGACGGTCTTCACGCCAAGTAATGCCTGAATCAGCGTATCGCCGTATAGACACGGGCGACCACGTGTGGGTATGGCATCGGGTATTCTAGCAAGGACGGCTTCATCTATCCATATTGTTACGTTCCCCCGGTTGATCAGGCCTTCATTATAGGCCGCCCAATTCCTGACACGGTAGCGTGCCTTCGGCTCACCTTTCTTGTGTATGTCCTTGCGCATTTTCTTGGCAAAAATTAGGCAGTTACTCTGGAATCTGACTTGATAGGAGGCTGGCTCCGCGACCGTTGCGCGTAAACGTCAACGGATCTCGCTCGATTTATGCAAAAACGCCAAGAAAAGCAACAGCCACCACGAGCGATCGCTTGCCGAGAATGGCGTATATTATCGCTTTAAGACGATCACCGGCAATGGTCTCTGGTCGCGCGTCACATTCACATCGACTCACAGAGGCGACGGAAGTCGCACCCCATTCGCGTCGGCGTAATCAACCACATGGCGGGCCTCGATCGTCCGGAATCCGTTCGTATCGCCTGAAATTATGTCCGTCGATACTATCGTGTCCTCACGCTCGATTTATGCAACAACGCTGCTCATCGTCAATGCTCAGCACTTCCATGCTTGGACTGCACGTGAGTGCAGTATACAAGCTGCACAAATTTCCAGGAAAGTCAATAGTTCCTCACGGTGAATTTAAACTGACCTCTGATGTTCATTCAACGCAGCTTACGCCGTAAGCGGCAGGAAATCAGACCGAAATAGATTGACCTGGCATTTTCGTGTGCGCTAGCGCTTCAGGGCCAACGTCATTTCGGGTGGCCGCTCACCACCAGGCGCTCTGGTGTCAGCACGCCAGAGCTCAAGCGTGCAGCGCCGAGCAGGCATTCGGTCTCGTCATACACGCACACGCGATCCCCATCCTGGACGTTCAGCTCGGCCACCGAGGCGAGCTGCAGGCGCTGGCCGTGACGGAAACGCTGGACCTCCTCGGTCGTGAGACTCACCCGCGTGAAGCTCGACAGCAAGGCATCGACGGGCTGTAGCCAGCGATCGCGCTCGATCGCCTCGGCATCGGACAGCGCATCGAGCGTGACCGCATGCTCCAGCGTTAGCGCGCCGACCCTGGTGCGGCGCAATGCACCCAGGTGCGCGCCGCAACCGAGCGCTTCTCCGATATCCTCGGCGAGCGTGCGTATGTAGGTGCCCTTGCTGCAGGTCACGCGAACACTCACGTCCGACAAAACGACATTGAGCAGTTCGAGCCGTTGGATCGTCACCTGGCGTGCCTCACGCTCGAGGGTCTGTCCAGCGCGCGCGTATTCGTAAAGCGGCTTGCCGTCGCGCTTAAGCGCTGAGTACATTGGTGGGACCTGCACAATCTCGCCGACGAAACGCGGTAGCACGGCCTCGATCGCCGAACGATCGGCCTGCACCTCGCGCGTCTCGATCGCCTCACCCTCGGCGTCGGCCGTCGTGGTGCGAGTGCCAAGGCGGATGGTGGCCTCGTAGGTCTTGTCGGCTTCAAGCAGGTCCTGGGAGAACTTAGTCGCCTCGCCGAAACAAAGTGGTAATAGGCCCGAGGCAAACGGATCGAGCGTGCCGGTATGGCCGGCCTTCTTGGCAAGATAGAGGTGTTTCGCGCGGATCAGAACGGCATTGCTGGATAGGCCGATCGGCTTGTCCAGCAGCAGCACGCCGTCGAGCAGCCGGCACGGCACGCATGGGGGGTGAGGAGCAGCAGTCGTCATGGCGAGATTGGAATCAGCGAGGCGTCTCAGTCGTCCTTGGCGCGCGTCGCGTTTGCCTGCTCGATCAGGCGAGACATCTCGACTGCCTTCTCGATCGTCTGATCATAATCGAAATGCAGCGTCGGTACGGTATGGATGTTCAGGCGCTTAAACAGCAGGTTGTGCAGGTGGCCCGCGGCGTGGTGCAACGCGTCTTGGGTCTGAAGCGGGTCCCCGGTGAGCGCTGTAAAATAAACTTTCGCATGCGCGTAGTCGGGCGTCAGCTCAACGCTCTGGATCGTCACGATGCCGATCCGTGGGTCTTTCACCTCGCGCATAATCAGCTCGGAAAGATCGCGCTGGATCTGGTCGGCAATCTGCACGTTGCGATTAGGAGAAGTACGTTTCTTCGTCATGGTATTTCCGTCATTCCGTTCATCGCACGGGCAACGGCACACATCGCCGTCGCCATGAAAATGGGCGTTGTTGCATAACATTGATCCGAAATTCGTGATTTTGAAATTGTAAAAGCATCCCTCACGTAAGTAGCATGGAAAACGAGAGATGAGGGACATTTTTCAAATTTCAAGATCAAAAATTTCTGACAAATATCAAATTATACTCCAGAGTAACTGCCTAATTTTTCCAAGAAAATGCGCAAGGACATACACAACACATGTGAGTCAAAGGCTCGCTACCGTGTCAGGGGCGTTCTTGTATAAATCGAGCGTGAGGACGCAATGGCATCGACTGGCATAATGTCAGGCGATACGAACAGATTACGGACGAGCGAAGTCCACCATGTGGTTGATGACGCCGACGCGAACGGCGACACCGGTCGCCTGCGCGTCGATGTGACGCGCCCAGAGGCAGTTGCCGGTGAAGGCCTTGAACCGATACATCGCATTCTCGGCAAGCGATCGCCGGTGGGTAGTCACTGTCTTGCTTCCATTCTCAATGACCGTCACGGGCAATTGCATCAACCGCGCCATTACGCCACGCCGCACCGGGCATATCCGCTGGCCAATGAACGGCACCCTCGCGTGGCGGAATCGAAGGAATAGCACTGCGTGCAGCAATGGCCGCATGGCATGGCTTTGTGTCGTAGGCACCAAAGCCGACGATGACATCGATTTGTTCTTCGCGTGGAATCTGGTCGAGCAACTTGGCCAGAGCGTCAGCGTCAGCCACATTCTGCTGCGTCATTAGCGCGGCATGCACTTGACCCGTATTCGCGTTGAGCGCGAGATGGACTTTACGCCACGTGCGCCGCTTCGAGTAGCCGTGCTGGCACACCTTCCATCCACCTTCTCCATAGACCTTCAGAGCGGTGCTGTCGACAACCAGATGGATCGGTTCATTGTCACGAAGGATCGGAAGTTTGACATCAAGCGTTTTTGCCCGGCGACAGAGCGTGGTGTAATTCGGCACCGGCAAGCTCGGGAAGGCCAGATCGCGCATACTTTGGGTGAAACTTTGCAGGGCGCGCAACGTCAGTCGATAGACGGTCTTCACGCCAAGTAATGCCTAAATCAGCGTATCGCCGTATAGACACGGGCGACCACGTGTGGGTATGGCATCGGGTATTCTGGCAAGGACGGCTTCATCTATCCATATTGTTACGTCCCCCCGGTTGATCAGGCCTTCATTATAGGCCGCCCAATTCATGACACGGTAGCGTGCCTTCGGCTCACCTTTCTTGTGTATGTCCTTGCGCATTTTCTTGGCAAAAATTAGGCAGTTACTCTGGAATCTGACTTGATAGGAGGCTGGCCCAGCGACCGTTGCGCGTAAACGTCAACGGATCTCGCTCGATTTATGCAACAACGCCATGTAGAACTGCTAATCCTTCGCGACAACGAACCGATCCATCTGGTGGTCGACAGCACCGCTCTGAAGGTCTATGGAGAAGGTGAATGGAAGGTGCGCCAGCACGGCTACTCGAAGCGGCGCACGTGGCGTAAAGTCCATCTCGCGCTCAACGCGAATACGGGTCAAGTGCATGCCGCGCTAATGACGCAGCAGAATGTGGCTGACGCTGACGCTCTGGCCAAGTTGCTCGACCAGATTCCACGCGAAGAACAAATCGATGTCATCGGCGGCTTTGGTGCCTACGACACAAAGCCATGCCATGCGGCCATTGCTGCACGCAGTGCTATTCCTTCGATTCCGCCACGCGAGGGTGCCGTTCATTGGCCAGCGGATATGCCCGGTGCGGCGTGGCGTAATGGCGCGGTTGATGCAATTGCCCGTGACGGTCGTCGAAATGGAAGAAAGACAGTGGCTACCACCGGTGATCGCTTGCCGAGAATCGACGTATCGGTTCAAGGCGCTCACCGGCAACTGTCTCTGGGCGCGCGTCACATCGACTCGCAGGAGACCGAGGTTGCCGTTCGCGTCGGCGTAATCAACCGCATGGCGGACCTGCTCGTCCACAATCCGTGTATATCGCCTAGAAATTATGCCCGTCGATGCGATTGCGCCCTCACGCTCGATTTATGCAACAACGCTATACAGCAGAGCGCGTGCGCCGCGCGTGGTGCACGGCTTGAACAGCTTGACGGTGCGCACAGCCTGGTCGTCGCTACGCATCACCTCGAGCATCACTTCGCCGATCTTCATGCAGACATCGCCGTCTGGAATCTCCTCGAGAATATCGAGGATCAGCCCGTTGAGCGTCTTTGGACCTTTGGTCGGCAAGCTCAAGTGTAACCAGCGGTTCAGCTCGCGCAGTGGAATGCTGCCGGCAACGATGCATTCTCCGTTGGCATTCCAGCCACCGCGCGAGCTGCTACCGTTTGGCGTGGAGGTGGTGAACTCGCCGATGAGCTCTTCGATGATGTCCTCTGGCGTGAGCAGCCCTTCCAGTTCGCCATATTCATTGACTACCAGCGCAGTACGCTGACGGCTCTCCTGGAAATACTGGAGCTGCTGGAACACCGGCGTGCCCGAGGGCACGTAATAAGGCTCCGCCAGCAGAGCGCGCAGCGTGTCACGACCGAGTTCCTGGTTGTGCAGCGCAGTCAGTGTTTTGCGCACGTGCAGTACGCCGAGCATCTGGTCGATGTCGCCTTGATAGACAATCAGTTGATTATGATAGCAGGTCTCGAGCTGGTGGAGGATTTCGTCGAGCGGGGCGTCGAAGTTCAGCGATTCGATCTGGCGGCGCGGGATCATCACGTCGTCGACAGTAATGTTCTCGAGGTCGAACAGGTTTAGCAGGATGCTATGGTGCTTGGTCGGCATAAAGCTGCCCGACTCAAGCACGATCGAGCGCAGCTCCTCTGGTGAAAAGCGCTGGGTGCGATCGCCCTGCGTATTGATCCGCAGCAGGCGCAAGATGCCGTTGGCGAGCTGATTGACGAACCAGATCACCGGCTTCATGACGCGCATCAGCGGTGCGATCACCAGGCTGGCAGGCAGTGCGATGCGCTCGGGGTAGGTCGCGCCGACGATCTTCGGGGTGATTTCCGCCAACATGATGATCAGAAAAGCGACAATGCCGGTCGAGATCGACAGCACCAGGTTGTCGTGCCCGAAGGTGCGCAGCGCGATCGAGGTAGTCAGGACTGGGATAATGGTGTTGAACAGGTTGTTGCCGATCAAGATCACGCTGAGCAGCGTGTCAGTGCGCGACAGCAACCGCTGGGTGGTCTTCGCGCCGAGCGCATTCTGGCCGGCGAGCAGTTTCAGCCGATGGCGGTTGAGCGCCATCATGGCCGTTTCAGAGATCGAGAAGAAGCTGGAGCAGAGGAGTAGGACAAAGACGCCGCAGATTTGCGCCCATAAGGGAATATGGTCCATTCGGGTCGGGGTCGGTCAGGGTCACAGGGCAGAGAGAAGGATGGGAATGACTATAGCAGAGGGGCGTGTGCCGCTCGTGACGAGCGGCGTTGTTGCATATTGATCTGCAATGCGTGATTTTTAAATTGGCAAATCGACCCTCATGTGAGGGAGATGGGAAAAAGAGATATGAGATCGCTTCCTCGTGAGGCACGTGAAGAGCGGCGACGTCAGGTGATCAACCTGCGCACGCGTGGCTGAACTTACGACGAGATTACCGAGCATACGAACCTGTCGCGCACCGGCGTGTTCGATATTTGCAAAGGCGTTATTGCATAAATCGAGCGTGAGAACGCAATGGCATCGACGGGCATAATTCAGGCGATACGAACGGATTGCGGACGAGCGAGGTCCGCCATGCCGGTTGATGACGCCGCCTCGAACGGCGACCTCGGTCGCCTGCGAGGCGATCTGACGCGCCCAGAGACAGTTGCCGGTGAAGGTCTTGAACCGATACATCGCATTCTCGGCAAGCGATCGCCGGTGGTAGCCACTGTCTTGCTTCCATTCTCGACGATCGTCACGGGCAATTGCATCAACCGCCCGATTACGCCACGCCGCACCGGGGATTATCCGCTGGCCAATGAGCGGCACCCTCGCGTGGCGGAATCGAAGGAATAGCACTGCGTGCAGCAACGACCGCATGGCATGGGCTGGTGTCGTAGGCACCGTCACCGCCGATGACATCGATTTGTTCTTCGCGTGGCATCTGGTCGAGCAACTTGGCCAGAGCGTCACCGTCAGCTACATTCTGATTCGTCATTAGCGCGGCATGCACTGGACCCGTATTCGCGTTGAGCGCGAGATGGACTTTATGCCAGGTGCGCCGCTTCGAATAGCCGTGCTGGCGCACCTTCCATTCACCCTCGCCATAGATCTTCAGACGGGTGCTGTCGACAACCAAATGGATCGGTTCGTTGTCGCGAAGGATCGGCAGTTCGACATCAAGCGTTTTGCCCGGCGACAGAGCGTGGTGTCATTCGGCACCGGCAAGCTCGGGAAGGTCAAATCACGTAGACTTTGGGTGAAACCTTGCAGGGCGCGCGCAACATCAGTTGATAGACGGTCTTTACGTTAAGTAAGGCCTGAATCAAGCGTATCGCCGTATAGACTCGGGTGACCACGCGTGGGTATGGCGTCGAGTATTCTGGCAAGAACGGCTTCATCTATCCATATCGTCACGTTCCCCCAGTTGATCTGGCCTTCATTATAAGGCCGCCTAATGCCTGACACGGTAGCGTGCCTTCGACTCACCTGTCTTATGTATGTCCTTGCGTATTTTCTTGGCAAAAATTAGGCAGTTACTCTGGAATCTGACTTGTTATTGATCAAAAATTGTGGATCAATAACAGGAGGCTGATCCCGCGACCGTTGCGTGTAAACGTCAACGGCTCACGCTCGTTTTATGCAAAAACGCCTACTGCACAATGGACTGCGCTCGACACCGGTCCGTAGCTTCAAACCAGCTCATCGGGATTCAGCTCCGTGGGCGTAGCTCGGCAGGAAGTGCAGGGTCAGCTTGCCCTTCAGGCTGTCGACGTAGGCACGCACGCTATGGGTCTTGTGCGCTGGCAATCCGTCCAACACCAGATAGATTGGCCTGCGCCGTCCTTTCATCATCTGTTGCAGCAGTTCCACGAACTTCTCGCCGTTCAGGCCGCCGCTGTAGACAGCAAACCAGAATCCGCCCTTGCTGTTCACCGCCGAAGCCGTACTGATGCTCTGGCGCTGCCCAGGAATCGAGACCACAGGCCTGGTGCCTCTGACGCCCCAGGTTCTACCCTGCACGGCATCAGCGCGAAAGCCCGACTCATCCCAGAAGTAGATCTCGGCTTTTTCCTGCTTAGCCTGACACGCAATGGCTGGGTAGGTGTCCCGCTGCCACCGCGTCACCGCCGCTGGGTCGCGCTGATAAGCCTGCTGCAACGGCTTCTGCGGCGTCATTCCCAGCCGCAGAAGCACCGTGCCAACGCTTGCAAGACTCAACCGCGCACCGACTTTCTGCTCGATCAGCTCACGCAGGATCCGCCGCGTCCAAAATCCGAAGTTGAATCCATACCGCTGCGGGTTCTTGCCGTTGACCCAGACAAACACTTGACGCTCCTGCTTCGGCGAGAGCGTGCGTGGTCGGCCGGTTCCTTTACGTAAAAGAAGGGCACGCTTACCGCGCCCTGGGCCCTTGGCCCGCGCCAATACTTTGTAGGCCCAGCCACGATGCAAACCGAACGAAGCGGCGACCTTAGTCGGCGCCTCGCCTTCGCGCATGCGATCCAGTGCCATCAGGCGCATTTCCTCCAACGCCGACCGCGATACCGTGCGTCCATCTCTCTTCATGTCGGGTTGGACAGCGACAGTAAAAATTTGTTCTCTATTGATCAAAAATTTGCGATCTTGAAATTTAAAATTCGTCCCTCATGTGAGGGGCATGGAAAAACGAGACAGAAGAGACGATTTTTGAATTTCAAGATCGCAAATTTTTGATCAATGACTCGGACACTAAAGAAACGAGAGTACAAATAGGCGTTGTTGCATCAATCGAGCGTGAGGATGCAATGGCATCAACGGGCATAATTTCAGGCGATACGAACGGATTGCGGACGAGCGAGATCCGCCATGCGGTTGATGACGCCGACGCGAACGGAGACCTCGTTCGCCTGCGAGTCGATGTGACGCGCCCAGAGACAGTGGCCGGTGAGGGTCTTGAACCGATACATCGCATTCTCGGCAAGCGATCGCCGGTGGTAGCCACTGTGTTGCTTCCATTCTCGACGACCGTCACGGGCAATTGCATCAACCGCGCCATTACGCCACGCCGCACCGGGCATATCCGCTGGCCAATGAGCGGCACCCTCGCGTGGCGGAATCGAAGGAATAGCACTGCGTGCAGCAATGGCCGCATGGCATGGCTTGGTGTCGTAGGCACCGTCACCGCCAATGACATCGATTTGTTCTTCGCGTGGAATCTGGTCGAGCAACTTGGCCAGAGCGTCACCGTCAGCCACATTCTGATTCGTCATTAGCGCGGCATGCACTTGACCTGTATTCGCGTTGAGCGCGAGATGGACTTTACGCCACGTGCGCCGCTTCGAGTAGCCGTGCTGGCGCACCTTCCATTCACCTTCTCCATAGACCTTCAGACCGGTGCTGTCGACAACCAGATGGATCGGTTCATTGTCACGAAGGATCGGCAGTTCGACATCAAGCGTTTTTGCCCGGCGACAGAGCGTGGTGTAATTCGGCACCGGCAAGCTCGGGAAGGCCAAATCGCGCAGACTTTGGGTGAAACCTTGCAGGGCGCGCAAGGTCAGTCGATAGACGGTCTTCACGCCAAGTAATGCCTGAATCAGCGTATCGCCGTATACACACGGGCGACCACGTGTGGGTATGGCATCGGGCATTCTGGCAAGGACGGCTTCATCTATCCATATTGTTACGTTCCCCCGGCTGATCAGGCCTTCATTATAGGCCGCCCAATTCCTGACACGGTAGCGTGCCTTCGGCTCACCTTTCTTGTGTATGTCCTTGCGCATTTTCTTGGCAAAAATTAGGCAGTTACTCTGGAATCTGACTTGATAGGAGGCTGGCCCCGCGACCATTGCGCGTAAACGTCAACGGATCTCGCTCGATTTATGCAACAACGCCACTTCCATGCTCGACAACCGTCACGGGCAATTGCATCAACCGCGCCATTACGCCACGCCGCGCCGGGCATATCCGCTGGCCAATGAACGGCACCCTCGCGTGGCGGAATCGAAGGAATAGCACTGCGTGCAGCAATGGCCACATGGCATGGCTTGGTGTCGTAGGTACCATTACCGCCGATGACATCGATTTGTTCGGCGTGTGGAATCTGGTTGAGCAACTTGGCCAGAGCGTCACCGTCAGCCGCATTTTGATTCGTCATTAGCGAGACATGCACTTGACCCGTATTCGCGTTAAGCGCGAGATGGGCTTTACGCCACGTGTGCCGCTTCGAGTAGCCGTGCTGGCGCACACCTTCCATTCACCTTCTCCATGGACCTTCAGACCGGTGCTGTCGACAACCAGATGGATCGGTTCATTGTCACGAAGGATCGGCGTTGTTGCATAAATCGAGCGAGATCCGTTGACGTTTACGCGCAACGGTCGCGGGGCCAGCCTCCTATCAAGTCAGATTCCAGAGTAACTGCCTAATTTTTGCCAAGAAAATGCGCAAGGACATACACAAGAAAGGTGATCCGAAGGCACGCTACCGTGTCAGGAATTGGGCGGCCTATAATGAAGGCCTGATCAACCGGGGGAACGTAACAATATGGATAGATGAAGCCGTCCTTGCCAGAATACCCGATGCCATACCCACACGTGGTCGCCCGTGTCTATACGGCGATACGCTGATTCAGGCATTACTTGGCGTGAAGACCGTCTATCGACTGACCTTGCGCGCCCTGCAAGGTTTCACCAAAAGTCTGCGCGATTTGGCCTTCCCGAGCTTGCCGGTGCCGAATTACACCACGCTCTGTCGCCGGGCAAAAACGCTTGATGTCGAACTGCCGATCCTTCGTGACAATGAACCGATATATCTGGTTGTCGACAGCACCGGTCTGAAGGTCTATGGAGAAGGTGAATGGAAGGTGCGCCAGCACGGCTACTCGAAGCGGCGCACGTGGCGTAAAGTCCATCTCGCGCTCAACGCGAATACAGGTCAAGTGCATGCCGCGCTAATGACGAATCAGAATGTGGCTGACGGTGACGCTCTGGCCAAGTTGCTCGACCAGATTCCACACGCCGAACAAATCGATGTCATCGGCGGTGACGGTGCCTACGACACCAAGCCATGCCATGCGGGGCGTTGTTGCATAAATCGAGTGTGAGGATGCAATAGCATCGACAGGCATAATTTTAGGCCATACGAACGGATTGCGGACGAGCGAGGTCCGCCATACGGTTGATGACGCCGACGCGAATGGAGACCTCGGTCGCCTGCGAGGCGATGTGACGCGCCAAGAGACAGTTGCCGGTGAGGGTCTTGAACCGATAGAGCGCATTCTCGGCAAGCGATCGGCGGTGGTAGCCACTGTCTTGCTTCCATTCTCGACGACCGTCACGGGCAATTGCATCAAACGCGCCATTACGCCACGCCGCACCGGGCATATCCGCTGGCCAATGAACGGCACCCTCGCGTGGCGGAATCGAAGGAATAGCACTGCGTGCAGCAATGGCCGCATAGCATGGCTTGGTGTCGTAGGCACCATCACCGCCGATGACATCGATTTGTTCTTCGCGTGGAATCTGGTCGAGCAACTTGGCCAGAGCGTCACCGTCAGCCACATTCTGATTCGTCATTAGCGCGGCATGCACTTGACCCGTATTCGCGTTGAGCGCGAGATGGACTTTACGCCACGTGCGCCGCTTCGAGTAGCCGTGCTGGCGCACCTTCCATTCACCTTCTCCATAGACCTTCAGACCGGTGCTGTCGACAACCAGATATATCGGTTCATTGTCACGAAGGATCGGCAGTTCGACATCAAGCGTTTTTGCCCGGCGACAGAGCGTGGTGTATTCGGCACCGGCAAGCTCGGGAAGGCCAGATCGCGCAGACTTTGGGTGAAACCTTGCAGGGCGCGCAACGTTAGTCGATAGACGGTCTTCACGCCAAGTAATGTCTGAATCAGCGTATCGCCGTATAGACACGGGCGACCACGTGTGGGTATGGCATCGGGTATTCTGGCAAGGAGGGCTTCATCTATCCATATTGTTACGTTCCCCAGGTTGATCAGACCTGTATTATAGACCGCCCAATTCCTGGCACGGTAGCGTGCCTTCGGCTCACCTTTCTTGTGTATGTCCTTGCGCCTAATTCTTGAAAAGAATTAGGCAGTTACTCTGGAATCTGACTTGATAGGGGGCTGGCCCCGCGACCGTTGCGCGTAAACGTCCACGGATCTCGCTCGATTTATGCAACAACGCCCCACAACTCCGAATGAGGAGCACAATTCAGGGTAAGCTCAGCGGTGAAAATACGCGTAGTTGAAGCTCATGAGCCACAACATACCGAAATATAGTGCGGCGAACAGGATCAGGCTCGCGACAGTCAACGCGATGCGCGCCAGTGGCTCTGCGCGCATCCCGGTCCAGTCGAAGCTGATCGCGAACCAGTGCATCACGCCAGCCAGCACCAGCGAGGTACCGAGCAGTTGCAGGAAGAAGCGCAACCAGCCCGGCGAGGGCTGGTAGATGCCGCGCCGGCGCAGCCCGATGAACAGCAGCAGTGAATTGAGCGAGGTACCCACCCCGATGCTGAGCGTCAGGCCCGCATGGCCGAAGATCGGCACGAACACGTAATTCAACAGCTGGGTGACGACCAGCACCACGATCGCGATCTTCACCGGCGTCTTGATGTCCTGTTTGGCGTAGAAGCCCGGTGCGAGGATTTTGATCAGGATGATGCCGACTAGGCCGATGCCATAGGCGGCCAGCGCGCGTGCCACCATCTCTACCGTGTGCGCGTCGAACTTGCCGTAGTTGAACAGCGTAGCAGTGAGCGGCTCGGCGAATACCAGCAGGCCCAGCGCGCTGGGTGCGGCGAGCAAAAAGGTTACGCGTAGGCCCCAGTCGAGCAGGGCCGAGTACTCGGTCGCGTCGGCGTCGACGTGCGCCTTCGACAGGCTCGGCAGCAGTATAGTGCCGAGCGCCACGCCAAGTAGCGCGGTAGGGAATTCCATCAGGCGGTCGGCGTAGTTGATCCAGGACACTGCGCCCTGCCCCAGCCGCGAGGCGATATTGGTATTGATGATCAGTGAAAGCTGGGCCACCGAGACCGCGAAGGTGGCCGGCACCATCTTGGCCAGTATCCGCTTGACGCCCGGGTGGGCCAGCGCGCGCCCGAGTTTCAGGCCAATACGCGGCACCATGTCGATGCGCTTCAAGCCCGGCCACTGTACCACGAACTGCAGCAGCCCGCCGACGACTACGGCCCAGGCCAGCGTATAGACCGGCATCTTCAGGTGCGGCGCGACGAAAGCGACCGCGCCGATGAAGGAGACGTTCAGCAGCACTGGCGCAAAGGCCGGCAGCGAAAACTTCTTGTAGGTGTTGAGCACGCCCGAGGCCAGCGTAGTCAGCGAGATGAAGAGAATGTACGGGAACATGATCCGCGTCATCGTCACCGCCAGGGGGAAGGCCTGGCCGTTGGCGCACAGGCCCGGGGCCACCGCATAGACTACCCAGGCCGCGCCGGCTACCCCGCCCAGCGACAGGAGTGCAAGCGCCCAGGCCAGCACGGTAGACATCGCGTCGACCAGCGTCTTGGTAGCGTCATGCCCCTTCTGGTTCTTGAATTCCGCAAGGATCGGCACGAAGGCCTGCGAAAACGCACCCTCGGCCGCCAGCCGGCGCAGCAGGTTCGGGATGCGGAACGCGACGTAGAAGGCGTCGGTATATTGGCTGGCGCCGAACGCTCGCGCGATCAGCGTCTCACGGGCCAGACCGGTTACGCGCGACAAGAGCGTGAAGCCGCTGACCGTCAGCAAGGCTCGAAATAAATTCATGGGGCGCGGTGGCCTCAAATCTGAAGTGCAACACCTTCACTAATCGGTACATTGCGTGAATAGCAAAGAGGGCTGTGCAACTTTTTTCTGTCAAAAAAGCAGGCCATTCCACCGTGATGCTCGGGTCAGGCGTTCATGTTGAAATAGATTTTTCCGGTCCATCCACGCTTCATCGCATTCGGCCAGCAACGCTGGAGACGAGACGCAGGCAGGACATTGTATACGGGAAGATCGACGCAACGCGCATGGCGTTGTTGCATAAATCGAGCGCGAGGACGCAATGGCATCGACGGGCATAATTTCAGGCGATACGAACGGATTGCGGACGAGCGAGGTCCGCCATGCGGTTGATGACGCCGATGCGCCCAGAGAAAGTTGCCGGTAAGGGTCTGGAACCGATACATCGAATTCTCGGAAAGCGATTGCCGGTGGTAGCCACTGTCTTTCTTCCACTCTCGATCGACGACCGTCACGGGCAATTGCATCAACCGCGCCGTTACGCCACGCCGCACCGGACTTATCCGCTGGCCAATGGGCGGCACCCTCGCGTGGCGGAATCGAAGGAACAGCACTGCGTGCAGCAATGTCTGCATGGCATGGCTTGGTGTCGTAGGCACCGTCACCGCCGATAACATCGATTTTTTCGTCGCGTGGAATCTGGTCGAGCAACTCTGGCCAGAGCGTCACCGTCAGGCACATTCTGATGCGTCATTAGCGCGGCATGCACTTGACCCGTATTCGCGTTGAGCGCGAGATGAGCTTTACGGCCACGTGCGCCGCTTCGAGTAGCCGTGCTGGCGCACCCTTCCATTCACCTTCTCCATGGACCTTCAGACCGGTGCTGTCGACAACCAGATGGATCGGTTCATTGTCACGAAGGATCGGCAGTTCGACATCAAGCGTTTTTGCCCGGCGACAGAGCGTGGTGTAATTCGGCACCGGCAAGCTCGGAAAAGCCAGATCGCGCAGACTTTGGGTAAAACCTTGCAGGGCGCGCAACGTCCGTCGATAGACGGTCTTCACGCCAAGTAATGCCTGAATCAGCGTATCGCCGTATACACACGGGCGACCACGTGTGGGTATGGCATCGGTTATTTTGGCAAGGACGGCTTCATTTATCCATATCGTCACGTTCCCACGGTTGATCAGGTCTTCATTATAGGCCGCTCAATTCCTGACACGGTAGCGTGCCTTCGGCTCACCTTTCTTGTGTATGTCCTTGCCCATTTTCTTGGCAAAAATTAGGCAGTTACTCTGGAATCTGACTTGATAGGAGGCTGGCCCCGCGATCGTTGCGCGTAAACGTCAACAGATCTCGCTCGATTGATGCAACAAGGTCCCTTCAAGGCAGGATCATCGAAGTGTGTCTAGAATGATACGGTGGGTTTGTCGTGCATCGAGAACCAGTTCGACTGGTTGCCATATAAGAAGGGACAGAAACATGAACAAGATCTATCCAAGCGCAGCTGCCGCGCTCGAGGGCGTCATCGCGGATGGCCAGACCTTCGCGGTCGGTGGCTTCGGCTTATGCGGCATCCCCGAGGCGCTAATCGCCGCGCTGCGTGACAGCGGTGTGAACGGCATTACCTGTATCAGCAACAACGCCGGTGTCGATGGTTTCGGCCTCGGCCTGCTGCTCGTGACGCGACAGATCCGTAAGATGATTTCGTCCTACGTGGGCGAGAACAAGGAGTTCGAGCGCCAATACCTGGCCGGCGAGCTCGAGCTTGAATTCACGCCGCAGGGCACCCTAGCCGAAAAGCTACGCGCCGGCGGTGCCGGGATCCCCGCATTCTTCACCAATACCGGTTTCGGTACCGTGATTGCCGAGGGCAAAGAAACCTGCCAGTTCGGCGACAAGCACTATGTGCTGGAGCCCTCGCTGACGGCCGACGTCGCCCTGGTCAAGGCCTGGAAAGCCGACAAGTCGGGCAACCTGATCTATCGCCGTACCGCACGCAATTTCAACCCGATGTGCGCGATGGCGGGGCGTATCACGGTGGCGGAAGTCGAGGAGATCGTCAAGAACGGCGAGCTCGATCCGGACCACATCCATACGCCGGGGATCTTCGTCCAGCGCCTGGTGCTGAACGCGACGCCTGAAAAACGCATTGAGCAACGCGTGGTGCGCACAAAAGGAGACTGACATGGCTTGGAATCGTGACCAGATGGCCGCGCGCGCGGCGAAGGAACTGCAGGACGGCTTCTACGTGAACCTCGGCATCGGCCTGCCGACCTTGGTGGCAAACCACGTGCCGGCTAGCGTTGAGGTCTGGTTGCATTCGGAGAACGGCCTGCTCGGTATCGGACCCTTGCCGACTGAGGAGGAAATTGACGCGGACCTAATCAATGCTAGCAAGCAGACCGTGACGACCCTGCCAGGCTCCTCGATCTTCTCCTCGGCTGATTCGTTCGCGATGATTCGTGGTGGTCACATCAATCTGGCGATCCTCGGCGCGATGCAGGTCAGCAAGAAGGGCGATCTATCGAACTGGATGATCCCCGGAAAGATGATCAAAGGCATGGGCGGCGCGATGGATCTGGTGGCCGGCGTCAAGCGCGTGGTAGTACTGATGGAGCACGTTGTGAAGTGTGACCAGCACAAGATCCTCGAGGAATGCAACCTTCCGCTGACTGGCGTGGGGGTGGTCAACAACATCATCACCGACCTGGGCGTGATCGAGGTAACCGAGACCGGCCTCAAGCTGGTCGAGCTGGCCGAGGGCGTGAGCGTCGATGAGATCAAAGCCAAGACGGGTGCACCGCTGGACGTCAGCGCCGTGTCTTGAGGGAATTCGAAGGCATTCCGGTGTCCGCCCCTGCCCGCGACGCATTCCGGAAGCGTCGCCACACGGTTGGTTTGACGCGAGGTGGTTTAACGCAGGGTGTTTCGTTGTATTGATTAGAAATACGCGAACTTTACTAAAACTGCATAACGAATTGGTTTGTGCATGAAATAGAGAGCGACACGTTATGGTGATTTCTGTAGACAACGCCATGCCTCATCACATAAGGGACGATTTTCAAATTTCAAGATAACGAATTTTGGATAAAATGACGCATCAAAATGTGGCTGACGGTGACGCTCTGGCCAAGTTGCTCGACCAGATTCCACGCGAAGAACAAATCGATGTCATCGGCGGTGACGGTGCCTACGACACCAAGCCATGCCATGCGGCCATTGCTGCACGCAGTGCTATTCCTTCGATTCCGCCACGCGAGGGTGCCGCTCATTGGCCAGCGGATATGCCCGGTGCGGCGTGGCGTAATGGCGCGGTTGATGCAATTGCCCGTGACGGTCGTCGAGAATGGAAGCAACACAGTGGCTACCACCGGCGATCGCTTGCCGAGAATGCGATGTATCGGTTCAAGACCCTCACCGGCCACTGTCTCTGGGCGCGTCACATCGCCGCGCAAGCGACCGAGGTCTCCGTTCGCGTCGGCGTCATCAACCGCATGGCGGACCTCGCTCGTCCGCAATCCGTTCGTATCGCCTGAATTATGCCCGTCCGATGCCATTGCGTCCTCGCGCTCGATTTATGCAACAACGCCGTTCGTTGTTACGAAGGATCGGCAGTTCAACATCAAGCGTTTTTGCCCGGCGACAGAGTGTGGTGTAATTCGGCACCGGCAAGCTCGGGAAGGCCAGATCACGCAGACTTTGGGTGAAACCTTGCAGGGCGCGCAACGTCAGTCGATAGACGGTCTTCACGCCAAGTAATGCCTGAATCAGCGTATCGCCGTATACACACGGGCGACCACGTGTGGGTATGGCGTCGGGTATTCTGGCAGGGGCGGCTTCATCTATCTATATCGTCACGTTCCCCTGGTTGATCAGGCCTGCATTATAGGCCGCCCAATTCCTGACACGGTAGCGTGCCTTCCGGCTCACCTTGCTTGTGTATGTCCTTGCGCATTTTCTTGGAAAAATTAGGCAGTTACTCTGGAATCTGACTTGATAGGGTGCTGGCCGGCGAGCGTTGCGCGTAAACGTCAACGGCTTTCGCTCGATTTATGCAACAACGCCGAATTTTGTTACAAGTCGTCGAACTGTATGATCGAGATTGGCTGACCCTCGCCCTTGCCGGCACCCGTATCGGTGCCGCAAAGGTCCCCTTCGAAGAAGAGGTCGCCGGTCGGATCGGGCGCGCCGGTGGCGCGCAGATCCTTGAATGGGAACAGCGTAGTGTCCATCAGGTGCGAAGGCACTACTGCCGACAGCGCGTTGAACATGTTGTCGACCCGGCCCGGGAAGCCCTTATCCCATTCGCGGATCAGTGCCTTCATCTCGGCGCGCTTCAGGTTCGGCTGGCTGCCACAGAGGTTGCAGGGGATGATCGGGAATGCGCGTAGCTCGGAGTACTTCTCGAGGTCCATTTCCTTCACGTAGGCGAGCGGGCGGATCACCACGTTTCGACCGTCGTCGGACTGTAGCTTAGGCGGCATGCCTTTGAGCTTGCCGCCATAGAACATGTTGAGCAGCAGGGTTTGCACGATATCGTCACGATGGTGGCCGAGCGCAATCTTAGTCGCGCCGAGCTCGCCCGCCACGCGGTAGAGGATGCCGCGGCGCAGCCGCGAGCACAGCGAGCAAGTAGTCTTGCCCTCGGGGACTAGCCGCTTGACGATACTGTAAGTGTTTTGGTTCTCGATGTAGAAAGGCACGCCTACCTGCTGCAGGTACTCGGGCAGCACGTGCTCGGGAAAGCCCGGCTGTTTCTGGTCGAGGTTGACGGCAACGATTTCGAAGCTAATCAGAGCGCGCTCGCGTAGGCGAAGCAGCACGTCGAGCATCGCGTAGCTATCCTTTCCGCCCGACAGGCAGACCATCACCTTGTCGCCCTGTTCGATCATTTTGTAGTCACCGATCGCCTGGCCGACCTG
This sequence comes from Burkholderia sp., assembly GCA_040954445.1. Taxonomy (GTDB): domain Bacteria; phylum Pseudomonadota; class Gammaproteobacteria; order Burkholderiales; family Burkholderiaceae; genus Burkholderia; species Burkholderia gladioli_A. The sequence continues at coordinate 940,031 of CP144361.1, read as the reverse complement.
GCGCACGATGCGCTTGAACAGATTGTTGTTCTCGTAGATTTTCTTCTGTTCCTGGCGCGTTAGCGCACGGCGGTCAGCTTCCACCTCGGCCTCGACGGTCGCGTGTTGTGTGGGGGTATGAGGTGCATTCATGCGCGCTCCTCGTCCTTGATGCGAAAGACTTCGACGCCCACTGCGTCGCAATCGGGGTAGGCGTCCGGTTTCTCGGTGGAGACGCGCACCGCGCGCACGGCTTGGTGCACGAGCAGGCGTGCGGCGATGGAGTCGCCCAGCGTTTCCTGCAGGTGGATATGGCCGCTCGCGATACAATACGCGACGGCCTGCTTCATCAGATCGTAGTCGATCACCTCGCGCAGCTTGTCCTTGAGCGGGGTGGTCATGGACAGCGGCACGAACACGTCGATGTTAATCATGACACGCTGTTCGCCCCGTTTCTCGTTCTTGAACGCGCCGATACGCATGGAGACCTCATGGTCACGTAGATAGAGCCTGCGGCAGTCAGCGAGCCTGGGGTGCAGGAGGGCGGAAAACATGATCGGTCCAGTCAAATAGGTGTGCAAGCACGTGCAATGGCGCGCTCGGCGCGCCGCTGCTCCTCAGGGTTGGCCGGTGGTGACACGAGCGGAGCGAAATGCTCGCCGCCGTCCACGCTTAACGTGGCGCCAGTGACGCCCGGCGCGGCGGCCAGGTAGCAAGCCGCCGCCGCCAGTGCATCGACATGCGGGGCGCGCCCGTACACCAGCGCTGCGACCCGCACCTTCGGTGCCAGCGCCAGTGCCTGGGCGCTCGTTGCGCGATGCAGCGCCGCCTGCGCCAGCGCATGCGAGAGCCGCTCGGGCGCGGGATGGTACAGCGCGTCGTCGAGCAGGTGAATCAGCACCGCACGTTGCGTCTCGTCCTCGCGTGCAGCTTCGGGCGTCGCCTCGGCCAGCGTGCGGCCCAGCACCATCGGTGCGGCCACGTGGCGAGCCATCGAAGCCAGCAGCGAAGCGTAGCCGCCGCTGGTGTCGTCATCGACCGGGGCTTGATCGCCACCACCATGGCAGACCACGCAGACGGGCCCGCCGAGCGTGGTGCTGCATGCCGGAACCAGGGCCGTGGCACCCGTTTCGCTCGATAGGTCGGCCACCAGAACGGCGGCACGGCAGCCCAGCGCCTCGACCTCGGCAGCCAGCGCCCGGGCAGCCGGGCGGGCAGCCTCGTCGTCGACGGCCAGCGCTACCTGCCAGCCGTGGCGGGCGAAGGCGAGCGCCAGCGCGCGGCCGATCTTACCCTGTCCGTCGGAGCGGGCGGCACCCGTGATCAGCGCAATGCGCGCGCTCTGGTCCGGACGGTCGGTGCTGCCGACAGGCCTTGCGGCGGAATGGCGTTGTTGCATAAATCGAGTGTGAGGATGCAATAGCATCGATGGGATAATTTCAGGCGATATGAACGGATTGCGGACGAGCGAGGTCCGCCATACGGTTGATGACCCCGACGCGAATGGAGACCTCGGTCGCCTCCTGCGCCTCGATGTGACGCGGCCAGAGACAGTTGCCGGTGAGGGTCTTGAACCGATACATCGCATTCTCGGCAAGCGATCGCCGGTGGTAGCCACTGTCTTGCTTCCACTCTCGACGACCGTCACGGGCAATTGCATCAACCGCGCCATTACGCCACGCCGCACCGGGCATATCCGCTGGCCAATGAACGGCACTCTCGCGTGGCAGAATCGAAGGAATAGCACTGCGTGCAGCAATGGCCGCATGGCATGGCTTTGTGTCGTAGGCACCATCACCGCCGATGACATCGATTTGTTCTTCGCGTGGAATCTGGTCGAGCAACTTGGCCAGAGCGTCACCGTCAGCCACATTCTGATTCGTCATTAGCGCGGCATGCACTTGACCTGTATTCGCGTTGAGCGCGAGATGGACTTTACGCCACGTGCGCCGCTTCGAGTAGCCGTGCTGGCGCACCTTCCATTCACCTTCTCCATAGACCTTCAGACCGGTGCTGTCGACAACCAGATGGATCGGTTCATTGTCACGAAGGATCGGCATTTCGACATCAAGCGTTTTTGCCCGGCGACAGAGCGTGGTGTAATTCGGCACCGGCAAGCTCGGGAAGGCCAAATCGCGCAGACTTTGGGTGAAACCTTGCAGGGCGCGCAAGGTCAGTCGATAGACGGTCTTCACGCCAAGTAATGCCTGAATCAGCGTATCGCCGTATACACACGGGCGACCACGTGTGGGTATGGCATCGGGCATTCTGGCAAGGACGGCTTCATCTATCCATATTGTTACGTTCCCCCGGCTGATCAGGCCTTCATTATAGGCCGCCCAATTCCTGACACGGTAGCGTGCCTTCGGCTCACCTTTCTTGTGTATGTCCTTGCGCATTTTCTTGGCAAAAATTAGGCAGTTACTCTGGAATCTGACTTGATAGGAGGCTGGCCCCGCGACCATTGCGCGTAAACGTCAACGGATCTCGCTCGATTTATGCAACAACGCCCTGCGTGCAGCAATGGCCGCATGGCATGGCTTGGTGTCGTAGGCACCATCACCGCCGATGACATCGATTTGTTCTTCGCGTGGAATCTGGTCGAGCAACTTGGCGAGAGCGTCACCGTCAGCCACATTCTGATTCGTCATTAGCGCGGCATGCACTTGACCCGTATTCGCGTTGAGCGCGAGATGGACTTTACGCCACGTGCGCCGCTTCGAGTAGCCGTGCTGGCGCACCTTCCATTCACCTTCTCCATAGACCTTCAGACCGGTGCTGTCGACAACCAGATGGATTGGTTCATTGTCACGAAGGATCGGCAGTTCGACAGCAAGCGTTTTTGCCCGGCGACAGAGCGTGGTGTAATTCGGCACCGGCAAGCTCGGGAAGGCCAAATCGCGCAGACTTTGGGTGAAACCTTGCAGGGCGCGCAACGTTAGTCGATAGACGGTCTTCACGCCAAGTAATGTCTGAATCAGCCTATCGCCGTATAGACACGGGCGACCACGTGTGGGTATGGCATCGGGTATTCTGGCAAGGACGGCTTCATCTATCCATATTGTTACGTTCCCCCGGTTGATCAGGCCTTCATATTATAGGCCGCCCAATTCCTGACACGGTAGCGTGCCTTCGGCTCACCTGTCTTGTGTATGTCCTTGCACATTTTCTTGGCAAAAAATAGGCAGTTACTCTGGAATCTGACTTGATAGGAGGCTGGCCCCGTGACCGTTGCGCGTCAACGTCAACGGATCGCGCTCGATGTATGCAACAACGCCCGGCGGAATCTATCATTTACAATGCCGGGATGAACCGGAAAGCTCACAAACTCATCAGTCTACCCGTTCCCGGCCCGGCTGCGCTCGCACAGTCGGAAACGCTGTCCGCCTCGCTACGCGCCGAGATCGCGGCCTCGCGCGGGTGGGTGCCGTTTTCGCGCTTCATGGAGCGCGCACTCTATGCGCCGGGCCTGGGCTACTACAGCGGCGGTGCACGCAAGTTCGGCAGGCGCGGCGACGATGGCAGCGATTTCGTTACGGCCCCGGAGCTTTCGCCCCTGTTCGCGCAGACTCTGGCGCGGCCGCTGGCCGAAGCGCTCGAGGCGAGCGGAACGCAGAGGCTGATGGAGTTCGGTGCCGGAACTGGAAAGCTGGCGGTCGGGCTGCTGACCGCGCTCGATGCGCTGGGCGCGGCATCCGCGCGCTACGAAATCGTCGAGCTGTCGGGCGAGCTGCGCGAGCGCCAGCGTGCTACTCTGGTGAAAGAGCTTCCGGCGCCGCTGGCGAGCCGGGTGCACTGGCTCGACGTACTGCCGGTGCGCTTTGAGGGCGTCGTGGTCGGCAACGAAGTGCTCGACGCACTGCCAGTACGGCTGGTACTGCGCGGCGAAACGGGCTGGCATGAGCGCGGCGTGGCACTCGACGCGGCGCGCGCCTTCGTTTTCGAGGATCGCCCCCTACAAGCTGCCGTCGACATCCCTGCGCTGGCGGCGCTCGACGCGCTCGCACTTCCGGAAGGCTATCTGAGCGAGATCCACGAGGCTGCGCGCGCTTTCACGGGCACCGTCTGCCGCATGCTCGTGCGCGGCGCGGCTTTCTTCATCGACTACGGCTTCCCGGCCGGCGAGTACTACCACCCGCAGCGTGCCGAGGGCACCCTGATGTGCCACTATCGGCACCGCGCGCATGGCGATCCCTTCGTCTGGCCGGGCCTGCAGGACATCACCGCACACGTCGAGTTCTCCGGCATCCACGAGGCCGCCGTGGCGACCGGTGCCGAGCTACTCGGCTATATCTCGCAAGGGCGCTTCCTGATCAATGCCGGCATCACCGAGGTGCTGGCCGGCATTGATCCAGCCGACGACGCACGCTTCCTGCCGGTCGCCAACGCGGCGCAGAAGCTGATCGCGGAATCAGAGATGGGGGAGCTGTTCAAGGTGATCGCGTTCGGGCGCGGCATTGACGGCGGCCTCTCAGTCTTCTCGCGCGGCGAACGCTCGCACGCGCTTTAGGAGAGGCGTTGTTGCATAAATCGAGTGTGATGACGCAATAGCATCGACGGGATAATTTCAGGCGATACGAACGGATTGCGGACGAGCGAGGTCCGCCATACGGTTGATGACGCCGGCGCGAACGGAGACCTCGGTCGCCTGCGAGTCGATGTGACGCGCCCAGAGACAGTTGCCGGTGAGGGCCTTGAACCGGCGTTGTTGCATAAATCGAGCGAGATCCGTTGACGTTTACGCGCAACGGTCGCGGGGCCAGTCTCCTGTCATTAAGTCAGATTCCAGAGTAACTACCTAATTTTTTGCCAAGAAAATGCGCAAGGACATACACAAGAAAGGTGAGCAGAAGGCACGCTACCGTGTCAGGAATTGGGCGGCCTGTAGAAGGCCTGATCAACCGGGGGAACGTAATATATGGATAGATGAAGCCGTCCTTGCCAGAATACCCGATGCCATACCCACACGTGGTCGCCTGTGTCTATACGGCGATAGGCGTTGTTGCATAAATCGAGCGAGATCCGTTGACGTTTACGCGCAATGGTCGCGGGGCCAGCCTCCTATCAAGTCAGATTCCAGAGTAACTGCCTAATTTTTGCCAAGAAAATGCGCAAGGACATACACAAGAAAGGTGAGCCGAAGGCACGCTACCGTGTCAGGAATTGGGCGGCCTATAATGAAGGCCTGATCAGCCGGGGGAACGTAACAATATGGATAGATGAAGCCGTCCTTGCCAGAATGCCCGATGCCATACCCACACGTGGTCGCCCGTGTGTATACGGCGATACGCTGATTCAGGCATTACTTGGCGTGAAGACCGTCTATCGACTGACCTTGCGCGCCCTGCAAGGTTTCACCCAAAGTCTGCGCGATTTGGCCTTCCCGAGCTTGCCGGTGCCGAATTACACCACGCTCTGTCGCCGGGCAAAAACGCTTGATGTCGAACTGCCGATCCTTCGTGACAATGAACCGATCCATCTGGTTGTCGACAGCACCGGTCTGAAGGTCTATGGAGAAGGTGAATGGAAGGTGCGCCAGCACGGCTACTCGAAGCGGCGCACGTGGCGTAAAGTCCATCTCGCGCTCAACGCGAATACAGGTCAAGTGCATGCCGCACTAATGACGAATCAGAATGTGGCTGACGGTGACGCTCTGGCCAAGTTGCTCGACCAGATTCCACGCGAAGAACAAATCGATGTCATCGGCGGTGACGGTGCCTACGACACCAAGCCATGCCATGCGGCCATTGCTGCACGCAGTGCTATTCCTTCGATTCCGCCACGCGAGGGTGCCGCTCATTGGCCAGCGGATATGCCCGGTGCGGCGTGGCGTAATGGCGCGGTTGATGCAATTGCCCGTGACGGTCGTCGAGAATGGAAGCAAGACAGTGGCTACCACCGGCGATCGCTTGCCGAGAATGCGATGTATCGGTTCAAGACCCTCACCGGCAACTATCTCTGGGCGCGTCACATCGCCTCGCAGGCGACCGAGGTCTCCATTCGCGTCGGCGTCATCAACCGTATGACGGACCTCGCTCGTCCGCAATCCGTGCGTATCGCCTGAAATTATGCCCGTCGATGCTATTGCGTCCTCACACTCGATTTATGCAACAACGCCACGGCGATACGCTGATTTAGGCATTACTTGGCGTGAAGACCGTTTATCGACTGACGTTGCGCGCCCTGCAAGGTTTTACCCAAAGTCTGCGCGATTTGGCCTTCCTGAGCTTGCCGGTGCCGAATTACACCACGCTCTGTCGCCGGGCAAAAACGCCGTTTGAACCACGACATCCGGACATCGCGCTTTCCGCAGCGTACACTCGCTCTGCAACTGCTCGAGATTTGGCAGTGTGCCGCAGGCGGTCAGCAAATGAAGTTCCTCGCCTCACGGGACGGGGAATCTACCCGAAGAGATTGAAAGAGAGGTTTCACTCATGCAAACGTGGATTAATCGACGCTCATCGGCAGGCCGTCGCCAACGCGGCTTCACGCTGATCGAAATCATGGTTGTGATCGCGATCCTCGGCATTCTGGCCGCGCTGATTGCGCCGAAGCTTATCAGCCGCCTGGACGAAGCACGGCGCGTAGAAACCAAGTAGGACATCGGTGGCGGCGTTGTTGCATAAATCGAGCGAGATCCGTTGACGTTTACGCGCAACGATCGCGGGGCCAGCCCCCTATCAAGTCAGATTCCAGAGTAACTGCTTAATTTTTTACAAGAAAATGTGCAAGGACATACACAAGACAGGTGATCCGAAGGCACGCTACCGTGTCAGGAATTGGGCGGCCTATAATGAAGCCCTGATCAACCGGGGGAACGTACGTAAAAATATGGATAGATGAAGCCGTCCTTGCCAGAATACCCGATGCCATACCCACACGTGGTCGCCCGTGTCTATACGGCGATACGCCTGATGCAGGCATTACTTGGCGTGAAGACCGTCTATCGACGGGGACGTTGCGCGCCCTGCAAGGTTTCACCCAAAGTCTGCGCGATTTGGCCTTCCCGAGCTTGCCGCTGCCGAATTACACCACGCTCTGTCGCCGGGCAAAACGCTTGATATCGAACTGCAGATCCTTTTGCGACAGCGAACCGATCCACCTGGTGGTCGACAGCACTAGTCTGAAGGTCTATGGTGAAAGTGAATGGAAGGGTGCGCCAGCACGGCTACTCGAAGTAGCGCACGTGCCGTAAAGTCTATTTCACGCGGCGTTGTTGCATAAATCGAGTGTGAGGATGCAATAGCATCGACGGGCATAATTTTAGGCAATACGAACGGATTACGGACGAGCGAGGTCCGCCATACGGTTGATGACGCCGACGCGAATGGAGACCTCGGTCGCCTGCGAGTCGATGTGAGGCGCCCAGAGACAGTTGCCGGTGAGGGTCTTGAACCGATACATCGCATTCTCGGCAAGCGATCGCCGGTGGTAGCCACTGTGTTGCTTCCATTCTCGACGACCGTCACGGGCAATTGCATCAACCGCGCCATTACGCCACGCCGCACCGGGCATATCCGCTGGCCAATGAACGGCACCCTCGCGTGGCGGAATCGAAGGAATAGCACTGCGTGCAGCAATGGCCGCATAGCATGGCTTGGTGTCGTAGGCACCGTCACCGCCGATGACATCGATTTGTTCTTCGCGTGGAATCTGGTCGAGCAACTTGGCCAGAGCGTCACCGTCAGCCACATTTTGATTCGTCATTAGCGCAGCATGCACTTGACCTGTATTCGCGTTGAGCGCGAGATGGACTTTACGCCACCTGCGCCGCTTCGAGTAGCCGTGCTGGCGCACCTTCCATTCACCTTCTCCATAGACCTTCAGACCGGTGCTGTCGACAACCAGATGGATCGGTTTTCATTGTCACGAAGGATCGGCAGTTCGACATCAAGCGTTTTTGCCCGTCGACAGAGCGTGGTGTAATTCGGCACCGGCAAGCTCGGGAAGGCCAGATCGCGCAAGACTTTGGGTGAAACCTTGCAGGGCGCGCAACGTCAGTCGATAGACGGTCTTCACGCCAAGTAATGTCTGAATCAGCGTATCGCCGTATAGACACGGGCGACGACGTGTGGGTATGGCATCGGGTATTCTGGCAAGGACGGCTTCATCTATCCATATTGTTACGTTCCCCCGACGTTCCCCCGGTTGATCAGGCCTTCATTATAGGCCGCCCAATTCCTGACACGGTAGCGTGCCTTCGGATCACCTGTCTTGTGTATGTCCTTGCACATTTTCTTGTAAAAAATTAAGCAGTTACTCTGGAATCTGACTTGATAGGGGGCTGGCCCCGCGATCGTTGCGCGTAAACGTCAACGGATCTCGCTCGATTTATGCAACAACGCCTCTCGCGCTCAACGCGAATACGGGTCAAGTGCATGCCGCGCTAATGACGTACCAGCATGTGGCTAACGGTGACGCTCTAGCCAAGTTGCGCGACCAAGGTCGCCGTTCGCGTCGGCGTAATCAACCGCATGGTGGACCTCACTCGTCCGCAATCCGTTCGTATCGCCTGAAATTATGCCCGTCAATGCTATTGCGTCCTCACGCTTACGAGAATGCCCGCACAGCCCAGTCATCCAATCCACGCGATCGTCCCGTCCGCCCCGCTCACCGAGCGCCAGTTCGCGTTCCACGACGAGGCCGCGATAGTCATCTTCGGGTTGCGTTTCGCCCAGGCACTTGACGCAATGCGCGCCGAGTGCCTCGCGTTGAGCGCCTTCGAAGGGCTCCAAATTCAGCTGCGCGGCGAGCTCGGTACCGGCAAGACCACCCTAGTGCGCGCTATCCTGCATGGCCTGGGCCATGCAGGGCGCGTCAGGAGCCCCACCTACACACTGGTTGAGCCGTATGTGCTCGAACGCGCTGATGGAGAACTCGTGGTGCATCACTTCGATCTCTACCGATTCAGTGATCCGGTCGAATGGGTGGACGCTGGCTTGCGCGAATATTTCAATGTCGGCGCGATCTGCCTCGTCGAATGGCCGCAGCAGGCAGGCACCCTGCTCGGCATGCCAGATCTCGTGTTCGCGCTCAATGTCGACGGCGAAGGCCGCCGACTCGTCGCGCAAGCGCATAGCGCTTTAGGAAACGTATGTCTCGAAAGATATTGATCAAACCACTCCGATCAATCGAGTTGACCGCCACCACGACTTACAACTGCTATCGTCGCAAGCTGCTCTGCGCGGGTGCTTCAACACTGGTACTGGGGTTGGTCGCTCTGCGCCTGGAGCAGACTTCCTCTGTACTCGGCGTACGGGTCTGGCCCGCGCGCGACTACACACGCGTGACGATCGAGTCAGACCAGCCGCTGCAGGCTGCGCAACAACTACTGCAAGGCCCCGACAGGCTGGTGGTCGACCTCGACGGACTCGACCTCGACCAGGTGCTGCGCGACCTGGTCTCGAAGATCGTGCCGAACGATCCGCAGATCCAGTCGGTGCGTGTCGGCCAGTACCAGGCGCACGTGGTACGCATGGTGTTCGATCTGAAGGGCTCGGTGAAGCCGCAAATGTTCATGCTGCCGCCGGTGCGCACCTATCGCTACCGGCTGGTATTCGACCTTTACCCGGTCGTCGCGCCGGACCCGCTGTCCGACCTGATCTTGCAGACCGAGCGTAAGGAGAAGCACTTCAACGAAGCGGTACACGACGCCCAGGAGCAGCCGCAGGGCACGCTGAACAGCCCCAGAACGCCGCCACCTTCGGTCGGCGACAACAGCGACGCGTTTTTCCAGCGCTTCGTGCAAAGTTCGCCTGCGTCGCCCTGCTCGCCCGCTGCACCGACCGCGCCGAAGCCGACGGTCAAGCCGCTGGTGATTGCCAAGCAGCAGAACGATAATGACGACAACACGCCCGACACCTACGCCTTCACCACCCCCAAGGGCGGCAAGAATGGCACAGTGCGCCTGCTGACAGTGGCGATCGACCCGGGCCACGGCGGCGAGGATCCAGGAGCGATCGGTAGCGGCGGCACTTACGAGAAGCACGTCTCGCTTGACATCGCCAAGAAGCTGCACACCAAGATCAACAGCGCGCCAAACATGCGCGCGATGATGACACGCGACAACGATTTTTTCGTACCACTGAACGTGCGCGTGCAAAAGGCGCGGCGCGTAGGCGCTGACCTATTCGTGTCGATTCACGCCGATGCCTTCACCACGCCACAAGCACGCGGCTCCTCGGTGTTCGCGCTGTCCGACCACGGCGCCACCAGCGCGGCCGCGCGCTGGATGGCGAACAGGGAAAACTCATCGGACACGATCGGCGGGATCAACGTGAAGACACAGGATGTATCGGTAAACCGCGCGCTGTTCGACATGTCGACCACCGCCCAGATCCGCGATTCGCTGCGCTACGGCAACTACGTGCTACGCGAAGTCGGCAGCATCAACAAGCTGCACAAGGGCTCGGTCGAGCAGGCCGGCTTCGCGGTGTTGAAGGCACCCGACATTCCCTCGATTCTGGTGGAAACCGCTTTCATCAGCAACCCTGAAGAAGAGAAGTGCCTCAACGACGACAGCTACCGTGAGCAAATGGCCAACGCGATCTTCCGCGGCATCAAGCGTTATTTCGCGGCCAATCCGCCTCTAGCAAAGAACCGGATGGTCTAAGGCCGGCGTTGTTGCATAAATCGAACGTGAGGACGCCATGGCATCGGACGGGCATAATTCAGGCGATACGAACGGATTGCGGACGAGCGAGGTCCGCCATGCGGTTGATGACGCCGGCGCGAACGGCGACCTCGGTCGCCTGCGAGACGATGTGACGCGCCCAGAGACAGTTTCCGGTGAGAGTCCTGAACCGATACATCGCATTCTCAGCAAGCGATCGCAGGTGGTAGCCACTGTGTTGCTTCCATTCTCGACGACCGTCACGGGCAATTGCATCAACCGCGCCATTACGCCACGCCGCACCGGGCATATCTGCTGGCCAATGAGCGGCACCCTCGCGTGGCGGAATCGAAGGAATAGCACTGCGTGCAGCAATGACCGCATGGCATGGCTTGGTGTCGTAGGCACCGTCACAGCCGATGACATCGATTTGTTCTGCGCGTGGAATCTGGTCGAGCAACTTGACCAGAGCGTCACCGTCAGCCACATTCTGATTCGTCATTAGCGCGGCCTGCACTTGACCCGTATTCGTGTTGAGCGCGAGATGGACTTTACGCCACGTGCGCCGCTTCGAGTAGCCGTGCTGGCGCACCTTCCATTCACCTGCTCCATAGACCTTCAGACCGGTGCGGCGTTGTTGCATAAATCGAGCGAGATCCGTTGACGTTTACGCGCAACGGATCTCGCTCGATTTATGCAACAACGCCGCTCGATTTATGCAATAACGCCTCAAGCGTACTCAGCAGCAGCTTTGAACTGGCCTTGAAGGGTTCGCATGCGGCGCCCCTGGCAAGGAGAGTGCCGGGGGCGGTGGACGCCACCATAGAAATCAAGTACAATTTTTCTATTCATTAATCCAGGCCTGCTAGCCTGCAGGTCCGCCTGGGTTTGGGGAGTCGTGACACGGTTTACCGAAGTGCCCGTAGCTCAATGGATAGAGTACTGCCCTCCGAAGGCAGGGGTTGCTGGTTCGATCCCAGCCGGGCGCGCCCAGCCTTGTCAAGCTCTCATAGCGGTTGCCTTCCTTCTTCGGATAAACTTCATTGCAGCTTTTGATCAAAAATACGAGATCTTGAATCAAGTTGCATAGCGAATTGGTGTATTGATCCGCAATTCGTGATCAATGCCTACCGTTGTACAGTCCGGCGCTCAATCCCGACGCGATGCTCAACGCGGACCTGAAAGCGAACGTGGCGAAGCAGGCTCCGGCGCGGCGAACCAAGCGGCATCTCATGAAAGCCGTCATCAGCCATCTGCGTCTTCTCCAAAAATCGGCGTTGTTGCATAAATCGAACGTGAGGACGCCATGGCATCGGACGGGCATAATTCAGGCGATACGAACGGATTGCGGACGAGCGAGGTCCGCCATGCGGTTGATGACGCCGACGCGAACGGCGACCTCGGTCGCCTGCGCGGCGATGTGACGCGCCCAGAGACAGTGGCCGGTGAGGGTCTTGAACCGATACATCGCATTCTCGGCAAGCGATCGCCGGTGGTAGCTACTGTGTTGCTTCCATTCTCGACGACCGTCACGGGCCATTGCATCAACCGCGCCATTACGCCACGCCGCACCGGGCATATCCGCTGGCCAATGAGCGGCACCCTCGCGTGGCGGAATCGAAAGAATAGCACTGCGTGCAGCAATGGCCGCATGGCATGGCTTGGTGTCGTAGGCACCGTCACCGCCGATGACATCGATTTGTTCTTCGCGTGGAATCTGGTCGAGCAACTTGGCCAGAGCGTCACCGTCAGCCACATTCTGATTCGTCATTAGCGACGGCATGCACTTGACCTGTATTCGCGTTGAGCGAGAGATGGACTTTACGCCACGTGCGCCGCTTCGAGTAGCCGTGCTGGCGCACCTTCCATTCACCTGCTCCATAGACCTTCAGACCGGTGCTGTCGACAACCAGATGGATCGGTTCCTTGTCACGAAGGATCGGCAGTTCGACATCAAGCGTTTTTTCCCGGCGACAGAGCGTGGTGTAATTCGGCACCGGCAAGCACGGGAAGGCCAAATCGCGCAGACTTTGGGTGAAACCTTGCAGGGCGCGCAAGGTCAGTCGATAGACGGTCTTCACGCCAAGTAATGCCTGAATCAGCGTATCGCCGTATACACACGTGGCGACCACGTGTGGGTATGGCATCAGGCATTCTGGCAAGAACGTCTTCATCTATCCATATTGTTACGTTCCCCCGGCTGATCAGGCCTTCATTATAGGCCGCCCAATTCCTGACACGGTAGCGTGCCTTCGGCTCACCTTTCTTGTGTATGTCCTTGCGCATTTTCTTGGCAAACATTAGGCAGTTACTCTGGAATCTGACTTGATAGGAGGCTGGCCCCGCGACCGTTGCGCGTAAACGTCAACGGATCGCGCTCGATTTATGCAACAACGCCGTTGCCGGTGAAGGTCTTGAACCGATACATCGCATTCTCGGCAAGCGATGTATCGGTTCAAGGCGCTCACTGGAAACTATCTCTGGGCGCGTCACATCGCCGCGCAGGCGACCGAGGTTGCTGTTCGCGGCGGCGTAATCAACCGCATGGCGGACCTCGCTTGTCCGCAATCCGTTCGTATCGCCTGAAATTGTGCCGTCAATGTCATTGACGTCCCCTCGCTCGATTCGAGCACGCCCGATTCGTCAACTATCAAGCCCGCGCGCCAGGTCATTGCGCAGGTCCTCAGCATTTTCTAGCCCGACCGCGAGCCGGATTAGGCCTTCTGAAATCCCCGCCGTCGCGCGCGCCTCTGGCGTGATACGCGAGTGCGTGGTAGTGGCCGGGTGGGTGATGGTGGTGCGAGTATCGCCCAGGTTGGCCGTGATCGACACCATGCGGGTATTATCGATCACGCGCCAGGCATTAGCGCGCTGCGCAGCGGGCGTGTCGCCCTTGAGCTCGAACGAGACCACTGCCCCGCCCGCCTTCTGTTGGCGCCTGGCGATTTCGTACTGCGGATGTGACTCTAGCCCAGGGTAGAATACGCGCTTAATGGTCGGCTGTTGCTCCAGCCAGCGCGCGATTTCCAGCGCGTTCGACGATTGCCGCTCGACGCGTAGCGACAGCGTCTCCATCCCCTTGAGCAGCACCCAGGCGTTGAAAGCCGACAGGGTCGGCCCGGCAGTGCGCACGAACGGGAACACTTTGCCCGTGATGAATTCCTTCGAGCCCACCAGCGCGCCGCCCAGAACGCGGCCCTGGCCGTCGAGGAACTTGGTGGCCGAGTGCATCACTACGTCGGCACCGAGTTTGAGCGACTGCTGCAGTACCGGGCTGCAGAAACAATTGTCGACCACGAACAGCGCCTTTGCCTCCTTGGCGAAGGTCGCGATCGCGGCGATGTCAGCTAGCTCGGTGAGCGGGTTCGAGGGCGTCTCCAGGAAGAACATCTTGGTTTCTGGACGCACTGCTTCGCGCCAGGCATTGAGGTCGGTCGGATCGACGAAGGTGGTGGTAATGCCGAACTTGCTGAAGATCTGCGAGAACATGCCCAGCGTCGAGCCGAACAAGCTACGCGAGCTGATAAGGTGGTCGCCCGCCTGCAGCGCCGACATCACCACTGACATGATGGCCGCCATCCCCGATGCCGTCGCGATGCAGGCCTCGCCGCCTTCCAACGCCGCCAGGCGGTCCTGGAACATTGTCACGGTAGGGTTGGTGAAGCGCGAATACGTATAGTTTTCTTCGGAGTTCGCGAAGCGTGTGGCGGCGTCCTGGGCGCTCGTGAAGCAGAAGCTGGAGGTCAAGAACAGCGCTTCCGAGTGTTCGTTGTATTCGCTGCGCAACGTGCCCGCGCGTACGGCGAGGGTTTCGAGGCTGAGAGAGGCATCCATGGCTAGGTTATCCGGGGCAGTTTTAAGAGGCGTTGTTGCATAAATCGAGCATGAGGACGCAATGGCATCGACGGGCATAATTTCAGGCGATACGAACGGATTGCGGACGAGCGAGGTCCGCCAATGCGGTTGATGACATACCGACGCGAACGGCGACCTCGGTCGCCTGCGAGTCGATGTGAGGACGCGCCCAGAGACAGTTTCCGGTGAGGGTCTTGAACCGATACATCGCATTCTCGGCAAGCGATCGCCGGTGGTAGCCACGTTCTTGCTTCCATTCTCGACGACCGTCACGGGCAATTGCATCAACCGCGCCATTACGCCACGCCGCGCCGGGCATATCCGCTAGCCAATGAACGGCACCCTCGCGTGGCGGAAGCGAAGGAATAGCACTGCGTGCAGCAATGGCCGCATGGCATGGCTTCGTGTCGTAGGCACCATCACCGCCGATGACATCGATTTGTTCTTCGCGTGGAATCTGGTCGAGCAACTGGGCCAGAGCGTCACCGTCAGCCACATTTTGATTCGTCATTGGCGTGGCATGCACTTGACCTGTATTCGCGTTGAGCGCGACATGGACTTTACGCCACGTGCGCCGCTTCGAGTAGCCGTGCTGGCGCACACCTTCCATCCACCTTCTCCATAGACCTTCAGACCGGTGCTGTCGACAACCAGATGGATCGGTTCCTTGTCACGAAGGATCGGCAGTTCGACATCAAGCGTTTTTTCCCGGCGACAGAGCGTGGTGTAATTCGGCACCGGCAAGCACGGGAAGGCCAAATCGCGCAGACTTTGGGTGAAACCTTGCAGGGCGCGCAACGTCAGTCGATAGACGGTCTTCACGCCAAGTAATGCCTGAATCAGCGTATCGCCTATAGACACGGGCGACCACGTGTGGGTATGGCATCGGGTATGCTGGCAAGAACGGCTTCATCTATCCATATTGTTACGTTCCCCCGGTTGAGCAGGCCTTCATTATAAACCGTCCAATTCCTGACACGATAGCGTGCCTTCGGCTCACCTGTCTTGTGTATGTTCTTGCGCATTTTCTTGGAAAAATTAGGCAGTTACTCTGGAATTTGACTTGATAGGAGGCTGGCCCCGCGACCATTGCGCGTAAACGTCAACGGATCTCGCTCGATTTATGCAACAACGCCCAACGTCACCGTCAAACCACATCGCTGCCGGATCAACTCCCGCACCGCATGTCGCGGCCACAACGCGAACAACATCTTCAGCGAGTCCGACCTCTGGTCGCGCAACAGAATGGGAATTTACACTTCCTGTTGCCCACTCATGGCTTGTGGTTCACGGCTCCACCGCTCGGCTTATCCCGCAATCGAGCCGCACCTTCGCGGGTGTGGCGCTTGCAAATATTGCACATGCCGGTGCGCAATAGGTTCGTATGCTCGGCAATTCGTCGTAGGTCCAGCCGCGCAGGCGCAGGTTAATCACCTGGACGTCGACGCTCTTCACGTGCCTCACGAGGAAGCGATATCATGTCTCGTTTTTCCATCTCCCTCACATGAGGGTCGATTGCAAATTGCAAGATCACAAGTTGCGGATTAATAATCAAGCGCATGCAGACCTCGTGCGTCCGCAATTCGTGCGTATTGCCTGAAATTATCTCCGTCGATGCCATTGCGCCCTCACGCTCGATTTATGCAACAACACCCATTTTCTTGACAAAAATTGGGCAGTTATTCTGAAATCTGACTTGATATGGGGCGATCACGCCACGCTTTACGCGCTGATGATGCGCCGCGCCGTCGAATTGGCCAGGTGCCGCATGAGACGCTGCCGACCGGGCTCGATGCGGTGGAGTGAAGTGTGGACGCCCTGCTACTCGACCGGCGACTTGCGCACAGGCTGCCTGAGTGCCGCGAGCCGTGATAAGCTGATACCAGCTGCATGCCTCCACGATACGGCGGTTGCACACTACCCGACTATCAGACAAGGATTCCAACGATGCTCAGCGAGATCGTTTGCTTTCTGCTCAATACCGTATTCACGCTGTTCGGTGTCGCCCTGCTGCTGCGCGTCTGGATGCAAGCGGTGTGTATGCCGCCGTACAACCCCGTCAAGCAGGCCGTGCTGCAGGTGACCAACTGGATCGTTCTGCCGCTGCGCCGCATTATTACCGGCACGCGCGGCATCGACTGGGCGAGCGTGGTGGCGGCGTTGCTGGCCGCCTTCGTTTACGTAGTGCTGATGATGTCGCTGGCTGGCATGGATGTGCTGTCGATCCTGCCCACCATCGTGATCGTCGCCCTGACCATCGCCAAATGGGCGCTTAACCTGGTGCTGTGGATGACTATCCTGATGGCGCTGCTGTCGTGGCTGAACCCGCGCTCGCCGGCTATGGCGATCCTGTTCCCGCTGACTGCCCCGCTATTCAATCCGCTGCGTCGTGTACTGCCGAATATCGGCGGGCTGGATCTGTCTCCGATTCTTTTATGCGTGATCGTGCAAGTGCTGCTGATGGTAGTCACGCGGGTGGTGATTTCAATGACTTTGCTGACGATGTGATGCCTGGCGGTCTATAACGCGTGCCTGATCAACCAGGGGAAAACGTTGATGCTATGGATCGATGAAGCCGTCCTTGCTGATCAATAGCATGCCCGAGACGCCATACCTGCGCGTGGTCGCCTGCGTCTGTACGGAGATACGCTAATTCAGGCATTACTTGGCGTGAAGACCGTCTATCGACGGACGTTGCGCGCCCTGCAAGGTTTCACCCAAAGTCTACGCGATTTGGCCTTCCCGAGCTTGCCGGTGCCGAATTACACCACGCTCTGTCGCCGGGCAAAAACGCTTGATGTCGAACTGTCGATCTTTCGCGACAACGGGCGTTGTTGCATAAATCGAGTGTGAGGATGCAATAGCATCGACGGGCATAATTTTAGGCAATACGAACGGATTGCGGACGAGCGAGGTCCGCCATACGGTTGATGACGCCGACGCGAATGGAGACCTCGGTCGCCTGCGCGTCGATGTGACGCGCCCAGAGACAGTTGCCGGTGAGGGTCTTGAACCGATACATCGCATTCTCGGCAAGCGATCGCCGCTGGTAGCCACTGTCTTGCTTCCATTCTCGACGACCGTCACGGGAAATTGCATCAACCGCGCCATTACGCCACGCCGCACCGGGCATATCCGCTGGCCAATGAACGGCACCCGCGCGTGGCGGAATCGAAGGAATAGCACTGCGTGCAGCAATGGCCGCATGGCATGGCTTGGTGTCGTAAGCACCATCACCGCCGATGACATCGATTTTTTCTTCGCGTGGAATCTGGTCGAGCAACTTGGCCAGAGCGTCAGCGTCAGCCACATTCTGATTCGTCATTAGCGCGGCATGCACTTGACCCGTATTCGCGTTGAGCGCGAGATGGACTTTACGCCACGTGCGCCGCTTCGAGTAGCCGTGCTGGCGCACCTTCCATTCACCTTCTCCATAGACCTTCAGACCGGTGCTGTCGACAACCAGATAGATCGGTTCATTGTCACGAAGGATCGGCAGTTCGACATCAAGCGTTTTTGCCCGGCGACAGAGCGTGGTGTAATTCGGCACCGGCAAGCTCGGGAAGGCCAGATCGCGCAGACTTTGGGTGAAACCTTGCAGGGCGCGCAACGTCAGTCGATAGACGGTCTTCACGCCAAGTAATGTCTGAATCAGCGTATCGCCGTATAGACACGGGCGACCACGTGTGGGTATGGCATCGGGTATGCTGGCAAGGACGGCTTCATCTATCAATATTGGCATTGTTGCATAAATCAAGCGAGAGCCGTTGACGTTTACGCGCAAAGATCGCGGGGCCAGCCCCCTATCAAGTCAGATTCCAGAGTAACTGCCTAATTTTACGCAAGAAAATGCGCAAGGACATACACAAGACAGGTGAGCTGAAAGCTCGCTATCGTGTCAGGAATTGGGCGGCCTATATTGATCCGCTACCCCCCTGCTCTGTTGCCTGTTGATTGAGGCGTTGCCCGAAATCATCTGCGCAAGCCGAGTTCGCTGTCCGTGGATACGGTACGCAGGAAGTCTTCGACGGTCGGATAACGCAGCACGAACCGCAGTTCGCGCTTGAGCCGTATATTGACCAGCCGGCGCGATTCCCGCATGAAGGATAGCAGCACCGGTTCGAGCCGCATCTCGGCCTCTGCGCGCGTGATGCGCGGCGGGCTGGCGCGTCCGCTGGCGCGCGCCACGCGCTCGAAATACTCACCCATCTTCATCTCAGTATCGTCGGAGGCGTGCACCACGCGCCCTGCGCGACCGCGTGCCGACGCCGCCAGCAGGATAGCCGCCAGGTCGTCAGCGTGGATGTGGTTGGTGTAGAGGTCGTCTGCGTCGACCAGGGCTGGCGTGCCGCGCTCGAGCCGCATAATTGGTAGCCGGTTGGCGGCGTAGATGCCCGGGATTCGCACGATCCGCGCAGACATCGCGCCACGCGCAGTGGCCGCTCGTAACTGTCGCTCCGCCGACATGCGCCGCACCGCGCGCGCATTGGCCTGCCGCACCGGTCGCGTTTCGTCGACCCTCGCACCGCCGCAATCCCCGTATACACCGGTGGTGCTGGCATAGACCAGGCACAGGGGCGCGCCAAGCCTCTCGGCGGATGATCGCACTGCTCCACGCACGGCCTGGCCGCCCTGCCAAGCTCCGCTGGACAAGGCACGACGCATCCAGCCCACCGGGGCCGCGCAAGACCTGGCCGGGCTGCTCTGCGCACGGTTCCGTGCGCCGAGCGCCGCGATTAGCGACCGAGTGCGCCGGTCGTCCGTGCCTGAAGGCTGCGGTGGCGCCAGTAGCAGCACGTGCTGCACCAGGCCGCCGAGCCGAGCGAGCGTCGCCGGTCGGTCCAGGTCGCCGACCAATGGTACCACGCCTGCGGCGGCCAATTCGGCACGCCGCGTCAACTGCCTGGTCAGCGCGATGATGCGCGGCGGACGAGCCCGCGCACGTAACTGTTCGACGCAGCGCATGCCCACATCGCCGCATCCGACGATCAGGACGCGCGAGCGGCGCAGGATTCGTGTCGCAATCATGAGGTGGTTTCAAGAGTAAAATTCAACACACGGCGTTGTTACATCAATCTAGCGAGAGCCGTTGACGTGTACGCGCAACGGTCGGGGCGAGCCCCCTGTTATTCATCAGAAATACGTGAGCCTGACTCAAGCTGCATAACGAATTGGTTTGTGTATGAAATAGCGAGCGACACGTTGTGGTGATTTCTGGAGACGACGTAGATGGCTCTGATGACCGCTTTTTTGAGATACTCCTTGCTCCGTATTGGAGCCTGTTTCGTCACGTTCGCCTTCCGGTCATCATTGAGCATCTCGTCGAAATTCAGTTCCGGACTGTACGATGGCAGGTAGAACACTTCGATCTCGTCGACGTGCTCGGTCAACCACGCCGTGACCGGCTTGGCGTGATGAACCTTCAGGTTGTCGAAAATCAGAAATACCTTCTTGCTACGCATGTCTTTCATCAGCCGCTTCAGGAAATCGAGCAGGATGTCTGCGTTCATCGCACCCTCGAAGACTTTCCAGCGCACCTGGAAACGGTTCGTCGCCGTAGACATCACCGACAGGCCTTCGCGTCGACTCGCCACGTGTCGCTCGGGTGTCTTGCCAAACGGCGCGTAGGAGTGGCGCTCGCACATCGTCCGAGCGCAGCCCCGTTTTGTCGCCCCAGTGGATCTCCGCGCCTTCGGCGATGGCCCGTCGAGAAATCTCCGGTTACATCTCGTTCAGCCATGCCTGCACCGCTTCCGGTCGCTGCTCGTAGGGGCGTTGTTGCATAAATCGAGCGTGAGGACGCCGGCGCGAACGGCGACCTCGGTCGCCTGCGAGACGATGTGACGCGCCCAGAGACAGTTTCCGGTGAGGGTCCTGAACCGATACATCGCATTCTCAGCAAGCGATCGCAGGTGGTAGCCACTGTGTTGCTTCCATTCTCGACGACCGTCACGGGCAATTGCATCAATCGCGCCATTACGCCACGCCGCACCGGGCATATCTGCTGGCCAATGAGCGGCACCCTCGCGTGGCGGAATCGAAGGAATAGCACTGCGTGCAGCAATGACCGCATGGCATGGCTTGGTGTCGTAGGCACCGTCACAGCCGATGACATCGATTTGTTCTGCGCGTGGAATCTGGTCGAGCAACTTGACCAGAGCGTCACCGTCAGCCACATTCTGATTCGTCATTAGCGCGGCCTGCACTTGACCCGTATTCGTGTTGAGCGCGAGATGGACTTTACGCCACGTGCGCCGCTTCGAGTAGCGGTGCTGGGGCACCTTCCATTCACTTTCTCCATAGACCTTCAGACCGCTGCTGTCGACAACGAGATGGATCGGTTCGTTTTCGCGAAGGATCGGCAGTTCGACATCAAGCGTTTTTGCCCGGCGACAGAGTGTGGTGTAATTCGGCACCGGCAAGCGCGGGAAGGCCAGATCACGCAGACTTTGGGTGAAACCTTGCAGGGCGCGCAACGTCAGTCGATAGACGGTCTTCACTCCGAGTAATGCCTAAATCAGTGCATCGCCGTATAAACACGGGCGATCACGTGTGGGTATGGCGTCGGGTATTCTGGCAAGGACGGCTTCATCTATCCATACCGTCACGTTCCCCCGGTTGATCAGGCCTGCATTATAGGCCACCCAATTCCTGAAACGGTAGCGTGCCTTCGGCTCACCTGTCTTGTGTATGTCCTTGCGCATTTTCTTGGAAAAATTAGGCAGTGACTCTGGAATTTGACTTGATAGGGGGCAGGCCAGCGAGCGTTGCGCGTAAACGTCAACGGCTTTCGCTTAATTTATGCAACAACTCCATCGAATGAGAATGTGGCTGACGGTAACGCTCTGGCCAAGTTGCTCCACCAGATTCCACGCGCAGAACAAATCGATGTCATCGCCGGTGACGGTGCCTACGACACCAAGCCATGTTATGCAGCCATTGTTGCACGCAGTGCTATTCCTTCGATTCCGCCACGCGAGCGTGCCGCTCATTGGCCAGCAGATATGCCCGGTGCGGCGTGGCGTAATGGCGCGGTTGATGCAATTGCCCGTGACGGTCGTCGAGAATGGAAGCAAGACAGTGGCTACCACCGGTGATCGCTTGCCGAGAATGCGATGGCGTTGTTGCATAAATCGATTCGCTATGCATCTTAATTCAAGATCACGAATTTCGGATCAATGAAAGTTAGAGGAACGCCAATGTCCCCCGTAAGCCTCATTGAGCAATACGGTCCACGAGAATCGATGGAATACGACATCGTGATCGTCGGTGGCGGCCCGGCCGGGCTGTCGGCGGCAATCCGCCTGAAGCAGCTGGCGACCGAGAAAGGCTGCGAAATCAATGTCTGCGTGCTCGAGAAGGGCTCAGAAATTGGCGCGCACATCCTGTCGGGCGCCGTGATGGATCCGTGTGCGATCCGCGAACTATTTCCAGACTGGAAGGAAAAGGGCGCGCCGCTGAACGTGGAAGTAAGCGAGGACCGGTTCCTGTTCCTCTCGGGAACCGGCACCAAGGGCGTGCCGAACTGGGCCCTTCCAGACAATTTCAAGAACCACGGTAACTACGTGATCAGCCTGGGCAACGTCACGCGCTGGCTCAGCCAGCAGGCTGAGGCGCTGGGCGTCCAAATCTTCCCGGGCTTCCCCGCCGCGGAAATCCTCTATCATGAGGACTGCTCGGTGAAGGGCGTGGCGACCGGTAACCTCGGCATCGGCAAGGACGGCGAGTCGACCGAGAACTTTCAGCTCGGCATGGAAATGCACGCTAAGTACACGCTATTTGCCGAAGGCTGCCGCGGCCACCTGGGCCGCCAGCTGATCGACCGGTTCCGGCTCGACGCGAACAGCGACCCGCAGGCCTATGGGATCGGAATCAAGGAGCTCTGGGAGATCGATCCGGCTAAGCATAAGCCGGGCCTGGTGATCCACACCGCTGGATGGCCGCTCGCCTCGGACACCTACGGCGGCTCCTTCCTGTACCACATGGATAGTAACCAGATAGTGGTCGGTTTCGTGGTCGGCCTCGGTTATAGCAACCCCTACCTGTCGCCGTTCGAGGAATTCCAGCGCTACAAGACGCACCCGGCAATTCGCAAGTTCCTGGAAGGCGGAAAACGCGTGTCCTACGGCGCGCGCTCGATCACGGCGGGCGGGCTGGTGTCGCTGCCCAAGACAGTTTTTCCGGGCGGCGCGCTGATCGGCGACGACGCGGGCTTCCTGAACGCCTCACGCATCAAAGGAAGCCACGCGGCGATCAAGACCGGCATGCTGGCCGCCGACGCGGCTTTCGAGGCAGTCCAGGCTGACCGAGAGCGTGACGAACTGGTGGCCTACCCGGAGGCCTGGAAGCAATCCTGGCTGTACACCGAGCTCTACAAGGCGCGCAACTTTAAGCAGTGGATGGCCAAGGGGCTCTGCCTGGGCACCTTGATGGTCGGCCTCGAACAGAAGGTGCTGTGCGGCCACGTGCCCTGGACCCTGCATCACCAACACGCCGACCACGAGATGCTGAAACTGGCCTCGCAGTGCACACCGATCAGCTATCCAAAGCCCGACGGCAAGCTGACCTTCGACCGGCTTTCCTCGGTGTTTATCTCGAACACCAACCACGAGGAAAACCAGCCGGCTCACCTGACGCTGAAGGATGCCAGCGTGCCGGTCAACGTGAATCTGTTCACCTATGCTGGGCCCGAGTCACGCTTCTGCCCGGCCGCCGTCTACGAGTTTATTAAGAACGAGGATCGCAGTGACCGCCTGGTGATCAACGCGCAAAACTGCGTGCACTGTAAGGCCTGCGACATCAAGGATCCGACGCAGAACATCGTGTGGGTTACGCCCGAAGGCGGCGGCGGACCAAACTATTCGAACATGTAAACGGATCAGTCTTCGGCAACGAAAAGGCATCGCGAATTGAATCTCGATTCTTTTTTCGTTGCCCCTTGTCTAAGGCAACACGCCCTGAGTCAACGATCAATATTAATCAGAAATACGAGAACTTTACTCAAGCTGAATAACGAATTAGTTTCGTGAATGAAATGGCGTTGTTGCATAAATCGAGCGTGAGGACACAATAGCATCGACGGGCATAATTTCAGGCGATGCCATTGTGTCCTCACGCTCGATTTATGCAACAACGCCCAGCAACGCTCCTCGGCGACCCTTTTACCCTCTCAAACTTGAAGAGCGCCTTTTACCTAGACGATTTCACGAAGAGCGAAACCCCTCTACCTCACTCCACCGTCACCGACTTCGCCAAATTCCGCGGTTTATCCACATCTGTCCCGCGCGCGCAGGCCGTGTGATAAGCCAGCAACTGCAGTGGCACCACATACAGAATCGGCGACAAGATCCCGTAATGCTCCGGCATCCAGATTACATGCAGCCCGTCGTCATTGACGATATCAGTCTCCGCGTCGGCAAACACATAAAGCTTGCCACCTCGCGCCCGCACTTCCTGTATGTTCGACTTTAGCTTATCCAATAGAGTATCATTTGGTGCCACCGTCACCACCGGCATCGCCTCCGTCACCAGCGCCAACGGCCCATGCTTCAACTCTCCGGCCGGATAAGCCTCCGCATGGATATACGAAATCTCCTTCAGCTTTAGCGCACCCTCCAGCGCGATTGGGTAATGTAGCCCGCGCCCGAGGAACAGCGCATGCTCCTTCCGCGAGAATTCCTCCGACCACGCGATGATCTGCGGCTCGAGCGCCAGCACGCTGTGGAGCGCTGCCGGCAGGTGCCGCAATTGGCGGATGTAGTCGGCCTCGCGCGTCGCATCCACATGCCCGCGTACCTTGCCAAGCGTCGCCGCCAGCAGGAACAGCGCCACCAGCTGCGTCGTAAAAGCCTTAGTTGACGCCACCCCGATCTCGGTGCCAGCGCGCGTCAGGCACTGCAGCGCGGTCTGACGCACCATCGCACTGGTCGCGACGTTGCAGACTGCCAGCGTGTGCTTGTGACCCAGCGTCTGCGCATGCTTGAGCGCGGCCAGCGTGTCGGCGGTCTCGCCCGATTGCGAGATCACCACTACCAGCGCGCGAGGGTTCGGTACTGAGTCGCGGTAGCGGTACTCGCTGGCACTCTCCACCTGAGTGGGGATCTTTGCGATCGCTTCGAGCCAGTACTTCGCCGTCATACCCGAGTAGTAGCTCGTTCCGCAGGCGAGGATCAGTAGGCTGTCGATCTCCTTGAAGGTAGCTGCTGCATCGTCGTCGCCGAACAGCGAGGGGGAGAAAGCCTCCACCGGTGGGATGGTGTCTCCGATCGAACGCGGCTGCTCAAAGATTTCCTTCTGCATGAAGTGGCGATACGGGGGGGCAGCTCAACTTCGCTGCCGTAGGCCCTCACCACGCGAATCTCGCGCTCGGCGTGTGTGCCTTTACGGTCGACGATCTTCACACCGTCCAGCGACAGCTCGCAGACGTCGCCTTCCTCGAGGAAGCTGTAGCGGTCAGTGCTACCAGCCAGCGCAAGTGCGTCGGAAGCGAGAAAGTTCTCGCCCTCGCCGAAGCCTACCACCAGAGCAGAACCCTGGCGCGCGCCGACTACCGTGTTCGGCTGGTCCTTGTGGATCACCGCGATCGCGTAGGCACCGTGCAGCTGCGCGACGGCCTCGCACACGGCGGCGAACAGGGATCCACGATAAAGGCTATGCACCAGGTGCGCAATCACCTCGGTATCGGTTTGCGTGACGAACTTGTAACCCTTTGAACGCAGCCCTTCGCGCAATGCTTCGTAGTTTTCGATGATGCCGTTGTGCACCAGGGCCACTGCGTCGGACGAGAAGATCGGGTGCGCATTATAGGTGGCCGGCGCACCGTGCGTGGCCCAGCGCGTATGCGAGATGCCGGTTACACCCTCGAGCTGCGTCTCGCGCACCTGGGCGTCGAGGTCAGCTACGCGAGCCACGCTGCGCGCGCGCTTGAGTGCGTCGTTCTCGAGCAAGGCTACGCCGCACGAGTCATAACCGCGGTATTCCAGACGACGCAGACCTTCAATCAGCACCGGAACGATGTTACGTTGCGCAACTGCGCCGACAATGCCGCACATGGCGATTGATCCTCCGAAAGGCGTTATTGCATACATCGAGCGTGAGGACGCCATGGCATCGACGGGCATAATTTCAGGCGATACGAACGGATTGCGGATGATCGAGGTCCGCCATGCGGTTGATTACGCCGCCGCGAACGGCGACCGAGGTCGCCTGCGAGTCGATGTGACGCGCCAGAGACAGTGTCCGGTGAGGGCCTTGAACCGATACATCGCATTCTTGGCAAGCGATCGCCGGTGGTAGCCACTTTCTTGCTTCCATTCTCGACGACCGTCACGGGAAATTACATCAACCTCGCCATTACGCCACGCCGCACCAGGCATATCCGCTCGCCAATGAGCGGCACCCTCGCGTGGTGGAATCGAAGGAATAGCACTGCGTGCGGCGTTGTTGCATAAATCGAGCGTGAGGACGCAATGGAACGAATTGCGTCCTCACGCTCGATTTATGCAACAACGCCGCACGCAGTGCTATTCCTTCGATTCCACCACGCGAGGGTGCCGCTCATTGGCGAGCGGATATGCCTGGTGCGGCGTGGCGTAATGGCGAGGTTGATGTAATTTCCCGTGACGGTCGTCGAGAATGGAAGCAAGAAAGTGGCTACCACCGGCGATCGCTTGCCAAGAATGCGATGTATCGGTTCAAGGCCCTCACCGGACACTGTCTCTGGCGCGTCACATCGACTCGCAGGCGACCTCGGTCGCCGTTCGCGGCGGCGTAATCAACCGCATGGCGGACCTCGATCATCCGCAATCCGTTCGTATCGCCTGAAATTATGCCCGTCGATGCCATGGCGTCCTCACGCTCGATGTATGCAATAACGCCAGTTTGATGCCTCGCCCCTTGGGGCGAAGAACTTCATACCCGTCTGGGCCATTGCGATGGCTGCAACGGCCCGATTTCTCAGCTCTTCTTCTTGGTCGAGCGCATGTAGTCGGATTTCTCCGTCTGCGTCTTGTCATTGAGCACCAGCTGGCCGTCGGCCACGTCCTTCCAAACGGTGGTGCCGGCCGCGATCGTCACGCCCTTGCCCACCCGTACCGGCGCGACCAGCTGCGTATCGGAGCCGACAAACACGTCGTCCTCGATCACGGTGCGGAACCTGTTCGCGCCGTCGTAGTTGCAGGTAATGGTTCCAGCGCCGATGTTCACACGTGCACCGATGTCGGCGTCACCGATATAGGTGAGATGGTTGGCCTTTGAGCCGTGGCCGAGCACCGCGTTTTTGAGCTCGACAAAGTTGCCCACGTGGGCTTCGTCGCCGAGCGAGGTGCCGGGGCGCAGCCGTGCATAGGGGCCCACCACAGCCTGCGCGCCGACCTGCGCGCTGTCCAGATGCGAGAACGCGTCGATGCGTGTGCCTTCGCCGACCTTGGCATTGCGGATCACGCAGTTCGTACCGATCGTCACGCCGTCAGCCAGCACCACCTCACCTTCGAACACGCAGTTCACGTCGATCGAGACGCCACAGCCGCAGGCAAGTGAGCCGCGAATGTCGATACGCGACGGGTCGGCCAGCGTCACGCCGCCGCCCATCAGGGCCTCGGCCTGGTTGCGCTGGTGGACCCGCTCGAGCGTGGCGAGCTGCGCCTGGCTGTTCACGCCGAGCGTTTCCCATTCCTCGTCGGGCTGGGTGGTGACCACCTCGAAGCCGGCCTCGAGGGCCTGCTCGACCACGTTGGTCAGGTAGTACTCGCCCTGGGCGTTGTCGTTGCCGAGCGCGCCGAGCCACATCGCCAGTTGGGCAGTGGGCGTGACGACGATGCCAGTGTTGATTTCGGCGATCTTGAGCTGCTCATGCGAGGCGTCCTTTTGCTCGATAATACGCGTCACGCTACC
Source organism: Burkholderia sp. (assembly GCA_040954445.1). Taxonomy (GTDB): domain Bacteria; phylum Pseudomonadota; class Gammaproteobacteria; order Burkholderiales; family Burkholderiaceae; genus Burkholderia; species Burkholderia gladioli_A. Next base: position 912,694 of record CP144361.1, on the reverse strand, counting down.
GACGGCGTCGCGCATGATGCGACCGTAGCCGCTCGGATCGTCGAGCGTGACGGTCAGGATCCCGTAGCGCGCGTCGGTGGCAGCCTCAGTCAGGCGCTTGAGTGTGCTCGCGCGTGTGAGCGGCACGTCACCGTATAGCACCAAGGTTGGTTGAGCGTGGTCGAGCAAGGGCAGTGCCTGGCGCATCGCATGGCCGGTGCCGAGCTGCTGCTCCTGCAGCACGAACTGCACGTCGGGCGCGGCCACCGCAGCCTGCACGGCCTCGGCACCATGGCCGACCACCACCACCAGACGCGAAGGCGCGAGCGAGCGAGCGGTATCGATGACGTGGGAGAGGAGCGGCTTGCCAGCTAGGGGATAGAGCACTTTCGGCAGCACTGAACGCATGCGCTTGCCGGTCCCTGCCGCCAAAATCACGATATTCATGGCATCAGCGTGTCAGAGGGAGTTCAGAGTTTAAATTTTAGCATACAGGGAGGCGTTGTTGCATAAATCGAACGTGAGGACGCCATGGCATCGGACGGGCATAATTCAGGCGATACGAACGGATTGCGGACGAGCGAGGTCCGCCATGCGGTTGATGACGCCGACGCGAACGGCGACCTCGGTCGCCTGCGCGGCGATGTGACGCGCCCAGAGACAGTGGCCGGTGAGGGTCTTGAACCGATACATCGCATTCTCGGCAAGCGATCGCCGGTGGTAGCCACTGTGTTGCTTCCATTCTCGACGACCGTCACGGGCAATTGCATCAACCGCGCCATTACGCCACGCCGCACCGGGCATATCCGCTGGCCAATGAGCGGCACCCTCGCGTGGCGGAATCGAAGGAATAGCACTGCGTGCAGCAATGGCCGCATGGCATGGCTTGGTGTCGTAGGCACCGTCACCGCCGATGACATCGATTTGTTCTTCGCGTGGAATCTGGTCGAGCAACTTGGCCAGAGCGTCACCGTCAGCCACATTCTGATTCGTCATTAGCGCGGCATGCACTTGACCTGTATTCGCGTTGAGCGCGAGATGGACTTTACGCCACGTGCGCCGCTTCGAGTAGCCGTGCTGGCGCACCTTCCATTCACCTTCTCCATAGACCTTCAGACCGGTGCTGTCGACAACCAGATGGATCGGTTCATTGTCACGAAGGATCGGCAGTTCGACATCAAGCGTTTTTGCCCGGCGACAGAGCGTGGTGTAATTCGGCACCGGCAAGCTCGGGAAGGCCAAATCGCGCAGACTTTGGGTGAAACCTTGCAGGGCGCGCAAGGTCAGTCGATAGACGGTCTTCACGCCAAGTAATGCCTGAATCAGCGTATCGCCGTATAGACACGGGCGACCACGTGTGGGTATGGCATCGGGTATTCTGGCAAGGACGGCTTCATCTATCCATATTGTTATGTTCCCCCGGTTGATCAGGCCTTCATTATAGGCCGCCCAATTCCTGACACGGTAGCGTGCCTTCGGCTCACCTTTCTTGTGTATGTCCTTGCACATTTTCTTGGCAAAAATTAGGCAGTTACTCTGGAATCTGACTTGATAGGGATCTGGCCCCGAGATTGTTGCGCGTAAACATCAATGGATCTCGCTCGATTTATGCAACAACGCCACCCAAAGTCTGCGCGATCTGGCCTTCCCGAGCTTGCCGGTTCCGAATTACACCACGCTCTGTCGCCGGGCAAAAACGCTTGATGTCGAACTGCCGATCCTTCGTGACAATGAACCGATCCATCTGGTTGTCGACAGCACCGGTCTGAAGGTCTATGGAGAAGGTGAATGGAAGGTCCCCGCCAGCACGGCTACTCGAAGCGGCGCACGTGGCGTAAAGTCCATCTCGCGCTCAACGCGAATACAGGTCAAGTGCATGCCGCGCTAATGACGAATCAGAATTTGGCTGACGGTGACGCTCTGGCCAAGTTGCTCGACCAGATTCCACGCGAAGAACAAATCGATGTCATCGGCGGTGACGGTGCCTACGACACCAAGCCATGCCATGCGGCCATTGCTGCACGCAGTGCTATTCCTTCGATTCCGCCACGCGAGGGTGCCGCTCATTGGCCAGCGGATATGCCCGGTGCGGCGTGGCGTAATGGCGCGGTTGATGCAATTGCCCGTGACGGTCGTCGAGAATGGAAGCAAGACAGTGGCTACCACCGGCGATCGCTTGCCGAGAATGCGATGTATTGGTTCAAGACCCTCACCAACAACTGTCTCTGGGCGCGTCACATCGCCTCGCAGGCGACCGAGGTCGCCGTTCGCGTCGGCGTCATCAACCGTATGGCGGACCTCGCTCGTCCGCAATCCGTTCGTATCGCCTGAAATGATGCCCGTCGATGCCATTGCATCCTCGCGCTCGATTGATGCAACAACGCCCCAAATCTGTATCTAGAAAAATCGGAGCCGACGCAGGGCGTGCTGCTGCTTACTTGGCTAGCGCGTCGACCACACCGTTGAGCGTCGCGCTCGGGCGCATAACCTTGCTGGTCAGCTCAGCGTTCGGGTGGTAGTAGCCGCCGATGTCAACCGGCTTGCCTTGCGCCGCGCCGAGTTCTTCGACGATGCGCGCCTCATTCTCCGTCAGCATCTTGGCTACGCCGGCGAATTGCAGGGCCAGTTCCAGATCATCAGTTTGCGCGACCAGTGCCTGGGCCCAGAATAGGCAGAGGTAGAAGTGGCTGCTGCGGTTGTCGATTCCGCCCACCTTGCGTGCCGGCGAACAGTTCTTGTCAAGGAACTTGCTGGTGGCCTGGTCGAGCATCTTGGCCAGCACCAGTGCCTTCAGATTGTGGTACTGGTTGCCCAGGTGCTCCAGCGAGGCGGCCAGCGCGAGAAATTCGCCGAGCGAATCCCAGCGCAGGAAACCTTCCTCGTTGAACTGCTGGACGTGCTTCGGTGCCGAACCGCCCGCGCCCGTCTCGAACATTCCGCCACCGGCCATCAACGGCACGATCGACAGCATCTTGGCGCTCGTGCCGAGTTCCATAATTGGGAACAGGTCGGTGAGGTAGTCGCGTAGCACGTTGCCAGTTACCGAGATAGTGTCCCTGCCGGCGCGGATACGCTCCAGCGAGAAACGCGTCGCGTCGACCGGCGGCAGCACGCGGATATCGAGACCGTTAGTGTCATGATCTTTCAGGTACTGCTCGACCTTCTTGATGATCTGGGCGTCATGGGCGCGGTTCGCGTCAAGCCAGAAAACGGCTGGCGTGTTCGAGGCGCGCGCGCGGTTCACCGCCAGCTTGACCCAGTCCTGCACCGGGGCGTCCTTGGTTTGGCACATGCGCCAGATGTCGCCCGTCTGCACCGTGTGCTCGATCAGCACGGTGCCGGCTGCGTCGGTGACACGCACCACGCCGGCGGTAGAAATCTGGAAGGTCTTGTCGTGTGACCCGTATTCCTCAGCCGCCTGCGCCATCAGACCAACGTTAGGCACGCTGCCCATCGTCACCGGGTCGAACGCACCATGTTGTTTGCAGTCGTCGATCACGGCCTGGTAGACGCCGGCGTAGCAGCGGTCCGGAATCACAGCCTTGGTATCGTGCAGCTTGCCATCTGCACCCAACATGCGACCAGAGTCGCGGATCATGGCCGGCATCGAGGCATCGACGATCACGTCGCTCGGCACGTGCAGGTTGGTAATGCCTTTTTCCGAGTTGACCATCGCCAGGTGCGGGCGCTTCTCATACTGGGCCTTGATATCGGCTTCGATCGCTTCGCGCGTCTCGGTCGGAAGGTTCTTCAGGCGCGGGTAGAGATCGCCGATGCCGTTATTCGGGTTAAAGCCGATTTTGGCTAGAATTTTAGCATTCTTAGTCAGCACGTCTTCATAGAATACCGAGACCACCTGACCGAACAGGATCGGATCGGACACCTTCATCATGGTGGCCTTCAGGTGCACCGAGAACAATACATCCTTGACCTTCGCGTCGGCGACCTGCACTTCCAGGAAGCTGCGCAGTGCGGCACGGCTCATCAACGCGGCGTCGATGATTTCGCCAGCTTTCACAGCAATCTTTTCCTTCAGTACCTTCCTGGTTCCGTCGATCGCAGTCAACTCGATCTTGACATTGCCGACCGTGCCGATCAGCACTGACTTCTCAGTGCCGTAAAAATCCCCGTCGCTCATGCTCGAGACGAGCGACTTTGAATCGGCGGTCCAGGCGCCCATCTTGTGGGGGTGCTTGCGGGCGTAGCTCTTGACCGACAGCGGTGCGCGGCGGTCCGAGTTTCCTTCGCGCAGCACCGGGTTTACGGCACTGCCCTTGATCTTGTCGTAGCGTGCCTTGGCGTCCTTCTCGGCGTCGTTGCCCGTTTCTTCTGGGTAGTTCGGTAGCCTGTAGCCCTGCACCTGCAGCTCCGCGATGGCGGCCTTGAGCTGTGGCAACGAGGCGCTGATGTTCGGCAGCTTGATGATGTTCGCTTCCGAGCGCAGTGTGAGCTGGCCAAGTTCAGCCAGGTCGTCGTTGATCTTCTGCTCGGGCGTCAGCGCTTCCGGGAAAGCGGCGATAATGCGACCGGCCAGAGAGATGTCACGCGTTTCGACGTTGACGCCAGACGAATGGGTGAAGGCCTTGATAATCGGCAGCAGCGAATAGGTCGCGAGTGCTGGAGCTTCGTCGGTAAGGGTGTAGATGATCTTGGACGTAGACATGTTTGATGCTTGGATCGGCGTTGTTGCATAAATCGAGCGTGAGGACGCAATGGTATCGACGGGCGTAATTTCAGGCGATACGAACGGATTGCGGACGAGCGAGGTCCGCCATGCGGTTGATGACGCCGACTCAAACGGCGACCTCGGTTGCCTGCGCGTCGATGTGACGCACCCAGAGACGGTTGCCGGTAAGAGTCTTGAACCGATACATCGCATTCTCGGCAAGCGATCGCCGGTGGTAGCCACTGTCTTGCTTCCATTTTCGACGACCGTCACGGGCAATTGCATCAACCGCGCCATTACGCCACGCCGCACAGAGGGCATATCCGCTGGCCAATGAGCGGCACCCTCGCGTGGCGGAATCGAAGGAATAGCACTGCGTGCAGCCATGGGGCCACATGGCATGGCTTGGTGTCGTAGTCACCGTCACCGCCGATGACATCGATTTGTTCTTCGCGTGGAATCTGGTCGAGCAACTTGGCCAGAGCGTCACCGTCAGTCACATTCTGATTCGTCATTAGCGCGGCATGCACTTGACCCGTATTTGCGTTGAGCGCGAGATGGACTTGACGCCACGTGCGCCGCTTCGAGTAGCCGTGCTGGCGCACTTTCCATTCACCTTCGCCATAGACCTTCAGACCGGTGCTGTCGACAACCAAACGGATCGGTTCGTTTTCGCGAAGGATCGTCAGTTCAACATCAAGCGTTTTGCCCGGCGACAGAGTGTGGTGTAATTCGGCACCGGAAAGCTCGGGAAAGCCAGATCACGCAGACTTTGGGTGAAACTTTGCAGGCCGCGCAACGTCTGTCGATAGACAGTCTTCACGCCAAGTAATGCCTGAATCAGCGCATCGCCGTATAAACACGGGCAAGCATGTGTGGGTATGGCGTCGGGTATTCTGGCAAGGACGGCTTCATCTATCCATCTCGTCACGTTCCCCCCAGTTGATCAGACCTGCATTATAGGCCGCCCAATTCCTGACACGGTAGCGAGCCTTCGGCTCACCTTTCTTATCTATGTCCTTGCGCATTTTCTTTGGGAAATTAGGCAGTTACTCTGGAATTTGACTTGATAGGGGGCTGACCGGCGAGCGTTGCGCGTAAACGTCAATGGATTCGCTCGATTTATGCAACAACGCCACGCGAAGAATAAATCGATGTCATCGGCGGTGACGGTGACTACGACACAAAGCCATGCCATGCTTCCATTGCTGCACGCAGTGCTATTCCTTCGATTCCGCCACGCGGAGGGGGTGCCGCTCATTGTCCAGCGGATATGCCCGGTGCGGCGTGGCGTAATGGCGCGGTTGATGCAATTGCCCGTGACGGTCGTCGAGAATGGAAGCAAGACAGTGGCTACCACCGGCGAGCGCTTGCCGAGAATGCGATGTATCGGTTCAAGACCCTCACCGGCAACTGTCTCTGGGCGCATCACCTCGCCTCGCAGGCGACCGAAGTCGCCGTTCGCGTTGGCGTCATCAACCGCATGGCTGAACCTCGCTCATCCGCAATCCGTTCGTATCGCCTGAAATTATGCCCGTCGATGCCATGGCGTCCTCACGCTCGATTTATGCAATAACGCCCCAGAGCGTCACCGTCAGCCACATTCTGATTCGTCATTAGCGCGGCATGCACTTGACCCGTATTCGCGTTGAGCGCGAGATGGACTTTACACCACGTGCGCCGCTTCGAGTAGCCGTGCTGGCGCACCTTCCATTCACCTTCGCCATAGTCAGACCGGTGCTGTCGACAAGCAGATGGATCGGTTCGTTGTCGCCGAAGGATCGGCAGTTCAACATCAAGCGTTTTTGCCCAATGACAGCGCGTAGTGTAATTCGGCACCGGCAAGCTCGGAAAAGCCGGATCACGCAGACTTTAGGTGAAACCTTGCAGGGCGCGCAACGTCAGTCGATAGACGGTCTTCACGCCAAGTAATGCCTGAATCATCGTATCTCCGTATAGAAAAGAGCGACCACGTGTGGGTATGGCGTCGGGTCTTCTGGAAAAGACAGCTGCATCTATCTATATCGTCACGATCCCCCAGTTGAACTGGCCTTCATTATAGGCCGCCCAATGCCTGACACGGTAGCGTGCCTTCGACTCAGCTTTCTTGTGTATGTCCTTGCGCTTTTTCTTTGCAAAAATTAGGCAGTTACTCTGGAGTCTGACTTGATAGGAGAGGGCTGACCACGCGACTATTAAGCATAAACGTCAACGGATCTCGCTAGATTTATGCAACAACGCCTCTTGAAATTGGAAGATCACGAATTGCGGATCAATAGGACGGTGCCCTGAACCACACGGGGCGTACAGCACCAACCCCTTGAAACCGGTCAAGCCCACCCCACCTTCGGTGGCATTCGGCCTGAATGCCACAGCAAAGAGGAGTGCCGCTATGCAAATGATCTACAATAGCCCCAATTACTGCGTCGTCGAGTTTGCACCGCAGGTCGGCCATCACTTAATGAATTCCGGTGGCTACGAAATCATGGACAAGAATGCGCAGCGCGAGATCTTCATTGAAGGCGAACTGGCCGAGCGTTTCCGCGAGCACGTCAAGCAGCTGATCGAGGAAGAACCCTCCCTGGACGAGGTGGACGAATTCCTCGGTCAATTTGACAACCTGATGACGCAACCGGTAGTCCTACACTGATCCGTCCGTCGTGCCCCATCTGCCCAAGAGTAGAGTGCGACGGCTAGCTATTGATCCGTAATGCTTTAATTTTGAATAAAGCTGCATAGTGAATCGGTTTATGCATGAAATAGAGAGCGACATGCTTTATTCATCCGCAATTCGTGATCAATAGCGCGTTGTTGCATAAATCGAGCGTGAGGACGCAATGGCATCGACGGGCATAATTTCAGGCGATACGAACAGATTGCGGATGAGCGCGATCTGCCATGTGGCTTGATTGCGCAGACTCGCCCAGAGACGGTTTCCAGTACGCGTCTCGAACCGATATATCGCATTTTCGGCAAGCGATCGCCGGTAGTGGTCACTGCCTTTCTTCTATTCTCGACGCCCATCACGGACAATTGTATCAACCGAGCCGTCACGCCACGCCATGCCGAGTATATGCGCTGGCCAATGAGCGGCACCCTCGCGTGGCGGAATCGAAGGAATAGCACTGCGTGCAGCAATGGTGGTCACATACCATGGCTTGGTGTCATAGGCACCATTGTCGACGATGACATCGATCTGTTGTTCTCGCGGAATCTGGTGGAGCCACTTGGCTAGAGCGTCACCATCAGCCACATCCTGATGTGGTATCAGCGCGGCATGCACTTGACCCGTATTGTCCTTGAGTTTGAGATGGACTTTACGTCCCACCGTATGCCGCTTCGAGTAGCCATGCTGGCGCACTTTTTATTCATCTTCGTTATAGACCTTCAGACCAGTGCTGTCGACCACCAGGTGGATCAGTTTGCTGTTTCGAAGGGCGTTGTTGCATAAATCGAGCGAGATCCGTTGACGTTTACGCGAAACGGTCGCGGGGCCAGCCTTCTATCAAGTCAGATTCCAGAGTAACTGCCTAATTCTTGCCAAGAAAATGCGCAAGGACATACACAAGAAAGGTGAGCCGAAGGCACGCTACTATGTCAGGAATTGGGCGGCCTATAATGAGGGCCTGCTCAACCGGGGGAACGTAACAATGTGGATAGATGAAGCCGTCCTTGCCAGAATACCCGATGCCATACCCACACGTGGTCGCCCATGTCTATACGGCGATACGCTGATTCAGGCATTACTTGGCGTGAAGACAAGACCGTCTATCGACTGACGTTGCGCGCCCTGCAAGGTTTCAACCAAAGTCTGCGCGATCTGGCCTTCCCGAACCTGCCGGTGCCGAATTACACCAGGCTCTGTCGCTGGGCAAAAACGCTTGATGTCGAACTGTGCTGATCCTTCGTGACAATGAACCGATCCATCTGGTTGTCGACAGCACCGATCTGAAGGTCTATGGAGAGGGTGCATGGAAGGTGCGCCAGCACGGCTACTCGAAGCGGCGCACGTGGCGTAAAGTCCATCTCATGCTCAACGCGAATACGGGTCAAGTGCATGCCGCGCTAATGACGCATCAGCATGTGGCTGACGGTGACGCTCTGGCCAAGTTGCTCGACCAGATTCCACGCGAAGGGCGTTGTTGCATAAATCAAGTGTGAGGACGCAATGGAACGGATTGCGGACGAGCGAGGTCCGCCATACGGTTGATGACTCCGACGCGAACGGAGACCTCGGTCGCCTGCGAGTCGATGTGACGCGCCCAGAGACAGTTGCCGGTGAGGGTCTTGAACCGATACATCGCATTTTCGGCAAGCGCTCGCCGGTGGTAGCCACTTTCTTGCTTCCATTCTCGACGACCGTCACGGGCAATTGCATCAACCGCGCCATTACGCCACGCCGCACCGGGCATATCCGCTGGCCAATGAGCGGCACCCTCGCGTGGCGGAATCGAAGGAATAGCACTGCGTGCAGCAATGGCCGCATGGCATGGCTTAGTGTCGTAGGCACCATCACCGCCGATGACATCGATTTGTGTTGCGCGTGGAATCTGGTCGAGCAACTTGGCCAGAGCGTCACCGTCAGCCACATTCTGATTCGTCATTAGCACGGCATGCGGCGTTGTTGCATAAATCGAGCGAGATCCGTTTACGTTTACGCGCAACGGTCGCGGGGCCAGCCTCCTATCAAGTCAGATTCCAGAGTAACTGCTTAATTTTTTCCAAGAAAATGCGCAAGGAAATACACAAGAAAGGTGAGCCGAAGGCACGCTACCGTGTCAGGAATTGGGCGGCCTATAATGAAGGCCTGATCAACCGTGGGAACGTAACAATATGGATAGATGAAGCCGTCCTTGCCAGAATACCCGATGCCATGCCCACACGTAGTCGCCCGTGTCTATACGGCGATACACTGATTCAGGCATTACTTGGCGTGAAGACCGTCTATCGACTGACGTTGCGCGCCCTGAAAGGTTTCACCCAAAGTCTGCGCGCTCTGGCCTTCCCGAGCTTGCCGGTGCCGAATTACACCACGCTCTGTCGCCGGGCAAAAACGCTTGATGTCGAACTTCCGATCCTTCGTGACAAGGTGTTGTTGCATAAATCGAGCGCGAGGATGCAATGGCATCGACGGGCATATTGATCACGAATTTCGGATCAATAATTCAAGCGATATGAACGGATTGCGGACGAGCGAGGTCCGCAATCCGTTCCATTGCGTCCTCACACTCGATTTATGCAACAACGCGCCCTTGACCGGTATTCGAGTTGAGCGCGAGATGGACTTTACACCACGTGCGCCGCATCGAGTAGCCGTGCTGGCGCCAGCCTTCCATTCACCTTCGCCATAGACCTTCAGACCGGTGCTGTCGACAACCAGATGGATCGGTTCGTTGTCGCGAAGGATCGGTAGATCGACATCAAGCGTTTTTGCCCGCGACAGAGCGTGGTGTAATTCGGTACCGGCAAGCTCGGGAAGGCCAGAGCGCGCAGACTTTGGGTGAAACCTTGCAGGGCGCGCAACGTTAGTCGATAGACGGTCTTCACGCCAAGTAATGCCTGAATCAGCGCATCGCTGTACAGACGCGGGCGACCAACGCGTGAGTACAGGTGTCGGCCATTCTGGCGGCGTTGTTGCATAAATCGAGCGAGATCCGTTGACGTTTACGCGCAACGGTCGCGGGGCCAGCCTCCTATCAAGTCAGATTCCAGAGTAACTGCCTAATTTTTGCCAAGAAAATGCGCAAGGACATACACAAGAAAGGTGAGCCGAAGGCACGCTACCGTGTCAGGAATTGGGCAGCCTATAATGAAGGCCTGATCAGCCGGGGGAACGTAACAATATGGATAGATGAAGCCGTCCTTGCCAGAATGCCCGATGCCATACCCACACGTGGTCGCCCGTGTGTATACGGCGATACGCTGATTCAGGCATTACTTGGCGTGAAGACCGTCTATCGACTGACCTTGCGCGCCCTGCAAGGTTTCACCCAAAGTCTGCGCGATTTGGCCTTCCCGAGCTTGCCGGTGCCGAATTACACCACGCTCTGTCGCCGGGCAAAAACGCTTGATGTCGAACTGCCGATCCTTCGTGACAATGAACCGATCCATCTGGTTGTCGACAGCACCGGTCTGAAGGTCTATGGAGAAGGTGAATGGAAGGTGCGCCAGCACGGCTACTCGAAGCGGCGCACGTGGCGTAAAGTCCATCTCGCGCTCAACGCGAATACAGGTCAAGTGCATGCCGCATTAATGACGAATCAGAATGTGGCTGACGGTGACGCTCTGGCCCAGTTGCTCGACCAGATTCCACGCGAAGAACAAATCGATGTCATCGGCGGTGACGGTGCCTACGACACCAAGCCATGCCATGCGGCCATTGCTGCACGCAGTGCTATTCCTTCGATTCCGCCACGCGAGGGTGCCGCTCATTGGCCAGCGGATATGCCCGGTGCGGCGTGGCGTCATGGCGCGGTTGATGCAATTGCCCGTGACGGTCGTCGAGAATGGAAGCAAGACAGTGGCTACCACCGGCGATCGCTTGCCGAGAATGCGATGTATCGGTTCAAGACCCTCACCGGCAACTATCTCTGGGCGCGTCACATCGACTCGCAGGCGACCGAGATCGCCGTTCGCGTCGGCGTCATCAAACCGTATGGCGGACTTCGCTCGTCCGCAATCCGTTCGTATCGCCTGATGCCCGTTGATGCTATTGCGTCCTCACACTCGATTTATGCAACAACGCCTAACAACGCCGGGAAAAGCAATAGCCTCCTCACTGGGAATTTGAACTGGCCCATTAGAACGACGGGACCATTGAACCTTTGAACTGCTGGTTGATGTAGTCCTTGACTTCCGCCGACTGGTAGGCGGCCACCAGCTTCTTCACCCAGGGCTGGTTCTTGTCCTGGGTGCGCACCGCGATCAGGTTTGCGTAGGGGCTGGTCAGCGATTCCAGCGCGATCGCATCCTTGGTCGGCTGCAGGTACGCAGCGATCGCGTAGTTGGTATTGATCACGGCCGCGTCAACGTCGTTGAGCACGCGCGGCAGTTGCGCCGCATCCAGCTCGGTCAGCTTCAGCTTCTTCGGGTTGCTCGCTACGTCGAGTACGGTCGCGTTGTTGCTGTCTGTTTCAGTGCTAGCCTTCAGCTTGATCACGCCCTGCGCCTGCAACAGCAGCAGCGCGCGGCTCTCGTTCGACGGATCGTTCGGCACCGCCAGCTTCGCGCCTTCCGGCAGGTCCTTCGTCGACTTAAATTTTTTCGAGTAGATGCCAATCGGCGAGAGGTAGGTCAGGCCTGCGCCGACGATTTTGTAGCCGTGCTGCTTAACCTGGCTGTCGAGGTAGGGCTGGTGCTGGAAGCTGTTCGCGTCGAGGTCGCCCGCATCGAGCGCCGCGTTCGGCTGCACGTAGTCGTTAAACTCGACGACTTTTACGTTGAGGCCTTGCTGCTCCTTGGCGACCTTCTGGACCACCTGCCAGACCTGCGCGTCCGGGCCGGCGACCGTGCCGACCTTGATCACTTTGTCCTGTGCCTGCACGCCAAAGAAAAGACCGAGGGCCGCGACGGCTGATACCGCTTTGAAGAGATTGCGACGCTTCATCTGTTATCCTCATTTGCTGTAGTGCCGCGTTGTTACATAAATCGTGCGCGAGGACGCAATGGCATCGACGGGCATAATTTCAGGCGATACGAACGGATTGCGGACGAGCGAGGTCCGCCATGCGGTTGACGACGCCGACGCGCCCAGAGACAGTTGCCGGTGAGGGTCTTGAACCGATACATCACATTCTCGGCAAGGCGATCGCCGGTGGTAGCCATTTTCTTGCGTCCATTCTCGACGACCGTCACGGGCAATTGCATCAACCGCGCCATTACGCCACGCCGCGCCGGGCATATCCGCTGGCCAATGAACGGCACCCTCGCGTGGCGGAATCGAAGGAATAGCACTGCGTGCAGCAATGGCCGCATGGCATGGCTTGGTGTCGTAGGCACCATCACCGCCGATGACATCGATTTGTTCTTCGCGTGGAATCTGGTCGAGCAACTGGGCCAGAGCGTCACCGTCAGCCACATTGTGATTCGTCATTAGCGCGGCATGCACTTGACCCGTATTCGCGTTGAGCGCGAGATGGACTTTACGCCACGTGCGCCGCTCGAGTAGCCGTGCTGGCGCACCTTCCATTCACCTTCTCCATAGACCTTCAGACCGGTGCTGTCGACAACCAGATAGATCGGTTCATTGTCACGAAGGATCGGCAGTTCGACATCAAGCGTTTTTGCCCAGCGACAGAGCGTGGTGTAATTCGGCACCGGCAAGCTCGGGAAGGCCAGATCGCGCAGACTTTGGGTGAAACCTTGCAGGGCGCGCAACGTTAGTCGATAGACGGTCTTCACGCCAAGTAATGCCTGAATCAGCGTATCGCCGTATAGACACGGGCGACCACGTGTGGGTATGGCATCGGGTATTCTGGCAAGGACGGCTTCATCTATCCACATTGTTACGTTCCCCGGTTGATCAGGCCTTCATTATAGGCCGCCCAATTCCTAACACGGTAGCGTACCTTCGGCTCACCTGTCTTGTGTATGTCCTTGCGGCGTTGTTGCATAAATCGAGCGCGATCCGTTGACGTTTACGCGCAACGATCGCGGGGCCAGCCCCCTATCAAGTCAGATTCCAGAGTAACTGCTTAATTTTTGACAAGAAAATGTGCAAGGACATACACAAGACAGGTGAGCCGAAGGCACGCTACCGTGTCAGGAATTGGGCGGCCTATAATGAAGGCCTGATCAACCGGGGGAACGTAACAATGTGGATAGATGAAGCCGTCCTTGCCAGAATACCCGATGCCATACCCACACGTGGTCGCCCGTGTCTATACGGCGATACGCTGATTCAGGCATTACTTGGCGTGAAGACCGTCTATCGACTAACGTTGCGCGCCCTGCAAGGTTTCACCCAAAGTCTGCGCGATTTGGCCTTCCCGAGCTTGCCGGTGCCGAATTACACCACGCTCTGTCGCCGGGCAAAAACGCTTGATGTCGAACTGCCGATCCTTCGTGACAATGAACCGATCTATCTGGTTGTCGACAGCACCGGTCTGAAGGTCTATGGAGAAGGTGAATGGAAGGTGCGCCAGCACGGCTACTCGAGCGGCGCACGTGGCGTAAAGTCCATCTCGCGCTCAACGCGAATACGGGTCAAGTGCATGCCGCGCTAATGACGAATCACAATGTGGCTGACGGTGACGCTCTGGCCCAGTTGCTCGACCAGATTCCACGCGAAGAACAAATCGATGTCATCGGCGGTGATGGTGCCTACGACACCAAGCCATGCCATGCGGCCATTGCTGCACGCAGTGCTATTCCTTCGATTCCGCCACGCGAGGGTGCCGTTCATTGGCCAGCGGATATGCCCGGTGCGGCGTGGCGTAATGGCGCGGTTGATGCAATTGCCCGTGACGGTCGTCGAGAATGGAAGCAAGACAGTGGCTACCACCGCCGATCGCTTGCCGAGAATGCGATCTATCGGTTCAAGACCCTCACCGGCAACTGTCTCTGGGCGCGTCACATCGCCTCGCAGGCGACCGAGGTCTCCATTCGCGTCAGCGTCATCAACCGTATGGCGGACCTCGCTCGTCCGCAATCCGTTCGTATGGCCTAAAATTATGCCCGTCGATGCTATTGCATCCTCACACTCGATTTATGCAACAACGCCGTCCTTGCGCATTTTCTTGGAAAAAATTAGGCAGTTACTCTGGAATCTGACTTGATAGGGGGCTGGCCGGCGAGCGTTACGCGTAAACGTCAACGGCTTTCGCTCGATTTATGCAACAACGCCCTTTTCAGGGCTCATTCCGCGCTGCTCGCGGCGTAAGCGGCTCGAAATGATCGAATGCATTCACAAGAGCCATAATGTCACGGTGTTGCTGTATCACGTGGTGTTGCTGTCGAAGTCGAGAAGAGCGGTCTCCGATGGCTAAGTGTAAAAATTACTATAAAATCAAATTGTTAAATGTAAAATATTTATGGACAACTTCGCGCGTGCTTGGCGGAGCCCCCCGAGGGAGTCGTCGATACGAATGGTGGCGCCTGCGGGCCCGCCCGCCGTAACCAGTAAAAAGGATAGGCTTGAAATTCCCGTACGAATGGCAGATCGGCTGGCGCTACACGCGCGTCGGAAAACGCACGACCGGCAACGACGGTTTCATCTCTTTCATCGCCGCCATCTCGATGCTTGGCATCGCGCTTGGCGTGTCGGCCCTGATCGTGGTGCTGTCGGTGATGAACGGCTTCCAGAAGGAAGTGCGCGACCGCATGCTGTCAGTGCTGGCGCACGTCGAGATCTTCTCGCCGACCGGCTCGATGCCCGATTGGAAACTAACCGCCAGCGAGGCGCGCCGCAACCCCGAGGTGATCGGTTCGGCACCTTATATCGAGGCGCAGGCTCTACTCGCGCGGCAGGATGCCGTCAGCGGCGTGCTGCTGCGCGGCGTCGATCCGACGCTGGAGCCACAGGTGACCGATATCGCCAAAGACATGAAGGCCGCCCTGCAGCCAGGCAAGTTCGACGTTGTGCTCGGCACAGCGCTGGCCGGCAATCTGGGCGTGTCAGTCGGCGATAAGGTCACCATGTTCTTGCCCGAGGGCACTGTCACGCCGGTCGGCATGCTGCCGCGGGGGAGGCAGTTTACGGTGGTAGGCATCTTCGAATCGGGGCATTACGAATACGACAGCACGCTGGCGATGATCGACATCGAGAATGCGCAGAAGCTGTTCCGACTGCCCGCGCCGACGGGCGTCAGGCTACGGCTCAAGGACATGCCACGCGCGCCCGAGGTGGCAGTGCAACTGTCGCATTCCCTGTCGGGCGATCTCTATATCCGCGACTGGACCCAGCAGAACAAGACCTGGTTCTCGGCTGTAAAGATCGAAAAGCGCATGATGTTCATCATCCTGACGCTGATCATCGCGGTGGCCGCCTTTAACCTAGTGTCCTCGCTGGTGATGACGGTCACCAACAAGCAGGCCGATATTGCGATCCTGCGCACGCTGGGCGCGCAGCCCGGCTCGATCATGCAGATCTTCGTGGTGCAGGGCGTGACGGTAGGCTTCGTCGGCACGCTCTCGGGCGTGGCGCTCGGCAGCCTGATTGCGTGGAGCATCCCCTGGCTCATCCCGATGATCGAGCATGCCTTTGGCGTGCAGTTCCTGCCACCCTCGGTCTACTTCATCAGCGAGCTGCCTTCCGAGCTGGTGGCCATCGACGTGGCCAAGATCGGCGTGATTGCCTTTGTGCTGTCGGCGGCGGCCACCCTCTATCCGAGTTGGCGTGCCGCCAAGGTGTGCCCGGCCGAGGCGCTGCGTTATGAATGAGCAAGCGGCCCGCGCAACAGGCCATGAACCCAAACTCAACAGGAAAACCGCGCATGCGCGAAACCGTGCTCGAAGCCAGCGGCATCACCAAATCATTCCAGCAGGGTGGGCTCGACGTGTGCGTACTAGCCGGCGCCTCCGTCACCGTCCATCGCGGCGAGAAGCTGGCAATTGTGGGTACCTCCGGCTCGGGCAAGAGCACCCTGCTGCATGTGCTAGGCGGGCTCGACGAGCCTGGAACGGGCGAGGTCTTACTGCTCAGCCAGCCCTTTACACGGCTCGACGAGCCCGAGCGTAACAAGCTACGCAATCGCGCGCTGGGTTTCGTCTATCAGTTCCACCACCTGCTGCCCGAATTTTCAGCGCTCGACAATGTCGCCATGCCGCTGCGGATTCGCCGGCTCAGCGCGGTCGAGGCGCGTCACGACGCGCAGGAGATGCTGGAGCGGGTCGACCTCGGCCATCGTGCGCAGCATCGCCCGGGTGAGCTGTCGGGCGGGGAGCGGCAGCGCGTGGCCGTGGCGCGCTCACTAGTCACTAAGCCGGCCTGCGTGCTGGCTGACGAGCCCACCGGCAATCTCGACAGCTCGACCGCTGACACCATCTTCAACCTCATGCTCGCGCTTTCGCGCACGCTCGACACCAGTTTCGTGATCGTCACGCACGATCCCGAGCTGGCCGAGCGCTGCGACCGTATCCTGCGGTTGCGTGACGGCGTGCTGCATGAGGAGCCGGCGGTGCCGGTCTGAGTCGATGTGAATGGGGGTTATTGCATAAATCGAGCGAAAGCCGTTGACGTTTACGCGCAACGGTCGCGGGGCCAGCCTCCTATCAAGTCAGATTCCAGAGTAACGGCCTAATTTTTGCCAAGAAAATGCGCAAGGACATACACAAGAAAGGTGAGCCGAAGGCACGCTACCGTGTCAGGAATTGGGCGGCCTATAATGCAGGCCTGATCAACCGGGGGAACGTAACAATATGGATAGATGAAGCCGTCCTTGCCAGAATACCCGATGCCATACCCGCATGTGGTCGCCCGTATCTATACGGCGATACGCTGATTCAGGCACTACTTGGCGTGAAGTCCGTCTATCGACGGACGTTGCGCGCCCTGCAAGGTTTCACCCAAAGTCTGCGCGATCTGGCCTTCCCGAGCTTGCCGGTGCGAATTACACCACGCTCTGTCGCCGGGGAAAAACGCTTGATGTCAAACTGCCGATCCTTCGTGACAATGAACCGATCCATCTGGTTGTCGACAGCACCGGTCTGAAGGTCTATGGAGAAGGTGAATGGAAGGTGCGCCAGCACGGCTACTCGAAGCGGCGCACGTGGCGTAAAGTCCATCTCGCGCTCAACGCCAATACGGGTCAAGTGCATGCCGCGCTAATGACGAATCAGGACGAATCAGAATGTGGCTGACGGTGACGCTCTGGCCAAGTTGCTCGACCAGATTCCACGCGAAGAACAAATCGATGTCATCGGCGGTGATGGTGCCTACGACACAAAGCCATGCCATGCGACCATTGCTGCACCCAGTGCTATTCCTTCTATTCCGCCACGCGAGGGTACCGTTGGATTGGCCAGCGGATATGTCCGGTGCGGCGTGGCGTAATGGCGCGGTTGATGCAATTGCCCGTGCCGGTCGTCGAGAATGGACGCAAGACAGTGGCTACCACCGGCGATCGCTTGCCGAGAATGCGATGTATCGCGGTTCAAGACCCTCACCGGCAACTGTTTCTGGGCGCGTCACATCGACGCGCAGGCGACGGCGGTCTCCGTTCGCGTCGGCGTCATCAACCGCATGGCGGACCTCGCTCGTCCGCAATCCATTCGTATCGCCTGAAATTATGCCCGTGGATGCCATTGCGTCCTCGCGCTTGATTTATGCAACAACGCCGCAACAACGCCTTTTTGGGTGGAGAGGAGGAGGATCGAACTCCCGACCTTCGCGTTGCGAACGCGACGCTCTCCCAGCTGAGCTACCCCCCCAACATCAATCTCTCCGGATGGATTCCCAATTTTTTGGGATGCTCACTTCTCTTTTTGAAGTTTATCAAAAAGTTTCACTTTGTACATCCAGATATGACGAGAATGGAAAGTCGCGCCAAAAAATTTTTTGCGGGCCACTCCGGCGGGTCCCTCGATAGGCCTTCTCACCCCCCGCCGTCCACCGCTCAGGAAGGCGGGCCGGCCTTCGTCTATTGGGGACGACGGCTTTCACGTCAGCGGCGCTCATGCTTAGATGGGCCGGCACATTGGGGGATCGCGCCCCACACGCCGGAGCTTCCGTCACGGGCATTGTTGGTGTTGTTGGGCGTTGTTGCATAAATCGAGCGTGAGGACACGCCTGGCATCGACGGGCATAATTTCAGGCGATACCAACGGATTGGGGACGAGCGAGGTCCGCCATGCGGTTGATGACACCGACGCGAACGGAGACCTGGGTCGCCTGCGAGTCGATGTGACGCGCCCAGAGACAGTTGCCGGTAAGGGTCTTGAACCGCGATACATCGCATTCTCGGCAAGCGATCGCCGGTGGTAGCCACTGTCTTGCGTCCATTCTCGACGACCGGCACGGACAATTGCATCAACCGCGCCATTACGCCACGCCGCACCGGGCATATCCGCTGGCCAATGAGCGGCACCCTCGCGTGGTGGAATCGAAGGAATAGGACTGCGTGCAGCAATGGCCGCATGGCATGGCTTGGTATCGTAGGCACCGTTACCGCCGATGACATCGATTTGTTCTTCGCGTGGAATCTGCTCGAGCAACTGGGCTAGAGCGTCACCGTCAGCCACATTCTGATGCGTCATTAGCGCGGCATGCACTTGACCCGTATTCACGTTGAGCGCGAGATGGACTTGATGCCACGTGCGCCGCTTCGAGTAGCCGTGCTGGCGCACCTTCCATTCACCTGCGCCATAGACCTTCAGACCGGTGCTGTCGACAACCAAATGGATCAGTTCGTTGTCGCGAAGGATCGGCAGTTCGAATCAAGCGTTTTGCCCGGTGAAAGAATGTAGTGTAATTCGGCACCGTCAATCGATAGACGGTCTTCACGCCAAGTAATGCCTCAATCAGCGCATCGCCGTATAAACACGGTCGACTACGTGTGGGTATGGCGTCGGGTATTCTGGCAAGGACGGCTTCATCTATCCATATCGTCACGTTCCCCCGGTTGATCAGGCCTGCATTATAGGCCGCCCAATTTTTGACACGGTAGCGTGCCTTCGGCTCACCTGTCTTGTGTATGTCCTTGCGCATTTTCTTGGAAAAATTAGGCAGTTACTCTAGAATCTGACTTGATAGGGGGCTTGCCGGCGCGCGTTGCGCGTAAACGTCAACGGCTTTCGCTCGATTTATGCAACAACGCCGTTGCTCGACCAGATTCCGCGCAACGAACAGATCGATGTCATCGGCGAAGCGACAGTGCCTACGACACCAAGCCATGGCATGCCATGCGGCAATTGCTCCACGCAGTGCTGTTCCTTCGATTCCGCCACGAGAGAGGGTGCCGCTCATTGGCCAGCGGATACGCCCGCCGGTGCGGCGGGGCATAACGGCGCGGTCGGTGCAATTGCCCGTGAGGGTCGTCGAGAATGGAAGCAAGACAGTTGCTACCACCGGCGATCGCTTTCCGAGAGCATGCGATGTATCGGTTCAAAAACCCTCACCGGCAACTGTCTCTGGGCGCGTCACATCGACTCGCCGTCCGACCGAGGTCGCACGCGTTTGCGTCGGCGTCATCAACCGCATGGCGGACCTCACTCGTCTGCAATCTGTTTGTATTGCCTGAAATTATGCCTGTCGATGCCATTGTGTCCTCGCGCTCGATTTATACAACAACGCCCAACAACGCCATGAAAATGGGCAAGATAAGCCCACGCCTGCCCGGCCATCAGCGTTCACTCCGACCTTACAGCGTCCGAGCAATTTCCGTGATCTCGAACACTTCGCACTGATCGCCTTCGACGATATCGTTGAATTTTTTGATCGACAGACCGCATTCGAAGCCTTGCTTCACTTCCTTCACGTCTTCCTTGAAACGCTTAAGCGAATCGAGTTCGCCCGTGAAGATGACCACGTTATTGCGCAGTACGCGTACCGATGAGGAGCGCTTGACCACCCCGTCCGTGACCATACAACCCGCCACCAAACCAACCTTCGGCACCTTGATAACCTGGCGCACCTCGACCATGCCGGTGATGACTTCGTGCTTTTCCGGTGTGAGCATGCCTGACATTGCTGTCTTCACCTCATCCACGGCGTCGTAGATGATGTTGTAGTAGCGGATTTCGATACCATTCAACTCGGCCAGCTTACGAGCCTGGGCATCGGCGCGCATGTTGAAGCCGAGGATGACGGCCTTTGAGGCCGTGGCCAGGTTAACGTCACTTTCACTGATGCTACCCACCGCGCTATGTACGATCTGTACGCGCACTTCGTCAGTCGACAGCTTGAGCAACGACTGCATCAGCGCTTCCTGCGAACCCTGTACGTCGGCCTTGATGATGAGCGGCAGGTTCTGCACTGCGCTTTCGCCCATCTGTTCGAGCATGCTTTCGAGCTTAGCCGCCTGCTGCTTGGCGAGCTTGACGTCACGGAATTTACCCTGGCGGAACAGCGCGATTTCGCGCGCCTTGCGCTCGTCCGGCAGCACGATCACTTCTTCGCCGGCGCCCGGTACTTCCGACAGACCCTGGATTTCCACCGGGATCGACGGGCCGACCGACTTGGTCGGCTTGCTGTTTTCGTCGAGCATCGCCCGTACATGGCCATAGGCTGTTCCGGCCAGCACCACGTCGCCGCGCGACAGCGTGCCGGACTGCACCAGCACCGTTGCAACCGGGCCCTTGCCCTTATCGAGCTTTGCTTCGATCACGATACCCTTGGCCAGTGCCTCGACCGGTACCTTCAGTTCCAGCACTTCTGCTTGCAGCAGCACGTTCTCGAGCAGATTGTCGATGCCCGAACCTGTCTTAGCCGACACTGCCACGAACGGCGAATTGCCGCCGTATTCTTCCGGCACCACACCTTCGGTAATCAGTTCCTGCTTGACGCGATCCGGATTCGCATCCGGCTTGTCAATCTTGGTGATTGCGACCACGATCGGTACCCCCCCGCCTTGGCGTGCGAGAGGGCTTCTTTGGTTTGCGGCATCACGCCGTCATCGGCAGCCACCACCAGTATCACGATGTCGGTCGCCTTCGCGCCACGTGCACGCATGGCCGTGAACGCTTCGTGACCCGGTGTATCGAGAAAGGTGACGACGCCGTGCGGCGTCTCAACGTGATAAGCGCCGATATGCTGCGTAATACCACCTGCTTCGCCCACCGCTACTTTAGTGCGACGGATATAGTCCAGCAGCGAGGTCTTGCCGTGATCGACGTGACCCATTACGGTGACAACCGGTGGACGCGGCAGCTGCTCCCCATCGACGCCGCCCTCGAACAGCAACGCTTCCGGATCGTCCAGCTTGGCGGCCACTGCGCGATGGCCCAGTTCCTCGACGATGATCATCGCCGTTTCCTGGTCCAGCACCTGGTTGATGGTGACCATCTGGCCGAGCTTCATCATGATCTTGATGACCTCGGAGGCTTTTACCGAAATCTTGTGTGCAAGATCAGCAACGGAAATCGTCTCTGGCACGTGCACTTCACGCATGATCGCCTCGCTCGGCACCTGAAATGAAGAAGCACTATCCTGATGACGACCGCGCCCCTTCGGGCGGTCGCCGCGCCAGCTGCGGTCGACGCCGCTGATGGAATCGCCACGTGTCTTGATGCTGCGACGCTTCGATGCGTCATCCTGCCATCCGCCCTTGCCAGTACCCGGCTTCTTGTTGCGATCGACCGCGCCCGGCGTGCTGCTCTTAGCATTGGTGTTTGCCGATGCTGCCGTAGCGAACTTCTTCGCCGCGACCGCATTGGCCGGACGACGCGCACCCACTTCACCCGCCGGCTTGGCCGGCTTGTGTAGCGTGCCCTTGGCCTCGACCGCCTTGGGCGGCTCGACAGCTTTAACCTGCACACGGCGCGGGGTGGCCATCATTTCACGGATTGCACGCGCCTCGACCTCGGCCTTCTCGCGACGCTTGTGAATCTCTTCCTGCTCGACACGTGCCTTTTCGGCCACCTCGCGTGCAGCATCCTCTGCCTTCTTTGCCGCTTCGCGCTGGGTGACACGTTCAACCGATGCCCACTCTTCGTCCTGGGCCGGCTGCTGTGCGTTCAGCTTTTCTTGCGCACGTGCGGCTTCCTGGTGCTCGGCCACGGCTTGCTGCTGGGCCTGGGCCACAGCAGCGCGCCACTTGCTAGCCGCCTCTTCCTCGGCGCAGCGACGTTCGGCTTCGACCGCTTCCTCACGAGCTCGAAGCTCGATTGCCTCGCGCTCGAGGCGCTCCTGGCGCTCGCGCAGCTCCTGCGCCTGCTTCTTGAACAGCTCGGCCTCGTGGCGCGCTTCTTCCTCGCGACGTTTCAAATCGACCTCGGACGCCGCATCGTCCGCCTGGTCCTGGCCCACTTCGGCACCGTTCTCCGCGATATCGTCGCGCTTCACGAACGTCCGTTTCTTACGCACTTCGACCTGAATAGTGCGAGCTTTACCCGTTGCATCGGATTGCTTGATTTCCGACGTGTGCCGTCGGGTTAGCGTAATCTTGCGCTTTTCGGCGTCGGACGAGCCGTGCGCTTTACGCAAATGATCGAGTAGACGCGCCTTGTCCGTTTCCGACAGCGCATCGTTTTCACTCGCTTTCGGGACGCCCGCTGCCTGCAACTGTTCGAGCAGCACACCAGCAGGCATTTTCAGTTCCGCAGCAAATTGGGCTACGTTGTTACTCGCCATTCATTCCTCTTAGTGCAAGGACCGATTCCTTGCGGTTAGCATCAGGTCATGCGGCCTTCCGACCGCAAAATATCAGTGCGCCATGGCATTTCTCACTGGAACCAGTGTTCACGTGCTTTCATGATTAGCGTTTTCGCGGTTTCCTCTTCCACTCCGGTTATCTCGACCAGTTCGTCTACGGCCAGCCCGGCGAGATCATCGCGCGTCGCCACACCGTATTCCGCCAGCTTCGCGAGCAACGCCGTCGTGATACCGTCGAGGCTCTTCAGGTCGAGCGCAGCATTTTCCACTTTTTCTTCGTTGGCGATCGCCAACGTCAACAGGGCATCGCGCGCGCGATTGCGCAGCTCGTGCACGGTCTCCTCGTCGAAAGCCTCGATCTCGAGCATTTCATTCAACGGGACGTAAGCGATTTCTTCGAGGCTGGTGAAGCCTTCGTCGATCAGAATGTCGGCCACTTCTTCATCGACATCGAGGCGCGCCATGAACAGGACGCGCAGACGGTCACGCTCTTCGTTCTGCTTCAGGGTGGATTCGTCCGACGTCATGATGTTAATCTGCCAGCCGGTCAGTTCGCTGGCAAGGCGTACGTTCTGGCCGCTCCGACCGATTGCAACAGCCAGTTCGCTCTCATCGACGACGACATCCATCGAGTGTTTTTCTTCATCGACGACGATCGCCTGCACGGCTGCCGGCGCGAGCGCGCTGATCACAAACTGGGCAGGATCTTCTGACCATAGCACGATGTCGATGTTTTCGCCACCGAGCTCGTTGCGCACGGCCTGCACGCGCGAACCTCGAATGCCGACGCAGGTACCGATCGGATCGATCCGCTTGTCATAGGCGACGACGCCAATTTTCGCACGAACGCCAGGATCGCGGGCTGCCGCCTTGATCTCGAGTAGGCCCTGCTCAATTTCCGGCACTTCCATCTCGAATAGCTTCATCAGGAATTCGGGCACCGTACGCGACAGCTCGATCTGCGGACCACGCACCGTGCGATCAACCTTAGCGCTGTAGGCACGCACGCGGTCGCCCACGCGAAGGTTTTCCTTCGGAATCAGTCGGTCGCGGCGTAGCAGCGCCTCGACACGACCCGATTCGACGATCAAGTTTCCCTTGTCGAGACGCTTGACCGTGCCGGTCATAATCTTCTCGCCGCGCTCAAGGTAGTCGTTCAGGATCTGCTCTCGCTCGGCGTCCCGAACCTTTTGTAGGATCACCTGCTTGGCGGCCTGCGCGCCAATTCGACCGAATTCGATTGACGGCACCGATTCCTCGATGTAGTCGCCGACTTCCACCTCTACCTTCTGCTCGCACGCCTCGAATAGCAGGATCTCGCGATCCGGCTCCTGGAGGCCTGCTTCGTCCGGCACTACCAACCAGCGCCGGAAGGTTTTGTGCTCGCCGCTTTCACGATCAATATGGACACGGATTTCGGCACCTTCGTCGAATAGCTTCTTGGAGGCCGAGGCTAGCGCGGCTTCGAGTGCGCCCAGCACGATATCTTTGTCGACGTTTTTCTCACGTGCCAGCGCATCCACTAGCATCAACACTTCGCGACTCATTATTTGCAGCTCCTAAAGTCAACTTGCGGAATCAGGCAGGCTTTTCGATGTCAGCCAGCGTGAAATCCAGCATGGCCGCCTCGCCTTTGTTCCTCTTGAATGCCAAACCGATCGTTGCGCCATGCGGCGCACGCAGAATACCCTGGTAGATCTTACGGCCTTCCAGCGGCTTTTTCATGGTGATGGAGATTTCATGTCCAGCGAACCGTTTAAAGTCGGCCAGCTTCTTCAGCGGACGGTCCAGGCCGGGTGACGAAACCTCGAGCCGTTCGTAAGCAATATTTGCGACTGTCAATACGTTTTGGAGCTTACGCGTGACCATTTCGCAATGGTCGATCGAGATACCTTCCGGCTGATCGATATAGACGCAGAGAATGCTGCGCCCGGTGTGCTCGAGATCGACCAGCTCGTAACCGAGCCCGTTGACCGTGGTTTTTATCAATTTCGTCAGTTGCACAGTGCCCTCCCAGGTGTTCTCCGACCGCCGTTCTCGATTTACCTGGAGACGGAGCCTTGTTGCATAAATCGAGCGTGAGGACGCAATGGCATCGATGGGCATAATTTCAGGCGATACGAACGAATGACGGACGAGCGAGGTCCGCCATGCGGTTGATTACGCCGCCGCGAACGGCAACCTCGATCGCCTGTGAGTCGATGGTACGCGCCCAGAGACCGTTGCCAGTGAGCGTCTTGAGCCGATACATCACATGTTCGGCAAGCGATCGCCGGTGGTAGTCACTGCCTTTCTTCCATTCTCGACGACTGTCACAGGCAATTGCATCAACCGCGCCGTTACGCCACGCCACACCGGGCGCATCCGCTGGACAAGGAGCAGCACCCTCGCGTGGCGGAATCGAAGGAACACTGCACTGCGTGCAGAGCAATGGCCGCATGGCATGACTTGGTCTCGTAGGCATCGTCGCCGCCAATGGCATCGCGATCTATTTATCGCACGGAATCTGGTCGAGCAACTTTTGGCTAGAGCATCACCGTCAGCCACAGCCTGATGCCTCATCAGCGCGGCATACACTTGATCCGTATTCGCGTTGATCGCGAGATGGACTTTACGCCACGTGCGCCGCTTCGAGTAGCCATGCTGGCGTCTAGCCTTCCATTCACCTTCGCCGTAGACCTTTAAGACCGGGTGCTGTCCACCACCAGATAGATCGATTCGCTGTCGCGAAAGATTGGCAGTTTGAAATCAAGCGTTTTTGCCCGGAGACAGAGCGTGGTGTAATTCGGCACCGGCAAGCTCGGGAAGGCTAGATCGCACAGACTGTAGGCGAAACCTTGCAGGCCGCACAGCGTCCGTCGATAAACGGTCTTCACGCAAAGTAATGCCTGAATCAGGTGTACCGCCGTACAGACGCGGGCGACCACGTGTAGGTATATGGCATTGGGCATGCTGGCAAGGACAGCTTCATCTATCCATATCGTCACATTTCCCAGTTGATCAGGCCCGCATTATAGGCCGCCCAGTTCCTGACTCGGTAGCGTGCCTTCGGCTCACATGTCTTGCATATGTCCTTGCAC
The DNA here is from genome assembly GCA_040954445.1 of Burkholderia sp. Lineage (GTDB taxonomy): Bacteria > Pseudomonadota > Gammaproteobacteria > Burkholderiales > Burkholderiaceae > Burkholderia > Burkholderia gladioli_A. Next base: position 886,722 of record CP144361.1, on the reverse strand, counting down.
ATTTTCTTGGTAAAAATTAGAAAGTTATTAATTCATAATTCGTAATCTTGAAATTGAAAAAAATATCTCTCATATGAGGGACATGGAAAAACGAGACATGAGGGACGATTTTCAAATTTCAAGATCACGACTTATGAATTAATCACATAGGGCTGGCCACGACCGTTGCGCGTAAACGTTACCGGCTCTCGCTAGATTGATGCAACAACGCTACCTACGACACCAAGCCATACCATGCCATGCATGCGGCTATTACTGCACGAAATGCCGTTCCTTCGATTTGACCACCATTGGCTAGCGAATACGCCCGGTGCGGCCTAGTGTAATGGCACGGTTGATGCAATTGCCTGTGAAGACCGCCGAGAATTGAAGAAAGGCAGTGGCTACTACCGGCAATCACTGGCTGGGAATGCGATGCGGTTCAAGACGCTCACCGGCAACTGTCTCTGAGCGCGTCATATCGCCTCGCAGGCGCACGAGGTCACCTGCGAGGCGGCGTATTAATTCGAAATACGTAATCTTGAATCAAGTTATATAATATAGGGAATCAGTTTATGTATGAAATATTGATCAACAATTTGTTATCTTGAAATTAGAAGTCATTCCTCATGTGAGGGACATCGAAAAAAAGAGACATGAGGGAAGATTGCCAATTTCAAGATAACAAATTGTTGATCAATAGAAAGCGACACGCTTTGGTGGTGTCTGGAGACGATGCAGATGGCTGATGATGGCTTTCTTGCGATGCCCCTTGGTTCGCAGCCTGCTTCGTCACGTTCGCTTTCATAGCCGCGTTAAGCATCTCGTCTGGATTGAGCTTTAGACCGTATGACGGCAGGTAGAGCACCTCGATCTTATCGACACGCTCGGCCCCAACCACGCCTTGACCGGCTTGGCGTGATGAACCTTCAGGTTGTCGAGAATCAAAAATACTTTCTTGTTGTGCATGTCTTTGATCAGTCTCTTCAGGAAGTCGCGCAGGATGTCTGCGTTCATTGCGCCTTCGAATAGTTTTCAGCGCGGCGTTGTTGCATAAATCGAGCGTGAGGACGCAATGGCATCGACGGGCATAATTTCAGGCGATACGAACAGATTGCGGACGAGCGCGGTCCGCCATGCGGTTGATGACGCCGACTCGAACGGCGACTTCGGTCGCCTGCGAGTCGATGTGACGCGCCCAGAGACAGTTGCCGGTGAGGGTCTTGAACCGATACATCGCATTCTCGGCAAGCGATCGCCGGTGGTAGCCACTATTTTGCTTCCATTCTCGACGACCGGCACGGGCAATTGCATCGGTCGCGCCATTACGCCACGCCACACCGGGCATATCCGCTGGCCAATGAGCGGCACCTTCGCGTGGTAGAATCGAAGGAAATAGCACTGCGTGCAGCAATGGCCGCATGGCATGGCTTGGTGTCGTAGGCACCGTCACCGCCGCTGACATCGATTTGTTCTTCGCGTGGAATCTGGTCGAGCAACTTGGCCAGAGCGTCAGCGTCAGCCACATTCTGATTCGTCATTAGCGCGGCATGCACTTGACCCGTATTCGCGTTGAGAGCGAGATGGACTTTACGCCACGTGCGCCGATTCGAGTAGCCGTGCTCGCGCACCTTCCATTCACCTTCTCCATAGATCTTCAGACCGGTGGTGTCGACAACCAGATGGATTGGTTCATTGTCACGAAGGATCTGCAGTTCGACATCAAGCGTTTTGCCCGGCGACAGAGCGTGGTGTAATTCGGCACCGGCAAGCTCGGGAAGGCCAGATCGCGCAGACTGTGGGTGACACCTGGCAGGACGCGCAACGTCAGTCGATAGACGGTCTTCACGCCAAGTAATGCCTGCATCAGCCTATCGCCGTATAGACACGGGCGACCACGTGTGGATATGGCATCGGGTATTCTGGCAAAGACGGCTTCATCTATCCATATTGTTACGTTCCCCCGGTTGATCAGGCCTTCATTATAGGCCGCCCAATTCCTGACACGGTCAGCGTGCCCTTCGGCTCACCTTTCTTGTGTATGTCTTTGCGCATTTTCTTGGCAAAAATTAGGCAGTTACTCTGGAATCTGACTTGATAGGAGGCTGGCCCCGCGACCGTTGCGCGTAAACGTGAACGGATCTCGCTCGATTTATGCAACAACGCCTCGCTGCCGGATCAACTCCCGCACGGCATGTCGCGGCCACAACGCGAACAACATCTTCAGCGAGTCCGACCTCTGGTCGCGCAACAGAATGGGAATTTCCACTTCCTGTTGCCCCCTCATGGCTTGGGGTTCACGGCTCCACCGCTCGGCTTATCCAGCAATCGAGCCGCACCTTCTCGGGTGTGGCGCTTGCAAATATTGCACATGCCGGTGCGCAATAAGTTCGTATGCTCGGCAATTCGTCGTAGGTCCAGCCGCGCAGGCGCAGGTTAATCACCTGGACGTCGACGCTCTTCACGTGCCTCACGAGGAAGCGATATCACGTCTCGTTTTTCCATCTCCTTCACATGAGGGTCGATTGCAAATTCCAAGATCATAAGTTGTGGATCAATAATCAAGCTGCATGCAGACCTCGCGCGTTCGCAATTCGTTCGTATCGCCTGAAATTATGTCCATCAATGCCATTGCGCCCTCACGCTCGATTTATGCAACAACACCCCTGCGGGTGCACTCTGGATACATCGCCGAATTGCCTTATCGGTAAGTCTGGATGGTCGTCGTAACCGGATAGGCCACGGAGAAAATCAAATTGAGAAACTTTTGCAGTTCGACAACCTTCGCATTCGAGACATACAGCAGATCCTTGTTGTCAATCATGAAATCCTGAGCAACAAAGAATGCATTCGGATCATGCAGGTTAAGCCGATAGACCACCGGCACACGCCCGTCAGCGGTGGTGCGAACCGGCGAGGATGGCCAGGACAGCGCATTCGCACCCTCGAAACGAAAAATGAAGACACCCTGCGCGTCGGAGCGGGAATCCTGAAGTCCCCCGGCCCTAGCCAGTGCCTGCGCGAGAGTAATGCCCTGGGCCTCGAAATTGATCTCCTCGTTCTTGCCAGTCGCCCCGAGCGCGGTGAAGCTATAAGGCTGGAACAGCGCCGTCACGACATCGCCGGCGCGCAGCGGCACGTTCTGTCGTGGATCCTTGATCACAGTAGCGAGCGGCAAGGATGCGATCTGGTTTCCGCGCGTCACCTGGATCGTGATCTTGTCGATGGACTGCCGCACGCCGCCCGCCGTAGCAAGCGCGTCGAGCACGCGCTCTCCCCGCGCCGACAAGGGCATTCGGTCGTTGTGCACGACATCGCCGACGACCGTGACGTACGAGGTGGCATTGTACGAAAGCTTGACTAGGACTTGCGGATCATGGGCGATGTTCTTCAGGCATGCCGCGATATCGCGCTGCAGTTGCACCGGCGTACGGCCTACCGCCTTGACCGGCCCGACGAACGGAATATTAATCGTTCCGTCACCGTCGATGGTCTGGTCTGGCAACACCGTCACCTTGGTATTGGTCGCACTGGCTTTCGAGTCGGAGGTCTGCGTAACTCCGAACAGCATAGCGGGAGGGGCCTCCCAGATCGATACCTCGATCGTGTCGCCGACGCCGAGTTGCTGACGATAGCTGACTTCCCCCCAAGGAGGGAAGAGAAATCTCCCTGCTTGCGCTCGGTAAAGAGCCTGCGCGCGACCGCATCGGTTATGTCGACGATCTGGATCGGTGCGGCACTGGACGGGCTGCTGAGCTGAGCGGCGGCATCAATCTGAGAACGGCTTGGACCCGAAGTCGGGATACTGGAACATCCTGCAATCAGAACCGTGCATCCAGCAAATACAAACTGAAAAGCGCCGCGAAAGACGCGGTGCTTTTTCGAGGAAGATTGAATCGTAGATTTTACGGATTTTCGCACGTTGTCTTACAGAGTTAGAGGCCAGTTCAAAGTCCCCGTGAGGGGGCTATATATTTCCTCGGCAATTTTTATTGATACACAATTCGTAATCTTGAAATTGGAAAAGCGTCCCATCATCTGATGGGCATGGAAAAACGAGACATTAGATCGCTTCTTCGTGAGGCACGTGAAGAGCGGCGTCGTCAGGTAATCAACCTCCGGAAGGCATTGTTGCATAAATCGATCGAAATCCAGTGACGTTTACGCGCAACGGTTGCGGGGCCAGCCCCCTATCAAGTCAGATTCCAGAGTAACTGCCTAATTTTTCCAAGAAAATGCGCAAAGACATACACAAGAAAGGTGAGCAGAAGGCACGCTACCGTATCAGGAATTGGGCGGCCTATAATGAAGGCCAGATCAACTGGGGGGAACGTGACGATATGGATAGATGAAGCCGTACTTGCCAGAATGCCCGACGCCATACCCACACGTGGTCGCTCTTGTCTATACGGCGATACGTTGACTCAGGCATTACTTGGCGTGAAGACCCTCTATCGACTAACGTTGCGCGCCCTGCAAGGTTTCACCCAAAGTCTGCGCGATCTGGACTTCCCGAGCTTGCCTGTGCCGAATTACACCACGCTCTGTCGCCGGGAAAAACGCTCGATTTATGCAACCAACGCCCTGCGCAGGCGAGGCTGGACCTACGACGAAATTGCCGAGCATACGAACCTGTGGCGCACCGGCGTGTTCGATATTTGCAAACGCTACGCCCGTGAAGGTGTTGCTGGATTGCGTGACAAGACGAGCGTCGGAGCAGTTAACCCACGCCGTGCGCTGAGTGAGCAGCAGGAAGTGGAAATTCGCGCGCTGTTTCTCGATCAGATGCCGGACCAGTTGAAGATGTCGTTCGCGTTGTGGACGCGACATGCCGTGCGGGAGTTGATCCGGCAGCAGTGCGGTTTGACGCTGACGCTGCATGGTTTCGGCTTGTATCTGGCGCGCTAGAATTTTATGCAGCAAAAGCTGATGAAGCGGGCCTACGAGCAGCGACCGGAAGCGGTGTAGGCATGGCTGAATGAGACGTACCCTGAGATTTCGCGCCGGGCCATAGCCGAAGGCGCGGAGATCCAGGGGGGTGACAAAACGGGAGTGCGCTCGGACGATGTGCGAAGCCGCTCCTACTACGTGCCGATTGGCAAGACGCCCGAGCGACGCGTGGCGAGTCGACGCGCAGGCCTGTCGGTGATGTCGTCGGTGACGAACCGTGGCCAGGTGTGCTGGAAAGTCTTTGAGGGTGCGATGAACGCCGACATCCTGCTCGCTTTCCTGAAGCAGCTGATTAAACACATGCGCAGCAAGAAGGTGTTTCTGATTCTCGACAACCTGAAGGTTCATCACGCCAAGCCGGTCATCGCGTGGTTGGCCGAGCACGGCGACGAGATCGCAGTGTTCTACCTGCCGTCGTACAGCCCGGAACTGAATCCAGACGAGATGCTCAATGCTGACCTGAAGGCGAACGTGACGAAACAGGCTCCAGCAAGGACCAAGGGGCATCTCAAAAAAGCGATCATCAGCCATCTACGTCGTCTCCAGAAATCACCACAACGTGTTGCTCGCTATTTCATGCACAAACCAATTCATTATTTATCTACAATTTTTGATTTTGAAACTAGAGGATCGTCCCTCATGTGAGGGGCATGGGAAAACGAGACATGAGGGGGCGTTGTTGCATAAATCGAGTGTGAGGACGCAATAGCATCGACGGGCATAATTTCAGGCGATACGAACGGATTGCGGACGAGCGAGGTTCGCCATACGGTTGATGACGCCGACGCGAACGGAGACCTCGGTCGCCTGCGAGTCGATGTGACGCGCCAAGAGACAGTTTCCGGTGAGGGTCTTGAACCGATACATCGCATTCTCGGCAAGCGATCGCCGGTGGTAGTTACTGTCTTGCTTTCCTCTCGACGACCGCCACGGGCAATTGCATCAACCGCGCCATTACGCCACGCTACACCGGGCATATCCGCTGGCCAATGAACGGCACCCTCGCGTGGCCGAATCGAAGGAACAGCACTGCGTGCAGCAATGGCCGCATGGCGTGGCTTGGTGTCGTAGGCACCGTCACCCCCGATGACATCGATTTGTTCTTCGCGCGGAATCTGGTCGAGCAACTGGGCGAGAGCGTCACCGTCAGCCATATTCTGATGCGTCATTATTGATCTGCAATTCAAAATCTCGAATTGCTGATTAATAGCGCGGCATGCACTTGACCCGTATTCGCGTTGAGCGTGAGATGGACTTTACGCCACGTGCGCCGCTTCGAGTAGCCGTGCTGGCGGGACCCTTCCATGCACCTTCTCCATAGACCGTCAGACCGGTGCTGTCGACAACCAGATAAATCGGTTCATTGTCACGAAGGATCGTCAGTTCGACATCAAGCGTTTTGCCCGGCGACAGAGCGCCGGCGACAGAGCGTGATGTAATTCGGCACCAGCAAGCTCGGAAAGGCCAGATCGCGCAGACTTTGGGTGAAACCTTGCAGGGCGCGCAACGTCAGTCGATAGACGGTCTTCACGCCAAGTAATGCCTGAATCAGCGTATCGCCGTATAGACACGGGCGACCACGTGTTGGTATGGCATCGGGTTATTCTGACAAGGACGGCCCTCATCTATCCATCTATCCATATTATTATGTTCCTCCGGTTAATCAGGCCTTCATTATAGGCCGCCCAATTTCTGACACGGTAGCGTGCCTACGGCTCACCTTTCTTGTGTATGTCTTTGCGCATTTTCTTGGCAAGAATTAGGCAGTTACTCTAGAATCTGACTTGATAGGAGGCTGGCCCCGCGACCGTTGCGCGAAACGTCAACGGATCTCGCTCGATTTATGCAACAACGCCGGTCTATGGCGAAGGTGAATGGAAGGTGCCCGCCAGCACCGCTACTCGAAGCGGCGCACGTGGCATAAAGTCCACCTCACGCTCAACGCGAATACGCGTCAAGTGTATGCCGCGCTATTAATCAGCAATTCGAGATTTTGAATTGCAGATCAATAATGACGCATCAGAATATGGCTGACGGTGACGCTCTCGCCCAGTTGCTCGACCAGATTCCGCGCGACGAATCTGACCGATGTCAGCGACGACGACGGTGCGCCTACGACACTATGCCCTGCCATGCGGCCACTGCTGCACGCAGAGAGTGGCGCTCATTGGCCAGCGGATACGCCCCATGCGGCGTGGCGTAACGGTGCGGTTGATGTAATTGGGCGTGATGGTCGTCGAGAATGAAAGAAAGACAGTGGCTACCAGCGGAGATCGCTTGCCGAAAATGCGATGTATCGGTTCAAGACGCTCACCGGCAACTGTCTCTGGGCGCGTCGGCGTACTCAACCGCATCGGTGACCTCGCTCATCCGTAATCCGTTCATATTACTTGAAATTATACTCTTCGATGCTATTGCGTCCTCACGCTCGATTTGTGAAACAACGCCCATGAGGGACGATTTTCCAATTTCCAGATCACGAATTGCAGATCAATATCTATCCCCATATTGTCATGTTCCCCCGGTTGATCAGGCCTGCTTTATATAGGCTACCCAGTTCCTGACATGGTAGCGTGCCTTCGCCTCACACGTCTTACGTATGTTCCTGCGCATCTTCTGGGCAAAAGAAGAGAGGTTTACGCCGGAATCTAACTTGATAACAAGGGGGCTCGCCCCGACCGTTGCGCGTAAATGTCAACGGATCTCGCTCGATTTATGCAACAACGCCTTGCCCAGGTTGGATTGCTTTGATGTGGTCCCGTTCGAGACGGTGCAGCGCTGGCTTCATTAGGCGGGCCCGAATCGATCGGAACCGGAAATTAGATTGATTTTTCAGATTTTTTCTGTTACTATCAAATAATATTTTTGAATACCGAATTGTGGATCATTAAAATTAATTTTCGAGTAAAAAATAGATTTTTTAAATCTTTATAGATTTTTTTAGCTCAAAAGTAAGCAGCCAAAGCTCAGCTTTGGCGACCTCTTGACATCGATCCCTTGGATGTCGAAAATATTGACGAATATGCTTGGTAGGCCTGGCATAGGTGACACCTGTGCAGCTTGGCGCCAGACCTTAACTCGTGGCGAGAAGACTTTCCAGCCAGTTCGGAAGCCAAAGAGGGGGTGAGAAGTCTGACCATCCAGTGTGGCTTTTTGCCAAAAAAGCAGCGGTCCGTGGTTGTTGCGCGAAAAATTTCATCGGCGAATGTAGTTCCTCGCGTTAAGGGGGGGCTAGTATCAAACCCCGAAAGTCAAATGCAAAAGTGAGCGTACCAAGGGACAGTGGATCCGCTCGAAGAGATTGAATCCGCATTCAGCATATTAGGAGTGCTCTCATGGCACGTGTATGCCAAGTCACTGGGAAAGCGCCGATGAGAGGCAATAACGTCTCCCACGCAAACAAAAAAACTAAGCGTCGCTTCCTGCCAAATCTGCAAAACCGCCGGTTCTGGGTGGCAAGCGAAAACCGATGGGTGCGTCTGCGCGTTTCGAACGCCGGCTTGCGCCTGATCGATAAGAACGGCATCGATTCCGTGCTCGCTGACCTGCGAGCACGGGGCGAGGCCTAAGTGTAAGGAGCACGCAAATGGCGAAAGGTGCGCGGGACAAAGTCAAGTTGGAGTCGACCGCTGGTACGGGTCACTTCTATACGACCACAAAAAACAAACGTAGCATGCCGGAAAAGATGTTGATCAAAAAGTTCGATCCGGTCGTTCGCAGGCACGTCGAGTACAAAGAAACGAAGATCAAGTAATCTTCGCCCCCTGGGCGATGATGCATACATCGAGCGCGAGGGCGCAATGGCATCGACGGGCATATTGCTCACGAATTGCGGATCAATAATTTCAGTCGATACGAACAGATTGCGGACGAGCGAGGTCTTCCATGCGGTTGATTACTCCGACGCGAACGGAGAGCTCGGTCGCCTCTGCGAGTCGATGTGACGCGCCCAGAGATAGTCGCCGGTGAGCGACTTAAACCGATACATCGCATTCTCAGCAAGCGATCACCGGTGGTAGCCACTGTCTTTCTTCTATTCTCGACGACTGTCACGGGCAATTGCATCAACTGCGCTGTTACGCCACGCCGCACCGGGCGTATCCGCTGGCCAATGAGTGGGCGGCCACCCTCGTGCGTGGCGGAATCGAAGGAACAGCACTGCGTGCTGCAATGGCTCCTTGGCATGGCTTGGGAGTCGTAGGCACCGTCGCCACCGATGACATCGATCTGTTCGTCGCGCGCGGGATCTGGTCGAGCAACTTGGCTAGAGTGTCACCGTCAGCCACATTCTGATTCGTCGTTAGCGCGGCCTGCACTTGGCCCGTATTCGCGTTGAGCGCGAGATGGACTTTACGCCACGTGCGCCGCTTCGCGTAGCCGCGCTGGCGCACCTCCCATTCACCTTCGCCATAGACCTTCAGACCGGCGTCTGTCGACATCCAGATGGATCGGTTCGATGTCGAGAAGGATCGGCAGTTCGACATCAAGCCTTTTTGCCCGGCGACAGAGCGTGGTGTAATTGGCACTGGCAAGCTCTGGAAGGCCAGATCGCGCAGACTTTGGGTGAAACCTTGCAGGGCGCGCAAGGTCCGTCGATAGACGGTCTTCACGCCGCCAAGTAATGCCTGAATCAGGCGTATCGCCGTATAGACACGGGCGACCGCGTGTGGGTATGGCGCCGGGCCTTCTGGCAAGGACGGCTTCATCTATCCATATCGTTACGTTCCTCCGGTTGATCAGGCCTGCATTATAGGCCGCCCAGTTCCTGACACGGTAGCGTGCCTTCGACCCACATGTCTTGTGTATGTCCTTACGCATTTTTTATTAAACTTTATGAAGTTACGCTGGAATCTGATTTGATAACAGGGAGCTGGACCCGACCGTTGCGCGTAAATGTCAACGGCTCTCGCTCGATTTATGCAACAATGCTCAACAACGCCACCTCGAACAGAGAGCTTGCTTTTCTAAAAAAGTCCATAAAATTTTTTCTTTAAAATCGTAGCTAAATTAATTAGAGTACCGACTTGGTATAGTGAAAGTCATGAGTTCAAATGCAATCGAGCCTACCAACGACAATCAGCCTCGGCAGGTTTCATGCGCTGGGTTGGCAGTAGAAACTACTCTATGTGCATATGCATGAAGCGCATACGGTAGCTATGACACCGCGAACGTTGACCGAAGGCATTTCGGATGCGGCGCTAGTCGAGGAACGTTTTCACTTGTAGTTTGGAGGCATCGGAATGCGGCCCCTCAAAAGCGGGGCCGCATTTTTTTGGTCACTTTTAACTCATTGTTACCGCACTCTACTGGCATCACACGGAGATAGCCATGGTTTCGATATGCCTGCCCGACGGCTCAGTTCGAGAATACGAGCATGCGGTGACAGTCGCCGAAGTAGCCACCTCGATCGACCCAGGCCTCGCGAAGGCCACGCTTGGCGGTAAGCTCGACGGCGAGCTGGTCGATACCTCGACGCTGATCGATCGCGACGCGTCGCTGGCGATCGTGACTGACGAGGATGCCGAGGGCCTAGAGATCATCCGCCACTCGACCGCCCACCTCATGGCCTATGCCGTCAAGGAACTGTTCCCGAAGGCGCAGGTCACGATCGGCCCGGTAATCGACAACGGCTTCTACTACGACTTCTCCTACAGCCGACCGTTTACGCTCGAGGATCTCAAGAAGATCGAGAAGCGTATGGAGGAACTTGCCAAAAAAGACGAGGCAGTGTCGCGCCGCGTGGTGTCGCGGGAGGAGGCTGTCGGGTATTTTCGTGACATCGGCGAGAAGTACAAGGCCGAGATCATCGAATCGATCCCGTCGAGCACCGAGATCAAGCTTTATTCGCACGGCGGTTTCACCGACCTCTGCCGCGGTCCGCATGTGCCGTCCACCAACAAGCTCAAGGTGTTCAAGCTGATGAAGGTGGCGGGTGCCTACTGGCGTGGTGACTCGAAGAACGAGCAGTTGCAGCGCATCTACGGCACAGCCTGGGCAAAGAAAGAAGATCAGGAAGCCTACCTGCACATGCTCGAAGAAGCGGAAAAGCGCGACCATCGCAAGCTGGTTAAGCAGCTTGACCTGTTCCACATGCAAGACGAGTCACCGGGCATGGTGTTTTGGCATCCGAAGGGCTGGACGCTCTGGCAGCAGGTTGAGCAGTACATGCGCCGTCGCGTGAATGAAGCCGGTTATTTCGAGATAAAGACGCCGATGATTATGGACCGCTCGCTGTGGGAGGCCTCGGGCCACTGGCAGAACTATCGCGAGCACATGTTCACGACCGAGTCGGAGAAGCGCGACTACGCGCTCAAGCCGATGAACTGCCCGGGCCACGTCCAGGTGTTCAACCACGGCCTGCGCTCGTACCGCGACCTGCCGCTACGCTACGCCGAGTTCGGCTCCTGCCACCGCAATGAAGCATCGGGCGCGCTGCACGGCCTGATGCGCGTGCGCGGCTTTGTGCAGGATGACGCGCACATCTTCTGTACCGAAGACCAGTTCATCGCCGAGTCGATCGCCTTCAATGAACTCGCGATGAGCGTCTACAAGGATTTCGGGTTTGATCAGATTTCGATCAAGCTGTCGCTGCGCCCGGACCAGCGCGCCGGAACGGACGAAACTTGGGATCGCGCCGAACAGGGCCTGCGCGACGCGCTAACTGCTTGCGGTCAGGAGTGGGAAGAGCTGTCGGGCGAGGGTGTCTTCTACGGTCCGAAAATCGAGTACCACCTCAAAGACGCGCTCGGTCGCTACTGGCAATGTGGCACGCTGCAGCTGGATATGGTCTTGCCGGAGCGGCTCGGCGCCGAGTATGTGGCCGAGGACAACAGCCGCCGCCGACCGGTCATGGTGCACCGGGCGATCGTCGGTTCGATGGAGCGTTTCCTCGGGATCCTGATCGAGCATCATGCCGGTGCGATGCCATCCTGGCTGGCTCCGGTGCAGGTCGTAGTGATGAATATTGCTGAAAATCAGGCCGAATATGTACGCACGCTAAGCCAAGCGTTGCAAAAACAAGGGGTTAGGGTTGAGGCTGATTTGCGCAGCGAGAAGATTAGTTATAAAATACGCAAACATGCTCTCGAAAAAGTACCGTACCTGCTGGTGGCAGGTGACAAGGAGCGTGTAGCACAAACGGTAGCCGTGCGTGCCCGTGGCGGCGTCGATCTTGGCGTAATGCCGCTCAAAGCCTTTGTTGAGCGTCTGCAGCAGGATTTGCAGGCGTTCAAGTAACTGCGCTGGCAGCGCGGCTGGTTTTTAAAATCATCTTCGAGTGGATTTTCCGTCCTTTAGGACGCTCACTGTTGCATTTGACTTTCGGGGTTCGATCCCCCCCCTTTGGGGGGAAGAATTTTATCTTTTAGAGGGAACGTAACATCGCTACTGATAAGTCGTCGCATCGCATCAACGGTGAAATCAATGTGCCGGAAGTGCGTCTGGTTGGGCTCGATGGGGAGCCCATCGGCATCGTGAAACTCGCCGATGCCGTCCGCAGGTCGGAAGAGCTAGATGTTGATCTGGTGGAGATCGCGTCGCAGGCCCTTCCCCCTGTTTGCCGTCTGATGAATTATGGCAAATTCAAGTACCAGGAATCGAAGAAGCAGCACGAGGCGAAGTTGAAACAGAAAGTCATCCAGGTTAAGGAAGTCAAGTTCCGCCCGGGTACCGATGACGGTGACTACAACGTCAAGCTTCGGAACCTGGCGCGCTTCCTCGAGGAAGGCGACAAGACAAAAGTCACGTTGCGTTTTCGCGGTCGTGAAATGGCACACCAGGAGATCGGTGTGCGCATGCTGGACCGTTTGCGCACCGATCTCGACGAGTTTGGCCAGGTCGAGCAGATGCCGAAGATGGATGGGCGCCAGATGGTCATGGTGCTCGTTCCGAAGAAAAAGTGATGGCGAAGCTGCCATGCCTGGCATGGCAGCCAGCAGAAAAAGTTCGGGGGGGTGACCCGGCAGAGTGGCGCGCGGGTAGTGTGCGCGTCTGTCCACCAAGTGGACGAGATTTCAAAGGGGCGTCGTTGCATAAATCTAGCGAGAGCCGGTGAAATTTACGCCAACGATCGGGGGGCCAGCCCCCCTGTTATCAGGTCAGATTCCAGCGTAACTTTCCTAAGTTCAAAGAAAATACGCAAAGGCATACTCAAGGCATATGAGCCGAAGACACGCTACCGTGTCAGGAACTGGGCTCCCTATAATCCGGGCCGGATCAACCTGGAAACTCAACCGGGAAACGTGACAATATAGATAGATGAAGCCGTCATTGCCAGAATGACCGACGGCTATACCTACACGTGGTCGGTCGCATCTCTGCGGCGATACGCTCATTCAGGCATTACTTGGCGTGAGACCATCTATCGGATGACGCTGCGCGCCCTGCAAGGTTTCATCAAAGTCTATGCGATTTGGTCTTTCCGAGCTTGCTGGTGCTGAATGGCAATTGTTGCATAAATCGAGCGAGAGGACGCAATGGCATCGATGGGCATAATTTCAGGCGATACGAACGGATTGCGGACGAGCGAGGTCTGCAATCCGTTTCATTTCGTCCTCTCGCTCGATTTATGCAACGACACCCCTTTCACCTACTAAACGGCCCTTTCAACCACTAAAATTTCAAAAAAGCCAATAAACTGGAGTTGTTATGCCTAAAATGAAGACCAAGAAGAGCGCTGCAAAGCGCTTCGTGGTGCGTCCGGGCGGCACCATCAAGCGCGGTCAAGCCTTCAAGCGTCACATCCTGACCAAAAAAACCACCAAGAACAAGCGTTACCTGCGCGGCACCACGGCAGTTCATGATTCCGATCTGCACTCCGTCCGCATGATGCTCCCGTTCGCGTAACCCCTAACTAATACTCTCAAGGAGAGAAACATGCCTCGAGTCAAACGTGGGGTAACCGCGCGGGCCCGTCACAGGAAGATCATCAACCTAGCCAAGGGTTATCGCGGTCGCCGCAATAACGTCTACCGCATCGCCAAGCAGGCGGTGATGCGTGCAGGTCAGTACGCTTATCGCGACCGTCGTAATAAAAAGCGTGTGTTCCGCGCAATATGGATCACGCGTATTAATGCGGCAGTCCGTCACCACGACATGACCTACAGCATGTTCATCAACGGCCTGAAGAAGGCTTCGATCGAACTCGACCGTAAGGTGCTGGCCGATATGGCGGTGTTCGACAAGGCGTCTTTTGCCACGATCGTCAAGCAGGTGAAAGCCGCGGTTGCAGGCTAACTGTAAAGTTGAAATTTATCTGTAAATGGCGTTGTTGCATAAATCGAGCACGAAGACGCCATAGCATCGACGGGCATCATTTCAAGCGATACGAACGAATTGCGGACAAGCGAGGTCCGCTATGCGGTTGATTATGCCGACGCGAACGGCGACCTCGGTCGCCTGCGAGTCGATGTGACGCGCCCAGAGACAGTTGCCGGTGAGTGTCTTGGACGCGATACATCGCATTCTCGGCAAGCGATCGCCGGTGGTAGCCACTGTCTTTCTTCCATTCTCGACGACCGTCACGGGCAATTGCATCAACCGCGCCGTTACGCCACGCCGCACCGGGCGTATCCGCTGGCCAATGAGTGGTACCCTCGCGTGGCGGAATCGAAGGAACAGCACTGCGTGCAGCAATGGCCGCATGGCATGGCTTGGTGTCGTAGGCACCGTCGCCGCCGATGACATCGATTTGTTTGTCGCGTGGAATCTGGTCGAGCAACTTGGCCAGAGCGTCACCGTCAGCCACATTCTGATGCGTCATTAGCGCGGCATACACTTGACCCGTATTCGCGCTGAGCGCGAGATGGACTTTACGCCACGTGCGCCGCTTCGAGTAGCCGTGCTGGAGTACCTTCCATTCACCTTCGACATAGACCTTCAGACCGGTGCTGTCAACTACCAGATGGATCGGTTCGTTGTTGCGCAGGATCGGCAGTTCGATATCAAGCGTTTTGCCCGGCAACAGAGCGTGGTGTAATTCGGCACCGGCAAGCTCGGGAAGGCCAGATCGCGCAGACTTTGGGTGAAACCTTGCAGGGCGGAGCAACGTCAGTCGATAGATGGTCTTCACGCCAAGTAATGCCTGAATCAGCGTATCGCCCCCGTACACACGCGGGCGACCACGTGTGGGTAATATGGGGCGGCGTCGGGCATTCTGGCAAGGACGGCTTCATCTATCCATATCGTCACGCTCCCCAGGTTGATCTGGCCCACATGATAGGCCGCCTAGTTCCTGACATGGAAGCGTGCCTTCGGCTCATATGTGTTGCGTATGTCCTTCGCATTTTTAAAAAATAGGAAGTTACGCTGGAATCCGCCTTGATAACAGGGCGGATGGCCACGCCTGTTGCGAGTAAACGTCACTGGGCTCTCGCAAAATTTAGGCGTTGTTGCATAAATCGAGCGAGATCCGTTGACGTTTACTCGCAACGGTCGCGGGGCCAGCCTCCTATCAAGTCAGATGCCAGAGTAACTGCCTAATTTTTGCCAAGAAAATGCGCAAGGACATACACAAGAAAGGTGAGCCGAAGGCACGCTACCGTGTCAGGAATTGGGCGGCCTATAATGAAGGCCTGATCAGCCGGGGGAACGTAACAATATGGATAGATGAAGCCGTCCTTGCCAGAATGCCCGATGCCATACCCACACGTGGTCGCCCGTGTGTATACGGCGAGACGCTGATTCAGGCATTACTTGGCGTGAAGACCGCCTGTCGACTGACCTTGCGCGCCCTGCAAGGTTTCACCCAAAGTCTGCGCGATTTGGCCTTCCCGAGCTTGCCGGTGCCGAATTACACCACGCTCTGTCGCCGGGCAAAAACGCTTGATGTCGAACTGCCGATCCTTCGTGACAATGAACCGATCCATCTGGTTGTCGACAGCACCGGTCTGAAGGTCTATGGAGAAGGTGAATAGAAGGTGCGCCAGCACGGCTACTCGAAGCGGCGCACGTGGCGTAAAGTCCATCTCGCGCTCAACGCGAATACAGGTCAAGTGCATGCCGCGCTAATGACGAATCAGAATGTGGCTGACGGTGACGCTCTGGCCAAGTTGCTCGACCAGATTCCACGCGAAGAGGCGTTGTTGCATAAATCGAACGTGAGGACGCCATGGCATCGGACGGGCATAATTCAGGCGATACGAACGGATTGCGGACGAGCGAGGTCCGCCATGCGGTTGATGACGCCGACGCGCCCAGAGACAGTGGCCGGTGAGGGTCTTGAACCGATACATCGCATTCTCGGCAAGCGATCGCCGGTGGTAGCCACTGTGTTGCTTCCATTCTCGACGACCGTCACGGGCAATTGCATCAACCGCGCCATTACGCCACGCCGCACCGGGCATATCCGCTGGCCAATGAGCGGCACCCTCGCGTGGCGGAATCGAAGGAATAGCACTGCGTGCAGCAATGGCCGCATGGCATGGCTTGGTGTCGTAGGCACCGTCACCACCGATGACATCGATTTGTTCTGCGCGTGGAATCTGGTCGAGCAACTTGGCCAGAGCGTCACCGTCAGCCACATTCTGATTTGTCATTAGCGCGGCATGCACTTGACCTGTATTCGCGTTGAGCGCGAGATGGACTTTACGCCACGTGCGCCGCTTCGAGTAGCCGTGCTGGCGCACCTTCCATTCACCTTCTCCATAGACCTTCAGACCGGTGCTGTCGACAACCAGATGGATCGGTTCATTGTCACGAAGGATCGGCAGTTCGACATCAAGCGTTTTTGCCCGGCGACAGAGCGTGGTGTAATTCGGCACCGGCAAGCTCGGGAAGGCCAAATCGCGCAGACTTTGGGTGAAACCTTGCAGGGCGCGCAAGGTCAGTCGATAGACGGTCTTCACGCCAAGTAATGCCTGAATCAGCGTATCGCCGTATAGACACGGGCGACCACGTGTGGGTATGGCATCGGGTATTCTGGCAAGGACGGCTTCATCTATCCATATTGTTACGTTCCCCCGGTTGATCAGGCCTTCATTATAGGCCGCCCAATTCCTGACACGGTAGCGTGCCTTCGGCTCACCTTTCTTGTGTATGTCCTTGCGCATTTTCTTGGCAAAAATTAGGCAATTACTCTGGAATCTGACTTGATAGGAGGCTGGCCCCGCGACCGTTGCGCGTAAACGTCAACGGATCTCGCTCGATTTATGCAACAACGCCGCCGGACCAGTGGAAGATATCGTTCGCGTTGTGGACGCGACATGCCGTGCGGGAGTGGATCCGGCAGCAATGTGGTTTGAAGCTGACGTTGTAAGAGGCGTTGTTGCATATTGATCTGCGTTGTTGCAACTGAGTCGTCAGACCAGTGCGGGGTGGTGTCTCTCCGTGCGCCGCGCTCAATATTGAGCACGAATTGAGGATCAATAGAATCCGGGCTCGCCCGGCGGTCGCGTCTTGAAGCGCTTGTGCACCCAGTAATACTGCTCCGGAAGCAACGGGATCTGCTCCTCCAGGAAGGCGTTTATTCGGCGGGCATCGAGAGCATCGTCGCCGGTTGGATAGTGGTCCCAAGGCTTGAACACGCACAAGCGATAACCCTTATAGTTCGGCAACACCTTGCCGATGAACGGCACCACCTGCGCGCGCCCGGTCTTGGCCAGTCGGCTCAAGGCTGTCAGCGTGCAGGTAGAAATCCCGAAGAAAGGCACGAAGGTAGAATTGCGCACGCCGTAGTCCATGTCGGCACCGAGCATTACTGGCTTGCGGTCGCGAAGCCAGCGTAGTACGATGCGCGCGCTGTCAGAGCGGCTCGCCATCTCTGCGTCAAAGCGACCGCGCGCGCTCTTGGCTTCGGCTTCCAGCAGCGGATTCGAGAATGGTTGATACAACGAACCGCAGGTGCGTTGCAGCGAGCGGTTTAGCCAGATCGAGCCGGCTTCGATGCCGACGAAATGTAGGCCCAGGAACAGCGTTGGCGGCAGGGCCGGATCGGTAAGATCGATCGCACTGTCCACTTCAATCAACCTGTTGAGCTTCTTTTCCGAGCCGAACCATTGCACGCTGCGCTCGACGTAGCTGCGAATCGCATGACGAAAGTGCTGGCCGGCGATTGCCTCGCGCCGCGCATCGCTCCACTCGGGAAAGCAGAGTTTCAAATTTGTATGTACGATGTGCTTTCTTCGGTTCGGGATGCGATAGAGCAGCCAGCCAAGCCCGTCGCCGAAGCGGGCCGTCACGCCATAAGGAAGGAGCGCAAACAGTTTGAGCAACAGCAACGCAAATTGTATACCTAGCCATGCTAACATGCGCGGTCTTGCGCTGCTATGGCGAGAAGGGCCGGCACATAAAGCAATGAATTCAGCATGCAGATCGGTGTAAACACCACGGTGCTCTTATGTGATAAAGGGAGAAAGCCGATATAATCGAAGAGAATCTGGTTATTCAACACTTTTTTGCGATCAGGCCGCGAACGTCAAGAGGCTGGCCTAACGCGCTTTGAGGGATGATTTGCAGCCGAGTTTTTCGAGACATTATTCGCGATTGTATCGATTCTGGCATGTGACGACAGAAGCACGAACCTCTTCAACGTTTTTAAACAGATGCCTATGGATAGCGTATTCTTTCAAAATTCGGTTGAAACGCTCGGTGGCGCCGTTGATCTATGGTTCGGCGGCCAGGGCGTACCTTTGCGTCACGCCCCAGCATTTGATCTGGTTGCGGAAGTCGTCCGACGTGTGGTGCGAGCCATAATCCATTCACATCGACAGTCCGCGGTTGGGGTCGGCTTCGATCAAACTATTGAGCTTGGGACTCCCCCGGACCGGGGAAAGTGGGGTGACATTGCCGAGCCTGGGAAGTCGAGCGCCTTGGTATATCCGTTTCAATCCAAGGGGTTTGCCTACCATGGAGATCGTGTGGCTCATGTCGACGACTTCTGGAAGATCCAGGGGCAGCGTGCCTACCGCTCGCGCTCCATGCATAGAATCTCAATCTCCACATTCCGTTCGCAGACGCGGTGCACGGCTACCTGGCGCTTAATGACCTCCAATCAATCGTCCTGGCTCGGCTGTAGGCTGGCTGCGATGCTTGCCAAGGTGAGTTCACGCCATGGCTTGAGCTCGGCCAGCGTGGCGACGACTTCGCGAGAAACGACATCAGCGGATTTACCGCACAGCAGGCGCGGGATGACAGCACGCTTGCGCCCGAAGACTGACCACTGTTTGCATTCGACGCCGCCAGCGGAACTTCCTGCAGGTCCATCTTCTGCAGCATCTCAGACTTTGCTTGGATGATACGTGTTACCCAAAATCCATGTCTAGAAAAAACAGGGTAGCCGCCAAAGCCGATATAACACGGCTTTCGCCGAGTTAACTGACAACTTGCGGGGCGAAGCCGGATGAGCCTACCAAACTTGCCCGGACTAAAAATCCGCTAAAGCGTCGCCACTTCCAAGCAACCGAAGCTGGCTACGTGGATGCAACCGTAACCACCAAGGAGCTTGAACAAAGTGGCAAACGACTTCTTCTTCACGTCCGAATCCGTTTCCGAAGGCCACCCGGACAAAGTTGCTGACCAGATCTCCGATGCGATCCTCGACGCGATCCTCGCACAAGACAAATACTCCCGCGTCGCCGCCGAAACACTGTGTAACACGGGTCTGGTCGTGCTCGCTGGCGAGATCACCACCACCACGAACATCGACTACATCCAGATCGCGCGCGATACGATCCGCCGCATTGGTTACGATAATACAGACTTCGGCATTGACTATAAGGGCTGCGCGGTGCTGGTTGCCTACGACAAGCAATCGCCGGATATCGCGCAGGGCGTGGACCGCGCGCACGACGACAACCTCGACCAAGGGGCTGGCGACCAGGGCCTGATGTTTGGTTACGCGTGCGATGAAACCTTGGAACTGATGCCGTTGCCGATCTACTTGTCGCACCGCCTAGTCGAGCGCCAGGCCAACCTGCGTCGCGACGGTCGCCTGCCCTGGCTGCGTCCGGATGCGAAGTCGCAGGTCACGGTCCGCTATGTCGATAGCAAGCCGTACGCGATCGACACCGTGGTGCTCTCAACGCAGCACGCGCCGGACATCGACCTGCCGCAACTGCGCGAAGCCGTGATCGAAGAGATTGTCAAGCCGATACTGCCAGTCGAGCTGATCAAGGGCAACATCAAGTTTCTGGTCAATCCGACCGGTCGTTTCGTGATCGGTGGTCCGCAGGGAGATTGCGGCCTGACTGGTCGCAAAATCATCGTCGATACCTATGGCGGTGCCGCACCGCACGGCGGCGGTGCGTTTTCGGGCAAAGATCCGTCCAAGGTTGACCGTTCGGCCGCCTACGCGGGGCGTTACGTGGCTAAAAATATCGTCGCGGCGGGCCTAGCTTCGCGCGTGCTTATCCAGATATCCTACGCAATTGGCGTGGCAGAGCCAACCTCGGTAATGGTCAACACCTTCGGCACCGGAAAGGTATTGGACGACACGATCACCAAGCTAGTCCGCGAGCACTTCGATCTGCGTCCGAAGGGCATCGTGCAGATGCTAGACCTGCTGCGCCCGATCTACGAGAAGACCGCCGCCTACGGCCACTTCGGTCGTGCCGAGCCGGAATTCACCTGGGAAGCGACCGACAAGGCGCTGGCGCTGGCCGAAGCGGCTGCCAAGGTCTGACCGTTGTGTTCGGCTGTCCCTGATGGCAGATGAAACAACTTTGGCTAGGCCGGGTTAATGAGATGGTCACTCCACCCGGCGTTGTTGCATAAATCGAGCGAGATCCGTTGACGTTTACGCGCAACGGTCGCGGGGGCCAGCCTCTTATCAAGTCAGATTCCAGAGCAACTGCCTAATTTTTGCCAAGAAAATGCGCAAAGACATACACAAGAAAGGTGAGCCGAAGGCTCGCTACCGTGTCAGGAATTGGGCGGCCTATAATGAGAAGGCCTGATCAACCGGGGGGGCGTAACAATATGGATAGATGAAGCCGTCCTTGCCAGAATACCCGATGCCATACCCACACGTGGTCGCCCGTGTCTGTACGGCGATACGCTGATTCAAACATTACTTGGCGTGAAGACCGTCTATCGACTGACATTGCGCGCCCTGCAAGGTTTTACCCAAAGTCTGCGCGATCTGGCCTTTCCGAGCTTGCCGGTGCCGAATTACACCACGCTCTGTCGCCGGGCAAAAACGCTTGATGTCGAACTGCCGATCCTTCGTGACAATGAACCGATCCATCTGGATGTCGACAGCACCGGTCTGAAGGTCTATGGAGAAGGTGCATGGAAGGTGCGCCAGCACGGCTACTCGAAGCGGCGCACGTGGAGTAAAGTCCATCTCGCGCTCAACGCGAATATAGGTCAAGTGCATGCCGCGCTAATGACGCATCAGAATGTGGCTGACGGTGACGCTCTGGCCAAGTTGCTCGACCAGATTCCACGCGAAGAACAAATCGATGTCATCGGCGGTGACGGTGGTGCCTACGACATCAAGCCATGCCATGCGGCCATTGCTGCACGCAGTGCTATTCCTTCGATTCCGCCACGCGAAGGTGCCGCTCATTGGCCAGCGGATATGCCCGGTGCGGGATATGCCCGGTGCGGCGTGGCGTAATGGCGCGGTTGATGCAATTGCCCGTGCCGGTCGTCGAGAATGGAAGCAAGACAGTGGCTACCACCGGCGATCGCTTGCCGAGAATGCGATGTATCGGTTCAAGACCCTCACCGGCAACTGTCTCTGGGCGCGTCGGCGTCATCAACCGCATGGCGGACCTCGCTCGTCCGAAATCCGTTCGTATCGCCTGAAATTATGCCCGTCGATACCATCGTCCTCACGCTCGATTTATGCAACAACGCCACCCACCCTGTATGGGTGGTTGCGCTGTAGGGCGTTTTTTTCTGGAGACCATCAATCTCTTCGGGTGGATTTTCCGTCCCTTGGACTGCTCACTTTTGTACTTGACTTTCAGAGTTTGAACCCTCGCCCCAAGGGGCGAGGGTTAGTGCGACATGGCATAAAGTCTGTCTCGCGCCCAATATAGATATGGGTAAAAGGCGCGCCGCGCTGGTGATGTATCGGGATGTGGGTGGTTCACGGTGACGATCTGGCCAAGTTGCTCGGCGTTGTTGCATAAATCGAGCCTCAAGATCACGAATTGCGTATCAATAGATGAAGCCGTCCTTGACAGAATACCCGACGCCATACCCGCGCGTGGTTGCCCGCGTCTGTACGGCGATACGCCTGATTCAGGGGTTACTGGGCGTGAAGACCGTCTATCGACTGACGTTGCGCACCTTGCAAGGTTTCATGCGCGCTCTGGCCTTCCCGAGCTTGAGCGGTGCCGAATTACACCACACTCTGTCGCCGGGATAAAACGCTTGATGTCGAACTGCCGATCCTGCGCGACAGCGAACCGGTCCACCTGGTCGACGACAGCACCGGTCTGAAGGTCTATGGCGCAGGTGGATGAAAGGAGTTGCCCGCCAGAACGTCTACTCGAAGCGGCGCACCTGGCGTAAAGTCCATCTCGCGCTCAACGCAAATACGGGTCAAGTGCATGCCGCGCTAATGACGAATCAGAATGTGGCTGACGGTGACGCTCTAGCCAAGTGGCTCGACCAGATTCTACGCAACGAACAGATCGATGTCATCAGCGGCGACGGTGCCTGTGACACCAAGCTATGCCATGCGACCATTGCTGCACGCAGTGCTGTTCCTTCGATTCCGCCACGCGAGGGTGCCGCTCATTGGCCAGCGGATACGCCCCCCGGGGCGTCGTGGGGTGTAATGGCGCGGTTGATATGCAATTGCCCGGGACGGGCCTCGAGAATGGAAGAAAGACAGTGGCTACCACAGGTAATCGCTTGCCGAGAATGCAATGTATCGGTTCAAGACGCTTACCGGCAACTGTCTCTGAGCGCGTCACATCGACTCTCAGGCGACCGAGGTCGCCGTTCGCGTCGGCGTCGTAATCAACTGCATGGCGAACCTCGCTCGTCCGCAATCCGTTCGTATCGTCTGAGATTATGTCCGTCGATGCCATTGCGACCTTATGCGAGATTTATGCAACAATCCCCTTCAAGATTTGAGGGCCCCCTTCTTTTTTGCGGGGCAGCGGCTGGATCGAAAGCCTTTAGGTGGCTGCGTATCGATCACCTTGAAGCGTGAGCGCGCTTCGGCGTGCGGATCAGTGCCTGGTAGACATCTACATACTGCTGGGCCATGCGCCGTGAGGTGAAACGCTCCTCGAAACGCTGCCGCACGCGCGTGCGCGAAAGCGTCGAAAGGCGGTTCACAGCTGCCACTGCGCCGATCTCATCTTCCACGATGAAGCCTGTCATCCCTTCCTCGATCACCTCGGGCACTGCGCCACGATTGAAGGCGATTACCGGCGTACCGCAGGCCATCGCCTCGATCATCACCAGGCCGAAAGGCTCGGGCCAGTCGATCGGGAACAGCAAGGCATGCGCGCCGGACAGGAACTTAGCTTTCTGTTCATCAGCGATCTCGCCGATGAACTCGACATGCCGCAGCGCGAACAGCGGCTTGATACGGCGCTCGAAATATTCCTCGTCGGCCGTGTCGATTTTGGCGGCGATGCGGATCGGCAAGCCGCAGCGCTCGGCGATCCGGATCGCGCGATCGACGCGCTTTTCTGGCGAAATCCGGCCCAGGAAGGCGAGATAGCGCTGTTCCACCGGCTGCGGTGTATAGAGCGTGTCGGGCAGGCCGTGCAGCACCGTGGTCAACCAGTTGGCGCGCGGCAGCGGCTGGCGCTGCGAATTCGAGATCGAGACCACTGGCGCGGTGTTGAACAGCTCGAACATCGGCTGCTGTTCGAGCAGGTCGAGCCGCCCGTGCACCGTGGTGAGGAACGGCGTGGGCTGGCGTTGAAACACCGAGAACGAGTAGTAGTCCATGTGGAAATGCAGCACGTCGAACTCGGCGGCACGCCGCGCCACGCGCTCCATCAGCAGGATGTGTGGCGCCACGCGGTCGCGAATTGACACGTCTAGGCGCATCGCGCGCGGCCATACCGCGTCGAGCTTAGCTTTGGTGTGCGAGTCCCCGCTCGCGAACAGCGTCACATCGTGCCCCAGGTCGACTAGCGCCTCGGTGATGTAGGACACGACACGCTCCGTGCCGCCATAGAGCTTCGGTGGCACCGATTCCGTCAGAGGCGCGATCTGAGCAATCTTCATCGTTATGTTTATATGAACGCCTCCCGTCTGCGAAGGTTTTTCGTGTGTTCTGATTGGACAGGATGGGTTGCAACTTTATATCCGGGCTGGTTGCAGCCTAACGCGCTGCTGCCCACCATAAAATCCGCTGACTTATGCCTCGTTTCTCCGACGAGCTCGAAGCTCGAAAGACGATTCAGGTTTAGCGAGTCTCGGTCCCACCTGTTTTCTCATTACATACGATTGCCAGCGCAACCTTTCGACGTGTCATCCTGTAAAAATTGATCCATCTGCTACTACGTGACGCTCACCGGTCAGACCGACTTGATGCTCACGCAATCCCTGTCATACGCCCTGCCATTCGACAAGACCATCCAGATATGATAGTCCGGGCTATTTTGTTCGCTTGCGCCACCATCGAAACAAGCGTCTGCCACCTTCACGCGGCGTTGTTGCATAAATCGAGCGAGGGGACGCAATAACATTGACGGGCATAATTTCAGGCGATACGAACGGATTGCGGACGAGCGAGGTCCGCCATACGGTTGATTACGCCGACGCGAATGGCAACCTCAGTCGCCTGCGAGTCGATGTGACGCGCCCAGAGACAGTGTCCAGTGAGCGCGTTGAACCGATACATCGCATTCTCGGCAAGCGATCGCCGGTGGTAGCCACTGTCTTTCTTGCATTCTCGACGACCGTCACGGGCAATTGCATCAACCGCGCCGTTACGCCACGCCGGACCGGGCGTATCCGCTGGCCAATGAGCGGCACCCTCGCGTGGCGGAATCGAAGGAACAGCACTGTGTGCAGCAATGGCCGCATGGCATGGCTTGGTATCGTAGGCACCGTCGCCGCCGATGACATTGATTTGTTTGTCGCGTGGGATCTGGTCAAGCAACTTGGCCAGAGCGTCACCATCATCCACATTCTGATGTGTCATGAGCGCGGCATGCACTTGACCCGTATTCGCGTTGAGCGCGAGATGGCCTTTACGCCACGTGCGCCGCTTCGAGTAGCCGTGCTGGCGCACCTGCCATTCACCTTCGCCATAGACCTTCAGATCGGTGCTATCGACCACCAGATGGATCGGTGCGTTGTCGCGAAGCATTGCTAGTTTGACATCGAGCGTTTTTGCCCGGCGACAGAGCGTGGTGTAATTCGGCACCGGCAAGCTCGGGAAGGCCAGATCGCGCAGACTTTTGGTGAAACCTTGCAGGGCACGCAACGTCAGTCGATAGACGATCTTCACACCCTTCACACCCTTCACACCAAGTAATAGCTGAATCAGCGTATCGCGGTATAGACGCGGGCGACCACGCGTGGGTATGGCGTCGGGTATTCTGGCAAGGACGGCTTCATCTATCCATATCGTCACGTTCCCCAGGTTGATCAGGCCTGCATTATAGGCCGCCCAATTCCTGGCACGGTAGTGTGCCTTCGGCTTACCTGTCTTGTGTACGTCCTTGCGCATTTTCTTGGAAAAAATTAGGCAGTTACTCTGGAATTTGACTTGATAGGGGGCTGGCCCCGCGACCGTTGCGCGTAAACGTCAACGGATCTCGCTCGATTTATGCAACAACGCCCGTTCACGCGGCACTGATCTGTGCGTGGGCTCATTGCCGACATGGTCAGAATCCACGCGAGGTCGCCCGAGGTCAACGACTGACCGCCTCATACCGCTGGTCACTGGGAAGGTGCAACTTCATCAAGGGCGCCGGTAACAAGTCGTCCATGGTCCCGTCCTCGTTGAGCGCATGGACCGCGCCGTGCTGCTGTCCAAAAGATGCCCCGGATATGAACCGCCACGTAGGCGCTGGCCGCCTGCACGAACAAACTGTAATCGCTCGTCGAACCACTGCGCCAGCGTTGATCTACGACTAAGGCCGCGAGATGGCGCAACATGCCGAACCGACGGCTGCGACCAACGTACACGTTGACTTCTGTAATACGTACAGTCCTTGGCAGCACGGCACGTGTGAGAACGCCAACGGCCTGCGCTCTGCGCCAGTACGTGCTCCAGGGCATGGATCCGTCCATCTCTTCTCGCAACGACCTCGATGCAGTTGCCGACTGACTCGATACTCGACCGCGCGCTGGACTAAACTAGCACACCCCTTTGCAAATCCTGACTCACTCCATTGACCGAGCTCCAGCCCATTATTGATACGCAATTCGTAATCTTGAAATTGTAAAAGCGTCCCATCATGTGATGGGCATGGAAAAAACGAGACATGAGGGACGCTTTTACAATTTCAAGATTACGAATTGCGTATCAATAATATCAAGTCAGATGCCAGTGTAATTTCCTAATTCTTAAAAGAAAATATGCAAGACATACGCAATACATATGAGCGGAAGGCACGCTTCCGTGTCAGGAGTTGGACGACCTATAATGCGGGCCTGATTATTTATCAGAAATACGTGAACTTTATTAAAGATGCATAACAAATTGGTTTGTGCATGAAATAGTGCGCGACACGTTGTGGTGATTTCTGGAGACGACGTAGATGGCTGATAACCGCTTTCTTGAGATGCCCCTTGGGCCGTATACCGGAGCGGCGTTGTTGCATAAATCGAGTGTGAGGACGCAATAGCATCGACGGGCATAATTTCAGGCGATACGCGCGGATTGCGGACGAGCGAGGTCCGTCATACGGTTGATGACGCCGACGCGAATGGAGACCTCGGTCGCCTGCGAGTCGATGTGACGCGCCCAGAGATAGTTGCCGGTGAGGGTCTTGAACCGCGATACATCGCATTCTCGGCAAGCGATCGCCGGTGGTAGCCACTGTCTTGCTTCCATTCTCGACGACCGTCACGGGCAATTGCATCAACCGCGCCATTACGCCACGCCGCACCGGGCATATCCGCTGGCCAATGAGCGGCACCCTCGCGTGGCGGAATCGAAGGAATAGCACTGCGTGCAGCAATGGCCGCATGGCATGGCTTGGTGTCGTAGGCACCGTCACCGCCGATGACATCGATTTGTTCTTCGCGTGGAATCTGGTCGAGCAACTTGGCCAGAGCGTCACCGTCAGCCACATTCTGATTCGTCATTAGTGCGGCATGCACTTGACCTGTATTCGCGTTGAGCGCGAGATGGACTTTACGCCACGTGCGCCGC
The DNA here is from genome assembly GCA_040954445.1 of Burkholderia sp. Taxonomy (GTDB): domain Bacteria; phylum Pseudomonadota; class Gammaproteobacteria; order Burkholderiales; family Burkholderiaceae; genus Burkholderia; species Burkholderia gladioli_A. The sequence goes on along the minus strand of CP144361.1, from coordinate 859,544 downwards.
TTCGAGTAGCCGTGCTGGCGCACCTTCCATTCACCTTCTCCATAGACCTTCAGACCGGTGCTGTCGACAACCAGATGGATCGGTTCATTGTCACGAAGGATCGGCAGTTCGACATCAAGCGTTTTTGCCCGGCGACAGAGCGTGGTGTAATTCGGCACCGGCAAGCTCGGGAAGGCCAAATCGCGCAGACTTTGGGTGAAACCTTGCAGGGCGCGCAAGGTCAGTCGATAGACGGTCTTCACGCCAAGTAATGCCTGAATCAGCGTATCGCCGTATACACACGGGCGACCACGTGTGGGTATGGCATCGGGCATTCTGGCAAGGACGGCTTCATCGATCCATATTGTTACGTTCCCCCGGCTGATCAGGCCTTCATTATAGGCCGCCCAATTCCTGACACGGTAGCGTGCCTTCGGCTCACCTTTCTTGTGTATGTCCTTGCGCATTTTCTTGGCAAAAATTAGGCAGTTACTCTGGAATCTGACTTGATAGGAGGCTGGCCCCGCGACCATTGCGCGTAAACGTCAACGGATCTCGCTCGATTTATGCAACAACGCCTACCGGAGCCTGTTTCGTCACGTTCACCTTCAGGTCAGCATTCAGGATCTCGTCTAAATTCAGTTCCAGGCTGTACGACGGCAGGTAGAACACTTCGATCCCGTCAACGTGCTCAGCCAACCACGCCGTGACTGGCTTAGCGTGATGAACCTTCAGGTTGTCGAGAATCAGAAACACTTTCTTGCTGCGTATATCTTTAATCAGCCGCTTCAAGAAATCGGGTAGGATGTCGGCGTTTATCGCACCCTCAGAGACTTTCCAGTGCACCTAGCCACGGTGTCTCACTGTCGACATCACCGACAAGCCTTCGTGTCGACTCGACATGCGCGTCGCTCGGGCGTCTTGCCAATGGGGTGGGTAGGAGCGGCCTCGCACATCGTCCGAGCGATGCCCTGTTTCATCGCCCCACTGGATCTCCGCGCCTTCGGCTATAGCCCGGAGGGAAATCTCCGGGTACGTCTCGTTCAGCCATGCCTGCACTGCTTCCGGTCGCTGTTCATAGGCACGTTTCATCGGCTTTTTCGGCGTGAAACCCCAGCGCGCCAGATACAGGCCGACACCCTGTAGCGTCAGTGTCAAACCGCATCGCTGCCGGATCAACTCCCGCACGGCATGTCGCGTCCACAATGCAAACGACATCCTCAACTGGTCCGGCATCTGATTGCGCAACAGCGCGCGAATTTCCACCTCCTGCTGCTCACTCAGAGCACGGCATGGGCTCACTGCTCCGCCGCTCGGCTTGTCACGCAATCCAGACGCGCCTTCGCGGGCGAAGCGTTTGCAAATATCAAACACGCCGGTGCGCGACAGGTTCAGATGCTCGGCAATCTCGTCGTAGGTCCAGCCTCGCCTGTGCAGATTGATTACCTGCCGACGCCGCTCTCTTCACATGCCTCACCAAGAAGCGATCTCATGTCTCGTTTTTCCATGCCCATCACACGAGGGACGATTTTCCAATTTTAAAATCTAGAATTTGGGATCAATAACCGGGAGAACATGACTATCTAAATAGATGATAGCTGTCTTTGCCAGAATGCCAGACGCCATACCCACGCGTGGTCGCCCGCGTCTGTATGGAGCAATACGCTGATTCATGGATTACTTGGCGTGAAAACCGTCTAGCGACTGACGCTGTAGCGTTGTTGCATAAAGCGAGCGTGAGGACGCAATAGCATCGACGGACATAATTTCAGGCGATACAAACGGATTGCGGACGAGCAAGGTCCGCCATGTGATTGATTACGCTGACGCGAACAGCTACCTCCTCCTCGGTCGCCATCGAGTCGATTTGACGCGCCGAGAGACAGTGAACGGTGAGCGTCTTGAACTGATACATCGCGTTCTCGGCAAGCGAGCGCCGGTGGTAGCCACTGTCTTGCTTCCATTCTCGACGACCGTCACGGGCAATTGCATCAACCTCGCCGTTATGCCATACCGAACCGGGCGTATCCGCTGGCCAATGAGCGGCACCCTCGCGTGGCGGAATCGAATGAACAGCACTGCGTGCAGCAATGCCCGCATAGCATGGCTTGGTGTCGTAGGCAGCGTCGTCGCCAATGACATTGATCTGTTCATCGCGCGGAATCTGGTGGAGCAACTTGGCCAGAGCGTCACCGTCAGCCACGTGCTGATGCGTCATTATTGATCACCAATTTCGGATTAATAGCGCGGCATGCACTTGACCCGTATTCGCGTTGAGTGCGGGCTGGACTTTACGCCACGTGCACCGCTTCGAGTAGCCGTGCTGGCGCACCTTCCATTCACCTTCGCCGTAGACCTTCAAACCGGTGCTGTCGACCATCAAGTGGATCAGTTCGCTCTCGCGAAGAATCGGCAGTTCGACATCAAGCATTTTTACCCGGAGAAAGAGCGTGGTGTAATTTGGCAGCGGCAAGCTCGGGAAGGTCAAATCGCGACTTTGGGTGAAACTTTGCAGGGCGCGAAACGTCAGTCGATAGACGGTTTTTACGGCAAGTCATGCCTGAATCAGCGTAGCGCCCCGTACAGGTGTGGGCGACCCCACGCATAGGTATGGCGTCAGATATTCTGGCAAAGACGGCTTCATCTATCCATATCGTCTCGTCACGTTCCCCCGGTTGCTCAAGGCTGCATTATAGGCTGCCCAATTCCTGACACGGTAGCGTACCTTCGGCTCACCTGTCTTGTGTATGTCCTTGCGCATTTTCTTGGCAACAATTAGGCAGTTACTCTGGAATCTGACTTGATAGGGGGCTGGCCCCGCGAACGGTGCGCGTAAACGTCAACGGATCTCGCTCGATTTATGCAATATTGATCCGCAATTTGTGATCTTGCAATTGGCAAATCGACCCTAATGTTAGGGAGATAGAAAAACGAGAAATGAGATCACTTCCTCGTGAGACATGTGAAGAGCATGCGACGTCAGGTGATCAACCTACGCACGCCCGGGCTGGACTTACGACGAGATTGCCTAGCATACGAACTTGTCGAGCACGGGCGTGCTTGATATTTGTAAGCGGCGTTATTGCATAAATCGAGCGAGATCCGTTGACGTTTACGCGCACCGTTCGCGGGGCCAGCCCCCTATCAAGTCAGATTCCAGAGTAACTGCCTAATTGTTGCCAAGAAAATGCGCAAGGACATACACAAGACAGGTGAGCCGAAGGTACGCTACCGTGTCAGGAATTGGGCGGCCTATAATGAAGGTCTGATCAACCGGGGGAACGTGATGATATGGATAGATGAAGCCAGCCTTGCCAGAATACCCTACGCCATACTACACGTGGTCGCCCGTGTCTATACGGCGATACGCTGATTCAGACATTACTTGCCGTAAAGACCGTCTATCGACTGACGTTTCGCGCCCTGCAAAGTTTCACCCAAAGTCTACGCGATCTGGCCTTCCCGAGCTTGCCGCTGCCAAATTACACCACGCTCTTTCTCCGGGTAAAAATGCTTGATGTCGAACTGCCGATTCTTCGCGAGAGCGAACTGATCCACTTGATGGTCGACAGCACCGGTTTGAAGGTCTACGGCGAAGGTGAATGGAAGGGGTCCGCCAGCACGGCTACTCGAAGCGGCGCACGTGGCGTAAAGTCCATCTCGCACTCAACGCGAATACCGGTCAAGTGCATGCCGCGCTATTAATCCGAAATTGGTGATCAATAATGACGCATCAGAATGTGGCTGACGGTGACGCTCTGGCTAAGTTGCTCCACCAGATTCCGCGCGATGAACAGATCAATGTCATTGGCGACGACGCTGCCTACGACACCAAGCTATGCTATGCGGGCATTGCTGCACGCAGTGCTGTTCATTCGATTCCGCCACGCGAGGGTGCCGCTCATTGGCCAGCGGATACGCCCGGTGCGGCACGGCATAACGGCGAGGTTGATGCAATTGCCCGTGACGGTCGTCGAGAATGGAAGCAAGACAGTGGCTACCACCGGCGCTCGCTTGCCGAGAATGCGATGTATCGGTTCAAGACTCTCACCGGAAACTGTCTCTGGGCGCGTCGGCGTCATCAACCGCATGGCGGACCTCGCTCGTCCGCAATCCGTTCGTATCGCCTGAAATTATGCCTGTCGCTGCCATGCCGTCCTCACGCTCGATTTATACAATAACGACGATTTATGCAACAACGCCGGGCACAGCCACAGTTTCTGGTCGCCACCGGAAACTGCCATTGCTTCTGATCGCGGGGTGCCGCGCTGGATATACGGGAGATATGGCCTGCTTCAGCCCTGCGCCCGCTCGCGCTTTTTCAGCAGGTAGGTATCCATGATCCAGCCGTGGCTGGCACGCGCCTCGGCCCGCACGCGTGCAATCTCTCGCTTGACCTCGGCGAGGCGCCCGGCCACCAGGATCTCCTCGGTTGTACCAATATAGGCGCCCCAGTAAATGTCGACATCGTCCTCGATGCGCTCAAAAGCATTGTGCGTATCGAGCATCACCACCACGCTGTCGACCCCCTCGGGCAGGTGCACGTCAAGCCCGCGGCCATTGACGATCTCGACCGCGCGACCGATCTCGTTGAGTGCGATACGATGCCGCGCGGCCAACGCCTGCACGCTGCTGATGCCGGGAATTACCTCGTACTCGAAGTCGTAGTGGCCGCCGGCATCGATCGAGGCGACAATGCGCATGGTGCTGTCATAGAGTGCTGGATCGCCCCATATCAGGAAGGCCCCGCATTCGCCGTCGCGTAGCTCCTCGCTGATCAGGCGCTCGAACACCTGCTGCTTTTCGTAGTTCAGCCGCTCGACCGCGCCCACGTAGCTCTCTCCGTCGGGGCCGCGCTTAGGGCTGGCCGTCTCGACAATGCGCCAGGTCCGCTGGCCAGCGTGACGCTCGATGATCTTGCGCCGCAGGACGATCAGCTTCTCTTTGACCGCTCCCTTGTCCATTACGAAGAACACATCGGCGCGTCGCAACGCGTCAATAGCCTGCAGGGTCAGATAGTCTGGATTGCCGGCACCGATGCCGATGATGAGGATGTGTTTCACGCGGCTGCTCCGATTTTCAAATTTCAAAATCACGAATTTCGGATTAATAACATGGGCTGGCCACGACCGTTGCGCTAAACTGCACCAGCTCTCGCTAAATTTATGCAACAACGCCGGTCAGTGATTTTCTTTCGCGTGGTTGATCGTGTGCTTGGGGATCTCGACCAGTAAGTCTAATTCCTCCCTCACGATCGCCTGGCAAGATAAACGCGATTGCGGCTCCAGCCCCCAGGCGCGATCGAGTCGGTCGTCCTCGTCTTCCTCGGAGGGAGACAGCCCGTTAAAGCCTTTGCGTACAATCACGTGGCAAGTCGTACAGGCGCAGGATTTCTCGCAGGCGTGTTCAATCTCAATTCCATTGTCGAGCAGATTGTCACAGATACTCTTGCCGGGCGTCGCGTCGATCACTGCACCATCAGGGCACAGTTCAACGTGAGGAAAAACTATCAGTTTGGGCATGTCGGTTCCATGTTTCATCGATGGTGTGCAGGGTGTTGTTGCATAAATCGAGCGTGAGGACGCCATGGCATCGGACGGGCATAATTCAGGCGATACAAACGGATGGCGGACGAGCGAGGTTCGCCATGCGGTTGATGACGCCGCCGCGCAGGCGACCTCGGTCGCCTGCGCGGCGATGGGACGCGCCCAGAGACAGTGGCCGGTGAGGGTACCGATACATCGCATTCTCGGCAAGCGATCGCCGGTGGTAGCCACTGTGTTGCTTCCATTCTCGACGACCGTCACGGGCAATTGCATCAACCGCGCCATTACGCCACGCCGCACCGGGCATATCCGCTGGCCAATGAGCGGCACCCTCGCGTGGCGGAATCGAAGGAATAGCACTGCGTGCAGCAATGGCCGCACGTCATGGCTTGGTGTCGTAGGCACCGTCACCGCCGATGACATCGATTTGTTCTTCGCGTGGAATCTGGTCGAGCAACTTGGCCAGAGCGTCACCATCAGCCACATTCTGATTCGTCATTAGCGCGGCATGCACTTGACCTGTATTCGCGTTGAGCGCGAGATGGACTTTACGCCACGTGCGCGGCTTCGAGTAGCCGTGCTGGCGCCACCTTCCATTCACCTTCTCCATAGACCTTCAGACCGGTGCTGTCGACAACCAGATGGATCGGTTCATTGTCACGAAGGATCGGCAGTTTGACATCAAGCGTTTTTGCCCGGCGACAGAGCGTGGTGTAATTCGGCACCGGCAAGCTCGGGAAGGCCAGATCGCGCAGACTTTGGGTGAAACCTTGCAGGGCGGGGCAACATCAGTCGATAGACGGTCTTCACGCCAAGTAATGCCTGAATCAGCGTATCGCCGTATAGACACGGGCGACCACGTGCGGGTATGGCATCGGGTATTCTGGCAAGGACGGCTTTATCTATCCATATTGTTATGTTCCCCCGGTTGATCAGCCCTTCATTATAGGCCGCCCAATTCCTGACACGGTAGCGTGTCTTCGACTTACCTGTCTTGTGTATGTCCTTGCGCATTTTCTTGGAAAAAATTAGGCAGTTACTCTGGAATCTGACTTGATAGGGATCTGGCCCCGAGACTGTTGTGCATAAACATCAATGGATCTCGCTCGATTTATGCAACAACGCCCTTCCCGAGCTTGCCGGTGCCGAATTTACGCCACCCTCTGTCGCCGGGCAAAAACGCTTGATGTCGAACTGCCGATCCTTCGCGACAACGAACGAATCCACCTGGTGGTCGACAGCACCGGTCTGAAGGTCTATGGCGAAGGTGAATGGCAGGGTGGAGCGCCAGCACCGCTACTCGAAGCGGTGCACGTGGCGTAAAGTCCATCTCGCGCTTAACCCCAATACGGGTCAAGTGCATACCGCGCTAATGACGAATCAGAATGTGGCTGACGGTGACGCTCTGGCCAAGTTGCTCGACCAGATTCCACGCGACGAACAAATCGATGTCATCGGCGGTGACGGTGCCTACGACACCAAGCCATGCCATGCGGCCATTGCTGCACACAGTGCTATTCCTTCGATTCCGCCACGCGAGGGTGCCGCTCATTGGGCAGCGGATACGCCGGGTGTGGCGTGGCGTAATGGCGCGGTTGATTCAATTGCCCGTGACGGTCGTCGAGAATGGAAGAAAGACAGTGGCTACTACCGGCGATCGCTTGCAAAGAATGGGATGTATCGGTTCAAGAGGCTCACCAGTAGCTGTCTCTGGGCGCCTCACGCTGACTCGAAGGCGCCCGAGGTCGCCTTCGAGTCAGCGTAATCAACCGCATGGCGGACCTCGCTCGTCCGCAATCTGTTCGTATCGCCTGAAATTATGCCCGTCAATCTCATTGCGTCCTCTCGCTTGATTGATGCAACAACGTCATTGCGTCCTTACGATCAATTTATGCAACAACGCCTTCAAAAATTAGGAAGTAACGCTGGAATTTGACCGTTTCGCGTAAACGTCACCAGCTCTCGCCAGATTTATGCAACGACGCCGGTATGCAGCGTCGCTTCGCATCGCGCACTTCGGCGCAATGACGTTATTTCAGATTTCGTCGGGCTTGCAGCCCACGAGCGCGAGCCGGATGTTTTTGTCCATCCGCCGCGCTGCGAATTCGTCGGTGCCCTCGGCCAGCGCCTTGGTCGCCGCGTCGATCACGTGAGTGTCCTCACCGCCCATCAGCGCGCGCAGCTTGCTGATCAGCGCGTAGATTGCTGTACGCTCCTCGGCATCGAGCAGGTCCGCGTCCACCGCGAGCGCCACCTCGGTCATCTCGGCGATGCGCTGCGCCTCCACCTGCGCCTCGCGCAACGCGCGTACGCGCATGTCGATTTCGGCAGTCTTGAAGCTGTCTTCCAGCATTTTGGCGATGTCGTCGTCGGCTAGGCCGTAGGAGGGCTTCACCACTACCGAGACCTCCACGCCTGAATGCTGCTCGCGCGCAAACACCGACAGCAAGCCATCTGCATCGACCTGGTAGGTCACGCGGATTCGCGCCGCACCCGCCGACATCGGCGGAATGCCGCGCAGCTCCAAGTGCGCCAGAGAACGGCAGTCGGCTACCAGTTCACGCTCGCCCTGCACCACGTGGATCGCCATCGCGGTCTGGCTATCCTTGAAAGTAGTGAATGTCTGTGCGCGCGCCACGGGGATAGTCGAGTTGCGCGGAATGATCTTCTCGACCAGCCCCCCCATGGTTTCGACGCCGAGCGACAGCGGGATCACGTCGAGCAGCAGCCAGTCGTCACCGTTGGCACGGTTGCCGGCCAGCAGGTCGGCCTGCACCGCGGCACCAAGCGCGACTACTTGGTCCGGATCGAGATTAACCAACGGCGGCTGGCCGAAGAAACATTCGACGGTCGCGCGGATCATCGGCATGCGCGTCGCGCCGCCCACCAGTATCACACCCTTAATCTCGGTCGGCGTGACCTGCGCATCGCGAAGCGCCTTGCGGGTCGGCGCGAGGGTGCGCGCGACCAGCGGCTCGACCAGACTGGAAAAAGTATCTGCAAAAATCGTCTGGGCGATCGCCACGCCGCTCGACAGCGTGATCTCGAAGGTTACCTCGGGTACGTCGCTCAGTGCTTCCTTCACGGCACGCGAACGGTCAAGCAACGTGCGCACATCTTCAGTCGACAGCGCAGTAAGTTCGATACCCGCCACGGCGAGCACATGCGCGAACAGGGCGTGGTCGAAATCGTCACCGCCGAGTGCGGCATCGCCACCCGCCGCGAGGACTTCGAACACGCCTTTGGTCAGTTTCAGGATCGAAAGGTCGAAGGTGCCGCCGCCCAGATCATAGACGGCATAGAGGCCTTCCGCAGCGTTGTCGAGCCCGTAGGCGATCGCGGCCGCGGTTGGTTCGTTGAGCAGACGCAAGACCTTCAGGCCGGCCAGCCGAGCTGCATCCTTGGTGGCCTGGCGCTGCGCGTCATCGAAATAAGCTGGCACGGTGATCACGGCACCCACCAGTTCGTCGCCGAGCGTATCCTCGGCGCGCTGGCGCAGCGTGGCAAGAATCTCGGCCGATACCTCGACGGGGCTCTTCACCCCGTTGACGGTACGGATCTGCACCAAGCCCGGCGCATCGACGAAGTCGTAGGGCGCGTTGGCCGCGTGCTCGACCTCAGCCTTGCTGCGGCCCATGAAACGCTTGACCGAGACGATGGTGTTGCGCGGATCGTTGGCCGCAGCTTCCTTGGCCGCATAACCGATGTGTCGCCCACCCTTCTCGAGGTAACGGACCACGGAAGGCAACAGCATACGGCCTGCTTCGTCGGGCAGCACCGCGGCCACGCTGTTACGCACCGTGGCGACGAGCGAATTCGTCGTACCGAAATCGATGCCAACTGCCAGGCGCCGCTGATGCGGCACGGGTGCCATGCCGGGTTCGGAGATTTGCAGTAAAGCCATTGCTGGGCGGTTTTAAGAGTGCAGTGTAATACACCGGTGGTTAATGGGCTGGCGCTCGATCAGTGAGGTTATTAATCAAAAATTTTTAATCTTGAAATTAGAAAATCGTCCCTCAGGCCTCGTTTTTCCATGCCCCTCATATAGGCGTTGTTGCATAAATCGAGCGTGAGGACGCCATGGCATCGACGGGCATAATTTCAGGCGATACGAACGGATTGCGGACGAGCGAGGTCCACCCCACCATACGGTTGATGACGCCGACGCGAGCGGAGATCTCGGTCGCCTGCGAGTCGATGTGACGCGCCCAGAGACAGTTGCCGGTGAGGGTCTTGAACCGCGATACATCGCATTCTCGGCAAGCGATCGCCGGTGGTAGCCACTGTCTTGCTCACTGTCTTGCTTCCATTCTCGACGACCGTCACGGGCAATTGCATCAACCGCGCCATTACGCCACGCCGCACCGGGCATATCCGCTGGCCAATGAACGGCACCCGCGCGTGGCGGAATCGAAGGAATAGCACTGCGTGCAGCAATGGCCGCATGGCATGGCTTTGTGTCGTAGGCACCATCACCGCCGATGACATCGATTTGTTCTTCGCGTGGAATCTGGTCGAGCAACTTGGCCAGAACGTCACCGTCAGCCACATTCTGATTCGTCATTAGCGCGGCATGCACTTGACCCGTATTCGCATTGAGCGCGAGATGGACTTTACGCCACGTGCGCCGCTTCGAGTAGCCGTGCTGGCGCACCTTCCATTCACCTTCTCCATAAACTTTCAGACCGGTGCTGTCGACATCCAGATGGATCGGTTCATTGTCACGAAGGATCGGCAGTTCGACATCAAGCGTTTTTGCCCGGCGACAGAGCCTGGTGTAATTCGGCACCGGCAAGCTCGGGAAGGCCAGATCGCGCAGATCTTTGGGTGAAACCTTGCAGGGCGCGCAACGTCAGTCGATAGACGGTCTTCACGCCAAGTAATGCCTGAATCAGCGTATCGCCGTATAGACACGGGCGACGACGTGTGGGTATGGCATCGGGTATTCTGGCAAGGACGGCTTCATCTATCTATATTGTTACGTTTCCCCGGTTGATCAGGCCTTCATTATAGACCGCCCAATTTCTGACACGGTAGTGTGCCTTCGGCTCACCTGTCTTGTGTATGTCCTTGCGCATTTTCTTAAAAAGAAATAGGCAGTTACTCTGGAATCGGACTTGATATTGATCCGCAATGCGTGATTTTGAAATCATAAAATCGTCCCATCGTGTGATGGGCATCGAAAAAAGAGACATGAGCGACGATTTTCTATTTTCAAAATCACGCATTGCGGATCAAGAAACTTCGTCTGTTGCTGAGCGCCACCTGCGGTGGCGCGAACTGCATCGTTTCTACCGTACCCACAAGATCTCCCTGGAGCCTCCCCATGACAGACAAGCTGATCATTTTCGACACTACCTTGCGTGACGGCGAACAATCGCCTGGCGCGTCGATGACGAAGGAAGAAAAGATCCGTATCGCCAAACAGCTCGAACGGATGAAGGTTGACGTGATTGAAGCCGGTTTCGCGGCCAGCTCGAACGGCGATTTCGACGCGATCCACACCATCGCCGGGCTGGTCAAAGACAGCACGATCTGCTCGCTGGCCCGTGCCAACGACAAGGATATCCAGCGCGCCGCCGATGCCCTGAAGCCCGCCAATAGCTTCAGGATTCATACCTTCATCGCCACTTCGCCGCTGCACATGGAGAAGAAGCTGCACATGACGCCGGATCAGGTGTTTGAGCAAGCTCGGCTGGCGGTGCATTTTGCGTGCAAGTTCACCGACAACGTCGAGTTCTCGCCGGAAGACAGCAGCCGCTCCGACGTGGACTTCCTCTGCGGCGTCTTGGAAGCCGTGATCGCCGAGGGCGCGACTACCATCAACATTACTGACACGGTCGGCTACGGCGTGCCAGAGCTGTACGGCAACCTGGTCAAAACGCTACGCGAGCGGATCCCGAACTCGGACAAGGCGATCTTCTCGGTGCACTGCCACAACGATCTTGGCATGGCCGTAGCCAACTCGCTGGCCGGCGTGCAGATCGGTGGCGCGCGCCAGATCGAATGCACCATCAATGGTCTTGGTGAGCGCGCCGGCAATACCTCGCTCGAGGAGATCGTGATGGCGGTGAAGACGCGAAAGGACTATTTCGGCCTCGACGTCGGCCTAGACACCACGCAGATCGTGCCGGCCTCGAAGCTGGTCTCGCAGATCACCGGCTTCGTGGTGCAGCCGAACAAGGCGGTGGTGGGGACCAACGCTTTTACCCACGCCTCGGGCATCCACCAGGACGGCGTGCTAAAGGCGCGCGACACCTACGAAATTATGCGTGCGGAAGACGTTGGCCGGCCCACCAACAAGATCGTGCTGGGCAAGCTTTCGGGCCGCAACGCCTTCAAGCGGCGCTTGCAGGAGCTGGGCGTCTTGCTCGATAGCGAAACCGAGCTGAATGCGGCCTTCATGCGCTTCAAAGACCTGGCCGACCGCAAGGCCGAAATCTTCGATGAGGACATCATCGCGATCGTCTCGGAAGGGGCGGTGGTGGTCGAGCGCGAACACTACAAGTTCGTGGCGTTGTCGCAGCGCTCGGAAACCGGCGAACAGCCACAGGCCAAGGTGGTGTTTTCGATCGACGGTGGCGAAGTGACCGGCGAAGCGAGCGGAAACGGTCCGGTCGATGCGACGCTGAACGCGATCGAGACGGAAGTCGGTAGCGGCTCGGAGCTACTGCTGTACTCGGTTAACGCAATCACCACTGGCACTCAGGCGCAGGGCGAGGTGACTGTGCGCCTGTCGAAGAGCGGGCACCTCGTGAACGGCGTCGGCACCGACCCGGACATCGTCGCGGCCTCGGCCAAAGCCTATCTTTCGGCGCTCAACAAGCTGCACTTAGACGTCAACAAGCTGAACCCACAACGCTCCTGATTTTGAGCGACCGGCTTGCACTGCCGTTCCAGCCCACGCTTATTGATACGAAATTCGTGATCTTAAAATGGCGTTGTTGCATAAATCGAGCGTGAGAACGCCATGGCATCTACGGGCATAATTTCAGGCGATACGAACGGATTACGGACGAGGGAGGTCCGCCATACGGTTGATGACGCCGACGCGAACGGCGACCTCGGACGTCTGCGAGGCGATGTGACGCGCCCAAAGACAGTTGCCGGTGAGGGTCTTGAACCGATACATCGCATTCTCGGCAAGCGATCGCTGGTGGTAGCCACTGTGTTGCTTCCATTCTCGACGACCGTCACGGGCAATTGCATCAACCGCGCCATTACGCCACGCCGCACCGGGCCTATCAGCTGGCCAATGAGCAGCACCCTCGCGTGGCGGAATTGAAGGAATAGCACTGCGTGCAGCAATGGCCGCTGCCATGGCTTGGTGTCGTAGGCACCGTCACCGCCGATGATATCGATTTGTTCTTCGCGTGGAATCTGGTTGAGCAACTTGGTCAGAGCTTCACCGTCAGCCACATTCTGATGCGTTATGAGCGCAGCATGCACTTGACTCCGGCGTTGTTGCATAAATCGAGCGAGATCCGTTGACGTTTACGCGAAACGGTCGTGGGGCCAGCCTCCTATCAAGTCAGATTCCAGAGTAACTGCCTAATTTTTGCCAAGAAAATGCGCAAGGACATACACAAGAAACGTGAGCCGAAGGCACGCTACCGTGTCAGGAATTGGGCGGCCTATAATGAAGGCCTGATCAACCGGGGGAACGTAACAATATGGATAGATGAAGCCGTCCTTGCCAGAATACCCGAGGCCATACCCACACGTGGTCGCCCGTGTCTATACGGCGATACGCTGATTCAGGCATTACTTGGCGTGAAGACCGCCTATCGACTGACCTTGCGCGCCCTGCAAGGTTTCACCCAAAGTCTGCGCGATTTGGCCTTCCCGAGCTTGCCGGTTCCGAATTACACCACGCTCTGTCGCCGGGCAAAAACGCTTGATGTCGCACTGCCGATCCTTCGTGACAATGAACCGATCCATCTGGTTGTCGACAGCACTGGTCTGAAGGTCTATGGAGAAGGTGAATGGAAGGTGCGCCAGCACGGCTACTCGAAGCGGCGCACGTGGCGTAAAGTCCATCTCGCGCTCAACGCGAATACAGGTCAAGTGCATGCCGCGCTAATGACGAATCAGAATTTGGCTGACGGTGACGCTCTGGCCAAGTTGCTCGACCAAATTCCACGCGAAGAACAAATCGATGTCATCGGCGGTGATGGTGCCTACGACACCAAGCTATGCCATGCGGCCATTGCTGCACGCAGTGCTATTCCTTCGATTCCGCCACGCGAGGGTGCCGCTCATTGGCCAGCGGATATGCCCGGTGCGGCGTGGCGTAATGGCGCGGTTGATGCAATTGCCCGTGACGGTCGTCGAGAATGGAAGCAACACAGTGTGGCTACCACCGGCGATCGCTTGCCGAGAATGCGATGTATCGGTTCAAGACCCTCACCGGCCACTGTCTCTGGGCGCGTCGGCGTCATCAACCGCATGGCGGACCTCGCTCGTCCGCAATCCGTTCGTATCGCCTGAAATTATGCCCGTCGATACCATTGCGTCCTCACGCTCGATTTATGCAACAACGCCGCGAAACCGTACGACGCCCATCGCCCGTGTGCGTTACACTCGTCCGGTCCTACACCGTCAAGAGAAACCACCCCTATCGATGGAAATCGTTTTCACCGTCCTCATCCTGTTGCTCGCCGTCGCTCTATCTGGAATCGTGATCCGACTGCTGCCCTGGCATCCGCCGCTACCACTGATGCAGATTGCCATCGGTGCCCTGCTCGCCTGGCCCAGGCTGGGTCTACACGTGAGCTTCGATCCAGAGATCTTCATGCTGCTATTCATCCCGCCGCTCCTGTTCGCCGACGGCTGGCGGATCCCCAAGCGCGAGCTCTACCTGCAGCGGCGCGCGATTCTGATGCTGGCCTTTGGGCTGGTATTTATCACCGTGGTCGGCGTGGGTTACTTTGGGCACTGGCTGATCTCGGGCCTGCCTCTGCCGGTCGCCTTCGCGCTGGCCGCGGTGCTCTCGCCCACTGATGCAGTGGCGCTGTCTGGCATCGCTGGCAAGGGCCGGATTCCGGCGCAGCTAACCCACATCCTCGAAGGTGAGGCGCTGATGAACGATGCCTCGGGTCTGGTCGCGCTGAAGTTCGCGATCGCCGCAGCCCTAACCGACGTGTTTTCGTTTCGCGAGGCCTCACTCAACTTCGTGATCGTTGCCTCAGGCGGATTGGTGGTGGGTGCCCTGCTGGCCTGGCTGTTCAGCACGCTGTCGACGCGTTTCCTGAACGCGGCCCAGGAAGGCGATCCGGCGCCTGGCATCGTAATGACCCTGCTGATCCCATTCGCCTCCTACCTGATTGCCGAGCATTTCGAACTTTCAGGTATCCTCTCGGCTGTGGCGGCCGGGATGATGATGAACTACACCAGCTTCTCGCGCAGCAGCACGGTGGCTGCTCGCGTGCGCGCTGAGAGCACCTGGTTGATGATCGAGTTTGTGTTCAACGGCATGGTGTTCATCATGCTGGGCCTGCAGATGCCGCAGATCATCGGACGCGCTCTGCTGTCGGCCCACCACGAAAGTGATGCGCTGGTGGTGGTCATGATTGGCTACGTGCTAGCCATAATGGCCGCGCTCTACCTAATCCGTTTCGCCTGGGTCTGGCTGCTGTGCTGGTTCGCCAGCAAGCGCTCCGCGCGGCGCGACATGACCGGATTCTGGGCGGGTTTTCGCACCATGGCGCTGATGACGGTGGGCGGCGTGCGTGGCGCCATCACGCTGGCCGGCGTGCTGTCGCTACCGGTAGTGCTCGGCGATGGCATGCCACTGGCCGGACGCGACACGGCGATCTTCATCGCATCGGGCGTGATCCTTGGCTCGCTGCTGGTGGCCGTATTCACCCTGCCCCTGCTGCTGCGCGGCCTGAGCACCACGCCGAACCCGCATGCGCACGAGGAGCGAGCGGCGCGTACGGTCGCCGCCCAGGCCGCGATCCGCGCGATCAACGCGACCCACGATACACTGACGGAAACGCTCAACGAAGCCGATGCAGCGCGCTGCGCCGACCTGACTGCCCGCGTGATGGATCTCTACCGGCGCCGCCTGGTCAGCCTCGACGAGGCTGACGACGCGGCCACGCTACGTGCGGAGGCCAAGCAGGCCGAGAAGATGGAGCTACAGATGAAGATCGCGGCAGTGCGCGCAGAACGCGCGGCGTTGTACCGGATGCGCGCCGAGCAGAAGATCAACGACGAGACGCTCGGCAAGTTGATGCGCGAGGTCGACCTTTCGGAGACGGCGCTGGCGACGCGCAAGAAAGGCTTGATCTGAGGGCGTGCGCCAGGCGATTATTCGATCGGCAACGGGCGTTGTTGTCCCCAGCGTTGGGCCCCAACGTACTCACACCGCGATGTGGATTGGCATTCTGGCCGACGATGCCGGAGACTGATCTTGTTGCCAATGGCGTTGTTGCATAAATCGAGCGAAAGCCGTTGACGTTTACGCGCAACGGTCGCGGGGGCAGCCTCCTATCAAGTCAGATTCCAGAGTAACTGCCTAATTTTTGCCAAGAAAATGCGCAAGGACATACACAAGAAAGGTGAGCCGGAAGGCACGCTACCGTGTCAGGAATTGGGCGGCCTATAATGAAGGCTTGATCAACCGGGGGAACGTAACAATATAGATAGATGAAGCCGTCCTTGCCAGAATACCCGATGCCATACCCACACGTGGTCGCCCGTGTCTATACGGCGATACGCTGATTCAGTCATTACTTGGCGTGAAGACCGTCTATCGACTGACGTTGCGCGCCCTGCAAGGTTTCACCCAAAGTCTGCGCGATCTGGCCTTTCCGAGCTTGCCGGTGCCGAATTACACCACGCTCTGTCGCCGGGCAAAAACGCTTGATGTCGAACTGCCGATCCTTCGTGACAATGAACCGATCCATCTGGTTGTCGACAGCACCGGTCTGAAGGTTTATGGAGAAGGTGAATGGAAGGTCCGCCAGCACGGCTACTCGAAGCGGCGCACGTGGCGTAAAGTCCATCTCGCGCTCAACGCGAATACGGGTCAAGTGCATGCCGCGCTAATGACGAATCAGAATGTGGCTGACGGTGACGCTCTGGCCAAGTTGCTCGACCAGATTCCACGCGAAGAACAAATCGATGTCATCGGCGGTGATGGTGCCTACGACACCAAGCCATGTCATGCGGCCATCGCTGCACGCAGTGCTATTCCTTCGATTCCGCCACGCGAGGGTGCCGTTCATTGGCCAGCGGATATGCCCGGTGCGGCGTGGCCTAATGGCGCGGTTGATGCAGTTACCCGTGACGGTCGTCGAGAATGGAAGCAACACAGTGTGGCTACCACCGGCGATCGCTTGCCGAGAATGCGATGTATCAGTTCAAGACCCTCACCGGCAACTGTCTCTGGGCGCGTCACATCGACGCGCAGGCGACCGAGGTCTCCGTTCGCGTCGGAGCCATCAACCGTATGGCGGACCTCGCTCGTCCGCAATCCGTTTGTATCGCCTGCAATTATGCCCGTCGATGCCATGGCATCCTCACGCTCGATTTATGCAACAACGCCGTTTAATACTGGTGCCCAGGGCCGGAATCGAACCGGCACGCCTTGCGGCGGGGGATTTTGAGTCCCCTGCGTCTACCAATTTCACCACCTAGGCAGAGAGGTCAAATCTTACACATTTGACTAGTTTACAATAAATTTTTCATTTTTGCAGAAATTCTAGCGGCGGGCAAGCAGTATATGAAGCAAAAATTTTTGATCTTGAAATTAGAAAATCGTCCCTTATGTCTCGTTTTTCCATGCTCACCACATCAGAGGGGCGTTGTTGCATAAATCGAGTGTGAGGATGCAACAACGCCGAGCCGAAGGCACGATACCGTGTCAGGAATTGGGCGGCATATACAATGCAGGCCTGATCAACGAGAGACACGTGACGATATGGATAGATGAAGCCTGCCTTGCCAGAATACCCGACGCCATACCTAAACGTGGTCGCCCGCGTCTATACGGCGATACGCTGATTCAGACATTACTTGGCGTGAAGACCGTCTATCGACTAAGGTTGCGCGTCCTGCAAGGTTTCACCCAAAGTCTGTGCGATCTGGCCTTCCCGAGCTTGCCGGTGCCGAATTACACCACGCTCTGTCGCCGGGTAAAAACGCTTGATGTCGAACTGCCGATCCTTCGTGACAATGAACCGATCCATTTAGTTGTCGACAGTACCGGTCTGAAGGTCTATGGCGAAGGTGAATCGAAGGTGCGCCAGCACGGCTACTCGAAGCGGCGCACGTGGCGTAAAGTCCATCTCGCGCTCAACGCAAATATAAATCAATAATGACGCATGAGAATGTGGCTGACAGTGACGCTCTATCCAAGTTGCTCGACTAAATTCCGCGCGACGAACAGATCGATGTCATCGGCAAAGACGGTGCCTACGACACCAAGCCAAGGCATGCCATGCGGTCAGTGCTGGTCCTGCGATTCCGCCAGGCGAGGGTGCCGCGCATTTGGCGAGCGGATACACCCCGATGTGGCGTGACGTAACGGCGCGGTTGATGCAATTGACCATGATGGTCGTCGAGAATGGAAGAAAGACGGTGGCTGCCACCGGCGATCGCTTGCCGAGAATGCGATATATCGGTTGAAGACGCTCACCGGAAACTGTCTCTGGGCGCTTCACATCGACGCGCAGAGGCGACCGAGGTCACCGTTCGCGTCGGCGTAATCAACCGTATAGCGGACCTTGCTCGTCCGCAATCCATTCCATTACCTCCTCACGCTCGATTTATGCAACAACGTCCCGTCGATGCCATTGCGTCCTCACAGTCGATTTATGCAACAACGGCCTGCCAAGGCTCGTGAAGTACCCGGCCTCGCTCAGTTCAGTTGCGAGTCCAGCAGCGTGATGATGCGCCGCGCATCGGTCGAGTGGTCAGCTTGGCCGTTCGCATCGACCACCGCGACCTGGGTTTTCGCGTCGGCACTGGCACGCACCCTAACGAAGAACTTCTTGCCCGGCTTGGCGACCGGCGCGCCGCCGCAGAACAGCTTACCGAATAGACCTTCGCGTTTGAGCTCCTCCGAGGAATTCGCGTAGTGCATCGTGTAGAGGCCCTTCTGGCGATCGCCGTTGTCGACCGCAAAGTTAGTGCGGTCGAGCGCGAGGCCCACACGCAGCCAAGCACGATCAAAAGATTCGGACAGATCCAGGGTGGGCGCTCCCGAGCTCGTGTCGACTACCTTGACCAGCGCGTTGGCCAGCTGCGCGTCGGTTAGCCGCTGCTTGGCCTGGGCTTCAGTCAGGCCGAACTTTTCCATCAGTTTGGCCAAGAACACGGCCTCCAACACCGGGTTACGTGGCCGCTCAACCCAGCGTGAGGAATCGCCGCCATGCGGGCCCGTCAACACTTCCTCTATCGCGCTATGCGTGATAGAGATGTCGGTCGAGCCGTCTGCGCAGCGCGTGATGAGCGTGCAGAAACTGTCGTGCGTGCCCGAAGAATAGGCGAAGTCGATCACGCGACCGATGGTGTGGCGAAACCAGTCGTCGGGGATGTTGGCACGGTTCTCGGCCCATTTGGTGGTCAGGATACCTGTGGTCGGCGCGTCGGTCTTGAGCGCGAAGCCGTTATCGATCCAGAAGTCCTTCAACTGCGGCCAAAGCTGCTCGGGCGTGCAGCCATCCACTACCAGCCAGCGGCGGTCGCCGTGCTGCTCGACGTGCATGCCGTACGGATCCTGCGCTCTCGGCTGACCTTCGGTCGAGTTACCGGCGAGCGTAACCGCGCACTGCGGCACTGAGCCCAGGCCAGCGCTGGTCGGCGGCGCAGTGTACGGAGGATTGACTGGCACCGAAGTGAGGTCCTTAGGCACCACCAGCGGTGGCGAAACGCCGGTAGATTTGTAGTTGACCCGGTCCGGTGAAAGGTAGTGATTCAGTGTTTCGCAACCGGCCAGCGCGCCGAGCAAGAACGCCACCAGCGACGCCTGGAGGGCGCGGGAGAAAAAAGCGAAATGTTTCATGAAATCGGCGTTGTTGCATAAATCGAGCGTGAGGATGCAATGGCATCGACGGGCATAATTTCAAGCAATACGAACGGATGGCGGACGAGCGAGGTCCACCATGCGGTTGATGACGCCGACGCGAACGGCGACCTCGGTCGCCTGCGCGTCGATGTGACGCGCCCAGAGACAGTGGCCGGTGAGGGTCTTGAACCGATACATCGCATTCTCGGCAAGCGATCGCCGGTGGTAGCCACTGTCTTGCTTCCATTCTCGACGACCGTCACGGGCAATTGCATCAACCACCCCATTACACCACGCCGCACCGGGCATATCCGCTGGCCCCAATTGAGCGAAACAATCGCGTGGCGGAATCGAAGGAATAACACTGCGTGCAGCAATAGCTGCATGGCATGGATTGGTGTCGTAGGCACCGTCACCGTTGATGACATCGATTTGTTCTTTGCGTGGAATCTGGTCGAGCAACTTGGCCAGAGCGTCAGCGTCAGCCATCATTTTGATGCGTCATGAGCGACGGCATGCACTTGACCCATATTCGGGTTGAGCACGAGATGGACTTTACGCCACATGCGCCGCTTCGAGTAGCCGTGCTGGCTCACCTTCCACTCACCTTCTCCATAGACCTTCAGATCGGTGCTGTCGACAACCAGATGGATCGGTTCATTGTCACGAAGGATCGGCAGTTCGACATCAAGCGTTTTTGCCCAGCGACAGAGCGTGGTGTGATTCGGAACCGGCAAGCTCGGGAAGGCCAGATCGCGCAGACTTTGGGTGCAACCTTGCAGGGCGCGCAACGTCAGTCGATAGACGGTCTTCACGCCCAGTAATGCCTGAATCAGCGTATCGCCGTATAGACACGGGCGACCACGTGTGGGTATGGCATCGGGTATGCTGGCAAGGAAGGCTTCATCTATCCATATTGCTACGTTTCCCCGGTTGATCAGGCCTTCATTATAGGCCGCCCAATTCCTGACACGGTAGCGTGCCTTCGGCTCACCTTTCTTGTGTATGTCCTTGCGCATTTTCTTGGCAAAAATTAGGCAGTTACTCTGGAATCTGACTTGATAGGAGGCTGGCCCCGCGACCGTTGCGCGTAAACGTCAACGGATCGCGCTCGATTTATGCCACAATGCCGATCCTTCGTGATAATGCACCGATCCATCTGGTTTTCGACAGAACCGATCTGAAGGTCTATGGAGAAGGTGAATGGAAGGTGCGCGAGCACGGCTACTCGAAGCGGCGCACGTGGCGTAAAGTCCATCTCGCGCTCAACGCGAATACGAGTCAAGTGCATGCCGCGCTAATGACGAATCAGAATGTGGCTGACGGTGACGCTCTGGCCAAGTTGCTCGACCAGATTCCACGCGAAGAACAAATCGATGTCATCGGCGGTGATGGTGCCTACGACACCAAGCCATGCCATGCGGCCATTGCTGCACGCAGTGCTATTCCTTCGATTCCGCCACGCGAGGGTGCCGTTCATTGGCCAGCGGATATGCCCGGTGCGGCGTGGCGTAATGGCGCGGTTGATGCAATTGCCCGTGCCGGTCGTCGAGCATGGAAGCAAGACAGTGGCTACCACCGGCGATCGCTTGCCGAGAATGCGATGTATCGGTTCAAGACCCTCACCGGCAACTGTCTCTGGGCGCGTCACATCGACTCGCAGGCGACCGAGGTCTCCATTCGCGTCGGCGTCATCAACCGTATGGCGGACCTCGCTCGTCCGCAATCCGTTCATATCGCCTGAAATTATTGATCCGAAATTCGTGATCAATATGCCCGTCGATGCCATTGCGTCCTCGCACTTGATTTATGCAACAACGCCCCCGTCGATGCTATTGCATCGACACACTCGATTTATGCAACAACGCCACAAGTGCGACCGTTCGTGTCGATCAAACAATGCCGGCTTCGCGTAGCGCGCTGCGCACAATATTGTGATAGCGCTCGTCGAGCACCATCAGCGGCAGGCGAATTCCGCCGCGAATTTTACCCATTTCCTGCAGCGCCCACTTTACCGGGATCGGGTTCGCATCGGCGAACAGGTGCTGGTGCAGAGAAAGCAGGTGCATGTGGATCTTTCGCGCTGTCTTCGCGTCGCCAGCAATCGCTGCGCGGCACAGCTCGCTCATCGCACGCGGCGCGACGTTGGCGGTCACCGAGATATTGCCGTGGCCGCCCAGCAGCATCAGTGCGATCGCGGTCGGATCGTCGCCGCTGTAGATGCCGAAGCCCTGCGGCACAGCCTTGATTAGCTGTGCGGCGCGATTGATGTTGCCGGTTGCGTCCTTCACGCCCACTATTCCCGGCACCTGCGCACAGCGCAGGATGGTCTCGTTGGTCATGTCTGCGCCGGTGCGGCCCGGAACGTTGTAGAGAATTACCGGAAGCTCGACCGCTTCGGCGATCGCACGGAAGTGGCGGTACATACCTTCCTGGGGCGGCTTGTTGTAATATGGCACCACCTGCAGGGTGGCATCGGCACCGACCAATTTGGCCTGGCGAGTCAGTTCGATTGCCTCGACCGTGGAATTGCCGCCCGTGCCCGCGATGATCGGGACACGCTTGGACGCGTGCTCGACCGCTGTCTTGATCGTGAGCACGTGCTCGTCGACCGACAAGGTGGCCGATTCGCCACTGGTACCGACTACCACGAGCCCATCTGTTCCTTCTTTGATATGCCAGTCGACCAGATTGCGGAAAGCGGGCAGATCGAGGCTGCCGTCTTCGGTCATCGGGGTCACGATCGCGGGCATGCTGCCGCTAAATTGAATATCGTCTTGAGTGTCGTTATCCATGAAACGCAATGAAAGTAAATCCAATAAATGTTGATTGTAGCGGATCAATCAATAACGTGAAGTCCGTCTATCGACGGAGCTTGCGCACTGTGCAAGATTTCACCCAAAGCTCTGCGCGATCTGGCCTTCCCGAGCTTGCCGGTGCCGAATTACACCACACTCTGTCGCCGGGCAAAAACGCTTGATGTCGAACTGCCGATCCTTCGTGACAATGAACCGATCTATCTGGTTGTCGACAGCACCGGTCTGAAGGTCTATGGAGCAGGTGAATGGAAGCTGCGCCAGCACGGCTACTCGAAGCGGCGCACGTGGCGTAAACTCCATCTCGCGCTCAACGCGAATACGGTTCAAGTGCCGCGCTAATGACGAATCAGAATGTGGCTGACGGTGACGCTCTGGCCAAGTTGCTCGACCAGATTCCACGCGAAGAACAAATCGATGTCATCGGAGGTGATGGTGCCTACGACACCAAGCCATGCCATGCGGCCATTGCTGCACGCAGTGCTATTCCTTCGATTCCGCCACGCGAAGGTGCCGTTCATTGGCCAGCGGATATGCCCGGTGCGGCGTGGCGTAATGGCGCGGTCGATGCAATTGCCCGTGCCGGTCGTCGAGCATGGAAGCAAGACAGTGGCTACCACCGGCGATCGCTTGCCGAGAATGCGATGTATCGGTTCAAGACCCTCACCGGCCACTGTCTCTGGGCGCGTCACATCGCCGCGCAGGCGACCGAGGTCGCCTGCGCGGCGGCGTCATCAACCGCATGGCGGACCTCGCTCGTCCGCAATCGGTTCGTATCGCCTGAATTATGCCCGTCCGATGCCATGGTGTCCCCACGCTCGATTTATGCGACAATGTCCATGAAGAGATTCGCTACGCCGGGATTTGTCTTCCCTGGACCCGAGAAAAATCTACCCACTCGAAATTCAACCGAGGCCAAAAGCTGGGCTTCAAATTTCAAAATTACGAATTGCGGATCAATACTCTTTGAAACCGTCAGGCTAGCCTCTTAATAATCGCATTCTCATCGCAAAGCGTTGCCTGAACAACTGGATCCGACTGAACGGCGTTGTTGCATAAATCGAGCGAAAGCCGTTGACGTTTACGCGCAACGCTCGCCGGCCAGCCCCCTATCAAGTCAGATTTCAGAGTAACTGCCTAATTTTTTCCAAGAAAATGCGCAAGGACATACACAAGACAAGTGAGCCGAAGGCACGCTACCATGTCAGGAATTGGGCAGCTTATAATGCAGGCCTGATCAACCGGGGGAACATGACGATATGGATAGATGAAGCCATCCTTGCCAGAATACCCGACGCCATACCCACACGTGGTCGCCCGTGTTTATACGGCGATGCGCTGATTCAGGCATTACTTGGCGTGAAGAGCGTCTATCGACTGACATTGCGCGCCCTGCAAGGTTTCACCAAAAGTCTACGCGATTTGGCCTTCCCAAGCTTGCCGGTGCCGAATTACGCCACGCTCTTTCGTCGTGCAAAAACGCTTGATGTCGAACTGCCGATCTTTCGCGACAACGAACCGATCCATCTGGTTATCGACAGCACCGGTCTGAAGGTCTATGGCGAAGGTGAATGGAAGAGGTCCGCCAGCACGGCTACTCGAAGCGGCGCACCTGGCGTAAAGTCCAGCTCGCGCTCAACGTAAATACGGGTCAACTGCATGCCGCGCTAATGACGAATCAGAATGTGGCTGACGGTGACGCTCTGGCCAAGTTGCTCGACCAGATTCCACGCGAAGAACAAATCGATGTCATCGGCGGTGACGGTGCCTACGACACCAAGCCATGCCATGCGGCCATTGCTGCACGCAGTGCTATTCCTTCGATGCCGCCACGCGAGGGTGCCGCTCATTGGCCAGCGGATATGCCCGGTGCGGCGTGGCGTAATGGCACGGTTGATGCAATTGCCCGTGACGGTCGTCGAGAATGGAAGCAACACAGTGGCTACCACCGGCGATCGCTTGCCGAGAATGCGATGTATCGGTTCAAGACCCTCACCGGCAACTGTCTTTGGGCGCGTCACATCGCCTCGCAGACGTCCGAGGTCGCCGTTCGCGTCGGTGTCATTAACCGTATGGCGGACCTCGCTCGTCCGCAATACCGTTCGTATCGCCTGATTATGCCTGTAGATGCGGCGTCCTCACGCTCGATTTATGCAACAACGCCACGAACGCCGTTCCCACCGTGTCTCCCGTTTCCTCGCTGACCCTCACCCGCCCCGACGACTGGCACCTGCACGTACGCGACGGTGCGATGCTCGCTGCAGTGCTGCCGCATACCGCGCGCCAGTTTGGCCGAGCGCTCATCATGCCGAACCTGAAGCCGCCGATCACCACCACCGCGCAGGCCGAGGCCTATCGCTCGCGGATCCTCGTCGCCGTGCCGGCCGGGATACGTTTCGATCCATTGATGACGCTTTATTTGACCGACAACACGCCTGTCGACGAGATCCGCCGCGCTCAGGCGAGCGGCTTTGTGCACGGCATCAAGCTCTACCCGACCGGTGCCACCACCAATTCTGATGCCGGCGTGACCGACTTGCGCAAGTGTGCCGGCGCGCTCGCGGTGATGCAGGAAGTCGGCATGCCGCTCCTGGTGCATGGCGAGGTGACGAATGCAGAAATCGACCTGTTCGATCGAGAGAAAGTCTTCATCGACTGCGTGATGACACCGCTGCGCCGCGATTTTCCGGCACTCAAAGTGGTCTTCGAGCACATCACTACCAAAGATGCGGTTGACTACGTGCGCGAGGCTGCCGCCGTGCCCGGCATGCTGGGTGCCACCATCACGGCCCATCACCTGCTCTACAACCGTAATGCGCTTTTCACCGATGGGAGCAGGCCACACTATTACTGCCTGCCGCTGCTCAAGCGCGAGACCCATCGCGTGGCCCTGGTGGAAGCGGCTACTTCGGGCAATCCGCGCTTTTTCCTCGGCACCGATAGCGCACCACATGAGAAGAACGCCAAAGAAGCCGCCTGTGGCTGCGCCGGTTGCTACACAGCGCTACACGCGCTGGAGCTATACGCCGAGGCCTTCGGCCAAGCTGGCGCGCTTGACAAGCTTGAGGGTTTTGCAAGCTTTTTCGGTGCCGATTTTTACGGCCTGCCACGCGCCAGTGAGACGGTCACTCTACGTCGAGAGAGCTGGCAACTGCCGGCCACGGTCGAGGCCGGCGACACCTCGGTAGTACCGCTGCGCGGCGGCGAGTCGATCGGTTGGCACCTGGCGTGAGCGGAAGCAAGTGCGGTAGCGTGCGCGTGGTCGCGCGCCTAGCTGCGAAGTGTGTAGAGCGTCAAGAGGCTGCTTGACCAGCTTCACGGGGTGATTGAAGTCCAGTTTTTTCGAGACACCAATTCGCAATTGTATCAATATACAGCAACCCCCTGGAAAGGGGGGTTGCATAAATCGAGCGAGATCCGTTGACGTTTACGCGCAACAGTCGCGGGGCCAGCCTCCTATCAAGTCAGATTTCAGAGTCACTGCCTAATTGTTGCCAAGAAAATGCGCAAGGACATACACAAGAGAGGTGAGCCGAAGGCACGCTACCGTGTCAGGAATTGTGCGGCCTATAATGAAGGCCTGGTCAACCGGGGGAACGTTAACAATATGAATAGATGAAGCCGTCCTTGCCAGAATACCCGATGCCATACCCACACGTAGTCGCCCGTGTCTATAGGGCGATACGCTGATTCAGGCATTACTTGGCGTGAAGACTGTCTATCGACAGACGGTGCGCGCCCTGCAAGGTTTCACCAAAAGTCTACGCGATTTGGCCTTCCCAAGCTTGCCGGTGCCGAATTACACCACGCTCTTTCGTCGTGCAAAACGCTTGATGTCGAACTGCCGATCTTTCGCGACAACGAACCGATCCATCTGGATGTCGACAGCACAGGTCTGAAGGTCTATGGAGCAGGTGAATGGAAGGTGCGCCAGCACGGCTACTCGAAGCGGCGCACGTGGCGTAAAGTCCATCTCGCGCTCAACGCGAATACGGGTCAAGTGCATGCCGCGCTAATGACGAATCAGAATGTGGCTGACGGTGACGCTCTGGCCAAGTTGCTCGACCAGATTTCACGCGAAGAACAAATCGATATCATCGGCGGTGATGGTGCCTACGACACCAAGCCATGCCATGCGGCCATTGCTGCACGCAGTGCTATTCCTTCGATTCCGCCACGCGAGGGCGCCGTTCATTGGCCATCGGATAGGCGTTGTTGCATAAATCGAGTGTGGGGATGCAATAGCATCGACGGGCTTAATTTCAGGCGATACGAACGGATTGCGGACGAGCGAGGTCCGCCATGCGGTTGATGACGCCGACGCGAACGGCGACCTCGGTCGCCTGCGCGGCGATGTGACGCGCCCAGAGACAGTGGCCGGTGAGGGTCTTGAACCGATACATCGCATTCTCGGCAAGCGATCGCCGGTGGTAGCCACTGTGTTGCTTCCATTCTCGACGACCGTCACGGGCAATTGCATCAACCGCGCCATTACGCCACGCCGCACCGGGCATATCCGCTGGCCAATGAGCGGCACCCTCGCGTGGCGGAATCGAAGGAATAGCACTGCGTGCAGCAATGGCCGCATGGCATGGCTTGGTGTCGTAGGCACCGTCACCGCCGATGACATCGATTTGTTCTTCGCGTGGAATCTGGTCGAGCAACTTGGCCAGAGCGTCACCGTCAGCCACATTCTGATTCGTCATTAGCGCGGCATGCACTTGACCTGTATTCGCGTTGAGCGCGAGATGGACTTTACGCCACGTGCGCCGCTTCGAGTAGCCGTGCTGGCGCACCTTCCATTCACCTTCTCCATGGCGTTGTTGCATAAATCGAGTGTGAGGACGCAACGGAACGGATTGCGGACCTCGCTCGTCCGCAATCCGTTCATATCGCCTGAAATTATTGATCCGAAATTCGTGATCAATATGCCCGTGGATGCCATTGCGTCTTCGCGCTTGATTTATGCAACAACGCCCTTCTCCATAGACCTTCAGACCGGTGCTGTCGACAACCAGATGGATCTGGTTTATTGTCACGAAGGATCGGCAGTTCGACATCAAGCGTTTTTGCCCGGCGACAGAGCGTGGTGTAATTCGGCACCGGCAAGCTTGGGAAGGCCAAATCGCGTAGACTTTTGGTGCAACCTTGCAGGGCGCGCAACGTCAGTCGATAGACGCTCTTCACGCCAAGTAATGCCTGAATCAGCGTATCGCCCTATAGACACGGGCGACTACGTGTGGGTATGGCATCGGGTATTCTGGCAAGGACGGCTTCATCTATTCATATTGTTAACGTTCCCCCGGTTGACCAGGCCTTCATTATAGGCCGCACAATTCCTGACACGGTAGCGTGCCTTCGGCTCACCTCTCTTGTGTATGTCCTTGCGCATTTTCTTGGCAACAATTAGGCAGTGACTCTGAAATCTGACTTGATAGGAGGCTGGCCGGCGAGCGTTGCGCGTAAACGTCAACGGCTTTCGCTCGATTTATGCAACAACGCCCAGCGCATATGTCCGGTGCGGCGTGGCGTAATGGCGCGGTTGATGCAATTGCCCGTGACGGTCGTCGAGAATGGAAGCAAGACAGTGGCTACCACCGGCGATCGCTTGCCGAGAATGCGATGTATCGGTTCAAGACCCTGACCGGCAACTGTCTCTGGGCGCGTCACATCGACGCGCAGGCGAGCGAGGTCTCCGTTCGCGTCGGCGTCATCAACCGTATGGCGGACCTTGCTCGTCCGCAATCTGTTCGTATCGCCTGAAATTATCCCATCGACGCTATTGCGTCCTCACACTCGATTTATGCAACAACGCCGTGTCCAGAGCACATTCGCTGGAACGATCCCGATATCGGTATCGAATGGCCATGCGACAGCGAGCCGGATGCTGGCCGCACAGGATGCCGTAGGCCTGTGCCTGGCGCAGGCACAGGTCTATGCATAAAGGGAGAAGCATGACAATCGCGAGCGAAAATCGACCCCGCATTCTGGTGACCGGGGTCAACGGCCAGCTCGGCTTCGAACTGGCACGAATGCTGGTGGCGCATGGTGAGGTGCTCGCGGTGGATCGTTCGGTCGTCGATCTGTCGGATCTTGACCTGCTGCACGGTACGATTCGCGATATGCACCCGGATTTGATCGTCAATTCTGCCGCTTATACCGCGGTGGATAAGGCCGAGAGCGAACCGGATTTCGCGATGCGGATCAATGGTGAGGTACCCGGCGTGATCGCCGAGGAGGCGAAGCAGGCAGGCGCGATCCTGATTCACTACTCGACCGACTACGTGTTCGACGGTCGAAAGGACGAGGCGTATCTCGAGACTGATCCGACCGGGCCATTGAGTGTCTATGGCAGGACTAAGCTGGCCGGCGAGCAGGCGATCGCCGCGGTCGGTGGCAGATACCTAGTGTTTCGCACCAGTTGGGTGTACGGCACGCGCGGCAGGAACTTCCTCCTGACCATGCGCACTCTGGCGGAGAAGCACGACAGTCTGCGTGTCGTGGCAGACCAGGTCGGCGCGCCAACCTGGTCGGAAACGCTGGCCGACCTGAGTGCGCGCATCGCCGCTCGGCTGCTGGCCGAGCGGCGCAACGATGCCGCATGGTGGGCTGCGCACGCCGGTCTTTATCACATGACAGCGAGCGGCAGTACTAGCTGGGCCGGATTCGCGGAGGCGATATTCTCGATCGACCGGCTGGCCCGCCGACCGTCGGTCGTAGCGATCTCGTCGGAACAGTATCCGACGCAAGCTGCGCGACCGCGTAATTCGCGGCTGTCGAACGAGAAGCTCGAACGCGTGTTCGGCGTGCGCGCCCCGCATTGGCGAGACGCGTTGCGGGACTGTTGCCGGAACCTCGACATCGGTGCCGATCCTGCCGGTTCGTAAACAAGACTTGAAAGAAAACGTCGGCTTATTGAACCGCAATTCGTAATCTTGCAATTGGAAAAGCGTCCGTCATGTCTCATTTTTCTATCCCCCTCACGGCCTTGTTGCATAAATCGAGTTTGAGGATGCAATAGCATCTACGGGCATAATTTCAGGCGATACGAACGGATTGCGGACGAGCAAGGTCCCGCCCCATACGGTTGATGACGCCGACGCGAATGGAGACCTCGGTCGCCTGCGAGTCGATGTGACGCGCCCAGAGACAGTTGCCGGTGAGGGTCTTGAACCGATACATCGAATTTTCGGCAGGCGATCTCCGGTGGTAGCCACTGTCTTGCTTCCATTCTCGACGACCGTCACGGGCAATTGCATCAACCGCGCCATTACGCCACGCCGCACCGGGCATATCCGCTGGCCAATGAACGGCACCCTCGCGTGGCGGAATCGAAGGAATAGCACTGAGTGCAGCAATGGCCGCATGGCATGGCTTGGTGTCGTAGGCGCCGTCACCGCCGATGACATCGATTTGTTCTTCGCGTGGAATCTGGTCGAGCAACTTGGCCAGAGCGTCACCGTCAGCCACATTCTGATTCGTCATTAGCGCGGCATGCACTTGACCCGTATTCGCGTTGAGCGCGAGATGGACTTTACGCCACGTGGGCGTTGTTGCATAAATCGAGCGAGATCCATTGACGTTTACGCGCAACGTTCGCGGGCCAGCCTCCTATCAAGTCAGATTCCAGAGTAACTGCCTAATTTTTGCCAAGAAAATGCGCAAGGACATACACAAGAAAGGTGAGCCGAAGGCACGCTACCGTGTCAGGAATGGGCGGCCTATAATGAAGGCCTGATCAACCGGGGGAACGTAACAATATGGATAGATGAAGCCGTCCTTGCCAGAATACCCGATGCCATACCCACACGTGGTCGCCAGTGTCTATACGGCGATACGCTGATTCAGGCATTACTTGGCGTGAAGACCGTCTATCGACGGACCTTGCGCGTCCTGCAAGGTTTCACCCAAAGTCTGCGCGATTTGGCCTTCCCGAGCTTGCCGGTGCCGAATTACACCACGCTCTGTCGCCGGGCAAAAACGCTTGATGTCGAACTGCCGATCCTTCGTGACAATGAACCGATCCATCTGGTTGTCGACAGCACCGGTCTGAAGGTCTCTGGAGAAGATGAATGGAAGGTGCGTGGAGAAGGTGAATGGAAGGCGCGCCAGCACGGCTACTCGAAGCGGCGCACGTGGCGTAAAGTCCATCTCGCGCTCAACGCGAATACAGGTCAAGTGTATGCCGCGCTAATGACGAATCAGAATGTGGCTGACGGTGACGCTCTGGCCAAGTTGCTCGACCAGATTCCACGCGAAGAACAAATCGATGTCATCGGCGGTGACGGTGCCTACGACACCAAGCCATGCCATGCGGCCATTGCTGCACTCAGTGCTATTCCTTCGATTCCGCCACGCGAGGGTGCCGCTCATCGGCCAGCGGATATGCCCGCGGTGCGGCGTGGCGGCGCGGTTGATGCAATTGCCCGTGACGGTCGTCGAGAATGGAAGCAACACAGTGGCTACCACCGGCGATCGCTTGCCGAGAATGCGATGTATCGGTTCAAGACCCTCACCGGCAACTGTCTCTGGGCGCGTCACATCGACTCGAAGGCGACCGAGGTCTCCATTCGCGTCGGCGTCATCAACCGTACAGCGGACCTCGCTCGTCCGCAATCCGTTCGTATCGCCTGAAATTATGCCCGTCGATGCTATTGCATCTTCACACTCGATTTATGCAACAACGCCTATGTCCTTGCGCATTTTCTTGGAAAGAATTAGGCAGTTACTCTGGCATTTGACTTGATAGGAGGCTGGCCCCGCGACCGTTGCGCGTAAACGTCAACGGATCTCGCTCGATTTGTGCAACAACGGCGCTCACAAACGTTCAGTGCGGTCGCAGGCGCGTGAGCGCCGCGCTGGCCAGCGCGCCGATGCGTGTCAGAAAATCAGTGCCCATGCTATCGTGGAAGCGGCGCAGATCGGGCGAGCCGAGCACGATCAGGCCGAAGCTGGGAGCGCCTTTCCCAGCTTCGGGGCTACGTAGCGCGATCAGCGCGATCGACTCGACCGCACCCGAGGGCGGTCGGGTGCCGGCTTCGGTAGACTCGGTATCCTCGACCAGGGCTGCGGTCGGCTGGGCCTCGACCGGTACTAGCCATTGCGCCGCCTCGAAGCCCGAGTTCGCTCCGCAGTAGGGAGTGGCCAGGCTGTTGGCGAACGATTGTACTTCCTCGCTAACGTTGCGCGCGAATGAGGCCTGGGCATAGGCATCGGCGACATCCCAGATCCGAAGCGCCGTCTGCGGCACGTCGAATACCTCGGCCAGGCCGTCCGTAATCGCGCGAGGCAACCCATGCGCGTCGCGCTCGGCGATCACGCGCGAGATCCAGCGGTTGAACTTGGTCGATAGGCCGTCGTTCTCGTGGCCATAGCGCAGCAGCTCGGCGAGGCGCCGCTCAAGTAGCTTATTCTTGTCGCGCAGCATCTCCATCTGCCTCTCCTGCAGAGAGATCACGGCTTTGCCATGCGGGTGCGCGAGCTTGACCGTGGCGAGTAGCTCCGCATAGCGCGTGAAGAATGTAGGGTTGGCCAGCAGGTAGTTGGCGACATCGCGTTCATTCATAAGGGGCGTCAGGGTTCTGGTGCGCTTGGGGGTCGCGGGTGGTTACGGTCAGTCGGCCAGTTCGATGGCACCATCGAACACAGTGACGGCCGGGCCTGCCATGTAGATCGGCGCGGCCTGGTCGCGCACGCCGTCCCAGTAGATCGTCAGAGTGCCGCCGTAGGTCTGCACGGCTACCGGCGAATCGAACAGGCCGCGCCGAATCCCGGTCGCGACCGCGGCGCAGGCACCGGTGCCGCAGGCAAGCGTCTCGCCAGTACCGCGCTCGTAGACGCGCAGCTTCACCTCCCGGCGCGAGACGATCTGGAAGAAGCAGGCGTTGACGCGCTGCGGGAAGCGCGCGTGCCGCTCGATCACCGGGCCGTCTTCCAGCACGGCGAAAGCCTCGGCGTCGTCGACCAACTGCACCGCGTGCGGATTGCCCATGGAGACCACCGAGATCCAGCGCGTCGCGCCGTTGACTTCGA
This sequence comes from Burkholderia sp., assembly GCA_040954445.1. Lineage (GTDB taxonomy): Bacteria > Pseudomonadota > Gammaproteobacteria > Burkholderiales > Burkholderiaceae > Burkholderia > Burkholderia gladioli_A. The sequence goes on along the minus strand of CP144361.1, from coordinate 827,154 downwards.
GCGGGTAAATGGTATCGGTGCCGTCTCGGCGTCCCTCGAGCCCGGTCGCGTCGAACGGAACACGGACCGGCTCGAACACGGGTGAGCCCATGTCGACCACCACCTCGCCGCCGTCCTGCATGCTCAGCGTGATTACGCTATGCTTAACCTGCACGCGTACCGTGGTCTTGTCCGTCAGTCCCTTGACGCGTACGAACTTCACGAAGCAGCGCGCGCCATTGCCACAATGCTCGACCTCGCTGCCGTCACAATTGAAGATCCGATACTTGAAATCGACACCCTCTAGGCTTGATCGCTCGACCAGCAGCAGCTGGTCGGCACCGATACCGAAATGACGATCAGTGAGCGCACGCACGCGCTCGGGCGTGAGGCTGAGATCGCCGGCGGTTCCGTCGAGCACGACGAAGTCGTTGCCGGTGCCTTGCATCTTGGTGAACGGAAGTTTCACGATGTTTCAGGTTTGTCTGTAAAAATAGGGCCGGGTTGGCCTGATCGGTCCTGACGTGCGGTTCGCGAACGCCTGGTAGGCCCAGTGTGAATGATACATGGAGTGCCCCGGTAGGCGGTGTTGTTAGGCGTTGTTGCATAAATCGAGCGAGATCCATTGATGTTTACGCGCAACAGTCTCTGGGCCAGATCCCTATCAAGTCAGATTCCAGAGTAACTGCCTCATTTTTTCCAAGAAAATTCGCAAGGACATACACAAGACAGGTGAGCCGAAGGCACGCTACCGTGTCAGGAATTGGGCGGCCTATAATGAAGGCCTGATCAACCGGGGAACGTAACAATATGGATAGATGAAGCCGTCCTTGCCAGAATACCCGATGCCATACCCACACGTGGTCGCCCGTGTCTATACGGCGATACGCTGATTCAGGCATTACTTGGCGTGAAGACCGTCTATCGACTGACCTTGCGCGCCCTGCAGGGTTTCACCCAAAGTCTGCGCGATTTGGCCTTCCCGAGCTTGCCGGTGCCGAATTACACCACGCTCTGTCGCCGGGCAAAAACGCTTGATGTCGAACTGCCGATCCTTCGTGACAATGAACCGATCCATCTGGTTGTCGACAGCACCGGTCTGAAGGTCTATGGAGAAGGTGAATGGAAGGTGCGCCAGCACGGCTACTCGAAGCGGCGCACGTGGCGTAAAGTCCATCTCGCGCTCAACGCGAATACGGGTCAAGTGCATGCCGCGCTAATGACGAATCAGAATGTGGCTGACGGTGACGCTTTGGCTAAGTTGCTCGACCAGATTCCACGCGAAGAATAAATCGATGTCATCGGCGGTGATGGTGCCTACGAGACCAAGCCATGCCATGCGGCCATTGCTGCACGCAGTGCTATTCCTTCGATTCCGCCAAGCGAGGGTGCCGCTCATTGGCCAGCGGATATGCCCGGTGCGGCGTGGCGTAATAGCGCGGTTGATGCAATTGCCCGTGACGGTCGTCGAGAATGGAAGCAACACAGTGGCTACCACCGGCGATCGCTTGCCGAGAATGCGATGTATCGGTTCAAGACCCTCACCGGCCACTGTCTCTGGGCGCGTCACATCGCCGCGCAGGCGACCGAGGTCGCCGTTCGCGTCGGCGTCCATCAACCACATGGCGGACCTCGCTCGTCCGCAATCCGTTCGTATCGCCTGAATTATGCCCGTCCGATGCCATGGCGTCCTCACGTTCGATTTATGCAACAACGCCTATCCGCTGGCCAATGAACGGCACCCTCGCGTGGCGAAATCGAAGGAATAGCACTGCGTGCAGCAATGGCCGCATGGCATGGCTTGGTCTCGTAGGCACCATCACCGCCGATGACATCGATTTGTTCTTCGCGTGGAATCTGGTCGAGCAACTTGGCCAGAGCGTCACCGTCAGCCACATTCTGATTCGTCATTAGCGCGGCATGCACTTGACCCGTATTCGCGTTGAGCGCGAGATGGACTTTACGCCACGTGCGCCGCTTCGAGTAGCCGTGCTGGCGCACCTTCCATTCACCTTCTCCATAGACCTTCAGACCGGTGCTGTCGACATCCAGATGGACCGGTTCATTGTCACGAAGGATCGGCAGTTCGACATCAAGCGTTTTTGCCCGGCGACAGAGCGTGGTGTAATTCGGCACCGGCAAGCTCGGGAAAGGCCAGATCGCGCAGACTTTAGGTGAAACCTGGCAGGGCGCGCAACGTCAGTCGATAGACGGTCTTCACGCCAAGTAATGCCCGAATCAGCGTATCGCCGTATAGATACTGGCGACCACGTGTGGGTATGGCGTCGGGTATTCTGGCCAGGCTGGCTTTCTCTATCGCTATTGTCACGCTCCCCCGGTTGATCAGGCCTTCATTATAGGCCGCCCAATTTCTGACACGGTAGCGTGCCTTCGGCTCACCTGTTTTGTGTATGTCCTTGCGCATTGTCTTGGCAAAAATTAGGCGGTTACTCTGAAATCTAACTTGATAGGGGGCTGTCTCCGCGAGCGTTGCGCGTAGCGTTGTTGCCTTGGCAGCGGCGTCGATGGCTAGGCGTTGCCAGCAGCGGCGTCGGATCAGTGGGCCTCATCGTCCACCTGCCGGGTAGAGAGGGTATGCAATTCGTAGAGCAGGTCGAGTGCCTCGCGCGGCTTGAGGTTGTCCGGATCGATCTCGCGCAGGCGCACGAGCGCCGGATGCGGCGCGGTCAGTACTGGCGCGCGCGCTTCGGGCAGCTCGAAATCAGGCTCGTCGGCGTAGATGGGCGGTCGCGTGGCGAACAAGTTAAGCTGCGGCGTCGGCGGGCCGACCGACTGCCGTTTGAGATGCGCGAGATGCTTGCGCGCAGCGCGGATCACAGGAGACGGTACGCCGGCGAGCTGCGCGACCTGCAGGCTATAGCTTTGGTTGGCCGGGCCGTCATTGACGGCGTGCAGGAACACGATGCCGTGGCCGTGCTCTACCGCCGACAGGTGGACGTTGGCCGCGTATGGGAATTCCAACGGAAGCTGCGTCAGCTCGAAGTAGTGCGTGGCGAACAGCGTGTAGCAACCGCTATTCGAGAGCAGGTGGCGCGCGATTGCCCAGGCCAGCGCGAGGCCCTCGAAGGTCGAGGTGCCGCGACCGATCTCGTCCATCAGCACTAGGCTCTGTGGCGTCGCGCCATTGAGAATTACCGCCGCCTCAGTCATCTCGACCATGAAGGTTGAGCGACCGCCAGCCAGGTCGTCGGCGGCACCGATACGCGTAAAAATCCGGTCGATCGGGCCGAAGCAGGCCGACTTCGCCGGCACGTAGCTGCCGACATAGGCCATCAGCACGATCAGCGCAGTCTGCCGCATGAAGGTCGATTTACCGCCCATGTTCGGGCCGGTGATCAGCAGCAGCTTACGATCGTTGCCAAGCCGGCAGTCGTTGGCGATGAACTGCTCGACCTGCACCTCGACTACCGGATGGCGGCCCTGCTCGATTTCGATACCGATCTCGTCGGAGAAGCGCGGTGCCACCCAGTTGAACGCACGCGCCCGTTCGGCGAAGGCGCAGAGCAAGTCCAGCTCGGCCAGCGCACCAGCCACGCGCTGGCATTCCTCGATATGTGGCAGTAGCGACTGCAACAGCGCGTCGTAGAGCGCGCGCTCGCGTGCCAGCGCGCGTTCCTGCGCAGACAGCGCCTTGTCCTCAAAGTTCTTCAGCTCGGGCGTGATGTAGCGCTCAGCGTTTTTGAGGGTCTGGCGGCGACGGTAGTCGTCGGGGACCTTGTCGGTCTGGCCGAGCGTGACCTCGATATAGAAGCCATGTACCTTGTTGTATTCGATACGCAAATTCGCGATGCCGGTACGCGCGCGTTCGCGTGCTTCTAAGTCGACCAGGAACTGGCCGCAGTTTTCGGAGATGTCACGCAGCTCGTCGAGTTCAGCATCGTAGCCGCGCGCAATTACGCCGCCGGCGCGCACCATCGAGGCCGGCTCGGGGGCGATGGCACATGTGAGCAGGTCGGCGCAGCTGGCCGGCGGTTCCAAGGCAGCTTCCAGGCGCGCGAGCGCGCTGGCTTGCTGGGCAATCAACGTGATGCGTGCGCGTAGCTCGGGCAGCGAGGTGAAGGTGTAGCGCAAGCTGGAAAGGTCGCGCGGGCGTGCCGACAGCAGGGCGAGACGCCCAGTGATGCGCTCTACGTCGGCGATCTGTCGCAGCGCGCCGCGCAAGCTATCGAGGCTGGCGTCTCCGACTGCCTTGAGCAGGGCACCGATGGCTTGCTGGCGTGCTTGCGCGGCCATCGAGGCACGCGGCGAATGATGTAGCCAGTGGCGCAGCAGGCGGCTGCCCATAGTGGTTCCACAGGTGTCGAGCAGCGAGTAGAGCGTCGGCGATTCGGTGCCGCGCAGAGTTTCAGTCAGTTCTAGGTTGCGGCGTGTAGCCGGGTCAAGGCCGATGTATTCGGATGCCGTCTCGACCTTTAGGCTGCGCACGTGGTGCAGTTGCTGAGCCTGCGTCGTGGATGCAGCATACAGTAACAGGGCGCCGGCCGAGCCGCAGGCGCTGGTCAGTGAGTGCGCGCTGAAACCTTCGAGGCTAGCGACGTCGAGCTGGCGGCACAGGCGCTCGGTGCCGGAGGCAATGTCGAAGTGCCAGGCCGGCACGCGCGTGACTGCGCAGGCACCGGCGGGCACGACTGCGATCGCCGCATCGGCGGCGAGGATTTCGGCTGGGCGGATCCGTGCGAGCGCCGCGCCCAGTGCGTCGGGCGCGACCTCGGCCAGCCACAGTGCGCCGCTGGCGAGGTTGAGCCAGGCCAGGCCTATGTTGGTGAGCACGCCGCGCTTGTTGTGTCCCAGGCTCAGCGCGAGCAGGTAGACGTTGGACTTTTCGGAGAGCAGGGCGGCGTCAGTCAGCGTGCCCGGCGTGACCACGCGTACCACTTTGCGCTCGACCGGGCCCTTCGAAGTGGCAGGATCGCCGATCTGCTCACAGATCGCCACCGATTCGCCGAATTTCACCAGCTTCGCTAGGTATTGCTCGACCGCTTGGTGCGGCACGCCGGCCATCTTAATCGGCTGGCCGCCAGAGGCACCGCGTTGCGTCAAAGTCAGGTCGAGCAGGCGCGCGGCCTTTTCGGCATCGTCATAGAACAGCTCGTAAAAGTCACCCATTCTGTAGAAAATGAGAGTATCCGGATGTTCGCTCTTGATACGAAGATATTGTTGTATCATGGGCGTGTGATTGGTCGGTACATCATCAGTGGATTGCGTGCTCATTTAGCCTGAAAAAGTTGCTTTAGCTAGGGAGTTTACCGGCGTTGTTGTATATTGATCAGAAATACGAGAATTTGACTCAAGCTGCATAACGAATTGGTTTGTGCATGACATAGCGAGTGACACGTTGTGTGTGATTTCTGGAGACGACGTAAGTGGCTGATGACCGCTTTTTTTGAGATGCCCCTTGGTCCATTCCAGAGCCTGTTTCGTCACCTTCGCTTTCAGGGCAGTCTTGAGCATCTCGTCCGGATTCAGTTCCGGGCTGTACGAAGGCAGGTAAAACACTTCGATCTCGTCGAAGTGCTCGGCCAACCACGCCGAGACCGGCTTGGCGTCAAGAACTTTCAGGTTGTCGAGAATCAGAAACACCTTCTTGCTGCGCATGTCCTTAATCAGCCGCTTCAGTAAATCGAGCAGGATGTCGGCGCTCATCGCACTTTCGAAGACTTTCCAGCACACCTGGCCACGGTTAGTCACCGCCGACATCACCGACAGGCCTGCGCGTCGACTCGCCACGCGTCGCCCGGGCGTCTTGCCAATCGGCGCCGCGTAGGACGCGGCCTCGCACATCGTCCAAGCGCAGCCCCGTTTCGTCGCCCTACTGGATCTCCGCGCTGTCGGCTATGGCCCTCAGCGGGAAATCTCCGGGTACGTCTCGTGCAGCCATTCCTGCACTGCTTCCGGTCGCTGCTCATAGGCCCATTTCATCGGCTTTTGCGGCGTGAAACCCCAGCGCGCCAGATACAGGCCGATACCCTGTAGCGTCATCGTCAAACCGCATCGCTGTCGGATCAATTCCCGCACGGCATGTCGCGTCCGCAACGCGAACGACATCTTCAACTGGTCCGGCATCTGATTGTGCAACAGCGCCCGAATTTCCACTTCCTGCGGCGCTGTTGCATCAATCGAGCGTGAGGACGAAATGGAACGGATTGCAAACTTCGCTCGTCCGCAATCCGTTCGTATCGCCTGAAATTATGCCGTCGATGGGCGTTGTTGCATAAATCAATTCGCTCCGTATCTTAATTCAAGATTACGTATTTTTGATAAATACACCCGTCGATGCCATTGCGTCCTCACGCTCGATTTATGCAATAACGCCCGTACCCGGGGAGATTTCGCGCCGGGCCATAGCCGAAGGCGCAGAGATCCAGTGGGGGCGACGAAACGGGGCCGCGCTCGGACGATGTGCGAGGCCGCTCCTATGCCGCCGATTGGCAAGACGCCAGAGCGACGCGTGGCGCGTCGACGCTATGGCCTGTCGGTGAATGTCGACGGTGACGAACCGGGGCCAGGTGCGCGCTGGAAAGTCTTCGAAGGTGTGATGATTCTTGACAACCTGAAAATTCATCACGCCAAGCCGATCACGGCGTGGTTAGCCGAGCACGGCGACGAGAGCAAAGTGTTCTACCTGCCGTCGTAAAGCCCTGCACTGAATCCAGACGAGATGCTCAATGCTGTGAGCTGAAGGCGAACGTGACGAAACAGGCTCCGGAAACGGCCCAAGGGGCATCTCAAAAAAAGCGGTCATCAGCTATCTACGTCGTCTCCAGAAGACACCACAACGTATCGCTCGGTATTTCATACATAAACCAATTCGGTATACAGCTTAATTCAAGTTTACGTATTTTGATTAATAGGGAGTCCGCCCCGACCGTTGCGCGTAAACGTGACCGGCTCTCGCCAGATTTATACAACAGGGCCCAACGACTCCAAGTCGCACCGGAGCGGCCTACTGTGGTGCTCGTAGCCTAGTCGAAAAAGCGTGTTTGAACAATCTCAGATCCGCTACAGATTTCGCTTAGATCTGAACCATCTCGAAGTCTTCCTTGCGTGCGCCGCATTCTGGACACGTCCAGTTGATCGGTACATCTTCCCAGCGCGTACCGGGGGTAATGCCCTCGTCGGGCAAGCCCGCCTCTTCATCGTAGATCCATCCGCAGATCAGGCACATCCAACTTTTATATTCCATCGTTTGCCGAACAAGAAAAAACTATGGTTTAGAGATTTGTAATCATAACGTGCGGACGGTCTCCCTGCCTAGCACCTCGGCTCTAGCCGGTATTGCAGTTTGTCCGGATTTTTGCACGGCGGTTGCTTCGAATCGACTGCCGGAGTGCCGCCATAATCAGGCATGGCGTTGTTGCATAAATCGAGCGAGGAGAGCCGTTGACGTTTACGCGCAACGGCTCTCGCTCGATTTATGCAACAACGCCGGTTTCTGGTTCAGTGCGCGTGCCGTGGATCATCGTCGGAATCCGGCGTGGCACCCTGCCCAGCTGCCTCGTTGCCACTTTCTGGCAGCGCCGCAGCGGCATTCGCTGCGTGCCGTGCCTCGCGGGCCTCTCGACGGCGCTCAGCGAAGAAGCTTCGCAGCACAGCTCTGCATTCTTCGGCGAGCACGCCGCCCGTCACTCTGGTGTGGTGGTTCAGTTGCGAATTTGCAAAGGCGTCGACCACGCCGCCGCAAGTACCCGTCTTCGGATCCGGCGCACCGTAGACGACGCGCGCGATCCTCGCATGCATGATTGCGCCGGAGCACATCAGGCACGGCTCAAGTGTCACATACAGTTCGCAGCCGGGCAGGCGATAGTTGCCGAGTACCTGGGCGGCTGCACGCAGGGCCGCCATCTCGGCGTGCGCGGACGGATCATATCTGCCGATTGGATGATTGAAGCCTCGCGCGATCACCTCGTCGCCGCGTACGATCACGGTGCCGACCGGCACCTCGCCGACCGCACGGGCCTCCTCGGCCGCGGCTAGTGCCATGAGCATGTAGCGCCGGTCACGTTCGGTGGCCAGCTCAGGATACGGATCGGTAGCGGGAACAGACAAGTCGGGCAAGTCGGAAAGATGGGGCAGATCGGCGGGAGACAAATTCACGTAGTCCCCGCCTGGCCGCCATCGGCGAGGGCGCGCTCGGACAGGCGTGCGGCAATGCGGCGGCAGTATTCTCGCGGGACGACCGGCGTTGTTGCATAAATCGAGCGTGAGGATGCCATGGCATCTACTGGCATAATTTCAGGCGATACGAACGGATTGCGGACGAGCGAGGTCGTCCGCCATGCGGTTGATGACGCGGACGCGAACGGGCGCACCTCGGTCGCCTGCGAGGCGATGTGACGCGCCCAGAGACAGTTGCCGGTGAGGGTCTTGAACCGATACGTCGCATTCTCGGCAAGCGATCGCCGGTGGTAGCCACTGTGTTGCTTCCATTCTCGAAGACCGTCACGGGCAAAATTGCATCAACCGCGCCATTACGCCACGCCGCACCGGGCATATCTGCTGGCCAATGAGCGGCACCCTCGCGTGGCGGAATCGAAGGAATAGCACTGCGTGCAGCAATGGCCGCATGGCATGGCTTGGTGTCGTAGGCACCGTCACCGCCGATGACATCGATTTGTTCTTCGCGTGGAATCTGGTCGAGTAACTTAGCCAGAGCATCACCGTCAGCCACATTCTGATTCGTCATTAGCGCATGAACTTGACCCGTATTCGCGTTGAGCGCGAGATGGACTTTACGCCACGTGCGGCGCTTTGAGTAGCCGTGCTGGCGCACCTTCCATTCACCTTCTCCATAGACCTTCAGACCGGTGCTGTCGACAACCAGATGGATCGGTTCGTTGTCGCGAAGGATCGGCAGTTCGACATCAAGCGTTTTTGCCCGGCGACAGAGCGTGGTGTAATTCGGCACTGGAAAGCTCGTGAAGGCCAGATCGCGCAGACTTTGGGTGAAACCTTGCAGGGCGCGCACCGTCCGTCGATAGACGGTCTTCACGCCAAGTAATGCCTGAATCAGCGTATCGCTGTATAGACACGGGCGACCACGTCTGGGTATGGCATCGGGTATTCTGGAAAGGACGGCTTTATCTATCCATATTGTTACGTTCCCCCGGTTGATCAGGCCTTCATTGTAGGCCGCCCAATTCCTTACACGGTAGCGTGCCTTCGGCTCACTTGTTTTGTGTATGTCCTTGCGCATTTTTCTTGCCAAAAATTAGGCAGTTACTCTGGAGTCTGACTTGATAGGGGGCTGGCCCCCGCGACCGTTGCGCGTAAACGTCAACGGATCTCGCTCGATTTATGCAATAACGCCTGGACGACCAGCGGGCCACCGCGCAGCGATTCGAGAGCCATGTCTAGCGCGAGAATCTTAGCTTGCAGACGGCAACACGTGGTGCGGTTTCTGACCCCGCGTGCATCTCGTCCTGCAGGTTGCAGAGAGCCTGCAACCTGCTCGACCGTGGGCGGCACAAAACCCGAAGTCTTCAAAATCCAGTTGGCGATCTGCACTTCGACCGGGACGCGTAGATCGTCGTCTAACTCGGGTAGGGCATAGGTAACCTGGGTTTCATCGAACTCCCCGCGCGCGGCAGCAGCAGCGATAAGTTGTTCAACTAGGGCATCAAGCAGTCTCATTCGAGCAATTTAAGGCAAGGCGGGCTCGTGATTGTAACAGGTGCCGCGACTCTGGTTTTTCTAAGGTCTGTTTACATTTTTACGCGCGGCCAAAAGGGGTAGACAAGCACCACGAAAGCGAGATATTGATCTGAAATTTCCAGATCACGAATTGCGGATCAATAGTGCTTTCTGGAGACGACGTACATAGCTGATGACGGCTTTCTTGAGATGCCCATTGGTTCGCGCCGGAGCCTGCTTCGTCGCATTCGCTTTCAGATTCGCGTTGAGCATCTTGTCTGGATTGAGCTCCGGACTGTACGCCGGCAGGCAGAACACCTCGATCTTGTCGACATGCTCGGCCAACCACGTCTTGACCGGCTTGGCATGATGAACCTTCAGGTTGTCGAGAATCAGAAACATTTTCTTGTTGCGCATGCCTTTGATCAGTTTCCTCAGAAAGTCGAGCAGGATGTCTGCGTTCATCGCGACCTCGAATACTTTGCAGCGCACTTGGCTACGGTTTGTCACTGTCGACATCACCGACAAGCCTTTGTGGCGGCTCACCACGCGCCGCTCGGGTTTCTTGCCTATTGGTGCTTAGGAGCGGCCTCATACATTATCCGAGCACAGCCCCGTTTCTTCGCCCCACTGAATTTCTGCGCCTTCGGATTTTGCCCGACGCGCAATCTCCAGGTACTTCTCGTTCAGCCATGCCTACACCGCTTCCAGTCGCTACTATTGATCCACAATTCTGGATCTTGAAATTAGAAAATTGTCCCTCATGTCTCGTTTTTCCATGCCAATCACATAAGGGGTGATTTTCTAATTTCAAGATCACAAGTTTTTGATCAATAGAACTCTTATTCGGCGTTGTTGCATAAATCGAACGTGAGGACGCCATGGCATCGGACGGGCATAATTCAGGCGATACGAACGGATTGCGGACGAGCGAGGTCCGCCATGCGGTTGATGACGCCGAGGCGAACGGCGACCTCGGTCGCCTGCGCGGCGATGTGACGCGCCCAGAGACAGTGTGGCCGGTGAGGGTCTTGAACCGATACATCGCATTCTCGGCAAGCGATCGCCGGTGGTAGCCACTGTGTTGCTTCCATTCTCGACGACCGTCACGGGCAATTGCATCAACCGCGTTATTACGCCACGCCGCACCGGGCATATCCGCTGGCCAATGAGCCGCACCCTCGCGTGGCGGAATCGAAGGAATAGCACTGCGTGCAGCAATGGCCGCATGGCATGGCTTGGTGTCGTAGGCACCGTCACCGCCGATGACATCGATTTGTTCTTCGCGTGGAATCTGGTCGAGCAACTTGGCCAGAGCGTCACCGTCAGCCACATTCTGATTCGTCATGAGCGCAGCATGCACTTGACCTGTATTCGGGTTGAGCGCGAGATGGACTTTACGCCACGTGCGCCGCTTCGAGTAGCCGTGCTGGCGCACCTTCCATTCACCGTCTCCATAGACCTTCAGACCGGTGCTGTCGACAACCAGATGGATCGGTTCATTGTCACGAAGGATCGGCAGTTTGACATCAAGCGTTTTTGCCCGGCGACAGAGCGTGGTGTAATTCGGCACCGGCAAGCTCGGGAAGACCAAATCGCGAAGACTTTGGGTGAAACCTTGCAGGGCGCGCAAGGTCAGTCAATAGACGGTCTTCACGCCAAGTAATGCCTGAATCAGCGTATCGCCGTATACACACGGGCGACCACGTGTGGGTATGGCATCGGGTATTCTGGCAAGGACGGCTTCACCTATCCATATTGTTACGTTCCCCCGGTTGATCAGGCCTTTATTATAGGCCGCCCAATTCCTGACACGGTAGCGTGCCTTCGGCTCACCTTTCTTGTGTATGTCCTTGCGCATTTTCTTGGCAAAAATTAGGCAGTTACTCTGGAATCTGACTTGATAGGAGGCTGGCCCCGCGACCGTTGCGCGTAAACGTCAACGGATCTCGCTCGATTTATGCAACAACGCCTTCTTATTCTGACAGATAGGGACAGGCCTGCGCTGATTCGTGACGCAAGCCCGTCCATCCCTGCAGGGAAAACGACCAGCGCGCTGGCGTAGCCTGCCCCTTTCTTTCCGCTTACTACCGTATCGTGTCGCCCGATTGGACTGCTTCTTCGTTCAGCAGGGCCTTGGCTGACAGGCGCACACGGCCCTTCTCGTCGACCTGGATCACCTTAACCTTCACGACCTGGCCTTCCTTCAGGTAGTCGTTGATGTCCTTGACACGCTCGTTGACAATTTCCGAGATATGCAGCAGGCCATCCCTGCCTGACAGCAGGTGCACGATAGCGCCGAAGTCGAGCAGCTTGAGCACCGCGCCTTCGTAGACCTGGCCGACTTCGATTTCGGCGGTGATCTGCTCGATACGCTTCTTGGCTTCGGCCATGCCTTCGTTGCTGGTGCTAGCGATGGTCACGACTCCGTCGTCGGAGATGTCAATGGTAGTGCTTGTCTCTTCCGTCATCGTGCGGATCACCGAACCACCCTTGCCGATCACGTCGCGGATCTTCTCCGGATTGATCTTGATGGTAATCATGCGCGGCGCGAACTCGGACAGCTGGGTGTGCAAGCCCGAGACGGTAGCTTTTATCTTGCCGAGGATGTGCAGGCGGCCTTCCTTGGCCTGCTCCAGCGCGACCTTCATAATTTCCTTGGTGATGCCCTGAATTTTGATGTCCATCTGTAGGGCCGTTACGCCCGCTTCGGTACCCGCAACCTTGAAGTCCATGTCGCCGAGATGGTCCTCGTCACCGAGGATGTCGGTCAATACCGCAAATTTGTTGCCTTCAAGGATCAGGCCCATCGCGATACCAGCGACGTACGCCTTCATCGGCACGCCGGCATCCATCAGCGCGAGGCAGCCGCCGCACACCGAGGCCATCGACGAGGAACCATTCGACTCGGTAATTTCCGAGACGACTCGGATCGAGTAGCCAAATTCCTCAGCGCTCGGCAGGCACGCGCCCAGCGCGCGCTTGGCCAGGCGACCGTGACCAATTTCGCGGCGCTTGGGCGAGCCGATGCGGCCCGTTTCTCCAGTCGCGAACGGAGGCATATTGTAGTGGAGCATGAAGCGATCGCGGTACTCTCCTTCGAGAGCGTCGATGATCTGCTGGTCGCCCTTGGTTCCGAGCGTGGCCACCACCAGCGCCTGCGTCTCGCCGCGCGTGAAGAGCGCCGAGCCATGGGTGCGCGGCAGCACGCCGCTACGGATCTCGATCGGGCGGACCGTGCGCGTGTCACGACCGTCGATACGGGGCTCGCCATTCAGAATCTGCGAGCGGACGATTTTTGCCTCGATGTCGAACAGCACTTTAGCGACCGTGGCCTTGTCGACCCGGGTCGTGCCGGCGGTGGTGGTCGCATCGGCTTCCAGCTTGGCCGAGGTGGCGGCGTAGATTTCCTTCAGTTTGGTTGAGCGGGCCTGCTTGTCGCGGATCTGGTAAGCGGCCAGCAGCGGCTCCTGGGCAGCAGCCGTGATGCTGGCGATCAGCGCCTCGTCCTTCGGTACCGGCTCCCAGTCCCACTCTGGCTTGCCGCCTACGTGCACCAGCTCGTGGATTGCATCGATCGCGACCTGCATCTGCTCATGGCCGAACACCACGGCACCCAGCATCACGTCTTCCGGCAGTTGCTGCGCTTCCGATTCGACCATCAGCACCGCGCGCTCTGTACCGGCGACCACCAGGTCGAGGCTCGATACCTTGATTTGCGCGCGCGTCGGGTTCAGCACGTACTGGCTGTCGATGTAGGCCACGCGCGCGGCACCGACTGGGCCGTTGAACGGCAGGCCGGAGATGGCCAGCGCGGCTGAGGCACCGATCAGGGCGGGGATGTCAGCTGGCACTTCCGGGTTGATCGACAGTACGTGGATCACGGCCTGGACTTCGTTGTAGAAGCCTTCTGGGAACAGCGGGCGCAGTGGACGGTCGATTAGACGCGCGGTCAGCGTTTCGTGCTCGGATAGACGCCCTTCGCGGCGGAAGAAGCCGCCGGGGATCTTTCCGGCTGAGTAGGTCTTCTCGAAGTAGTCGACAGCTAGCGGGAAGAAGTCCTGGCCCGGCTTCGCGGTCTTGGCACCCACCACGGTGGCCAGCACCACGGTGTCTTCGACGTCGACGATTACGGCACCGCTCGCCTGACGGGCGATCTCACCCGTTTCGAGACGAACCTTGTGCTGGCCCCACTGAAATTCTTTCACGACTTTATTGAACAGAGACATGGTCGCTCCTTGTTTTGTTCATTGATGGCATGCGCCACGCGCGAGCCGCTGCGCGGCGACGGTGCGACCTGGCGTCACGGGAAGGAGAGATATTTTTATGCCATTCCAAGGCGTAGCTGGCGCAGGCGAACCGCTGCGCTGGAATGACACAAAGCTCCACCCGGCGCACAGGCCGGTGGATGGCGGTCCGCTACTCCGGGGACCTGGCATCCGCCGGTACTGGCAACGGCGAGACCTTGCATACCGCTGAAAAACAAAATGCCTGTATCAGCGGACTGACACAGGCATTTGCGGGAAGCGAATGTCGTCTCCGTTTACTTACGCAGACCCAGCTTCTCGATCAGCGCGCGATAGCGGTCAGCATCCTTGCCTTTCAGGTAGGCGAGCAGCTTGCGGCGGCGGCTCACCATATGCAGTAGACCGCGGCGGCTGTGGTGATCCTTCGTGTGGGTCTTGAAGTGACCCGTCAGTTCGACGATACGTGAAGTTAGCAGCGCGACCTGGACTTCAGGCGAACCCGTATCGTTGGTACCACGCGCGAACTGAGCAACAACATCCGACTTCTTGATATCTGCAACTGACATACGATTTCCTTTCTAACTCACAGGAGGACATAGAAGCATGGCCATGCCGTGAAGGCTACCTTGCAAATAAAGTTTCCTACCCCTAAAGTTTCCTACCCCATAGGGGAGATCAATAATAAAATGGCGTGATCTGGTGATCTGAATAAAGCTTATTGTATTTCTTGCTTTTATTCTCGGACATACCGACCTGTCATTTCTTCGTCGCCATGCTTGCCTACTGTGCTAGCGAAATATCCATCGGTCCGTAACTCATCGCCCCACAGCGTCCGCTTCACGTGAGGGGAGCGGACGCATATCCCCCGAGCCATGATGCTTTTGAGGGGGGTCACGATCTTCATTCCGCTGTATGTCGGGACAGATTGGACCAGACAATGAACATGATCCTTGTCTCTCCGAATCTCCAGAATTGCATCTGGTAGCGCTGCCCAATTTTCAGACAAATCCCTTTCAACACTTCGTCAACTCGGTCATCAAAGACCGCTCTTCGATACTTCGCCGGCAGCACTACGTAATACAGCAACAGCGTAACGTTTTCGCTGCTGTGAACACATGCGCTCATTCCCCGCGGCTTACGCCGCCAGCGGCGAAGAATCAGACTCGAAGAACTTTTTAGTGAATTGATATTATAACATAACCCTCTTGCCGGGCCAGCCCTTCCCCACGCCTGCAAGTGCCATTACTTCGGCAAAGGCCTGATGGGGGCGCGTCATCCGGCAGGTCGACGGAAGCTCGGTGCTTGCAGTCGGCAAATCCAGCACGGTCCGGAAACCGTCACCCAACCCCTTGTTGTGGACGCGCCCGCCTGGCGTGCCGACCCCGTCTATTTCCATCACGTAAAGGGGCTGGATTGAATCGGCCCGGGTTTCCGAAGATCTCCACCTTTGAGAGACGTGGTTGCATATTGATATGAAAGTCGTATCAATAAGGCGGGCCTGATCAACCGGGGAACATGACGATTTGAATAGATGAAGCCGTCCTTTCCAGAATACCCGACGCCATACCAACGCGTGCTCGCCGCGTCTATACGGCGATACGTTGATTCAGGCATTACTTGGCGTGAAGACAATCTATCGATTGATTTTGCGTGCCCTGCAAGGTTTTACCCAAAGTCTACGCGATCTGGCCTTCCCGAGGTTGCCGGTGCCGAATTACACCACGCTCTGTCGCCGGAGGCGGCGTTGCATAAATCGAGCGAGATCGGTTGACGTTTACGCACCACGGTCGCCGTGGCCAGCCCCCTATCAAGTCAGATTCCAGAGTAATTGCCTAATTTTCAAAGAAAATGTACAAGGACATGGCGTTGTTGCGTAAATCGAGGGTGAAGACGCAATAGCATTGACGGGCACAATTTCAAGCGATATGCACGGATTGCGGACGAGCAAGGCCCGCAATCCGTTCCATTGCGTCCTCACGCTCGATTTATGCAACAACGTCACAGACGGTTGCCAATCAACGGCTTCTAGCGCATCGTACCCTCCAATCGGCGAACTGGTCGACTGCTGCGACTTGGAGTTGCGCCACCCTGTCATGAATAAGGTGTTGGCGGCACCCAAGCGCGCGTCGGCCGAGGGTCGGAAGGCTCGGAAGAGCGTCCCTGGCGGGACTTGTGGAACATTGCCCCGGTCGAGGGGCAGCCAGCCCGGCATTCACGCCCAGGCCTTGGCGGTGACAAAAGTGGCAAGACGCTATAATACGAAAATAAACGATAGCCTCCCGGGATATGCAGCTCCTCACGATCGGAATCAATCACTACACGGCACCTGTCGCCTTGCGCGAACGAGTGGCGTTTCCGCTCGAACAGATCAAGCCTGCCCTGTCTACCCTGAACGGCGTGTTTCTAGGGTGCCAGGCGCCGAATGCACCTGAAGCTGCGATCCTCTCCACCTGCAACCGCACCGAGCTGTACTGCGCGACCAGCGATCGCGACGCGCGCGATGCCGCGGTGCGCTGGCTGGCCAAGTTCCACGGTATTCCCGCCGAAGAGCTCGCGCCGCATGTCTATGCACTGCCGCAATCTGCGGCTGTCCGCCACGCATTCCGTGTTGCATCCGGCCTCGATTCCATGGTGCTCGGCGAAACCCAGATCGTCAGCCAGATGAAGAACGCGGTACGCACCGCCTCCGAGGCTGGAGCGCTCGGCACCTACCTGCACCAGTTGTTCCAGCGCACCTTCGCGGTCGCCAAGGAAGTGCGCAGCACTACTGAGATCGGCGCCCAGTCGGTGTCGATGGCCGCCGCTGCGATGCGCTTAGCACAGCGTATCTTCGAAAGCATTGCGGACCAAAAGGTGCTGTTCATCGGCGCCGGCGAGATGATCGAGCTGTGCGCCACCCACTTCGCCGCGCAAGGCCCGTGCGAACTGATGATCGCTAACCGCACCGCCGAGCGCGGTGCCAGGTTGGCCGAGCGCGTCGGCGGTCGCGCCATGCCGCTGGCTGACCTGTCCGCGCGCATGCACGAATTCGACAGCATCGTATCCTGCACCGCATCCACCCTGCCGATCATCAGCCTGAACGCGGTAGAGCGCGCGGTGAAGGCGCGCCGCCACCGACCGATCTTCATGGTCGACCTAGCTGTGCCGCGCGACATCGAGCAGGAAGTAGGCAAGCTCAAGGATGTGTTCCTTTACACAGTCGACGATCTCGGCGCGATCGTGCGCGAGGGCAATGCCTCGCGGCAGGCCGCCGTGGCGCAGGCCGAGGCAATCATCGAGATGCGCGTGCAGAACTTCATGCAGTGGATCGACACGCGCAGCGTGGTACCGATCATCCGCCATATGCATACCCAGGCCGACGCCCTGCGCCGCGCTGAGCTCGAGCGCGCGGAGAAAATGCTGGCGCGCGGCGACGATCCAGCTGCGGTGCTCGACGCGCTGTCACAGGCGCTCACCAACAAGCTGATCCACGGCCCGACTAGGGCGCTGAACCGCACCAGCGGCACCGAGCGCGACCAGCTAATCGACCTGATGCGCGGTTTCTACGCACACGGCCCGCGCGCCGACCACTAGTGGTAGCGACCCGACCCTCTCGCGGCGCTGCGGTCGCCTTTCGCTTTTCTTTTCGAATCCTCGCCCGGGAGCGTCGCTCTACATCATGAAAACGAGCATGCAAAGCAAGCTCGACCAGCTCTCGAACCGGCTGGCTGAACTGAATGAACTGCTGAGCCGAGAGAACGTCACCGCTGATCTCGACAAGTACCGCAAGCTGACCCGCGAACACGCGGAAATCGGCCCAGTGGTCGACCACTACGCGCAGTGGCGCCTCGCACGTGGCGACGAGGTGACCGCCCAGGAACTGCTATCAGACGCCTCGATGCACGAGTTCGCGGAAGAAGAAATCTGCAAAGCGCGCGAGCGCATGGCTCGGTTGGAGACCGAGCTACAAAAAATGCTGCTGCCGTGCGATCCCAACGACGAGCGCAACATCTTCCTAGAAATTCGCGCCGGCACTGGCGGCGACGAATCGACGTTGTTCGCCGGCGACCTGCTGCGCATGTATCTGCGCTATGCCGAACGGCAGCGCTGGCAGGTCGAGATGATGTCGGAGAGCGCCTCGGACCTAGGCGGCTACAAGGAAGTGATCGTGCGCATCGCGGGCCAGGGCGCGTATTCGCGTCTAAAGTTCGAATCGGGCGGCCATCGCGTGCAGCGCGTTCCGTCCACCGAGACGCAGGGCCGTATCCACACCTCGGCGTGTACCGTGGCGGTCATGCCCGAGGCCGATGAGATCGCGGAGGTTGCAATCAATCCGGTTGACCTGCGTATCGACACCTTCCGCGCCTCGGGCGCGGGCGGCCAGCACATCAACAAGACCGATTCAGCGGTGCGTGTCACCCACCTGCCGACTGGCATCGTGGTGGAGTGCCAGGACGACCGCTCGCAGCACAAGAACAAAGAACGCGCGCTGAAGGTTCTGGCGGCACGCATCAAGGACAAGCAGCACCACGAGCAGCACGCCAAGGAGGCGGCTAATCGCAAGAGCCTCATCGGCTCGGGCGACCGCTCGGAGCGGATCCGTACCTATAACTTTCCGCAGGGCCGGATGACCGACCACCGTATCAACCTCACGTGCTATAAGCTCGAGGTCCTGATGGATGGGGATCTCGACGAGATAATCGCGCCCCTCATCAGCGAGCACCAGACCGAGCTACTGGCCTCACTCAGCGAACACGACTGAGCGGCGCGCGTTCTCATGACCCCCTCGCCCGCCACCGCCGCCAAGCTGCTACGCGCCACGCCGCTCGATGCTATCGACGCACGGATCCTGCTTGCCTACGCGCTGGGCTGGACGCGTACCCAGCTGATCACGCGTGCCGACGCGCCGCTCGCAGCAACCGACGCCGAGCGCTACCTCGCGCTCGCTGCGCGGCGCCTAGCCGGAGAGCCAGTGGCGCAACTAGTGGGCTCGCGCGAGTTCTTTGGGCTCACATTCGCGGTCACGCCCGATGTGCTGATCCCGCGCCCCGATACCGAGCTGCTGGTGCAGACTACGCTCGACACAATCGAGGGCATCGCCGCGCCGGACGTGCTCGACCTCGCTACCGGCAGCGGCGCGGTGGCGGTCGCGATCGCCTCGATGCGGCCCGACGCACACGTCCGGGCACTCGACCGCTCGGTCGCTGCGCTGGCGGTAGCGGGCGGCAACGCGGCCAGGCTGCTCGATCCAGCACGCCCGGGCGGTACCGTGCAGTTCCTGGAAAGTGACTGGTATAGCGCACTCGATCCGGCATGGCGCTTTCACGCGATCGTCAGCAACCCACCCTATATTGCCTGTCGGGATCCGCATCTTGGGCAAGGCGACCTGCGCTTCGAGCCGCGCGGTGCGCTGACCGACGAAGCCGACGGCCTCGCCGCGATCCGAACTATCACCACCGGCGCGCCGGCTTTCCTGCTGCCGCGCGGCGCGCTCTGGATCGAGCACGGCTACCACCAGGCCGAGGCGGTGCGTACGATCCTAGCCACCGCCGGCTTCGAGGCGGTAGCCTCGCTCACCGATCTGGCTGGGATCGAGCGCTGCACCGGCGGTCGCCTATCCGGCTAAAAGTGCTGGCGCAGGGTTACCCCCCTGCGGCAAATCAACCGCGCTCCGCTGCTTTCGACCGAGGATTCTCCGCCGGCCCTGCCGAAATCCAGTACTATTTCAGCTTTATGCTCCGCATCAGTACAAGGTTTATCATGGATATTCAACAACACATCAAGCAAATCGTCGACGAAAACCCAGTCGTGCTCTTCATGAAGGGCACCGTTCAGTTCCCGATGTGCGGCTTCTCGGGCCGCGCAATCCAGGTCTTGAAGGCCTGCGGCGTCGAGCAGATCAAGACTGTCAACGTGCTCGAAGACGACGAAATCCGCCAAGGGATCAAGAGCTTTTCGAACTGGCCGACAATCCCCCAGCTCTACGTAAAGGGCGAATTCGTCGGAGGCTCGGACATCATGATGGAGATGTACCAGTCAGGCGAACTGCAGCAACTGTTCGTCGCCGCCTGAATTCCGAGGCACGCTCCGCGGTACCTGATCGTCGAAAGACGTTCTTGCGTATAAATCGAAGGTGAAGACGCATGGCATCGATAATTTCAGGCGATATGAACGGATTGCGGATGAGCGAGGTCCACCAATGCGGTTGATTACGCCGACGCGTCCAGGGACGGTTGCCAGTGAGCGTCCTAAACCGATACATCGCATGGGCGTTGTTGCATAAATCGAGTGTGAGGACGCAATAGCATCGACTGGCATAATTTCAGGCGATACGAACGGATTGCGGACCTCGCTCGTCCGCAATCCGTTCGTATCGCCTGAAATTATGCCAGTCGATGCTATTGCGTCCTCACACTCGATTTATGCAACAACGCCTCGTAGGCACCATCACCACCAATGAAAGCGATTGGTTCGCTTGTCGCGAAGGCTCGGCAATTCGACATCAAGCGTTTTTGCCCGGCGAAGAGCGTGGTGTAATTCGGCACCGGCAAGCTCGGGCAGGCCAGATCGCGCAGACTTTGGGTGAAACCTTGCAGGGTGCGCAACGTCAGTCGATAGACGGTCTTCACGCCACGTAATGCCTGAATCAGCGTATCGCCGTATAGACATGGGCGACCACGCGTGGGTATGCAGTCGGGTATTCTGGCAAGGACTGCTTCATCTATCCATATCGTCACGTTCCCCAGTTGATCAGGCCTTAATTATAAGGCCGCCCAATTCCTCACACGGTAGCGCGCCTTCGGCTCACTTGTCTTGTATATGTCCTTGTGCATTTTCTTGGAAAAATTAGGTATTTATACTCTGGAACGTGACTTGATAGGGGGCTGACCCCGCGACCGTTGCGCGTAAATGTCAACGTATCTCGCTCGGTTTATGCAACAACGCTCCCATGCGATAGGCATGGGAAAACGAGACATGAGGGACGATTTTCCAATTGCAAGATCACGAATGGCGGATCAATAACGCCGACAGGAGTTAGCGTATGACACGTTCGATCATCGCCGATTCGAAGCGATTAATTGTGAAAGTGGGTTCCAGCCTCGTCACCAACGACGGGCGTGAACTCGATCATGCGGCGATCGGTCGTTGGGCGGCACAGATCGCGGCCCTGCGCGAGGTCGGCAAGAAGGTCGTTCTGGTCAGTTCAGGCGCGATCGCCGCGGGCATACAGCAGCTCGGCTGGCACAAGCCGCCGCGCGAGATCGACGAGCTGCAGGCCGCTGCCGCGGTGGGTCAGATGAGGCTCACGCAGGTCTACGAGCGCTGCTTCGCGGAATATGGCATCCGCACCGCGCAGATCCTGATGACCCACGCCGACCTTGCTGATCGCGAACGCTACCTGAACGCGCGCTCGACCCTGCTCACGCTGCTGCGCCTGGGCGTGGTGCCAATCATCAACGAGAACGACACGGTGGTTACCGACGAAATAAGGTTTGGCGACAACGACACGCTTGGCGCGCTGGTCGCGAACCTGATCGAGGGGGATGCGCTGGTGATCCTGACCGACCAGTCGGGTTTGTTCACCGCCGATCCACGCAAGGATCCGGCCGCCACCCTGGTGCAGGAAGCCGATGCCGGCACGCCTGAGCTTGAGGCGATGGCCGGCGGCACCGGCTCGAGGCTAGGTCGTGGCGGCATGCTGACCAAGATCTTGGCCGCCAAGCGCGCCGCGCATAGCGGTGCCAACACAGTGATCGCAAGCGGTCGCGAGACAGCGGTGTTGGTGCGGCTGGCCGCCGGGGAGGCGATCGGAACCCGGCTGATCGCGCGCACCGGTCGCATGGCCGCTCGCAAGCAATGGATGGCCGACCACCTGCAAGTACGGGGCCGTGTGGTGATCGATGCCGGCGCGGTCGAGAAGCTGACAACCGGCGGCAAGAGCCTGCTGCCGATCGGAATCGTCGCTGTGCAGGGCGTATTCGCGCGCGGCGAGGTGATTGCCTGCGTCAGCGATGCTGGTCTCGAGATCGCGCGCGGTCTGACAAACTACAGTAGCGCCGAAACTAAGCTAATCCAGCGCAAGCCGAGCGGCGAGATCGAGATGGTGCTTGGCTACATGCTCGAGCCCGAATTGATCCACCGCGATAATCTAGTCCTCGTCTGAGACGGATGATCCCCAGTAAAAGTATGGTTCAAGGTAGGCCGCTACGCGGCGACTATTGACCAAAGATGCTTGATCTTAAAATTTTCAAATTGACCTTCATGTGAGGGAGATGGAAAAGAGAGAGATATGAGATCGCTTCCTCGTGAGGCGTTGTTGCATAAATCGAGTGTGAGGATGCAATAGCATCGCCTGAAATTATGCCCGTCGATGCTATTGCATCCTCACACTCGATTTATGCAACAACGCCGAACCAAAGTCTAAACTCTCGATGAGAGACTGATCTGGATTTTTGCCGCACTCAATCAGCTTGTCTGCACAACCGGTTCGCTACACAGGCGCGAAGCGCTTCTTACTCTGCAACGGCTGCGTCATCTTCGCCGTCGCCCTCCGGCTGCAGCCAGCTCTCGACTAGCACGTGGGCCTCTTCGATCCCGATACGCTTGAGTGCTGAGAATAGCTGACAGGTCAGCGCGCCTTCATAACCCGCATCTCGATAGGCCTCGAGTGCCTTCTTCGTATTGCGCAATGTGTTGACATTTTCTTGGTGGATCAATTTGTCGCACTTTGTCAGTAAGGTGTGGATTGGTTTTCCGGTCGGCGCGAACCACTCGATCATGCGGCAGTCAAGCGCGGTCAGCGGTCGGCGCGAATCCATCATCAAGATTATCCCGCGTAATTGGGGTCGGGTTTTTAGGTACGCCGGCAGCAGCGTTTCCCAGCACGCCTTGCCCGCGCCGGGCACCTCCGCGTAGCCGTAGCCGGGCACGTCGACTAGGTTGGCGACCGGCTCGGCGACCGGACCAACCGAGAAATAGTTGATGTACTGAGTGCGTCCTGGCCTCTTCGAGGCGAAGGCGAGCCGCTTCTGGTTGCAGAGGATGTTGATCGCTGTCGATTTGCCCGCATTAGACCGACCGGCGAACGCGATTTCCGGAACTACGGTAGGCGGCAGGTCGCACAGATGGTGGACGGTCGTGTAAAAATGGGCTTGATGGAGCAGGAAGGCCATGAGTGCGGATAGGCGAGAGCGCGGTGCGACTGCGCGTGGAGGCGGGAAGCCCCGCGACAATCCGGATGGTGATTGCACGCGGCGTTGTTGCATCAATCGAGAGTGAGGACGCAATGGCATCGACGAGATAATTTCAGGCGATACGAACGGATTGCGGACGAGCGAGGTCCGCCATGCGGTTGATGACGCCGCCGCGCAGGCGACCTCGGTCGCCTGCGCGGCGATGTGACGCGCCCAGAGACAGTTGCCGGTGAGGGTCTTGAACCGATACATCGCATTCTCGGCAAGCGATCGACGGTGGTAGCCACTGTGTTGCTTCCATTCTCGACGACCGTCACGGGCAATTGCATCAACCGCGCCATTACGCCACGCCGCACCGGGCATATCCGCTGGCCAATGAGCGGCACCCTCGCGTGGCGGAATCGAAGGAATAGCACTGCGTGCAGCAATGGCCGCATGGCATGGCTTGGTGTCGTAGGCACCGTCACCGCCGATGACATCGATTTGTTCTTCGCGTGGAATCTGGTCGAGCAACTTGGCCAGAGCGTCACCGTCAGCCACATTCTGATTCGTCATTAGCGCGGCATGCACTTGACCTGTATTCGCGTTGAGCGCGAGATGGACTTTACGCCACGTGCGCCGCTTCGAGTAGCCGTGCTGGCGCACCTTCCATTCACCTTCTCCATAGACCTTCAGACCGGTGCTGTCGACAACCAGATGGATCGGTTCATTGTCACGAAGGATCGGCAGTTCGACATCAAGCGTTTTTGCCCGGCGACAGAGCGTGGTGTAATTCGGCACCGGCAAGCTCGGGAAGGCCAAATCGCGCAGACTTTGGGTGAAACCTTGTAGGGCGCGCAAGGTCAGTCGATAGACGGTCTTCACGCCAAGTAATGCCTGAATCAGCGTATCGCCGTATACACACGGGCGACCACGTGTGGGTATGGCATCGGGCATTCTGGCAAGGACGGCTTCATCTATCCATATTGTTACGTTCCCCCGGCTGATCAGGCCTTCATTATAGGCCGCCCAATTCCTGACACGGTAGCGTGCCTTCGGCTCACTTTTCTTGTGTATGTCCTTGCGCATTTTCTTGGCAAAAATTAGGCAGTTACTCTGGAATCTGACTTGATAGGAGGCTGGCCCCGCGACCGTTGCGCGTAAACGTCAACGGATCTCGCTCGATTTATGCAACAACGCCCCTGCGGGTCGATGTGACGCGCCCAGAGACAGTTGCCGGTGAGGGTCTTGAACCGATACATCGCACTCTCGGCAAGCGATCGCCGGTGGTAGCCACTTTCTTGCCTCCATTCTCGACGACCGTCACAGGCAATTGCATCAACCGCGCCATTACGCCACGCCGCACCGAGCATATCCGCTGGCCAATGAACGGCACCCCTCGCGTGGCGGAATCGAAGGAATAGCACTGCGTGCAGCAATGGCCGCATGGCATGGCTTGGTGTCGTAGGCACCGTCACCGCCGATGAGATCGATTTGTTCTTCGCGTGGAATCTGGTCGAGCAACTTGGCCAGAGCGTCACCGCCAGCCATATTCTGATTCGTCATTAGCGCGGCATGCACTTGACTTGTATTCGCGTTGAGCGCGAGATAGACTGTACGCTACGTGCGCTCGCTTCGAGTAGCCGTGCTGGCGCACCTTCCATTCACTTTCTCCATAGACCTTCAGACCGGTGCTGTCGACAACTGGATGGATCGGTTCATTGTCACGAAGGATCGGTAGTTCGACATCAAGCGTTTTTGCCCGGCGACAGAGCGTGGTGTAATTCGGCACCGGCAAGCTCGGGAAGGCCAGATAGCGCAGACTTTGGGTGAAACCTTGCAGGGCGCGCAACGTCAGTCGATAGACGGTCTTCACGCCAAGTAATGCCTGAATCAGCGTATCGCCGTATAGACACGGGCGACCACGTGTGGGTATGGCATCGGGTATTCTGGCAAGGACGGCTTCATCTATCCATATCGTCACGTTCCCCCGGTTGATCAGGCCTTCATTATAGGCCGCCCAATTCCTGACACGGTAGCGTGCCTTCGGCTCACCTTTCTTGTGTATGTCCTTGCGCATTTTCTTGGCAAAAATTAGGCAGTTACTCTGGAATCTGACTTGATAGGAGGCTGGCCCTGCGACCGTTGCGCGTAAACGTCAACGGATCTCGCTCGATTTATGCAACAACGCCGAATCGAAGGAACAGCACTGCGTGCAGCAATGGCTGCATGGCATAGCTTGGTGCCGTAGTCACCGTCGTCGCCGATGACATCGATTTGTTTGTCGCGTGGAATCTGGTCGAGCAATTTGGCCAGAGCGTCACCGTCAGCCACATTCTGATTCGTCATTAGCGCGGCATGCACTTGACTTGTATTCGCGTTGAGCGCGAGATGGACTTTACGCCACGTGCGCCGCTTCGAGTAGCCGTGCTGGCGCACCTTCCATTCACCTTCTCCATAGACCTTCAGACCGGTGCTGTCGACAACCAGATGGATCGGTTCATTGTCACGAAGGATCGGCAGTTCGACATCAAGCGTTTTTGCCCGGCGACAGAGAGCGTGGTGTAATTCGGCACCGGCAAGCTCGGGAAGGCCAAATCGCGCAGACTTTGGGTGAAACCTTGCAGGGCGCGCAAGGTCAGTCGATAGACGGTCTTCACCCCGGCGTTGTCGCATAAATCGAGCGAGATCCGTTCACGTTTACGCGCAACGGTCGCGGGGCCAGCCCCCTATCAAGTTAGATTCCAGGGTAACTGCCTAATTTCTTCCAAGAAAATGCGCAAGGACATACACAAGACAGGTGAGCCGAAGGCACGCTACCGTGTTAAGAATGGGGCGGCCTATAATGAAGGCCTGATCAACCGGGGGAACGTGACGATATGGATAGATGAAGCCGTCCTTGCCAGAATACCCGATGCCATACCCACACGTGGTCGCCCGTGTCTATACGGCGATACGCTGATTCAGGCATTACTTGGCGTGAAGACCGTCTATCGACTGACCTTGCGCGCCCTGCAAGGTTTCACCCAAAGTCTGCGCGATTTGGCCTTCCCGAGCTTGCCGGTGCCGAATTACACCACGCTCTGTCGCCGGACAAAATGCTTGATGTCGAACTGCCGATCCTTCGCAACAACGAACCGATCCATCTGGTGATCGAGAGCACCGGTCTGAAGGTTTATGGTGAAGGTGAATGGAAGGGGGTGCGCAAGCACGGCTACTCGAAGCGGCGCACGTGGCGTAAAATCCATCTCGCGCTCAACGCAAATACGGGTCAAGTGCATGCCGCACTAATGACGCATTAGAATGTGGCTGACGGTGATGCTCTGGCCAAGTTGCTCGACCAGATTCCACGCGACAAACAAATCGATGTCATCGGCGGTGACAGTGCCTACGACACCAAGCCATGCCATGCGGCCATTGCTGCACGCAGTGCTATTCCTTCGATTCCGCCACGCGAGGGGTGCCGCTCATTGGCCAGCGGATATGCCCGTTGGCAGCGTGGCGTAATGGCGCGGTTGATGCCGTTGCCTGTGACGGTCGTCATGAATGGAAGCAAGACAGTGGCTACTACAGGCGATCGCTTGCCGAGAATGCGAGGTATCGGTTCAAGACCCTCACCGGCAACTGTCTCTGGACGCGTCACATCGACTCGAAGGAGACATCGAGGTCGCCGTTCGCGTCGGCCTAATCAACCGCATGGCGGACCTCGTCCGTCCGCAATCTGTTTGTATCGCTTGCAATTATGTCCGTCGATGCCGTTGCATCTTCGTGCTCGATTTATGCAAGAACGTCGACGAGCGAAGTTCGTCATGCAGGGCGTTGTTATAAATTCGACGCGGTCGACGTCGAACAACTGTTCGTGACGCCTGAAATCGTCTCCAACATCGCGCCGGTCGGTAAATAGCATCACTGAAGCTCGCGCCATTGCGAGTGCCTCGAAGGAGAAGCCGTCATGCAGTCCCTTCCCCTGTCATTTTCGCTGTCGGCGGCCCTCGTCATGATGACGCTGGCCGGCTGCGCAGTGCTGCCGTCTTCGACGGTGCTGAGCCGTCTGCCCGACGGCCAGCCCTGTGCGGTCACCGCCAAGGCTCAGCCGCTCACGGCTGCGGAAAAGCAACGCTACGACGCGATCGACCGGCAGGTGCTGTGCGAGCAGAACAAGATCATGTCGTTCGAGGCGAGCGCGCGTGCTTACTCCTACTACGCATCTCCACCCGTCAGCGTTTACGGCGGGTATTACGGCGGCTGGGGCAGCGGTGTCAGTTACCTCTACCCCGGCTGGGGCTGGTAAGCCATGCGGTCCGTCGATCTGCGTTGTTGCATAAAGCTGACGAAGGCCGTTGACATTTACGCGCAACAGGGCGTTGTTGCATAAATCGAGCGAGATCCGTTAACGTTTACGCGCAACGGTCGCGGGGCCAGCCTCCTATCAAGTCAGATTCCCGAGTAACTGCCTAATTTTTGCCAAGAAAATGCGCAAGAGGACATACACAAGAAAGGTGAGCCAAAGGCACGCTACCGTGTCAGGAATTGTGCGGCCTATAATGAAGGCCTGATCAACCGGGGGAACGGAACATAACAATATGGATAGATGAAGCCGTCCTTGCCAGAATACCCGATGCCATACCCACACGTGGTCGCCCGTGTCTATACGGCGATACGCTGATTCAGGCATTACTTGGCGTGAAGACCGTCTATCGACTGACGTTGCGCGCCTTGCAAGGTTTCACCCAAAGTCTGCGCGATCTGGCCTTTCCGAGCTTGCCGGTGCCGAATTACACCACGCTCTGTCGCTGGACTAAACGCTCGATGTCTGACTGTGTCGAGGCGTTGTTGCATAAATCAAGTGCGAGGACGCAATGGCATCCACGGGCATATTGATCACGAATTTCGGATCAATAATTTCAGGCGATATGAACGGATTGCGGACGAGCGAGGTCCGCAATCCGTTCCGTTGCGTCCTCACACTCGATTTATGCAACAACGCCGCGCCAGTCTCGACATCCAGCGCATATGCGATTCGTTTCGCATATACGGGCGGCCTCAAATCTGAGAGGCCGGTTCACATTACCCGTGACGGGGATTGTTTACTTTCTCGATAATTTGTTAAACTTGAACACTGAAAGAATAGAAGTCGAAGTCTAAATGTGAAATACTGATCATTGACGACGAGTTGTGTAAACTAATTAAATCCTGACTGCCTGTTGTGGAGCCTCGCCCGAAGAGCGAGGCGGGGTTTTTTGCGTCTGCCGGAGCGCGTGGCGCTCAACGGTATCTTGTTCGTGCTCAGGACAGGCATCTGTTGGAACCACTTGCTGACCAGACTGCGCCCCCGTTGGGGGCGCAACTTGCTGGTGCCGACTCGACGACTGGCAAAAGGTTGGCGTGTGGCATCGGCTGGGCCGTTGTTGCATATCGAGGGCGTTGTTGCATAAATCGAACGTGAGGACGCCATAGCATCGGACGGGCATAATTCAGGCGATACGAACGGATTGCGGACCTCGCTCGTCCGCAATCCGTTCCGTTGCGTCCTCACACTCGATTTATGCAACAACGCCGTTCGACACCAAGCATTTTTGCCCGGCGACAGAGCGTGGTGTAATTCGGCACTGGAAAGCTCGGGAAGGCCATCTCGCGCAGACTTTGGGTGAAACCTTGCAGGGCGCGCAACGTCAGTCGATAGACGGTCTTCAAGCCAAGTAATGCTTGAATCAGCGTATCGCTGTATAGACACGGGCGACCACGTATGGGTATGGCATCGGGTATTCTGGCAAGGACGGCTTCATCTATCCATATTGTCACGTTCCCCCGGTTGATCAGGCCTTCATTATAGGCCGCCCAATTCCTGACACGGTAGTGAGCCTTCGGCTCACCTTTCTTGTGTATGTCCTTGCGTATTTTCTTGGCAAAAATTAGGCAGTTACTCTGGAATCTGACTTGATAGGAGGCTGGCCTCGCGACCGTTGCGCGTAAACGTCAACGGATCTCGCTCGATTTATGCAACAACGCCCCAGTTGCTTGACCAAATTCCACGCGAAGAACAAATCGATCTCATCGGCGGTGACGGTGCCTAGGACACCAAGCCATGCCATGCTGCCATTGCTGCACGCAGTGCTATTCCTTCGATTCCGCCACGCGAAGGTGCCGCTCATTGGCCAGAGGATATGCCTGGTGCGGTCTGGCGTAATGGGGCGGTTGATGCAATTGCCCGTGACGGTCGTCGAAAATGGAAACAAGACAGTGGCTACCACCGGCGATCGCTTGCCGAGAATGCGATGTATCGGTTCAAGACGGCGTTGTTGCATAAATCAAGCGCGAAGACGCAATGGCATCGACGGGCATATTGATCACGAATTTCGGATCAATAATTTCAAGCGATATGAACGGATTGCGGACGAGCGAGGTCCGCAATCCGTTCCATTGCGTCCTCACACTCGATTTATGCAACAACGCCCTGTGTCGATCCTGCGCGACAGCGAACTGATCCACCTGGTGGTCGATAGTACCCCCGTTTGAAGGTCTATCGCGAAGGTGCATGGGAGGGGATGGCGCCAGCACGGCTACTCAAAGCGGCGTATATGGCGTAAAGTCCATCTCACGCTCAACGCGAATACGGATCAATAAATGACACATCAGAATGTGGCGGACGGTGACCCTCTGGCCAAATTACTCGACCAGATTTCGCGAGAAGAATAGATCGATATCGTCGGCGACGAGGGTGCCTACAATACCGAACCAGGCCATGCGGCCATTGCTGCATGCAATGCTGTTCCCTTCGGTTCCGCCACGCGATGGTACCGCTCATTGGCCAGCAGATACGCTCGGTGCGGCGTGGTGTAACTGCGCGATTGATGCCATTGCGTCCTCACCCTCGATTTATACAAAAACGCCGCAAACATGTTTGATTCTCGATAGTCATCACGCATTTTTGATCAAAAATTCGTGGTCTTGAAATTTAAAAATCTTCCCGCATGTGATGGGCATGGAAAACTAGACATGAGGGATATTTTCAAAATCATGAATTTCAAATTTAATAGCATTGAGCGCGCGGTCGCTGAGCCACTGGCACCCCGCATATCGCATATCACGCGCCAAATGGACGACTCCGACACTTTGAAATTCCTATGCGTTTAAACGCGGTGGCACGCGGCACAATGTTGGTTCAGATTCTGGGTAGAGCAATAGATGAAGTTTATTGACGAAGCGCGCATCGAAGTCCTCGCCGGGAACGGAGGTGAGGGCAGTGCGTCGATGCGTCGCGAGAAGTTTGTTCCTTTCGGCGGCCCGGACGGCGGCGACGGCGGTCGCGGCGGCAGCGTCTATGCGATCGCTGATCGCAACCTCAACACACTGATCGACTACCGGTTCGCTAAGAAACACCTGGCGCGCAACGGCGAGAACGGTCGCGGCTCGGATTGCTATGGAAAGGGCGGTGGCGACATCACGCTGCGCATGCCGGTCGGTACCGTGATCACTGACATCGATACTGGCGAGCTGATCGCAGACCTGACCGAGCATGAGCAGAAGGCGCTGGTGGCCACGGGCGGCGCGGGAGGGCTCGGCAACCTGCACTTCAAGTCGAGCACCAATCGCGCGCCGCGGCAGAAGACCAACGGAAAGCCTGGTGAGTGGCGCATGGTGAAGCTTGAGCTGAAGGTGTTGGCCGATGTCGGCTTGCTCGGCATGCCCAACGCGGGCAAATCGACCTTCATTTCTTCGGTATCCAACGCCCAGCCGAAGATCGCTGACTACCCCTTCACCACGCTCGCGCCAAACCTCGGCGTTGCGCGTGTCGGACCCAGCAAGAGTTTCTTGATTGCTGACATTCCGGGGCTGATTGAGGGTGCCGCCGAAGGGGCGGGCCTTGGTCATCAGTTCCTGCGCCACCTGCAGCGCACCGACATGCTGCTGCACTTGGTCGACTTCGCACCCTTCGACGAGAACGTCGATCCGGTCGCCGAGGCGACGGCCATCATCCGCGAGCTGCGCAAGTACGACGAATCGCTCTACGAAAAGCCGCGCTGGCTGGTGCTGAATAAACTCGACATGGTACCCGAAGGCGAGCGCGCTGAGCGCGTCGCCGATTTCATCCGCCGTTTCGGCTGGGATGGCCCGGTGTTCGAGATTTCGGCGCTGACAAGGCAGGGCTGCGACAACTTAGTTTATGCCGTCTACGACTACCTCACCAAGCATTCGGATGCATATCGCGCCTCCAAAGCCGACGACCTGGACGCCCACGTGTGTTTTTGCGAGCCGTCGAGCGGTGCCGCGCCGTCGAAGTCCGACGCGAACGGTGACCTCGGTCGCCTGTGAGTCGATGTGCCGGGCCCAGAGACAGTGGCCGGTGAGGGTCTTGAACCGATACATCGCATTCTCGGCAAGCGATCACCGGTGGTAGCCACTGTCTTGCTTCCATTCTCGACGACCGTCACGGGCAATTGCATCAACCGCGCCATTACGCCATGCCGCACCGGGCGGGCATATCCGCTGGCCAATGAACGGCACCCTCGCGTGGCCGAATCGAAGGAACAGCACTGCGTGCAGCAATGGCCGCATGGCATGGCTTGGTGTCGTAGGCACCATCACCGCCGATGACATCGATTTGTTCTTCGCGTGGAATCTGGTCGAGCAACTTGGCCAGAGCGTCACCGTCAGCCACATGCTGATTCGTCATTAGCGCGGCATGCACTTGACCCGTATTCGCGTTGAGCGCGAGATGGACTTTACGCCACGTGCACCGCTTCGAGTAGCCGTGCTGGCGCACCTTCCATTCACCTTCTCCATAGACCTTCAGACCGGTGCTGTCGACATCCAGATGGATCGGTTCATTGTCACGAAGGATCGGCAGTTCGACATCAAGCGTTTTTGCCCGGCGGGCGTTGTTGCATAAATCGAACGTGAGGACGCCATGGCATCGGACGGGCATAATTCAGGCGATACGAACGGATTGCGGACGAGCGAGGTCCGCCATGCGGTTGATGACGCCGCCGCGCAGGCGACCTCAGTCGCCTGCGCGGCGATGTGACGCGCCCAGAGACAGTGGCCGGTGAGGGTCTTGAACCGATACATCGCATTCTCGGCAAGCGATCGCCGGTGGGTAGCCACTTTCTTGCTTCCATTCTCGACGACCGTCACGGGCAATTTGCATCAACCGCGCCATTACGCCACGCCGCACCGGGCATATCCGCTGGCCAATGAGCGGCACCCTGGCGTGGCGGAATCGAAGGAATAGCACTGCGTGCAGCAATGGCCGCATGGCATGGCTTGGTGTCGTAGGCACCGTCACCGCCGATGACATCGATTTGTTCTTCGCGTGGAATCTGGTCGAGCAACTTGGCCAGAGCGTCACCGTTAGCCACATTCTGATTCATCATTAGCGCGAGATGGACTTTACGCCACAGATGGACTTTACGCCACGTGCGCCGCTTCGAGTAGCCGTGCTGGCGCACTTTCCATTTACCTTCGCCATAGACCTTCAGACCGGTGCTGTCGACCAGCAGATGGATCGGTTCGATGTCGCGGAGGATCGGAAGTTTGATATCAAGCGTTTTTGCCCGGCGACAGAGCTTGGTGTAATTCAGCACCGGCAAGCCTTGGGAAGGCTAGATCACGCAGACTTTGAGTGAAACCTTGCAGGGCGCGCAACGCCCGTCGATAGACAGACTTCACGCCAAGTAATGCCTGAATCACAGCGTATCGCCATATAGAAATGGGCGACCACGCGTGGGTATGGCGTCGGGTATTCTGGCAAAAACGGCTTCATCTATCCATATCGTCACGTTTCCTCGGTTGAGCAGGCCCTCATTATAGGCCGCCTAATTCCTGATACGGAAGCGTGCCTTCGGCTCACCTGTCTTGTGTATGAGCCTTGCGCATTTTCTTGGCAAAAATTAGGCAGTTACTCTGGAATCTGACTTATTGATACGCAAACGCAATCCGTTCGTATCGCCTGAATTATGCCAGTCGATGCCATTGCGTCCTCACGCTCGATTTATGCAACAACGCTATCTTTATGTATCTTTAGTAAAGTTTACGTATTATTGATTAATAGTGTAATGCGGGCCACGCATGCATATCTCATGCGATGAGACCCTTGGAATAAAACAGTTCCTCGTCGGTGTCCCTTCATAGTTAAAGGTTGGACGGTGGGACTGGATAAATGATCGATCCGCAATTCGGGCTCTTGAAATTGGGAAATCGTCTCCCATCTGATGGGTATGGAAAAATGAGGAACGATTTTCCAATTTCAAGAGCCAGAATTGTGGATCGATAGCATATCGCCATACAGACGCTGGCGACCGCGTCTATATGACGATACGCCTGATTCAGGCATTACTTGGCGTGAAAACCGTTTATCGACGGACGTTGCGCGCCCTGCACGGTTTCACCCAAAGTCTACGCGATTTGGCCTTCCCGAGCTTGCCGGTGCCGAATTACACCACGCTCTGTCGCCGGGCAAAAACGCTTGATGTCGAACTGCCGATCTTTCGCGACAACGAACCGATCCATCTAGTTGTCGACAGCACCGGTCTGAAGGTCTATGAAGAAGGTAAATGGAAGGTGCGCCAGCACGGCTACTCGAAGCGGCGCACGTGGCGTAAAGTCCATCTCGCGCTCAACGCGCATACGGGTCAAGTGCATGCCGCGCTAATGACGAATCAGAATGTGGCTAACGGTGACGCTCTGGCCAAGTTGCTCGACCAGATTCCACGCGACGAACAAACCGATGTCATCGTCGGCGACGGTGACTACGACACCAAGCCATGCCATGCGGCCATTGCTGCACGCAGCAGTGCTATTCCTGCGATTCCGCCACGCCAGGGTGCCGCTCATTGGCCAGCGGATATGCCCGGTGCGGCGTGGCGTAATGGCGCGGTTGATGCAAATTGCCCGTGACGGTCGTCGAGAATGGAAGCAAGAAAGTGGCTACCACCGGCGATCGCTTGCCGAGAATGCGATGTATCGGTTCAAGACCCTCACTGGCAACTGTCTCTGGGCGCGTCACATCGACGCGCAGGCGACTGAGGTCTCCGTTCGCGTCGGCGTCATCAACCGTATGGCGGACCTCGCTCGTCCGCAATCCGTTCGTATCGCCTGAAATTATGCCCGTAGATGCCATGGCGTCCTCACACTCGATTTATGCAACAACGCCGCAAAAACGCCGCAGGCTGGCCTAATAGGTGGCGCGCCCCTTCCCATCCAGAAGGTGCGCAAGCCACATGCGGAGGGCTCAATCCGTGAGGACGGGGCGCAACGGGCTTCGCCGCTTACGTGAGGATTTCTCGGTTGCTGCCGGTGCGCTGCTGGCGGGACCGGGCTGGGTCATCGCGAAACTAGCGAGCTGGTTGAACTGTGACTGCAACAGGTTCCACCAGACGACCGCATCGAAAGCCTCTCTGCCAGGCAGAGGCGTTTCGGCATCCGCCTTGCCAGAGCCGACGGGCCCCAGCTCGCCAAAGGCTTGCGACTGTGGCTCGAGCGCGGCGCGAAAGGCGACCGCACATGCTGGCTCCGTCGCCTTATCCTTCGCGCCGCTGGCCATGGCGGCCTCGGAGGCCAACATTAATTCCTGAGCCAGCGCTCCGAACGCGCGCAGCGTCGCCAGCGCGGCGCGCTGCGCCTCAAGCGCCTGAAGCGCAGACTGCAGCATGCCGAGGTTGAGTTTGAGCCACTGCTCGACGGCGCGCAGGTCGGTGGTGCGCTTGTCGAGCTCCTCGACGCTCAACAGAAGGGACATCACGCCGGGCATCGTCGACAGCGCGGGCGGTAGGTCGCTCGATCCTACCGCCCCGATCCCGATGCCGAACGGCAAGAGCTGCATCATTTCCCACATCCGGTCGAACATATCAGAGGGCGTGAAACTAGTAAATCCAGTGAACGGATTGGAGCCGGGGGTATCGGTCATGCGGCAGTCCTTGGTGACGAGGTTGACGGAAAGGAGATACGTCAATGCGCGTCGTCCAATCATAGCGCATAGCCGAGTCAAAAACGATCGCGATACGCGCCGACGTAGCGCAAGAGAGACGTTGGAGCGTGCGACCCGGAAGATAGAGGCGGCTTATTGCATATTAATCAAAAATTAGTGATCTTGAAATTAGAAAATTGTCCCTCATGTTTTGTTTTCCCATGCCCCTCAAAGGAGAGACGATTTTTAAATTTCAAGATCGCAAATTGCGGATCAATAACAGAGGGCTCGCGCCGACTGTTGCGCGTAAATGTCATCAGCTCTCGCGAGATTGATGCAACAACGCTAGCGCCGTATCGAGCAGCGGCCTGGGCCTTGCGACCGGCGCCATGCGAGTGGCCGTCCAGCTGCGCCCACCGTCACGCTCGGCGAATCGCCGATGGAGGATTCTTGGTGAAGATCGCGTGCCCCTAGCACCAGTCTCATCTGACAGACATTTGAAAGCCGTGCGGTGTGAGTTTCTAATTTGTCCCTGATTTTGTTAAGCCTCATTTTGTTAAGCCTCCTTTAAGACATCGCCTTTACGCTACAATCAATAATGAGGAGGTAGGACCATGAACACCCGTTTCCTAGTGCGCAGCGCCGTCTTTGTCTTAGCCGTCGCCGCCGCCTTGTCTGTCGGTTATGTGGCCGGCACGCGTCATGCCGAGCCGCCGCAGATCATCTCGCCGGCGCAGGCCGCCGCGCTAATGCCGGTCGAGGCCGCCGCGAAGACGGGAATTCCAGATTTTTCGGGCCTGGTCGAAACCTATGGCCCTGCGGTAGTTAACATCAGCGCCAAGCACGTGATGAAGGCTTCGCCTGCCCGTCGTGGCGGCATCGGTGCGCAGCAACTGCCGATCGATCCGATCGATCCGTTCTACCAGTTCTTTAAGCACTTCTACGGCCAGGTACCGGGCATGGGCGGTGGCGGAGGCCAAGCTGACGACACGCCGAACACCAGCCTGGGCTCCGGCTTCATCGTGAGTCCTGACGGCTACATCCTGACCAACGCACACGTGATTGACGGCGCAAACGTAGTTACCGTCAAACTGACCGACAAGCGTGAGTACCGTGCTAAGGTGATTGGCACAGACAGGCAGTCCGACGTAGCGGTCCTCAAGATCGGTGCGCGAGGCTTGCCGACTGTCAAGATCGGTGATGCGCAGCAGAGTAAGGTCGGCCAGTGGGTAGTGGCGATTGGCTCGCCTTACGGCTTCGACAATACCGTGACCTCGGGCATTATCAGTGCCAAGTCGCGCGCGCTGCCAGACGAGAACTACACGCCGTTCATCCAGACCGACGTGCCGGTCAACCCCGGCAACTCTGGCGGCCCGTTGTTGAATCTGCAGGGCGAGGTGATCGGCATCAATTCGTTGATTTACTCGCAGACGGGCGGCTTCCAAGGCCTGTCTTTCGCACTCCCGATCAATGAGGCGATCAAGGTCAAGGCCGAGTTGGTGAAGACCGGTCACGTGAGCCGAAGCCGTCTCGGCGTGACAGTGCAGGGCCTCGACCAGACGCTGGCCAATTCGTTTGGACTGCAGAAGCCTGACGGTGCGCTGGTTAGCTCAGTCGATCCAAAGGGCCCAGCCGCCCAGGCCGGCCTGCAACCGGGTGACGTGATCCTGGCGGTCAACGGCACGCCGGTACAGGATTCGACCATGCTGCCGGGCCAGATTGCCAACCTAAAGCCGGGTACCAAGGCAGGCCTGCAAATCTGGCGCAACAAGGCACGCAAGGACGTGACGGTGACTCTCACTTCGTTGGTGGATAACCAGCAAGTCGCCGGCAACGACGAGTCCGTCGAACAGGGGTCCCGCCTAGGTGTCGCGGTGCGCCAGTTGAGCCCGCAGGAGCGGGCCGGTAGCTCACTCAGGCACGGGTTGGTGGTACAGCAGGCCACCGGGCCGGCCGCCAATGCGGGCATTCAGTCGGGCGACGTGATTCTGGCGGTGAACGGTCGCCCGGTCACTAGTCCCAAGCAGCTGCTCGACGCGATCCATAACGCTGGCAACAGCCTGGCGCTGCTGATCCAGCGCGATGACCTGCAAATCTTCGTGCCCGTAGACCTGAGCTGATCAGAGCCATCTGACCGCCGAGTGAGAGCGCATCTAACCGTATAGGAATTTAAAAGTATCGGAGTCGTCCGTGGGGCGCGTTATGTGCGGCGTGCGGGGGCGGCGGGGTGCTGAGCGACTCTGGGCGCGCTCTACGCTAGGCGTGATGAGAAGACTTATTGCAAATCGAACATGTTTGCGTTGAAACCGGCTATTTTCCCGGTCCGTGGACGGACTGTCCCTTTGGGGACGTGTCAGCTCACACAAAAATTGCGCGCGCACCAGCGTTGTTGCATAAAGCGAGCGTGAAGACGCAATGGCATTGACGGGGACGGGCCTAATTTCAGGCGATATGAACGGATTTCGGACGAGCGAGGTCCGCCATGCGGTTGATGACGCCGACGCGAACGGCGACCTCGGTCGCCTGCGCGGCGATGTGACGCGCCCAGAGACAGTTGCCGGTGAGGGTCTTGAACCGATACATCGCATTCTCGGCAAGCGATCGCCGGTGGTAGCCACTGTGTTGCTTCCATTCTCGACGACCGTCACGGGCAATTGCATCAACCGCGCCATTACGCCACGCCCCACCGGGCATATCCGCTGGCCAATGAGCGGCACCCTCGCGTGGCGGAATCGAAGGAATAGCACTGCATGCAGCAATGGCCGCATGGCATGGCTTGGTGTCGTAGGCACCGTCACCGCCGATGACATCGATTTGTTCTTCGCGTGGAATCTGGTCGAGCAACTTGGCCAGAGCGTCACCGTCAGCCACATTCTGATTCGTCATTAGCGCGGCATGCACTTGACCCGTATTCGCGTTGAGCGCGAGATGGACTTTACGCCAGGTGCGCCGCTTCGAGTAGCCGTGCTGGCGCACACCGGCGTTGTTGCATAAATCGAGCGTGAGGACACAAGGGCATCGACGGGGCGTTCGTTGCATAAATCGAGCCAGATCCGTTGACGTTTATGCGCGACGATCGCGGGGCCAGCCTCCTATCAAGTCAGATTCCAGAGTAACTGCCTAATTCTTGCCAAGAAAATGCGCAAAGACATACACAAGAAAGGTGAGCCGAAGGTACGCTACCGTGTCAGGAATTGGGCGGCCTATAATGAAGGCCTGATCAACCGGGGGAACGTAACAATATGGATAGATGAAGCCGTCCTTGCCAGAATACCCGATGCCATACCTACACGTGGTCGCCCGTGTCTATACGGCGATACGCTGATTCAGGCATTATTTGGCGTGCAGACCGTCTATCGACTGACGTTGCGCGCCCTGCAAGGTTTCACCCAAAGTCTACGCGATCTGGCCTTCCCGAGCTTGCCGGTGCCAAATTACACCACGCTCTGTCGCCGGGCAAAAACGCTTGATGTCGAACTGCCGATCCTTCGTGACAATGAACCGATCCATCTGGTTGTCGACAGCACCGGTCTGAAGGTCTATGGAGAAGGTGAATGGAAGGTGCGCCAGCACGGCTACTCGAAGCGGCGCACGTGGCGTAAAGTTCATCTCGCGCTCAACGCGAATACGGGTCAAGTGCATGCCGTCGCTAATGACGAATCAGAATGTGGCTGACGGTGACGCTCTGGCCAAGTTGCTCGACCAGATTCCACGCGAAGAACAAATCGATGTCATCGGCGGTGATGGTGCCTACGACACAAAGCCATGCCATGGCGGCCATTGCTGCACACAGTGCTATTCCTTCGATTCCGCCACGCGAGGGTGCCGTTCATTGGCCAGCGGATACGCCCGGTGCGGCGTGGCGTAATGGCGCGGTTGATGCAATTGCCCGTGACGGTCGTCGAGAATGGAAGCAAGACACTGGCTACCACCGGCGATCGCTTGCCGAGAATGCGATGTATCGACCCTCACCGGCAACTGTCTCTGGGCGCGTCACATCGAGGCGCAGGCGACCGAGGTCTCCATTCGCGTCGGGCGTCATCAACCGTATGGTGGACCTCGCTCGTCCGCAATCTGTTCGTATCGCCTGAAATTACCCGTCGATGCCCTCATACTCGATTTATGCAACAACGCCGCGCACACCTTCCATTCACCTTCCCCATAGACCTTCAGACCGGTGCTGTCAACAACCAGATGGATCGGTTCGTTGTCACGAAGGATCGGCAGTTCGACATCAAGCGTTTTTGCCCGGCGACAGAGCGTGGTGTAATTCGGCACCGGCAAGCTCGGGAAGGCCAGATCGCGTAGACTTTGGGTGAGAAGACCTCGCGGGCGCGCAAGGTCAGTCGATAGACGGTCTTCACGCCAAGTAATGCCTGAATCAGCGCATCGCCGTATAAAACAGGGGCGACCACGTGTGGGTATATGGCGTCGGGTATTCTGGCAAGGACGGCTTCATCTATCCATATCGTCACGTTCCCCCGGTTGATCAGGCGGCCTGCATTATATAGGCTGCCCAATTTTTGACATGGTAGCGTGCCTTCGGCTCAGTTGTCTTGTGTATGTCCTTGCGCATTTTTTGGAAAAATTAGGCATTTACTCTGAAATCTGACTTGATAGGGGCTGGCCCGGCGAGCGTTGCGCGTAAACGGCTTTCGCTCGATTTATGCAACAACGCCGATTTGATTACATCGTCGGCCACGGTGATTCCGACGCCAAGTCCATGCCCCCATGCGGCCATTGCGTCCTCACGCTCGATTTATGCAACAACGCCAATGCGATCTATCGGTTCAAGACGCTCACCGGCAACTGTCTCTGGGCGGGGGTGG
This sequence comes from Burkholderia sp., assembly GCA_040954445.1. Lineage (GTDB taxonomy): Bacteria > Pseudomonadota > Gammaproteobacteria > Burkholderiales > Burkholderiaceae > Burkholderia > Burkholderia gladioli_A. Next base: position 787,391 of record CP144361.1, on the reverse strand, counting down.
CGTCACATCGCCTCGCAGAGAGGCGGACCGAGGTCGCCGTTCGTGTCCGACTGTAAGTTTCTGGCCAATCCCAGCAAACGAACTCTAGCTCATTAAAAAGCACCAGACGAATACTGGCACCTCTTGCTGGTTCGGGCAGTCAGGCCCGGCGTATCACTTGACGGCGGCCAGTGCGGTGTTGAGCTGGCTGGCAGACACCCCGCCCAGCAGGCGGGTGCCGTCATTCAGGATGATAGTGGGCGTGCCCGTCACATTCAACTTGCGGCCCAGCGCCAGGTTCTTCTCGAGCGCCGAAGTATCGCAGTTACCGGTACCTTTCGGTGGCTGACGACCGACCATCCAGTTCTCCCAGCTCTTGACGCGATCCGAGGCGCACCAGACCGCCTTCGACTTGACCATCGAATCGGATGTCAGCACCGGGTAAAGGAAAGTATAAACAGTGATGTTGTCTATCGACTGCAGCGTCGATTCGAAGCGCTTGCAGTATAGGCAGTTCGGATCCGAGAACACCGCAATCTTGCGCGCGCCGCTGCCCTTCACGTACTTAATGGCGTTATTGAACGGCAGACTGGAGAAGTCAACCTTGTTGATCTCGGCCATGCGCATTTCGGTCAGGTTTTTGTGCGCTTTGGTATCGACCAGGTCACCAAGCAACATATAGTCGCCGGTCACATCGCTGTAAACGATTTGCGACCCAATATTCACTTCGTAGAGGCCCACGATCGGGGACTTCTCGATGCTCTTGACAGTCACCTCGCCTAGGCGAGCCTGCAGCGTGCTCTTCAGTTTATCGGTGGCCTGGTCGGCTTGCGCGGTACATCCCGGCGTGACGGCGGTCGCCAGCACGAGTGCGGCGATGCGGACTGTAGTTTTCATTTACTCCTCCTTAGAGGCTGTCGAAGTACGTCGGTTAGTGGTATTCGACGGCGAAAAATTCTGTTGGACCGGAAAATTCTGTTGGACCGGTCTGCGTCGGGTTAGTTCGTCATGAAATCAGTGGCGTTGTTGCATAAAGTTGCATAAATCGAGCGTGAGGAAAAACAATGGCATCAACGGACATAATTTCAGGCGATACGCATGGATTGCGGACGAGCAAGGTCCGCCATGCGATTGATTACGCCGACGCGAAGGGCAACCTCGGTCGCTTGCGAGTCGATGTGACGCGCCCAGAGACAGTTTCCGGTAAGTACCTTGAACCGCGATACATCGCATTCTCGGCAAGCGATCGCCGGCGGTAGCCACTGTCTTTCTTCCATTCTCGACGACTGTCACGGGCAATTGCATCAACCGTGCCGTTACGCCACGTCGCACCGGGCGTATCCGCTCATTGGCTGCATACTAGCACTGCGACCACGCAGAAACGGCGCTCAGCGGAGCGCCGAGGCGACTAGCCAGCGTTTAACGAAGGGCTGCGCACCGACCAGCGCCATGCCGGTATTGCGGGCCACGCACGCTAGCGTACCGGGCAGCGCAAACAGCCACTGTAGGCCGTGGGTAGCCACCATCATCGCGTAGATGTCCGCGCGGCGTGAACGCTCGTAGCGGCGCAGCAGCACGGTGTCGCCGAGATCGCGGAAGGCCTCGCGTGAGGCGACCGTATCGACCAGCGTGGCCACGTCACGCAGCCCGAGATTCACGCCTTGCCCGGCCAGCGGGTGGATCAAGTGGGCGGCATCGCCGACCAGGGCCACGCGCGGCGTGATCAGCCTGTCGACGGTCTGCAGCGCCAGCGGGAAACCCTGGGCGGGCGTCACGCAGTCGAGCGCGCCGAGCTGGCGATGCGTGACACGCTCGACTTCCGCCGCCAGTTGCGCGGGATTGAGTGCCAGTAGTGCGTCGGCATGCGCCGTGTATGCCGACCAAACCAACGAGACATGGCCTTCGGGTAGCGGAAGTAGCGCGGCGATCTCGCCGTCGAAGAACCACTGCCAGGCGGTTTCGCGGTGCGGCTCAGCGGCTTTGAAATTGGCGACCACGCCGGTCTGGCGATAGTCGCGCCGCTGGACGCTGGTACCTATTTGGGAGTGCATCCAGGAATTCGCGCCGTCGGCACCTACCACCAGGTCGACCGAGAGCACCTCGCCGTTGGCGAGCGATAGCGTAGCATGCTCGGGCGTAATGTCGAGACCCTGGGCACGCGTGTCGATCCAGCTCAGGTTTGGCTGGAAGCGTAACGCCGCATCCAGCGCCCGTTCGATCAACGAGGCTTCACCGATCCAGGCCAATTGTGGCACCGCAGCCTGGAAAGCCGAAAAATGCAGTTCCGCCTGTGCGTCGCCATAGACGCGCATATCGTAAACAGGCGTGACCCGCGTGTGCTCGAGCGCCTGCCAGACGCGCAGACGCTCGAGCAAGGCCTGGGAGCTGGCTGACAGCGCGTAGACGCGTACGTCGAAGGCCGTGTCGGTCGCGCTTGGCGCGGCTGGCGGCGCGAGTAGCGCTGTCTTGAGGCCGACCTGAGTTATAGCGAGCGCGGCAGTTTTGCCGACAAGACCGCCGCCAACCACGGCTACGTCGCAAATCTGAGGATAGGTAGTCATGGTATGCGGCGTTGTTGCATAAATCTAGCGAAAGCCGGTGACGTTTACGCGCACCGGTCTCTGGGCCAGCCCCCTATCAAGTCAGATTCCAGAGTAACTGCCTAATTTTGACAAGAAAATGCGCAAGGACATACACAAGAAAGGTCAGCCGAAGGCACGCTACTGTGTCAGAAATTGGGCGGCCTATAATGAAAGTCTGATCAACCGGGGGAACGGATAAATGAAGCCGTCCTTGCCAGGATACCCGACGCCATACCCACACGTGGTCGCCCGTGTCTATACGGCGATACACTGATTCAGGCATTACTTGGCTTGAAGACCGTCTATCGACTGACGTTGCGCGCCCTGCAAGGTTTCACCCAAAGTCTGCGCGATCTAGCCTTCCCGGGCTAGCCGGTGCCGAATTACACCACGTTCTGTCGTCGGGCAAAAACGCTGGATGTCGAACTTCCGATCCTTCTCGACAACGAACCGATCCATCTGGATGTCGACAGCACGGGTCTGAAGGTTGATGGCGAAAGTGAGTGGAAGGTGCGCCAGCACGGCTACTCGAAGCGGCGCACGTGGCGTAAAGTCCATCTCGCGCTCAACGCGAACACGGGTCAAGTGCATTCCGTGCTAATGACGAATCAGAATGTGGCTAACGGTGACGCTCTGGCCAAGTTGCTCGACAGATTCCACGCGAAGAACAAATCGATGTCATCGGCGGTGTCGTAGGCACCGTCACCGCCGATGACATCGATTTGTTCTTCGCGTGGAATCTGTCGAGCAACTTGGCCAGAGCGTCACCGTTAGCCACATTCTGATTCGTCATTATTAATCCACAATCTGTGATCTTGAAATTGTAAAAGCATCCCTCATCTGAGGGGCATGTAAAAACGAGATATAAAGGACAATTTTCCGATTACAAAATCGCAAATTGCGGATCAATAAGCGCGGGACCAAACAGAATTCCAGTTTCACCACTGCAACCGAGCAATCGAACGCAACAGACTCAACGAACCTCGCGATGAATACCAAGGATCACCCGCTCTCCCACCTGTTCGAGAACAACGATGCCTGGGTCAAGCGCAAGCTCGCCAACGACCCGCAATTCTTCGAACGCCTGAAGGACCAGCAGGCACCCGAATACCTGTGGATCGGCTGCTCCGATTCGCGCGTACCCGCCAATCAGATCATCGGCCTACCGCCGGGCGAGGTGTTCGTCCACCGCAACATCGCCAACGTGGTGGTACACACCGACCTCAACTGCCTGTCAGTGCTGCAGTTCGCGGTCGACCTCCTGCAAGTCAAGCACATCATGGTGGTCGGCCACTACGGCTGCTCGGGCGTAAATACCGCACTCACCAACCACCGCGTCGGGCTGGCCGATAACTGGCTGCACCACGTGCAGGACGTGCGCGACAAGCACGCCAAGCTGCTCGACCAGTGGCCGTTAGGCGAGGTCCGCTACCGCCGCCTGATTGAACTGAACGCGATCGAGCAGGTGGTCAACGTGTGCCGCACCACCATCGTTAACGATGCCTGGACGCGTGGCCAACCGCTCACCGTGTATGGCTTGGTCTACGGCGTGCATGACGGGCGTATGCGGAACCTCGACATGGCCGTGTCAGCCGCTGACGAGCTGACACGCGTCCACCAGCGGTGCGTCGAGGCGCTCTCAACCGAGCGCGCCAGCTCGAACTACGAGAACGACATGGTCGCTGCCGATGCGGCGCAACTGGCTGACGTGGCGGAACAGGCCGCAACAAGACTCCAGGAGACAGAACATGGACATTGTTGCATAAATCGAGTGTGAAGACGCAATAGCATCGACGGGCATAATTTCAGGCGATGCTATTGCGTCCTCACACTCGATTTATGCAACAACGCCCAGTTACTCTGGAATCTGACTTGATAGGGGGCTGGCCCCGCGAACGGTGCGCGTAAACGTCAACGGCTCTCGCTCGATTTATGCAACAATGCCTTTATGCAACAACGCCTTCCCGAGCTTGCTAGTGCCGCATTACACCACGCTCTGTCGTCGGGCAAAAACGCTTGATGTCGAACTGTGCCGATCCTCCTCGACAGCGTACCGCGATCCATCTGGTGGTCGACCGCACCGGTCTGAAGGTCTATAGCGACGGTGAATGGAAGGTGCCGCGAGCACGGCTACTTGAAGCGGCGCACGTGGCGTAAAGTCCATCTCACGCTTAACATGAATATAGCTCAAGTACGAGCCGCACTGATGACGTATTGGGATGGGCTGACGGTGACGCTCTGGCCAAGTTGCTCGACCAGACTTCGCGCGATGAATAGATCGCTGTCATCAGCGCTGACGGTGCCTACGAAATCACGCCATGCCATGCGGCCCTTGCCGCACGAAGGGCCGTTCCTTCGATGCTGCCACGTGAAGCTGCCGCTCATTGGCCGGCGGATACGCCCGGTGCGACGTGGCGTAACGGCAAGGTTGATGCAATTGCCGATGACAGTCGGCGAGCATGGCGTTTTTGCATTTGACTTTCCGGGTTTGATACCTTGCCCCTTGGGGCGAGGGACTGCATTGGTTGTCCGTACTTCGCCACTGTTCGTCCGTATAGTGCCCCCAGCTGTCCAGAGCCTATCCAGGCGAAAACTACTCTGACACGGGGGAAATAAACTGTATGAATCGCAATTACCGCTCGATCTGGAACCAATCTCTTGGGGCGTGGGTGGCTGCTTCCGAAAACGATTCGGCACGGGGGAAACCTAACAAATCAACCGTGGCCAAGGCGGTAACCACCGCTGTGCTGGTGGCCGGCGCGACTAACCAAGTTGCGCAGGCGCAGTACTCAACCGGCGGCAGGGTGGCTGCCTCGACCTCGACCATCGCAATCGGTGGCAATGCGACCGGGCTCGGGGTATTCGGGCCGAGCAACATTGCCGCAAACGGTACCGGCTCGATTGCAGTCGGCTCGAACGCGCTGGCGACAGGCACCGCCTCAATGGCACTCGGCTACGGCTCGACCGCCACCGGCATCTACACTACCGCGTTCGGCTACCATGCCATGGCGGCAGGCTCCAGCGCGATTGCCCTCGGTTCGGGCTCTGGCGCATTGGAGCTAGGCGCGACGGCGGTCGGCAACGACACGCGCGCGACGGCCAGCAGCTCGATCGCGATCGGTGGCGGTGACAGTTCTGGCGCCGGCGGTGCAACCGCATCAGGAGCAACCTCGATCGCGATCGGTCGGTTCTCGGTCGCGACGGCCACCTCCTCTCTAGCTGCCGGCGAGGGTTCCACCGCTTCGGATCAATTCGTCGTGGCGCTCGGCCCGAACGCTTCCGCACAGTATGCGAACAGCGTGGCGATCGGCTCGGGTAGCATCACCGGCGCGGCAGCGCCCACCACCACTGGTTTCTTGACCGGCCACGCCGCGCCGATCTCGGAGGTGTCGGTGGGCTCAGCTACCGCGCTGCGGCGCATCACCAATGTCGCCGATGGCTCAGTGCCAACCGATGCCGCGACGGTTTCGCAGCTCAGCACCGGCCTTAATACTACTATCAGTTCGATCGCCAGCCTGTCGAGTTCGACCTCGAGCGGGCTCTCCAACATGAATAGCCGTGTTACATCTTTGTCGTCGGGCCTGTCGTCAACGAAGAGTTTCATCGGCTCGCTGTCGTCGGGGCTTTCGAGCACGAATAGATCGGTGACTTCCCTGTCTTCGGGACTAAGTTCCACGCACAGCAGCGTCACTTCTCTGTCGTCCAGCCTGAGCACCACCAACAACAACATCACGTCGCTGTCGTCTTCGACCTCGACTAGCATCGGTTCGCTATCCACGGGTCTCTCCTCGACCACTAGCAGCATTGGTTCCCTATCGACGGCAACCGGCTCGCTGTCCAGCAGTCTGGTTCAGACGAACAGCAGCGTCGCTTCGCTGTCAACCGAAGTCAGCTCGATCGCCCACTCGTCCGGCAAGATCGGCAGTAGCGTGGCCTCCTCGTTGGGAGGTGGCTCGACCTACAACTTGGCCACCGGCGCGCTGACAACGCCGGCCTATACCACCTACACGGCTAACGGCACCACCGCTAACGTCGACAACGTGGGCGATGCGCTTGACAGCATCAACTCGCACGGCATCAAATATTTCCACACCAACTCGACGGGCGCGGATTCGATCGTCACCGGCGCAGACAGCGTCGCGATCGGCCCGAACACCGTCGCGAACATCGATAGCTCGGCGGCCATCGGCAGCGGTTCGATCACTACTACGGCGGTGCCGGTGGGTGCGGTGACGGTGCGCGGTATTACCTTCGGGAACTTTGCCGGCAGTAATCCTGTCGGCACGGTGAACATCGGCTCGCCCGGCTTCGAGCGGCAGCTGACAGGCCTCGCCGCTGGCAGGATCTCGGCCACCAGCACCGATGCAGTGAACGGAAGCCAACTGTTCCAGACCAACGCGGCGGTAGCTTCTCTGTCGAGTAGCCTGAGCAGCACGGCTGGCGCGTTCTCGAGTTCGGTGGCCTCGCTGTCTACTTCGACCTCGACGACCACCCGCGCGCTGTCCACCAGCCTGTCGTCGACCAACAACGCGGTCACCTCGCTATCCTCGAACCTCGGCAGGGGCCGCGCTCAGGTAGCCTCGCTGTCGACCACAGCGTCTAACAACACCATGCGCTCGCTGAGCGTGGGTAGTTACGCGGCCGATATGTCGGTGCCGGGTGCCCAGGTGCCGTTGGTCAGCGCCGGCTCAAACTCGGTGGCGCTAGGCCAAGGCTCGACCGATGGCGGTCGATCTAATCTGATTTCAGTCGGCAGCTCGACCCAGCAACGCCAGATCACCAATGTTGCTGCGGGCACCGAAAACACGGACGCAGTCAACCTCAACCAGTTGCGTGTGCTGTCAACTTCTACGTTACAATATTCGCTTAGCCAGCAAAGTCAGCTCAACCTGCTCGGTTTGCAGCTTACACAAACCCAGCAGGCGATCCAGCAGACCAACCAGATGGCACGGCAGGGGATCGCCGCCACCACGGCGCTGACAATGCTGCCGCAGGTGGAGCCTGGAAGGACCGTCAACATGGCGATCAGTGTTGCGCGCTTCGCCGGCGAGTCCGGCATGGCGTTCGGCGCAAGCGCGCACGTGACGACCGACGGCATTCTGAAACTGGGCATCAGCGTTTCGGGCCAAAACAAGACGTACGGTGTTGGATATGGATACAGCTGGTGATCGAGTCCTTGCCATCGTCCCTTGCGGGGAGAACTGACAGGCGCCTGACTATTGGCATCTCGCTGTCCGCGCGAGACGGCCAGGCAATCTGGAAAAATAGTATTCATCAGAACATCGCCTTCCTGGCAATGATGCTGCCCAAATCCAACCGCATCGGTCGAATTTATTTCTTGAACGGCGGGGATGACAAACAGATTCCAACCGGCCTCGATTTCGGCGACCTCGACGTCGAACTGGTCAATCCGCGCGACGTTTCCCACCAGCTCGACGTAGTGATCGAAATGGGTGCCCAGTTGCAGGTGGACTGGCTCAAGTACATGAAGAAGCTGGGCAAGAAGCTGATCATGTGCTTTTTCGGCAATGCCTACGCCGGCCTCTGTGAAACGCCGATCTTCAACCAGCCCTCGGGGCATATCTTTAACGGTGGTCCCTACGACGAAGTCTGGATCCTGCCCAAAGACGACAAGACGGCTAAGCCGTTGCTGCGCACGCTAATGCGCGCTCCGGTATATTCGATGCCGCATATCTGGTCACCGTATTTCGTCGATCGCCGCATCGCTACGCTTGCGCAGGGAGGTATTCAGTTTGGCCACCAGGCCAGTCGCCGTACCGACTGGCGGCTCTCGATCCTCGAGCCGAACATTTCAGTGGTGAAGAGCTGCCACTATCCGATGCTAGTCGCCGACGAGTTCTACCGCGCGCAGCCTGACGCGGTGAAACACCTATTCGTGATCAACTCGATGCACATGAAGGAGCACAGCACCTTCGTGCATTTCGCGAACAGCCTCGACCTGGTGCGTCACCACAAGGCTACCTTTGAGCCGCGTGTGGAGCTTCCATCCTTCCTTGCCCAGCATACCGACGCGGTGATCTCCCACCAGTGGGAAAACCCGCAGAACTACCTCTATTACGAAGTGCTGTACGGCATTTATCCGCTAATCCACAACTCGCCGATGCTGGGTGACGCCGGATACTATTATCCAGAATTCGATGCGGCCACGGGTGGGCGCGTGCTGCACCAAGCCTGGCGAGAACATGGCGCCAACCTCGATACCTACCGTGCAAAGGCAAACACTCTGTTGCAGCGTGTATCGATCGATAATCCGGCGAACCTCGACGCCTACATCGAGCGCCTCCTTGCCTAACCCATTCCGCAGGAACACCTGGACGGTCTCAAATCGGCGTTGTTGCATAAACCAAGCGTGAGGACAGCTTCATCTATCCAGATTGTCACGTTCCCCTGGTTGATCAGGCCTGCATTTATAGGCCGCCTAATTCCTGACATGGTAGCGTGCCTTCGGCTCACCTGTTTTGTGTATGTCTTTGCACATTTTCTTGTCAAAAATTAAGCAGTTACTCTGGAATCTGACTTGATAGGGGGCTGGCCCCGCGATCGTTGCGCGTAAACGTCAACGGATCTCGCTCGATCTATGCAACAACGCCCGCGAAGAACAAATCGATGTCATCGGCGGTGACGGTGCCTACGACACCAAGCCATGCCATGCGGCCATTGCTGCACGCAGTGCTATTCCTTCGATTCCGCCACGCGAGGGTGCCGCTCATTGGCCAGCGGATATGCCCGGTGCGGCGTGGCGTAATGGCGCGGTTGATGCAATTGCCCGTGACGGTCGTCGAGAATGGAAGCAACACAGTGGCTACCACCGGCGATCGCTTGCCGAGAATGCGATGTATCGGTTCAAGACCCTCACCGGCCACTGTCTCTGGGCGCGTCACATCGCCGCGCAGGCGACCGAGGTCGCCGTTCGCGTCGGCGTCATCAACCGCATGGCGGACCTCGCTCGTCCGCAATCCGTTCGTATCGCCTGAATTATGCCCGTCCGATGCCATGGCGTCCTCACGTTCGATTTATGCAACAACGCCGGTGAGAACTATAAACCGCGCTCGGCATCGGCAAGCGGTGCTGCTGGTATGTCGCTAGCCCGCATGCAGCAGCGGGTCGCCGTGCGGGTGACTGACGCCCCCAAAAAGGACGATAGCCAATGGGCTCTACACATGGCCGCTACATCGCACGCGAGTCCGTATCCATTGAAAATGAACTCGACCATGAGGCTGAAGAAGTTCAGCACGAAGCGCCGCACGTGGCGTAAAGTCCATCTCGCGCTCAACACGAATACGGATCAAGTGCATGCCACGCTAATGACATATCAGCATGTGGCTGACGGTGACGCTCTGGGGCGTTGTTGCATAAATCGAGCGAAAGCCGTTGACGTTTACGCGCAACGCTCGCCGTCCAGCCCCCTATCAAGTCAGATTCTAGAGTAATCTGGACTAATTTTTCCAAGAAAATGCGCAAGGACATACACAAGAAAGGTGAGCCGAAGGCACGCTACCGTGTCAGGAATTGGGCGGCCTATAAATGCAGGCCTGATCAACTGGGGGAACGTAACAATATGAATAGATGAAGCCGTCCTTGCCAGAATACCCGATGCCATACCCACACGTGGTCGCCCGTGTCTATAAGGCGATACGCTGATTCAGACATTACTTCGCGTGAAGACCGTCTATCGACTGACGTTGCGCGCCCTGCAAGGTTTCACCCAAAGTCTACGCGAGCTGGCCTTCCCGAGCTTGCCGGTGCCGAATTACACCACGCTCTGTCGCCGGGCAAAAACGCTTGATGTCGAACTGCCGATCCTTCGTGACAATGAACCGATCCATCTGGTTGTCGACAGCACCGGTCTGAAGGTCTATGGAGAAGGTGAATGGAAGGTGCGCCAGCACGGCTACTCGAAGCGGCGCACGTGGCGTAAAGTCCATCTCGCGCTCAACGCGAATACAGGTCAAGTGCATGCCGCGCTAATGGGCGTTGTTGCATAAATCGAGCGAGATCCGTTGACGTTTACGCGCAATGGTCGCGGGGCCAGCCTCCTATCAAGTCAGATTCCAGAGTAACTGCCTAATTTTTGCCAAGAAAATGCGCAAGGACATACACAAGAAAGGTGAGCCGAAGGCACGCTACCGTGTCAGGAATTGGGCGGCCTATAATGAAGGCCTGATCAGCCGGGGGAACGTAACAATATGGATAGATGAAGCCGTCCTTGCCAGAATGCCCGATGCCATACCCACACGTGGTCGCCCGTGTGTATACGGCGATACGCTGATTCAGGCATTACTTGGCGTGAAGACCGTCTATCGACTGACCTTGCGCGCCCTGCAAGGTTTCACCCAAAGTCTGCGCGATTTGGCCTTCCCGAGCTTGCCGGTGCCGAATTACACCACGCTCTGTCGCCGGGCAAAAACGCTTGATGTCGAACTGCCGATCCTTCGTGACAATGAATCGATCCATCTGGTTGTCGACAGCACCGGTCTGAAGGTCTATGGAGAAGGTGAATGGAAGGTGCGCCAGCACGGCTACTCGAAGCGGCGCACGTGGCGTAAAGTCCATCTCGCGCTCAACGCGAATACAGGTCAAGTGCATGCCGCACTAATGACGAATCAGAATGTGGCTGACGGTGACGCTCTGGCCAAGTTGCTCGACCAGATTCCACGCGAAGAACAAATCGATGTCATCGGCGGTGACGGTGCCTACGACACCAAGCCATGCCATGCGGCCATTGCTGCACGCAGTGCTATTCCTTCGATTCCGCCACGCGAGGGTGCCGCTCATTGGCCAGCGGATATGCCCGGTGCGGCGTGGCGTAATGGCGCGGTTGATGCAATTGCCCGTGACGGTCGTCGAGAATGGAAGCAAGACAGTGGCTACCACCGGCGATCGCTTGCCGAGAATGCGATGTATCGGTTCAAGACCCTCACCGGCAACTATCTCTGGGCGCGTCACATCGACGCGCAGGCGACCGAGGTCTCCATTCGCGTCGGCATCATCAACCGTATGACGGACCTCGCTCGTCCGCAATCCGTTCGTATCGCCTGAATTATGCCCGTCCGATGCCATGGCGTCCTCACGTTCGATTTATGCAACAACGCCGCGCGAGATGGACTTTACGCCACGTGCGCCGCTTCGAGTAGCCGTGCTGGCGTACCTTCCATGCACCTTCTTCATAGACCTTCAGACCGGTGCTGTCGACAACTAGATGGATCGGTTCGTTGTCGCGAAAGATCGGCAGTTCGACATCAAGCGTTTTTGCCCGGCGACAGAGCGTGGTGTAATTCGGCACAGGCAAGCTCGGGAAGGCCAAATCGCGTAGACTTTGGGTGAAACCGTGCAGGGCGCGCAACATCAGTCGATAGACGGTCTTCACGCCAAGTAATGCCTGAATCAGCGCATCGCCATACAAACACTGGCGACCACGTGTGGGTATGGTCGTCGGGTATTCTGGCAAGGACGGCTTTATCTATCCATATCGTCACGTTCCCCCGGTTGATCAGGCCTGCATTATAGGCTGCCCAATTCCTGAATTGGTAGCGTGCCTTCGGCTCACTTGTCTTGTGTATGTCCTTGCGCATTTTCTTGGAAAAAATTAGGCAGTGACTCTGAAATTTGACTTGATAGGGGGTTGGCCGGAGAGGCTTGCGTGTAAACGTCAACGGCTTTCGCTCGATTTATGCAACAACGCCACCGGATCAACTCCCGCACGGCATGTCGCGTCCACAACACCCACGACATCTTCATCTGGTCATGCAACAGCATGCAAATTTCTACTTCCTGTTGCTCACTCAGGTCTGGGCTTGGGTTCACCGCTCCGGCGATCGGCTTGTCCTCCAATCTAGCCGCATCTTCGCCAGTGTAGTGCTTGCAAATATCAAATACGCCCGTGCGCGACAGATTCGTATGCTAAACAATCTCGTCGTAGGTCTAGCCTCGCGTGCGCAGGTTTGATCACCTGACGTCTCTGCTTTGCACCTGCCTCACGAGGAAGCAATCGCATATCTAATTTTTCTATCTCCCTCACATGAGGGTCGATTTACTAATTTCAAGATTATATATTTCTGATTTATAACCGTGACGGAAGAAAGTTGGAAAACGTAACTCGTAGCGACCTACCCTCCTCCACCGGCACCAAGCGAAGCCTTCGTGAGCGCATCAAAGAAATCAACCGGATCTTCCTGTTGACCGTCGCTGTGCCGACTACGCTGGCGATCATCTATTTCGGCTTGATTGCTTCGGACGTCTACGTTTCCGAATCGCGATTCGTGGTACGCAGCCCACAAAAGCAATCCCAGACCAGCATCGTCGGTGCCTTACTGCAGGGTTCTGGCTTCGCGCGCGCGCAGGATGATACCTATCCCGTCATCGATTACATCGAGTCGCGGGATGCATTGCGCGAGTTGAACACCGGAAACTACATCGCTGACGCTTATTCCGAGCGCGGGGATTTCATCAGCCGTTTCAATCGCTCCCTAGACGGCAGCTTCGAATCGCTTTGGCGCTATTACGGCAAGCGGGTGGTCAACGTGGAGTTCGACGCCACCTCGTCAATCATCCGGCTGCAGGTTAGGGCGTTCACCGCTGGGGACGCGGCAAGGATCAACGAGCGGCTGCTGTCGATGAGCGAGCGCCTGATTAATCGGATGAACGCACGGGCGGCAACCGACACGATCCAATTTGCCCAGCACGAGGTGGACATCGCCACCACCAAGGCCAAGGACAGGGCGGCCGCCCTGGCTGCCTATCGCAAGACTTACACCGTATTCGATCCGGACAAGCAGTCAGCACTCCAGCTCCAGCAAATCACGAACCTACAAACGCAGATGTTTGCGTCCCAGACGCAGCTCGCCCAGCTGCAGTCGATTTCGCCCAAGAATCCCCAGATTCCAGTGCTGCAGACCAATATCGCCAATATGGCAAAGCAAATCTCGGAAGCTAGCACCGGCGTGACGGGCGGAAAGAACTCGCTGGCGGACAAGGCAGCGGCTTATGCCCGCATGCAGCTCGACGCTCAGTTCACCGAGAAGCAGCTGGCCTCCGCCATGACCGCCTTCGAGAACGCCTGCGCCGACGCGCAGCGCAAGCAGCTATACCTCGAGCGGCTGGTCCAGCCCAACGTCCCTGACGTGGCGATCGAACCCAAACGGCTGAAGGCGATCTTCGAGGTCGTCGCGCTCGGCATAATCGCCTGGGGCATTCTTTCCTTGCTGCTCGCCGGGGTTCGTGAACACCACGACTGAGGAACCGGAACATGGTGCATCACAACACGCTCCTGCTCGACTCGGCCAAGATCCAGGCACGTGTGGTTCGCGCCTTGCTCATGCGCGAGATTCTGACGCGATACGGGCGCCATAACGTCGGCTTCCTGTGGATCTTCTTCGAGCCGATGATGTTTACGCTGGGCGTGCTCGCGCTTTGGACCACTACCAAGATGACCCACGGCGCCTCGCTCTCGATCACGACATTCGCCATCACCGGCTACTCGTCGGTGCTGCTGTGGCGCAACTGTGCGAATCGCTGCGCACTAGCCATCCTGCCCAATCAGGCGCTTCTCTATCACCGCAATGTCGGCGTGATCGACCTGTTTCTCGCCCGGCTACTGCTCGAAATTACCGGCGCAACGATGTCCTTCGTGTTCCTTTCTCTCTTCTTCATCACGATTGGTATGATGGAGAAGCCGAACGACATCTCGCTGGTGCTGGGCGGCTGGATACACCTAGTTGCCTTCGGCAGCGCCCTGGGGTTCGTCATTGGTGCCCTGAGCGAGCGCAGTGAAACTGTTGAACGTGTCTGGCATACCATCGCCTACCTGACTTTTCCTCTCTCTGGAGCAGTATTCCTGGTCGACTGGCTGCCAGAAAAATTCCAGAAGGTGGTGCTGTTACTGCCAATGGTGCATGGCACCGAAATGTTGCGCAGCGGGTATTTCGGCTCGGTTGTCAAACCGCATTACGACGTAGCCTACATGATCACCTGCGATCTGGTCCTTCTGCTGATCGGCTTGTATCTAGTGCGTGACGCCGGTCGGCGAGTGGAACCCGAATGATTGAACTCAGCAATGTTTGCAAGGACTATCACACCCGGCAGGGCCGCCGTCGGGTGCTCAGCGAAATTGACCTGCACGTGGAGCCCGGCGAGAAGATCGGTGTGCTCGGTCGCAATGGTGCAGGGAAGTCGACCCTGATCCGTCTGATCAGCGGCGCAGAGCTGCCGACCAGCGGCAAGATCCATCGCTCGATGAGCGTGTCCTGGCCATTGGCATTCGGCGGTGCCTTCCAGGGAAGCCTGACCGGTATGGACAATCTGCGCTTCATTTGCCGTGTCTATGGGGCCGACGCGCAGGCGGTCGAGCCCTTCGTCCAGAAGTTCTCGGAGCTCGGCTACTACCTGCGCGAGCCAGTCAAGTCCTATTCGGCCGGCATGCGCGCGCGCCTCGCTTTTGCGATCTCCATGGCGATCGAATTTGATTGCTTTCTGATCGACGAAATTGTGGCGGTCGGGGATAGTCGTTTCCATGCGAAATGTCACCACGAGTTATTCACGAAGCGTGCGGACCGGGCACTGATCATCGTCAGTCACGACGCCAGCTATATCCGCCAACACTGTGATCGCGCCACCGTGCTTCAGCAGGGGCGACTGCATCAGTTCGACCATGTCGACGATGCCTATGCGTTCTACCAGGAATACACCGCTTGAGTGCCTGAATTGGCCTGGATTTTGCGGAGACCTCAACCTTTGAGAGAAGGAGGTCATGAAAAAATTACACATCAAAAAGGCGTTGTTGCATAAATCGAGCGAGATCCGTTGACGTTTACGCGCAACGGTCGCGGGGCCAGCCTCCTATCAAGTCAGATTCCAGAGTAACTGCCTCATTTTTGCCAAGAAAATGCGCAAGGACATACACAAGAAAGGTGAGCCGAAGGCACGCTACCGTGTCAGGAATTGGGCGGCCTATAATGCAGGCTTGATCAACCAGGGCAACGTGACGATATGGATAGATATGAAGCCGTCTTTTCCAGAATACCCGACGCCATACCCACACGTGGTCGCCCGTGTTTATACAGCGATGCGCTGATTCAGGCATTACTTGGCGTGAAGACCGTCTATCGACTGACGCGTTGCGAGCCTTGCTCAGCCTGATAGCGGTCGGCGGGGTGGCACGCGGCATCGACTGGCTGATCGTAGAACAGAAGACGAGCGGGCTGTGGGACGAGACGCGCTTCACCACGAGCGACTTCTCGAGCGTGTTCTATCTGCGTTACCACGGCTATTACAAGTTCTTGACGCTGTGGGCACTAGCGCGCACTATGGTGACCTCAAGCGTGCCAGCACTACGCACGTGACAGTCGGGATGTGGGATCATGACCCAGAGCATCTTCGCACCGGTAGTCGTAGTCACCGGCATGGCCTTCGAGGCAAAGATCGCGCGCGGCGAAGGCGTCGAGACGGTCTACGCTGCGCGCGCCGACCGGCTCGAGCAGACCTTGTCGGAAGTGGTTGAGCGCGGCTGCTCGGGCATCATCAGTTTCGGCACGGCGGGCGGCCTCGCGCCCAATCTAGGGCCGGGTACACTGGTCATTGCCGAGGCGATCAATGGCCCGTTCGGCGAGATTCGCACTGATGCCAGCTGGAATCAACGTCTGGTGGCCTCGCTGCGCGGCACGCCGGTAATGCAAAACCTGCGGTTCGGGCCGGTCGCGGCAGTCGGTACGCCGGTCGTCGACGGGCAGCAGAAGGCCGCGTTGCACGCACGCCACGGTGCGCTCATCGTCGACATGGAATCGCATATCGCCGGCACCTTGGCAGCGGCACGCAGCGTACCTTTCGTGGTATGCCGAGCGATCGTCGATCCATCCTGGCGCACTTTGCCAAGTGCCGCCACATCTGGCCTGCGCGACGACGGCACCACAACTATCCTGCCAATCCTGCTCGAGCTCGCGAAGCAGCCCTTGCAATTGGGCGCGCTGCTGAAGCTGGCCTGCGACGCACGCGCGGCCAAAACTACGCTGATCCAAGCGCGTCATGCCTTCGAACGCGAAGGAGCCTGGCGAGGCGTTTGAGTTGCCCTGTGCCGGTTCGTGCCGATAACGCTCCCCTTTACAAGGGGTCTAATGAGATTAGACATTCTCGCCCTGCATGCGGGGGCTGTGCGGCGTTGTTGCATAAATCGAGCGAGATCCGTTGACGTTTACGCGCAACGGTCGCGGGGCCAGCCTCCTATCAAGTCAGATTCCAGAGTAACTGCCTAATTTTTGCCAAGAAAATGCGCAAGGATATACACAAGAAAGGTGAGCCGAAGGCACGCTACCGTGTCAGGAATTGGGCAGCCTATAATGAAGGCCTGATCAGCCGGGGGAACGTAACAATATGGATAGATGAAGCCGTCCTTGCCAGAATGCCCGATGCCATACCCACACGTGGTCGCCCGTGTGTATACGGCGATACGCTGATTCAGGCATTACTTGGCGTGAAGACCGTCTATCGACTGACCTTGCGCGCCCTGCAAGGTTTCACCCAAAGTCTGCGCGATTTGGCCTTCCCGAGCTTGCCGGTGCCGAATTACACCACGCTCTGTCGCCGGGCAAAAACGCTTGATGTCGAACTGCCGATCCTTCGTGACAATGAACCGATCCATCTGGTTGTCGACAGCACCGGTCTGAAGGTCTATGGAGAAGGTGAATGGAAGGTGCGCCAGCACGGCTACTCGAAGCGGCGCACGTGGCGTAAAGTCCATCTCGCGCTCAACGCGAATACAGGTCAAGTGCATGCCGCGCTAATGACGAATCAGAATGTGGCTGACGGTGACGCTCTGGCCAAGTTGCTCGACCAGATTCCACGCGAAGAACAAATCGATGTCATCGGCGGTGACGGTGCCTACGACACCAAGCCATGCCATGCGGCCATTGCTGCACGCAGTGCTATTCCTTCGATTCCGCCACGCGAGGGTGCCGCTCATTGGCCAGCGGATATGCCCGGTGCGGCGTGGCGTAATGGCGCGGTTGATGCAATTGCCCGTGACGGTCGTCGAGAATGGAAGCAACACAGTGGCTACCACCGGCGATCGCTTGCCGAGAATGCGATGTATCGGTTCAAGACCCTCACCGGCCACTGTCTCTGGGCGCGTCACATCGCCGCGCAAGCGACCGAGGTCTCCGTTCGCGTCGGCGTCATCAACCGCATGGCGGACCTCGCTCGTCCGCAATCCGTTCGTATCGCCTGAATTATGCCCGTCCGATGCCATTGCGTCCTCGCGCTCGATTTATGCAACAACGCCGGCTGTGCAACTTTTTTCTGTCTTTTTTCTGTAAAAAAGGCGTTTACGGCGGAATTTGATTTGATATTGATCTTCAACTTTTAATCTTGCAATTGGAAAATTGTCCCTCATTTCTCGTTTTTCCATGCCCATCACATCATGTGTCGATTTGCAAATTTCAAGATTAAAAGTTGTGGATCAACATGAATAAACCACACGCCCCGAAAAAGGGCGCAGCAAACCCTGCCGAGCAGGGACATGCCTCGATGCCTATCCCAGTCGACCGGGATCAATCGCTCAGCAGGAAACCACCCGGCGTCTCGCCGAGCGCGCTCGCACCCGGCTCAACTTCGAAACAGACCTGTGAAACCTCGAACGGTCTGGAGTCGATCATGCGACGATAGCGTGTCGCCCGTAGAGAGCGGGCCTGCTCTGTCGGACCGGTGCGCCGAACGGCGCAGGAAGCGCGACAGTTCCTTCAACGCCAACTGATACACATCCCGTTTGAACTCGATCACTGCGTCGAGCTTCACCCAGTACTCATTCCAGCGCCAAGCGTCGAACTCAGGGTGTTCGGTGGCGCGCAGACAAATGTCGCAATCGCGTCCGACCATTCGCAGCAGAAACCAAATCTGCTTCTGTCCGCGATAATGCCCGCGGACTTCACGCTTGATGCATTTGTCAGGCACCTCGTAACGCAACCAGTCGCGCGTGCGACCGATGATCTTGACATGCTCCGGCAGCAGACCGGTTTCCTCATATAGTTCCCGGAACATCGCCTGCATCGGAGTCTCACCATACTTAATACCCCCTTGCGGAAATTGCCAGGAATGCTCACGAAGCCGTTTTCCCCAAAACACCTCATTACGCGCGTTCAGCAGGATGATGCCGACGTTCGAGCGAAAGCCTTTACGATCCAGCATACATTCACCTTAGAATTCTTTAAAATTAATTTAATTATAAACGACGTTGTTGCATAAATCGAGCGAGATCCATTCACGTTTACGCGCAACGGTCGCGGGGCCAGCCTCCTATCAAGTCAGATTTCAGAGTAACTGCCTAATTTTTGCTAAGAAAATAAATGCGCAAGGACATACACAAGAAAGGTGAGCCGAAGGCACGCTACCGTGTCAGGAATTGGGCGGCCTATAATGAGGGCCTGATCAACAGGTGGAACGTAACAATATGGATAGATGAGGCCGTCCTTGCCAGAATACCCGATGCCATACCCACACGTGGTCGCCCGTGTCTATATGGCAATACGCTGATTCAGGCATTACTTGGCGTGAAGACCGTCTATCGACTGACGTTGCGCGCCCTGCAAGGTTTCACCCAAAGTCTGCGCGATCTGGCCTTCCCGAGCTTGCCGGTGCCGAATTACACCACGCTCTGTCGCCGGGCAAAAACGCTTGATGTCGAACTGCCGATCCTTCGTGACAATGAACAGATCCATCTGGTTGTCGACAGCACCGGTCTGAAGGTCTATGGAGAAGGTGAATGGAAGGTGCGCCAGCACGGCTACTCGAAGCGGCGCACGTGGCGTAAAGTCCATCTCGCGCTCAACGCGAATACGGGTCAAGTGCATGCCGCGCTAATGACGAATCAGAATGTGGCTGACGGTGACGCTCTGGCCAAGTTGCTCGACCAGATTCCACGCGAAGAACAAATCGATGTCATCGGCGGTGATGGTGCCTACGACACCAAGCCATGCCATGCGGCCATTGCTGCACGCAGTGCTATTTCTTCGATTCCACCACGCGAGGGTGCCGTTCATTGGCCAGCGGATATGCCCGGTGCGGCGTGGCGTAATGGCGCGGTTGATGCAATTGCCCGTGACGGTCGTCGAGAATGGAAGCAAGACAGTGACTACCACCGTCGATCGCTTGCCGAGAATGCGAGGTATCGGTTCAAGACCCTCACTGGCAACTGTCTCTGTGCGCGTCGCATCGACTCGAAGGCGACCGAGATCTCTATTCGCGTCGGCGTCATCAACCGTATGGTGGACCTCGCTCGTCCGCAATCCGTTCGTATCGCCTGAAATGATGCCCGTAGATGCTATTGCATCCTCACACTCGATTTATGGAACAACGCCATATAAACAGATAACGAGCACTTCAGATCAATAACGCTGCGCGCCCTGCAGTCTTTTTCGCTCACAGTCTGCGCGATCTGGCTTTCACGAGCTTGCCGGCGCCGAATTACACCATGCTCTTTCGCCAGGTAAAAACGCTTGATGTCGAACTGCCGATCCTTCGCGACAGGGAACCGATCTACCTGGTAGTCGACAGCACCGGTCTGAAGGTCTATGGCGAAAGTGTTGTACTTCAGATTTGAGGCGCCGGTTTATTCTTGACATCCAGTCCGGCGGACGGGTCGACATTGTTGCAAGGTTCACATGGCAGGCATCCTGATCATTGCTCATGCTCCGCTGGCCACCGCGTTGCGGGAGTGCATCTCCCACATCTACGGCGGCCAGCCAGCGCGTATCGGTGCCATCGATGTGCTCGCGAATAACGATCCGGTTGAGGTGATGGCTTACGCCCACTCTGAAATCACGTGGCTGCGCGAGGAAAACGGCGTTCTCGTGCTGACTGACATATACGGTGCCACGCCGGCCAATATCGCCGGACAGCTCGCCAAGCTTGACGGGGTGCGCGTACTGGCCGGCGTCAACCTTCCGATGCTGGTACGCTCGGTCTGCTACCGCACCACCCCGATCGATACACTAGTCGAGAAGGCGCTGGCCGGTTCGACCAAGGGCATCCATGAGGTCTCGACCGGCATGCAGCCGCGACCGGGCCTCGGCTGCGGCGAGTGCGCGCCGATTCCACCCGAACCCAAGCCGCAGACTGAAATGTATTGAGCGGCTGCCGCGCTTAGCGCGGACGTTTGTCCCCCGCCCCCCGGGAGGGGGCGGCCGTTTGTTCCTATATGGGGGCGTTGTTGCATAAATCGAGTGTGAGGACGCAATGGCATCTACGGGCATAATTTCAGGCGATACGAACGGATTGCGGACGAGCGAGGTCCGCCATACGGTTGATGACGCCGACGCGAACGGAGACTTCAGTCGCCTGCGCGTCGATGTGACGCGCCCAGAGACAGTTGCCAGTGAGGGTCTTGAACCGATACATCGCATTCTCGGCAAGCGATCGACGGTGGTAGCCACTTTCTTGCTTCCATTCTCGACGACCGTCACGGGCAATTGCATCAACCGCGCCATTACGCCACGCCGCACCGGGCATATCCTCTGGCCAATGAGCGGCACCCTGGCGTGGCGGAATCGCAGGAATAGCACTGCTGCGTGCAGGCAGAAATGGCCGCATGGCATGGCTTGGTGTCGTAGGCACCATCACCGCCGATGACATCGATCTGTTCATCGCGTGGAATCTGGTCGAGCAACTTGGCCAGAGCGTCAGCGTCAGCCACATTCTGATTCGTCATTAGCGCGGCATGCACTTGACCCGTATTGGTGTTGAGCGCGAGATGGACTTTACGCCACGTGCGCCGCTTCGAGTAGCCGTGCTGGCGCACCTTCCATTCACCTTCTCCATAGACCTTCAGACCGGTGCTTGCGACAACTAGATGGATCGGTTTATTGTCACGAAGGATCGGCAGTTTGACATCAAGCGTTTTTGCCCGGCGACAGAGCGTGGTGTAATTCGGCACCGGCAAGCTCGGGAAGGCTAGATCGCGCAGACTTTGGGTGAAACCTTGCAGGGCGCGCAACGTCAGTCGATAGACGGTCTTCACGCCAAGTAATGCCTGAATCAGCGTATCGCCGTATAGACACGGGCGACCCCGATGCGGGTATGGCATCCGGGTATTCTGGCAACGACGGCTTCATCTATCCATATTGTTACGTTCCCCCGCTTGATCAGGCCTTCATGATAGGCCGCCTAATTCCTGACACGGTAGCGTGTCTTCGGCTTACCTGTCTTGTGTATGTCCTTGCGCATTTTCTTGGAAAAAATTAGGCAGTGACTCTGGAATCTGATTTGATAGGGGGCTGGCCCCGCGACCATTGCGCGTAAACATCGATGGATCTCGCTCGATTTATGCAACAATGCCTGCCGGTGCTGAATTACACCATGCTCTGTCTCCGGGCAAAAATGCTCGATGTCGAACTGCCGATACTGCTCGACAGGGAATCGCGAGCCATCTGGTGGTCGACAGCACCGGTCTGAGGGTCTATGGCGAAAGTAAATCGCAGGTGAAGGCGCCCATAGGACTATTCGAAGCGGCGAACCTGGCGTAAAGTCCCTCTCGCACTTAACACTTAACGCGAATGCCGGTCAAGTGTATGTCGCGCTGATGGGCGTTATTGCATCAATCTAGCGAGAGTCGGTAACGTTTACGCGCAACGGTCGCGGGGCCAGCCCCCTGTTATTGATCAAAAATTTGTAATCTTGAAGTTAGAAAGTTGTCCCTCATGTCTCGTTTTTCCATGCCCATCGGAGTTGTTGCATAAATCGAGCGTGAGGACGCAATGGCATCGCTTGAAGTTATGCCCGTCGATGCCATTGCGTCCTCACGCTCGATTTATGCAACAACGTCTCGATATAACACGGAACACCATGTTTCAGCAAGAAACGACCATTGTCAATAAATTGGGGCTGCATGCTCGAGCGGCCGCTAAGCTGACCCAGCTCGCCGGCAACTTCCAGTCGGAAGTCTGGATGACCCGCAATGGCCGTCGGATCAACGGAAAGAGCATCATGGGCGTCATGATGCTGGCGGCCGGTATCGGCAGCACGGTGACCATTGAGACCGAGGGTGCCGACGAAAAGGAAGCGATGGACGCCTTGCTCGCACTGATCGTCGATAAGTTTGGCGAAGGACAATAAGCCTTTACAGCACGAAGCAACTGCGCGGTAAATCCGTGGATGTTGTTTCTCGCGAAGTCGGCGTCACGATTGCCGAGTTTGTGTAGGAGCGTTGTTGCATAAATCTGTCGAGGGCCAGGGACGTTTACGTGCAACGGTCGCGGGCCCAGCCCCCTATCAAGTCAGATTCCAGAGTAACTGCTTAATTTTTAACAAGAAAATGCGCAAGGACGTACACAAGACAGGTGCATCGAAAGCACACTACCGTGTCAGGAATTGGGCGGCCTATAATGTAGGCCTGATCAACTGGGGGAACGTGACGATATAGATAGATGAAGCCGTCCTTGCCAGAATACCCGACGCCATACCCACGCCTGGTCGCCCGCGTCTATACGGCGGATACGTTGATTCAGGCATTACTTGGCGTGAAGACCGTCTATCGACTGACGTTGCGCGCCCTGCAGCGTTTCACCCAAAGTCTGCGCGATCTGGCCTGTCCGAGCTTGCCGGTTCCGAATTACACCACGCTCTGTCGCCGGGCAAAAACGCTTGATGTCGAACTGCCGATCCTTCGTGACAATGAACCGATCCATCTGGTTGTCGACAGCACCGGTCTGAAGGTCTATGGAGAAAATGAATGGAAGGTGCGCCAGCACGGCTACTCGAAGCGGCGCACGTGGCGTAAAGTCCATCTCGCGCTCAACGCGAATACGGGTCAAGTGCATGCCGCGCTAATGACGAATCAAAATGTGGCTGACGGTGACGCTCTGGCCCAGTTGCTCGACCAGATTCCACGGGAAGAACAAATCGATGTCATCGGCGGTGATGGTGCCTACGACACCAAGCCAAGCCATGCCATGCGGCCATTGCTGCATGCAGTGCTATTCCTTCGATTCCGCCACGCGAGGGTGCCGTTCATTGGCCAGCGGATATACCCGGTGCGGCGTGGCGTAATGGCGCGGTTGATGCAATTGCCCGTGACGGGTCGTCGAGAATAGAAGCAAGAAAGTAGCTACCACCCTCGATCGCTTGCCGAGAATGCGATGTATCGGTTCAAAACGCTCACCGGCAATTCTCTCTGGGCGCGTCACATCGACTCGCAGGCGACCGAGGTCACCTGCGAATCGGCGTCATCAACCGCATGGCGAACCTCGCTCGTCCGCAATCCGTTCGTATCGTCTGAAATTATGTCCGTCGATGCCATTGCGTCCCCACACTCAATTCATGGCAACAACGCACCCTTGGAAAAAGCAAATCATTACAAACCCCGTATATCACCCACCGATGGACCCCAAAAAACTCATCGCGCTACCGCCGCCCCGCACCTGGGATGCACGGCTAGCGCGCCGACTCGTCACGCCGCTCGTCGATACCCCCATTACTCCGAACCACCTAACCACGCTGCGCCTGCTGATCGGCCTGGCGGGTGTCATGTGCCTTGCGCAGGGTAGTTTCGGCTGGATTAACGCCGGGGCCGTCCTGATCGTGCTGTCGAACTTTTTCGACCATACCGATGGTGAACTGGCACGCATCAACGGCAAAACCAGCAAGATCGGACATTGCTACGACCTGGCCAGCGACGCGGTGGTCACTCTGTCGCTGTTCATTTGCATGGGCGTGGGCATCGTCACCCAGCGGGGTTATACGCTCGCCTTGCCGGTGCTGCTCGGAACCGTGGCGGGCGCGGCCGTCATGGTGATCTTCTGCCTGCGCATGCAGATCGAATCCTTCGCCGGCAAGGCGGGCACCAAACAGACATCGGTGGGCGGCTTCGAGACGGAGGACGTGCTCTACCTGCTGCCAATCGTGACCCTGCTCGACGGCGTAGAGCGCTTCGTACTAGCCGCCGCGATCGGCGCGCCGCTGTTTGCCGCCTGGGTCATGATCGACTACTGGCGCATCGTGCGGTGCGGCACCACCCCGGCTGCCAATCCTACCCAGCCCCAGCCATGAATACCCAGATCGATGCCGGTCTCGCGCAGCGAGCCCGGGTGGCGGCCCAGGCTCCCCTGCTCGACGCCGAGCACGCTGTCGCCTTGGTGGTCGCTCCGCTCAACACCACCCGACTGCGCGACGAATTCAACCGCCAGGGTGCTTTCATATACCTCGACCAGTTCCTACCGAAGGATACCCACGCGCGCCTGGCTGAGCTGGCACGCGAACTGCTGCCCGAGGTGAACCGGAACTACCTCTTCGGCCACAAGCAGGGCGGCAGCGTAAGCCGTCACAAGATCGACGAGAAAGCGCCTTTCATCGCCGAGTTGTACCGTTCGAAGGCGCTGATCTTATTCCTCGAAAAACTCACCGGCGACACGCTGCAGGTCTCGCCCGCCGACGACCCGCATGCCTATGCGCTTTACTATTACACTAGGCCGGGCGACCATATTGGCTGGCACTACGACACCTCTTACTATGACGGTCGCCGCTACACGCTGCTGATTGGCGTGATCGACCACTCCTCGTGCCGCCTTGACTACGAACTGCACACGCGCAATCCGGCGGTGAAGGAGGAACCTGGCTCAGTGCAGATCGCCGACGGTGGCATCGTGCTGTTCGACGGCGACAAGCTTCGCCACCGCGTGACTCCTATGCTGAAAAATGAATTCCGTGTTTCGCTGACCTTCGAATACGTGACCGACCCCGGAATGCGGCCCTGGAAGCGTTTCATCTCCAACATGAAGGACGCGATCGCGTATTTCGGCTTCCGCCAAGTGTTCAAGCAACTCGCAACACGCTGTCCGCCCCAGCAGCAATGACTCGCGCCGGCCTTATCCTGCTGTCCATCGGGACGGCTTTGTTCATTGCCCTGCTGTCCCGGCAGGGTTTTGGCGCAGTCGTATCCACGCTCGCCGCAGCCGGCTGGGGCCTTCTGCTGGTGTCCGCCTTCCACCTGATTCCGCTGGTGGTGGACGCGCGCGCAATCACCGTGATGGTGGTCCCGCGCGGCGAGCCGGACGTCTCGCTACGCGACACGCTGTTCGCTCGCTGGGTGCTGGAGTCGGTCAACAGCCTGCTGCCGGTCGGCCAGATCGGCGGCCCGGTGCTGATGGCGCGCTATCTATCGCAAAAAGGCGTACCGCTGCCACGCGCGGCAGCCGCTGTCACCGTCAGCACCACCATGCAGGTGCTTGCGCAGATCGTGTTCACGCTCGCTGGCATTGCGATCTTCAGCTTCGGCACTAATAGTGCGACCGCCGCGTATCTGCGCACGCCGGCCCTGATTTCCACCACCCTGCTGGCGGCCTGCGCGTTCGGCCTTTGCCTCGCCCAGCGCCGCGGCCTGTTCGGTTGGAGCCTGCGCATCCTCCCGAAGGCATTCAGCCCGCGCAACTGGCCCTTGCTAGCCACCCGAGCCGACGCAATCGACGCGGCAGTTAGCGAGCTGTACGGCAAGCGTAATCGCGTGATCTCGACCTTCTGGCTGAGCTTCGCCGGTTGGGTACTCGGTACCGGCGAGGTGTGGCTCGCACTGTATTTCCTGGGCCACCCGGTCAGCTGGGTCGACGCGCTGCTGCTGGAATGCGTCGGCCAATCGATTCGCGGCACCGCCTTCATGATCCTCGGTTCGCTCGGCGCGCAGGAGGGCGGTTACTTGCTGCTCGCCCCGCTCGTCGGGCTGCCGCCGGATGCCGCGCTCGCACTCTCGCTCGCCAAACGCGTGCGTGAGCTCGCGTTTGGCCTACCCGGCATCCTGTACCTGCATTTCAGCGAAAAAAACTGGCAGCGGAACTGTTCTTCGCAGCTCGCGGATCAATAATAGGCTGGAGCTCGGTCAGTGGCGGCGTTCTTGCATAAATTGAGGGCGTTGTTGGGCGTTGTTGCATAAATCGAACGTGAGGACGCCATGGCATCGGACGGGCATAATTCAAGCGATACGAACGGATTGCGGACGAGCGAGGTCCGCCATGCGGTTGATGACGCCGACGCGAACGGCGACCTCGGTCGCCTGCGCGGCGGCCTGCGCGGCGATGTGACGCGCCCAGAGACAGTGGCCGGTGAGGGTCTTGAACCGATACATCGCATTCTCGGCAAGCGATCGCCGGTGGTAGCCACTGTGTTGCTTCCATTCTCGACGACCGTCACGGGCAATTGCATCAACCGCGCCATTACGCCACGCCGCACCGGGCATATCCGCTGGCCAATGAGCGGCACCCTCGCGTGGCGGAATCGAAGGAATAGCACTGCGTGCAGCAATGGCCGCGTGGCATGGCTTGGTGTCGTAGGCACCGTCACCGCCGATGACATCGATTTGTTCTTTGGGTGGAATCTGGTCGAGCAACTTGGCCAGAGCGTCACCGTCAGCCACATTCTGATTCGTCATTAGCGCGGCATGCACTTGACCTGTATTCGCGTTGAGCGCGAGATGGACTTTACGCCACGTGCGCCGCTTCGAGTAGCCGTGCTGGCGCACCTTCCATTCACCTTCTCCATAGACCTTCAGACCGATGCTGTCGACAACCAGATGGATCGGTTCATTGTCACGAAGGATCGGCAGTTCGACATCAAGCGTTTTTGCCCGGCGACAGAGCGTGGTGTAATTCGGCACCGGAAAGCTCGGGAAGGCCAAATCGCGCAGACTTTGGGTGAAACCTTGCAGGGCGCGCAAGGTCAGTCGATAGACGGTCTTCACGCCAAGTAATGCCTGAATCAGCGTATCGCCGTATAGACACGGGCGACCACGTGTGGGTATGGCATCGGGTATTCTGGCAAGGACGGCTTCATCTATCCATATTGTTATGTTCCCCCGGTTGATCAGGCCTTCATTATAGGCCGCCAAATTCCTGACACGGTAGCTTGCCTTCGGCTCACCTTTCTTGTCTATGTCCTTGCGCATTTTCTTGGCAAAAATTAGGCAGTTACTCTGGAATCTGACTTGATAGGAGGCTGGCCCCGCGACCGTTGCGCGTAAACGTCAACGGATCTCGCTCGATTTATGCAACAACGCCTGTCAGCGTCGACATTACCGACGGGGCCCTCGGGGCCTTCGCGTCGACTCGCCACGCGTTGCTCGGGCGTCTTGCCAATCGGCGCGTAGGCGCGGCCTCGCACATCGTCCGCGCGCAGCCCCGTTTCTTCGCCCCACTGGATCTCCGCGCCTTCGGCTATGGCCCGGCGCGAAATTTCCGGGTACGTCTCTCGTTCAGGCCATGCCTGCACCGCCTCCGGTCGCTGCTCGTAGGCCCGTTTCATCGGCTTTTGCAGCGTGAAACTCCAGCGCGCCAGATAAAGGCCGACACCCTGAAGCGTCAGCATCAAACCGCATCGCTGCCGGATTAACTCCTGCACGGGGCGTTGTTGCATAAATCGAGCGTAAGGACGCAATGGCATCGACGGGCATAATTTCAGGCAATACGAACGGATTGCGGACGAGCGAGGGGCTATGCGGTTGATGACGCCGACGCGAACGGCGACCTCGGTAGCTTGCGAGGCGATGTGACGCGCCCAGAGACAGTTGCCGGTGAGGGTCTTGAACCGATACATCGCATTTTCGGCAAGCGATCGCCGGTGCTAGCCACTGTCTTGCTTCCATTCTCGACGATCGTCACGGGCAATTGCATCAACCGCGCCATTACGCCACGCCGCACCAGGCATATCCGCTGGCCAATGAGCGGCACCTTCGCGTGGCGGAATTAAAGGAATAGCCACTGCGTCTAGCAATGGCTGCATAGCATGACTTGGTGTCGTAGGCACCGTCACCGCCGATGACATCTATTTGTTCTTCGCGTGGAATCTGGTCGAGCAACTTGGCCAGCGCGTCACCGTCAGCCACATGCTGATTCGTCATTAGCGACGGCATGCACTTGACCCGTATTCGCATTGAGCGCGAAATGGACTTTACGCCACGTGCGCCGCTTCGAGTAGCCGTGTTGGCGCAGCTTCCATTCACCTTCGCCATAGACCTTCAGACCGGCGCTGTCGACAACCAGCTGGATCGGTTCGTTGTCGCGAAGGATCGGAAGTTCGACATCAAGCGTTTTTGCACGGCGAAGAGCGTGGTGTAATTGGCACTGGCAAGCTCGGGAAGGCCACAGATCGCGCAGACTTTGGGTGAAACCTTGCAGGGCCGCACACCGTCAGTCGATAGACGGTCTTCACGCCAAGTAATGCCTAAATCAGCGTATCGCCATATAGACACGGGGGACATGTGTGGGTATGGCATCGGGTATTCTGGCAAGGACGGCTTCATCTATCCATATCATCACGTTCCCCGGTTGATCAGGCCTTCATTATAGGCCGCCCAATTCCTGACACGGTAGCGTGCCTTCGGCGCACCTGTCTTGTGTATGTCTTTGCGTATTTTCTTATCAAAAATTAAGCAGTTACTCTGGAATCTGACTTGATAGAGTCTGGCCCCTCGACCGTTGCGCGTAAACGTCAACGGATCTTGCTCGACTTATGCAATAACGCCTCACGAGGAAGCGATCTCATATCTCTTTTTCTATCTCTTCACATGAGGGTCGATTTGCTAATTTAAAGATCACGCATTGTGGATCAATAATTTTAGGCGATACGAATGGATTGTGGACAAGCGAGGTCCGCCATGCGGTTAGTTACGCCGCCGCGACCGACGACCTCGGTCGCCTGCGCGTCGATGTGACGCGAGCCCAGAAACAGTTTTCGGTGAGCGTCGTGAACCGATACAGCGCATTCTAGGCAAGCGATCACCGGTGGAAACCACTGTCTTTCTTGCATTGTCGACGAGCATCAGGAGCAATTGCATCAACCGCTCCATTACGCCGCACCGGGCGTATCCGCAGGCCAATTGAGCGGCACACTCCCTCGCGTGGCGGAATCGAAGGAACAGCACTGCGTACAGCAATAGCCGCATGGCATGGTGTCGTAGGCACCGTCGTCGTCGATGACATCGATTTGTTCTTTGCGTGGAATCTTCTCGAGCAACTTGGCCAGAGCTTCACCGTCAGCCACATTCTGATTCGTCATTAGCGCAGCATGCACTTGACCCGTATTCGCGTTGAGCGCTCCATGGACCGTGCGCTACGTGCTCCGCTTCAAGTAGCCGTGCTGGCGCACCTCCATTCACCTTCGCCATAGACCTTCAGACTAGTGCTGTCGACCACCAGGTGGATCCGGTTAGCTGTCGCAAAGGGTCGGCAGTTTGACATCAAGCGTTTTTGCCCGTCGACAGAGCGTGGTGTAATTCGGCACCAGCAAGCTCGCGCAGGCCAGATCGTGCAGACTTTGGAGGAAACCTTGCAAGGGCGCCGCAGCGCCAGTCGACAGATGCTCTGCACGCTAAGCAATGCCTGAATCAGCGTATCGCCGTAGAGAAAAGCAGGCGACCCACGCGCGTGAGTATGGCGTCGGTCCTTCTAGCAAGGACGGCTTCATTTATTCATATCGTCACGTTCCCTCCGGTTGATCAAGCCCGCGTTATAGGCCGCCCATTTCCTATCAATCAAAAATTCGTGATTTTGAAAATATAAAATCGTCCCTCATGTGAGGAACATGGCATAACGAGACATGAGGAATGATTTTCTAATTTCAAAATCACGAATTTTTGATTGATAACAAGGGGGGCTGGCCCCGACCGGGGGCGTAAACGTCACAGGATCTCGCTAGATTTATGCAACAACGCCACACAATCCGCAGCAAGCTGTCGCCAGCTGGCATGATTTTTTTGGATGCGCAGCCTAAGTCGCGTATCGCTTCGACAACCCCGGTATCCCCCCCCCAACGCAGGAGACCCATGACGCCCTCGTCCCCCGCCGCCCGCGCCGAGAACGACGCGCTGTCCGACGACGTCCGCATCTCCACGTGGAGCCTGATCAAGCCCTACTGGGTGTCCCGGGAATGGAAACTCGCTTGGTCGCTGCTGCTGGCAATTATCGCGATGAACCTCACGGTAGTCTGGATCAACGTCCGACTCAATGCCTGGAACGGAACTTTCTACAACGCGCTGCAGCAGAAAGACGCCACCAAGGTGCCCCACCTGCTACTGATCTTCGCCGGCTACGCGTTCTCTTTCATCATCATCGCCGTCTACAGTCGCTACCTGCGACAGTTACTGGGTTTTCGCTGGCGGCAGTGGATCACCACCCAAGCGCTCGACGACTGGTTTGAAGACCGTGCCTTTTACCGCATCGAGCGCGACCGGTTGGCCGACAACCCGGACCAGAGGATCACCGACGACCTGAATACGCTCGCCACCACTACGCTATCGCTCTCGCTGGATCTGCTCTCGACGGTAGTTACGCTCTTCTCTTTCATCGTAATCCTCTGGTCGATCGCCGGCGCGGCAACCATTTCGCTAGGCGGCACCAGCTTCGTCATTCCCGGCTATATGGTCTGGGCCGCCTCGCTCTACGCGCTGATCGGCTCCTACGTGACCTACAAGGCTGGCCATCCGCTGGTCTCGATCACCTACCAGCAGCAGCGCGTCGAGGCCGACCTGCGTTTCGGGCTGATCCGGATCCGTGAGAACGCCGAGCAGATCGCCTTCTACGACGGAACGTTGCGCGAACGCCAAGGCGCGCTCGACCTGTTCGGCTATATCCGCCAAAACTGGCAGCGCGTCATGTCGCTTACCAAGCGTATGACCTTCGTGATCAGCTTCTATGCCCAGCTAGCTAACATCTTCCCGATCGCCGTAGCCTCGCCGCGTTACTTCGCCGGGGCCTATTCGTTCGGTGTGCTGATGCGGCTTATCGGTGCCTTCGGCACCGTCAGCGATTCCTTCTCTTGGTTCATGAATAGTTACGGAACCCTGGTAGACTGGCGTGCGACCATCAATCGTCTGCGTGAATTCAAGCGCGTCACGCGGGCTTCCCACTTGAAGGAGTCGCTGTCGCCAGCCACCGAGCACGGCGGCATTAACCTGCATTACGTGGACGAGCAGAACCTCAGCACCCGTGGCCTGCATCTCGCCCTGCCCGACGGCAAATCGCTGTCGAGCATCGACGACGTCATCATTGAGCCGGGCTCTCGCTGGCTGGTGCGCGGTCCTTCGGGTGCTGGCAAGAGCACTCTGATGCGCGCCATGGCGGGCCTCTGGCCGTTCGGCGAGGGCTCGATCGACGCGCCGGTGAATGCCGCCATGATGTTCGTGCCGCAGCGCAGCTACCTGCCGATCGGCACGCTGAAGGCTGCGCTGGCCTATCCTTCGGCGGTCGAGCGCTTCAGCGACGAGGAGTGCCGCACGGCGCTGCGCGACAGTGGGCTGGAGAACTATTCTGGTTGCCTGGAAGAATCGGACCACTGGACTCAGATCCTCTCGCCGGGCGAACAGCAGCGCCTGGCCGGCGCACGCGTGCTGCTGCACCAGCCTGACTTCCTTTTCCTCGACGAGGCCACCAGCGCGCTCGACGCCGAGAACGAGGCGCACCTCTACGGCCTGATGGCGGCGCGCCTGCCGGGCGCGGCGATCGTCAGCATCGCGCACCGCGAATCGCTGGTGCAGTTCCACAACTGCACGCTGGAGGTGCGGCGCGACGGAGCCTGTAGCGGATCCAATTGTTTGGGCACACTTTTTGATCAGGCTGCGAGCGTCAAGAGGCTGGCCTGAAGGGCTTCGATGGGTAATTGAAGCCCAGTTTTTCGAGATGCCGTGGCGGCCTCACGCTCGATTTATGCAAAACGCCGTCTTGACGGGCAATTGATCGACTAACCGTGCCATTGAGCTAAAATATAGAAGATAGTTGACCTCCTTCGCTTTTCCGCGGAAACTTTCTCATGATCAAGATATCGCGGTCCGCCAGTATTGCGCACGATTACAACAATTCAACTTTGTCGAAAGAGCAAAAAAAGTTTAACTCACTGATTAAGCAGATCGAGAAGAGACGCAAGCGACTTCGCACCTGGGAGGAAATTACCCCGCTGTTTCAGAAGCAGTTTGTCAACGAGTTGCTACCGCTCGAACAAATCTTCTATGCACTGCAGCTTCGGAAGGTATATCGCCTTGATCAAATCTATGAACACCTCACAAAAACAGAGCGCAAAAAAGTTGCACTTTTCATTGTGGAATTGGCTGGCGATCTGATTAAAGAAAGCGAGAATGAAGACCAGGCACTAAAGACTATCTACGACAAGTACAGCCCCATCAACTACGAGAGTCAGCATAAGGCTGACATCGGCAAGATGAAGTCCATGATCGAGGCAATGTTCTGCGTCGATTTTGGCGACGGTCTCGACTTAAATTCTCCGGAAGTTCTGTTGCAAAGTGCCGAGGCTAATCTTCAGAAATTGCAAGCAGAATTGGAAGCAAAGCGTAAAGAAAAAGAGGTTCGCCGCTCGCAGCAAAAAAAATCCTCTCGACAGCAAGCCGACGAAGTCAGAACGCAAGAGGCACAGGCGCAGATCGGCTTTTCTATTCGAGAGGTCTACCGAAAACTCGCCAGCGCGCTACACCCGGATCGGGAGATCGATCCAAACGAACGTGAACGAAAGACGCAGCTCATGCAGCGTGTCAACGAGGCCTACCAAAAAAAAACCTTCTGCAGCTCCTAGAGTTGCAGCTGGAGCTGGAACATATCGATCAGGACGCTCTTGACAACATGAGCGAAGGGCGTTTGAAACACTACAATGCAATTTTGAAGAATCAAGTCCGTGAACTTGATCAGGAGATCGCTCACGTCGAGATGACCTTTCGGCAAACTTACGGTGTCGATCCATTCGCACCCGTTTCGCCCGATACGCTATTGAGCAACATCGCAATTGACCTCAAGGCGCTGCAGGTAAATATCAATACGCTTGAGCAAGATCTCGCTGCATTCGTCGACATTACACAAGTGAAGCTCTGGCTAAGAGGCCAGTTCAAAACTCCTATTCAGCGCACCTGAAATATTCCAACAGACGAGGGTCTATTCCCAAGTGGCGTTGTTGCATAAATCGAGCGCGAGGACGCATGGCATCGACGGGCATAATTTCAAGCGATAAGAACGGATTGCGGACGAGCGCAGTCCGCCATACGATTGATTACTCCGCCGGGAACGGAGACCTCGGTCACCTGCGCGTCGATGTGACGCGCCCAGAGACAGTTGCCAGTGAGGGTCTTGAACCGCGATACATCGCATTCTCGGCAAGCGATCGCCGGTGGTAGCCACTGTCTTGCTGCTATTCTCGACGACCGTAACGGGAAATTGCATCAACCGCGCCATTACGCCACGCCACACCGGGCATATCCGCTGGCCAATGAACGGCACCCTCGCGTGGCGGAATCGAAGGAATAGCACTGCGTGCAGCAATGGCCGCATGGCATGGCTTTGTGTCGTAGGCACCATCACCGCCGATGACATCGATTTGTTCTTCGCGCGGAATCTGGTCGAGCAACTTGGCCAGAGCGTCACCGTCAGCCACATTCTGATGCGTCATTAGCGCGGCATGCACTTGACCCGTATTCGCGTTGAGAGCGAGATGGACTTTACGCCACGTGCGCTGCTTCGAGTAGCCGTGCTGGCGCACCTTCCATGCACCTTCTCCATAGACCTTCAGACCGGTGCTGTCGACAAGCAGATGGATCTGGTTCATTGTCACGAAGGATTCGCAGTTCGACATCAAGCGTTTTTGCCCGGCGAAAGAGCGTGGCGTAATTCGGCACCGGCAAGCTCGGGAAGGCCAGATCGCGCAAGCTCGGGAAGGCCAGATCGCGCAGAACTTTGGGTGAAACCTTGCAGGGCGCGCAACGTCCGTCGATAGACGGTCTTCACGCCAAGTAATGCCTGAATCAGGCGTATCGCCGTATAGACACGGGCGTCCACGTGTGGGTATGATGGCATCGGGTATCCTGGCAAGGACGGCTTCATCTATCCATATTGTTACGTTCCCCGGTTGATCAGGCCTTCATTATAGGCCGCCCAATTCTTGACACGGTAGCGTGTCAAGCGTGCCTTTGGCTCACCTGTCTTGTGTATGTCCCTCCGCATCTTCTTGGGAAAAATCGAGAATGTATGCCAAAATACAACTTGACAACAGTGGGCTCGCCACGACCGGTGCACGTGAACGTTACCGCCTCTCACCAGATTTATGCAAAAACGCTATTCCTATGCATCGACAAACAGATCGATGTCATCGACGACGACGGTGCCTACGACACCAAGCCAAGCCATGCGGCTATTGCTGCATGAAATGCAGTTCCTTCGATTCCACCAATTCTGCCATGCGAGGGTGCCGCTCATTGGCTAACGGCTACGCCCGGTGCAGCGTAGCGTAACGGCGCAGTTGATGCAAGCGCTCGTGACGGTCGTCGAGAATATTGATCCACAATGCGGGATTTTAAAATTAGAAAATCGACTCTCATATGAGGAAAATGTGTTAATTTCAAGATCAAGATCAAAAATTGCGGATCAATATATAACAACGCGCTCCCACAGGCATCGGATGGTCAATCGTGCTCCATTTGATTGTTTTTAAATAAAACAATTTTAATTTCGATAGAAAAATAATTCTTTTCACGTTCCCACTACTCGAGTTTGCTGTACGCCTTTGTTTATTTATAAATCCGTGGAAAACGCAACAGGATGTATGCAGGGGCGAAAGGCTGGGCGATTTTGGTCTTCCCGAGTTTTCCGGTGCCGAATTACACCTTGGTTTTTCTCGAGGTACAAACGCTTGGTGTCGAACTGCCGATTTTCCACGATAGCGAATTGATCTACTTGCTGGTCGACAGTACCAGCCTGGAAAGGCTATCTGTCGCGCAGGTGAATGGAAAGGTTCGCCAGCGCAGCTACTCAAAGCGCCGCACGGAGCGTAAGGTTTTTCTTACCCTCAAGGTGAATGCGGGTTTCGCGCTGATGACACATTGGGATGTGGTTGACGTTGACGCTCTGGCCAAGTTGCTCGACCAAATTCCGTGCGCTGATCGGATCGATGTCATCGGCGCCTTGGTGCCTATGACACCAAGGCATGCTGTGCAGCCATTGCTGCGCGCAGTGCCGTTCTTTCGATTCCGCCACACGCGGGTATTGATATTATTTAAATAATAAGCCCAGTACGGCTTGGCGTAATAGTGCGGTTGATGCACAATTGCCCGTGTGACGCTCGTCAAAAATGGAAGAAAGGCGGTGCTACCACTGGAGATTGATTGCCGAGAATGTGATGTATCGGGTCAAGACGCCACCGGAAACTGTTGCTGGGCGCGTCGGTATAATCCGCACCCGCATGGCGAACTTCGTTTGTCCACAATCCGTTCGTATCGCTTAGAATTATACCCATCGATATCATTGCGTCCTCACACTCGATCTATGCGACAACGCCTCGTCAACAGCCCAACTTTCTGTTTTTCTGTAGATCTATCTTCTTCAACATCTCAGACGCTAGCGTAGTTTCCTGTCCCTGGGACGGGTGCCTTTGCTTTTGCATTTAACTTTCTGGGTTTGATACCTCGCTCCTTGGGGTGAGGAACTTCATTTTGCTCAGCCAGACATCGATATTGATCCGCAATATGTGGTCTTGAAATTGCGGCTCAATAGTTTCTGAGCATCGAGCCGGGCAGTACGTTCTATCTGACCGGCAACTTCGATTTCTAGGCGCGCGATGGACGTTTCACTTTTCTCGACGTGGTCCGGTGACGGGGACGATGGGCACAGGCAGCGGGTCGCTTGGATTTGCGCGTTAGCGGCAGCAATTGCGATGCACGCGCTATTGGTGGTTATCGTGCTTTTTTTTCACATAACGCCGCGCGTCCTATACCCTACCGCAGCAGATCACGGATTACGCGTGACGTTGACGACCGCGATGCGGCCGCCTGTCGCGCTGCCCACCGCCTCGACCCAGGTGGAGTCGAGGCGGCCGCACAAAGCACCTAAAACGGTCGCTGTCTTGACCAGCCCGCGCTTCAGCAAGCGCACGGTTGTCGTTGCGCCGACCCACCAGTCCGTCAACACGGACGATGTATCCCCGCCTCAATACCCGTTGGTTGAGCCAGTCACTCCGCTGGTTGACGTGGACGAAAAACCGGCGAAAACACCAGCCGAACCCACCTCGGCGACGCCGTTGCTGAATTTGCCGGACTCGCAGACAGTGATGGAAGTGGCGCACATTGAATGTAATATTCCACGGCCGGCTTATCCATCACGTGCAAGGCAGTTGCGGCATGCAGGGAGGGTGACGCTTAAACTCACAATTGGAACATCCGGACAAGTCACGCAGGCGGAGATCGTTCACACCAGTGGCTTCGACGAACTTGATACCGCGGCAAAAGAAGCGTTGCTCATTGCTCACTGTAAGCCGTACCTCGATCATGGAGTAGCGGTAGCGGTTCATGCACAGCAGTCAATCGACTTCGATCTCAAAAACTGAATTTATTTTTTCTACTTGGGCCTGCCATGAATCTGGACATTTATCAGATATGGGTGCGTACTGATGTCGTGACCCATACTCTCGCGGCATTACTGATCGTGATGTCAATCTCGTCCTGGGCGATGATTTTTCACAAGGGCCTGCAACTGTTACGGATCCGGCGTAACGCCGGCGTGGCAGAGCGATATTTTTGGAGCGAGGAGCTGCTTGATGAAGGAGCAGAATTGTCTTTTCCTGCTATTGCAAACAATCCCTATGCGAGCCTTGCCAACGCGGCCCTCGAAGCCAAAAATAGTCATAATGATGCCCGTCTCCGGGAGGCATTGTCTTCGGATGAATGGCTACGTCGCTGTCTATCGGTTGCCTTCGATGAGCAAGTTGGTCGCATGATGAGAGGATTGGGTGTACTCGCATCGGTAGGAAGTACCGCGCCGTTCGTCGGGTTGTTCGGAACAGTGTGGGGGATTTTTCATGCACTTTCTAGTATCAGCGTGGCTGGGCAATCCAGCCTTGCAAAAGTAGCGGGACCAGTTGGGGAGTCGTTAGTCATGACAGCTCTGGGGTTATTTGTAGCAATTCCTGCGGTACTCGGCTACAACGCTATTTCGAGGGCCAACCACGGGGTGGTGCACCAGCTGTCTCGCTTCCGGCACGAACTTCACGCTTATTTGATGGGCAGAAAAAGCAACACCTCTGCCTAATAGGCCTGTTCGAATTCCCCGTGAGGGTGCTGTTTATTTTCTCGACAATTTCTAAAAATTGAACACCAAAGAAATGTAAGGCCCAGGGATGGAAATGCCGATCCTTGAAGAAGGACTGTGGAAACTGATTGAGCCCTTGCTGCTTGTTGTGAAGCCTAGCGTGAGGCGTTGTTGCATAAATCGCGAGTGAGGACGCAGTGACATCGACGGGGATAATTTCAGGCGATACGAACGGATTGCGGACGAGCGAGGTCCGCCATGCGGTTGATGACGCCGACGCGAATGGAGACCTCGGTCGGCCTGCGCATCGATGTGACGCGCCCAGAGACAGTTGCCGGTGAGGGTCTTGAACCGATACATCGCATTCTCGGCAAGCGATCGCCGGTGGTAGCCACTGTCTTGCTTCCATTCTCGACGACCGTCACGGGCAATTGCGTCAACCGCACCATTACGCCACGCCGCACCGGGCATATCCGCTGGCCAATGAACGGCACCCTCGCGTGGCGGAATCGAAGGAATAGCACTGCGTGCAGCAATGGCCGCATGGCATGGCTTGGTGTCGTAGGCACCATCACCGCCGATGACATCGATTTGTTCTTCGCGTGGAATCTGGTCGAGCAACTTGGCCAGAGCGTCACCGTCAGCCACATTCTGATTCGTCATTAGCGCGCGGCATGCACTTGACCCGTATTCGCGTTGAGCGCGAGATGGACTTTACGCCACGTGCGCCGCTTCGAGTAGCCGTGCTGGCGCACCTTCCATTCACCTTCTCCATAGACCTTCAGACCGTCAGACCGGTGCTGTCGACAACCAGATGGATCGGTTCATTGTCACGCAGGATCGGCAGTTTGACATCAAGCGTTTTTGTCCGGCGACAGAGCGTGGTGTAATTCGGCACCGGCAAGCTCGGGAAGGCCAGATCGCGCAGACTTTGGGTGAAACCTTGCAGGGCGCACACCGTCAGTCGATAGACGGTCTTCACGCCAAGTAATGCCTGAATCAGCGTATCGCCGTATAGACACGGGCGACACGTGCGGGTATGGCATCGGGTATTCTGGCAAGGACGGCTTCATCTATCCATATTGTTACGTTCCCCCGGTTGAACAGGCCTGCATTATAGGCCGCCCAATTCCTGACACGGTAGCGTGCCTTCGGCTTACCTGTCTTGTGTATGTCCTTGCGCATTTT
The DNA here is from genome assembly GCA_040954445.1 of Burkholderia sp. Taxonomy (GTDB): domain Bacteria; phylum Pseudomonadota; class Gammaproteobacteria; order Burkholderiales; family Burkholderiaceae; genus Burkholderia; species Burkholderia gladioli_A. Next base: position 748,597 of record CP144361.1, on the reverse strand, counting down.
CTTGGCAAAAAATAGGCAGTTATTCTGGAATCTGATTTGATAGGGGGCTGGCCCCGTGACCGTTGCGCGTAAACGTCAACGGCTCTCGGCGTTGTTGCATAAATCGAGTGTGAGGATGCAATAGCATCGACGGGCATAATTTTAGGCCATACGAACGGATTGCGGACGAGCGAGGTCCGCCATACGGTTGATGACGCCGACGCGAATGGAGACCTCGGTCGCCTGCGAGGCGATGTGACGCGCCCAGAGACAGTTGCCGGTGAGGGTCTTGAACCGATACATCGCATTCTCGGCAAGCGATCGGCGGTGGTAGCCACTGTCTTGCTTCCATTCTCGACGACCGTCACGGGCAATTGCATCAACCGCGCCATTACGCCACGCCGCACCGGGCATATCCGCTGGCCAATGAACGGCACCCTCGCGTGGCGGAATCGAAGGAATAGCACTGCGTGCAGCAATGGCCGCATGGCATGGCTTGGTGTCATAGGCACCATCACCGCCGATGACATCGATTTGTTCTTCGCGTGGAATCTGGTCGAGCAACTTGGCCAGAGCGTCACCGTCAGCCACATTCTGATTCGTCATTAGCGCGCGGCATGCACTTGACCCGTATTCGCGTTGAGCGCGAGATGGACTTTACGCCACGTGCGCCGCTTCGAGTAGCCGTGCTGGCGCACCTTCCATTCACCTTCTCCATAGACCTTCAGACCGGTGCTGTCGACAACCAGATAGATCGGTTCATTGTCACGAAGGATCGCCAGTTCGACATCAAGCGTTTTTGCCCGGCGACAGAGCGTGGTGTAATTCAGCACCGGCAAGCTCGGGAAGGCCAGATCGCGCAGACTTTGGGTGAAACCTTGCAGGGCGCGCAACGTTAGTCGATAGACGGTCTTCACGCCAAGTAATGTCTGAATCAGCGTATCGCCGTATAGACACGGGCGACCACGTGTGGGTATGGCATCGGGTATTCTGGCAAGGACGGCTTCATCTATCCATATTGTTACGTTCCCCCGGTTGATCAGGCCTTCATTATAGGCCGCCCAATTCCTGACACGGTAGCGTGCCTTCGGCTCACCTGTCTTGTGTATGTCCTTGCACATTTTCTTGTCAAAAATTAAGCAGTTACTCTGGAATCTGACTTGATAAGGGGCTGGCCCCGCGACCGTTGCGCGTAAACGTCAACGGATCTCGCTCGATTTATGCAACAGCGCCACCTGGATGGATCCAGCTGGGTCGATTTGTGTCGAACGAGGGCGTTGCCTGCGTCGCGAAGCGGCTACAATAACGCCCATGTCAGATCCCCATTTCATCCATCTTCGAGTTCACTCCGAATTTTCGATGGCCGATGGCATTATACGCCTCGACGAGTTAGTCGAGGCGGCGGTCGCTGACGGCCAGGGCGCGCTCGCCCTCACCGATTTCAGCAATGCATTCGGCCTCGTCCGCTTCTACCAGAAAGCCCGTAACAAGGGCATCAAGGCGATTGCTGGTTGCGATGTCTGGATCACCAATCCCGACGATCGCGACAAGCCCTCGCGCCTCTTGCTGCTGGTGCGCGACAAGGCCGGCTACCTGGATCTCTGCGATCTACTCTCGAAGGCCTGGCTCACTAACCAGTATCGCGGTCGCGCCGAAGTCGACGCGCAATGGTTCGAATCTAAGCGCGACCAAAGCCTGCTGGCGCTGTCAGGTGCGCAGCAAGGCGATATCGGTATTGCTCTGGAGGCCGGCAATGCCGAGGCCGCGCGCCGCTATGCGCAGCGCTGGGCGCGCGTGTTCCCGGGCGGCTTCTACATCGAGCTGCAGCGCTACGGCCAGCCCGGCGGTGAGGCCTATGTGCAGGAAGCCGCTAAGCTCGCAGTTGAGCTGCAACTGCCGGTTGTCGCCACACATCCGCTACAGTTCATGGGCGACGAGGATTTCACCGCACACGAGGCGCGTGTTTGCATCGCGGAAGGTGACATCCTCGACAACCCGCGCCGCCAGAAACGCTTCACCATCGAACAACGCTTCCGCACCCAAGCCGAAATGGCCGAGCTGTTCACCGACATCCCCTCGGCGGTGCAGAATACGGTCGAGATCGCCAAGCGCTGCAACCTCAAACTCGAGCTTGGCAAGCCGAAGCTGCCGCTGTTCCCGACGCCGGACGGCATGGCGCTCGGCGACTACTTGGTCCAGCTATCGCAGGAAGGGCTCGAGAAGCGCCTGGTGCAGCTGTTTCCGGGCGAAGTCGAGCGGGATGCGCAGCGTGCACCCTACTACCAGCGCCTCGAATTCGAGTACAACACGATCAAAAAGATGGGTTTCCCGGGCTACTTCCTGATCGTGGCGGACTTCATCAACTGGGCCAAGAGCAACGGCGTGCCGGTCGGCCCGGGCCGGGGCTCGGGCGCAGGCTCGCTGGTGGCCTATTCGCTGGGCATCACCGACCTCGATCCACTGCGCTACAATCTGCTGTTCGAGCGCTTCCTGAATCCGGAGCGAGTCTCGATGCCCGATTTCGACATCGACTTCTGCCAGCACGGTCGCGATCGCGTGATCCAGTACGTGAAGGAGAAGTACGGTACTGACGCGGTTTCGCAGATCGCTACCTTCGGTACTATGGCCGCCAAAGCGGCCGTGCGGGACATCGGGCGCGTGCTCAACCTCGGCTACATGTTCACTGATGGTGTGGCCAAGCTGATCCCGTTCAAGCCGGGCAGGCACGTCACCATCGCCGACGCAATGAAGGAAGAGCCGCTACTGCAGGAGCGCTACGACAATGAGGACGAGGTCCATCAGCTCCTCGATCTGGCGCAACGCGTCGAGGGCCTCACGCGTAACGTCGGCATGCACGCCGGAGGTGTGCTGATCGCGCCGGGCAAGCTGACCGATTTCTGCCCCTTGTACGCCCAAGGCGACGACGGCGGTGTGGTCAGCCAATACGACAAGGACGACGTAGAAGCGGTCGGGCTAGTGAAGTTCGACTTTTTAGGCCTGACTACGCTGACGATCCTCGACTCAGCCGAGCGTTTCATTCGCCGGCTTGATCCGGCCAAGGCCGACTGGTCGCTGGCCCAAGTCCCGCTCGACGATTCTGCCTCGTTCCAGATCCTCAAAAAAGCGAACACAGTCGCCGTGTTCCAGTTGGAAAGCCGCGGTATGCAGGGCATGCTCAAGGACGCTCAGCCGGACCGCTTCGAGGACATCATCGCGCTCGTGTCCTTGTACCGACCGGGTCCGATGGACCTAATCCAGAGCTTCTGTGCCCGCAAGCACGGTCGTGAGAAGATCGAGTATCCGGATCAGCGCGTCGAGACAGTCCTGAAAGAGACCTACGGTATCATGGTCTACCAGGAGCAGGTGATGCAGATGGCGCAGATCATCGGTGGCTACTCGCTGGGAGGTGCCGACCTTTTGCGTCGCGCGATGGGCAAGAAGAAGCCTGAGGAGATGGTCAAGCACCGCGAGATCTTCGCCGAGGGCGCTGCCAAGAACGGCCTCACGCGGGAGAAGTCGGACGAGATCTTCGACTTAATGGAGAAGTTCGCGGGCTACGGCTTCAACAAGTCGCACGCGACCGCCTACGCGCTGCTCGCCCACTACACAGCCTGGCTGAAGGCGCATTATCCCGCCGAATTTATGGCGGCCAACATGACGTTCGCGATGGACGACACTGACAAAGTAAAGATCCTGTTCGACGACTGCGAACTCAATGGCCTGAAAGTGCTTTCGCCCGACATCAACCAGTCCGAATACCGCTTTGAGCCGGTCGCAGAAGCCGATGGCAAGTGCTCGAAGACGATTCGCTACGGCCTGGGTGCCGTCAAGGGCAGCGGCCAGCACGCGATCGAGGAGATCCTACGGGCGCGCAAGGAAGGCGGCGTGTTCAAGGACCTGTACGACTTCTGCGAACGGATCGACCGCCGCGTCGTCAACCGCCGCACCATCGAAGCGCTGATCCGCGCAGGCGCCTGCGACGTGCTCACGCCGAACCGCGCGCAGCTAATCGCCTCGGTTCCGCTCGCCATGGAGGCAGCCGACAAGGCCGAGGCCAACGCAATGCAGGCCGACCTGTTTGATATGGGTACCGAGTCGCCACACGCGCATGCGCTGGTCGATCAACCAGCTTGGGATGAGAAGCGCCGTATGCAAGAAGAAAAGGTCGCACTCGGTTTCTACCTGTCTGGCCACCTGTTCGACTTCTATTGCGAAGAGGTCCGCCGTTTCGCGCGGATACAGCTCGGCGAACTGAAAGCAGGGCACGACAAACTGGTGGCTGGTATGATCGTCTCGCTGCGCACCCAGACGACGCAACGCGGCAAGATGATCATCGCGCTGCTCGACGACGGCACTGGCCAGTGCGAGATCACCGTGTTCAATGAGCAATTCGAGGCGAACCGCGGCTTTTTTAAGGAAGACGAGCTGCTGATCGTGCAGGGCCAGGCACGCAACGACGGGTTCACGGGCGGAATCCGCTTCACGGTCGATACGGTGATGGATCTCGAGCGTGCGCGCAGCCGTTACGCGCAGGCCCTGCGCATGACAATAAACGGCAACGCAGATGCGACCGCGCTGCGTCGCGTGCTGGAGCGGCATGTGGCCAAGGTGGAACCCACGCCGGTCATCGCGGCACCGGTATCGTCGTCCAGCGGCAAGCGCGAGGGTCGCGCCACCGTCAACCGCCGCGCGCCAATGCCGATGCCGAACGGGCTGACCGTGCAGATCCTCTACAACAACGCACGTGCGCAGGGCGAGATGCGGCTGGGCGATGCGTGGCGCGTGAAGCCAAGCGATACGCTGCTGGCCGAGCTGCGCGCCATCTTCGGCGAAGGTACGGTGGAAATCGCCTACTGAACCACAAAACCGGCCCGGTCATCCTCCCGAGCTGATTGCGCTGTGTGTCTTACCACACCCCATTGGTGGATACATCGAGCGAGATCTGTTGACGTTTACGCGCAACGGTCGCGGGGCCAGCCCATATTATTGATCCGCATTCTCGGCAAGCAATCACCGGTGGTAGCCACTGTCTTGCTTCCATTTTCGATGGGCGTTGTTGCATAAATCGAGTGTGAGGACGTAATAGCATCGACGGGATAATTTCAGGCGATGCTATTACGTCCTCACACTCGATTTATGCAACAACGCCTCGAAAAAGACAGTCTACCCAGCTGGGTACGCTACATGTAGCGTACCTGCCGAGGTCAACATAATTTACGGATAACTTATTAGACTCCCGTTGCTTGGATGTCCAAGCTGTGACCAAATTGCCGAGACAGTAAACAGTCCCCCCTCACGGGGGATTTTGACTGGCCTCTAAACAAGGGATTTGCTACAAAACATAGCATAGCCGAGCGCGCCGTTGCCAGGCCCGCCGCCCCGATTCCCGTTTCCCTTCTTCTAGCTGGACCGGAACCGATGCCCGCCGTCTTCGAACGTAAATTCACCACCCGCGAGGAGCTCGCCACCCTGCGTCCAACGCTGGGCTCGCCCGTCGTGTTCACGAATGGCCTGTTCGACATTTTGCATCGCGGCCACGTCACCTACCTGGCAGACGCTAAGGCGCTCGGTGCCTGCCTAATCGTCGGTGTCAACAGCGACACCTCGGTGCGCATGCTGGGAAAGGGCGACGATCGGCCGATCAATCACCAGGAAGACCGCATGGCACTGCTTGCGGCGCTCGCATGCGTCGACTGGGTGGTGAGTTTCGAGGAACAAACGCCGATCGACCTGATCGCCGCAGTGCATCCCGACATGCTCGTGAAGGGCGGCGACTACGACATGGATGCGCTGCCAGAATCGGCCCTGGTGCGCGGTTGGGGCGGCAAGGTGCTGGCGATTCCATGCGAGTTCGAGCGCTCGACCACGGCGCTCTTGAAGAAGGTGCGCGCAACCAGGCTTGAAGTGATGGAGAGCCGAGGCACGCTGGTTCTAGCCTGAAAACGGTGCCCGCTTCGGGATCGATGCATATCCGGCGTTGTTGCATATCCCTTACCAACCCGGAGGGGGCTACAGGTACACAGCTTGTGATACGGCCTGACCTGCTACGTCGTCAGGTGCCAGAATTCTTGCGCGTGTCTCGTCGGTCGGCAGCAGTCCAAACAGCCCATGGATCGCGGCCAGTGCGATCATCCGGTTCGCCACCAGCAGTATCGCGATGAGCCAGCATAGCATCGTCGAACCTCCGCTTCGAAAGTCAGTGGTTTGCGCGTCCGACGATAGTCGGCACGCCCCATCCGATTCTCAAGCCTGCATCGCGTCATGCGCGATGCGCGCCAGCCCCGACAGCACCAGCGTATCGTGTCGCGTATAGGGCACCGTCAGCACCTTTGCAACGGCGTCGGTGGCCCCCCCCCCGACAATACCAGCCGTACCGGTCGAGTACTTTCGACCGAGCGTTCGCGCCAGGCGCGCTCGACCAGCCCTGCCTGAGCCTGCAGGCAGCCGACCGACAGCGAATGCGCGGTATCGGTGGCAAACGCGATCCGCCCTGCAGCTTGGCTGAGCTCATCGACCAGCAGTTGCGCCGTGTCGGTGCTGAGTGTCGGCAGCTGCGCCGTGTGTGTGCCGAGCGAGCGCATCATCAGCGCCCAGCCCGGCGCGATGAGGCCGCCGACGAAACGACCGTCGGCCTCCAACAATTCGAGCGTGGTGGCCGTTCCGAAGGTGGCGATCAGCAGGGCTTCGTCCGGGAAGGCGGCCCGCGCGCCGATCAGCCCGAACCAGCGGTCGCTGCCGAGCTGCGAGGGCTGCGTATAGCCGTTGCTGATGCCACATTGTGCTGCGCGCGCAGTGACGATTCGGTGCGGCAGGCCCGGCCAGCGCGCCTCGATCAGGGCCTCGATGCGAGCGGCGACATCCGTGCCGGCCACGTTCGAGATCCAGGCTCCGCGCGGCGCGGACCAGTCGGGCCAGGCGGGTATCGCGGCGGTCGCGTCATCTGCGCCGTGATCGAATGTAGCACTCTCGACCAGACGACCGCCGGCATCGGCTAACGCCCACTTGATCCGGCTATTGCCCGCGTCGACGAGCAGCGCAAGATCGCTCACTGAGCCTCGCCGCCTTCGGCAGCACTCAGGCGCAACGAGACGTCGCCGGTCGCGATCGTGCGCACGCCTTCAGCGGTATCCAGTAGCAGCTGTCCCTGTTCGTCGATGCCGGTGGCAATGCCGCGTGCGAGTTCCCGTCCCTGTTCGAGCAGTACCACCTCTCGACCCGGGTAGGCGTGCAACGCAGCCCAGCGCGACCGGAACGGTGCCAGGCCGACCGCCGCGAAATGCTCCAGCGCGGTGGCTAGCGGATCGAGCACGGTGGCCAGCGTATCGGTGAGGTTCGCCGACGGGCAGGCCGAGGATAACGCGGCGGGTGGCAGTGCGCCGGCTAGCGCCGCATCTCGCGCGCGCAGCGCGTCGACCTCGGCGACCACCGCCTCGGTGCCGCGCACGTTGATGCCGAAGCCGATCACGATTACGGTAGCATGCGCGGTGTTCCAGACAGTCTCGACCAGAATGCCACCGAGCTTGCCGAGTAGCTGCTCACCGTCGCTCAGCAGCAGGTCATTCGGCCATTTGAGGCGCACCTGCTGGCCGCGCAGAGGCAGGTTGCCGAGCCCCTCGGCCAGTGCCACACCGACCGCCAGGCTCAGACCCGCGAGCGCGTTGACCGGACTCGGCAGGACGCAGCCTACCGAGCAGAGCAGCGCGTTTCCGGGCAGCGCGAACCAAGGCCGGCCCTGGCGACCACGACCAGCAGTCTGCTCATAGGCGACGCGCACGATTGGCTTTGGCAGCGCGTCGCGTGTAAGCGACAGGGTCTTCAGGTGGGCCGCGAGATCGGCATTGGTCGAGCCGGTGGCCTCGACAATCTCGAGCAGCCAGGGATCAGGCACCGAGGCGGGAAGCGAGTGCACGCGGGCCGGGTCAATCCGCGCGTCGTCGAGAAGGGGCGGGGAGGCTGTCATAGCGGCTATTGTACGAGAAGCCGGCAAATCTGGTTTCAACCGGCTTCACGCCGGCATGTTCTGGGCTATGGACAACGAACCGGTCAGATCCTCGAAGACCTTGCCGTTTCCCATCACGATTGACTTCGCGGAGCCGGCCTGGGGGCGCGGCCATCAACATTCTCGGCAAGCGATCGCCGGTCGTAGCAACTGTCTTTCTTCCATTCTCGACGACCGTCACGAGCAATTGCATCAACCACGCCGTTACGCCACGCCGCACTGGTCGTATCCGCTGGCCAATGAGCGGCACCCTCGCGTGGCGGAATCCAAGGAATAGCACTGCGTGCAGCAATAGCCGCATGGCATGGCTTGGTATCGTAAGCACCGTCGCCGCAGATGACATTGATTTGTTTATCGCGTGGAATCTGGTCGAGTAACTTGGCCAGAGCGTCACCGTCAGCCACATTTTGATTCGTCATTAGTGCGGCATGCGCTTGACCCGTATTCGTGTTGAGCGCGAGAGGCGTTGTTGCATAAATCGAGCGAGATCCGTTTACGTTTACGCGCAACGGTCGCGGGGCCAGCCTCCTATCAAGTCAGATTCCAGAGTAACTGCTTAATTTTTTTCCAAGAAAATGCGCAAGGAAATACACAAGAAAGGTGAGCCGAAGGCACGCTACCGTGTCAGGAATTGGGCGGCCTATAATGAAGGCCTGATCAACCGTGGGAACGTAACAATATGGATAGATGAAGCCGTCCTTGCCAGAATACCCGATGCCATGCCCACACGTAGTCGCCCGTGTCTATACGGCGATACACTGATTCAGGCATTACTTGGCGTGAAGACCGTCTATCGACTGACGTTGCGCGCCCTGAAAGGTTTCACTCAAAGTCTGCGCGATCTGGCCTTCCCGAGCTTGCCGGTGCCGAATTACACCACGCTCTGTCGCCGGGCAAAAACGCTTGATGTCGAACTTCCGATCCTTCGTGACAATGAACCGATCCATCTGGTTGTCGACAGCACCGGTCTGAAGGTCTATGGAGAAGGTGAATGGAAGGTGCGCCAGCACGGCTACTCGAAGCGGCGCACGTGGCGTAAAGTCCATCTCGCGATCAACGCGAATACGGGTCAAGTGCATGCCGCGCTAATGACGAATCAGAATGTGGCTGACGGTGACGCTCTGGCCAAGTTGCTCGACCAGGTTCCACGCGAAGAACAAATCGATGTCATCGGCGGTGATGGTGCCTACGAGACAAAGCCATGCCATGCGGCCATTGCTGCACGCAGTGCTATTCCTTCGATTCCGCCACGCGAGGGTGCCGTTCATTGGCCAGCGGATATGCCCGGTGCGGCGTGGCATAATGGCGCGGTTGATGCAATTGCCCGTGACGGTCGTCGAGAATGGAAGCAACACAGTGGCTACCACCGGCGATCGCTTGCCGAGAATGCGATGTATCGGTTCAAGACCCTCACCGGCAACTGTCTCTGGGCGCGTCACATCGAGGCGCAGGCGACCGAGGTCTCCATTCGCGTCGGCGTCATCAACCGTATGGTGGACCTCGCTCGTCCGCAATTTGTTCGTATCACCTGAAATTATGCCCGTCGATGCCATTGCGTCCTCACGCTCGATTTATGCAACAACGCCAAGGACATACACAAGAAAGGTGAGCCGAAGGCACGCTACTGTGTCAGGAATTGGGCGGCCTATAATGAAGGCCTGATCAACCGGGGGAACATAACAATATGGATAGATGAAGCCGTCCTTGCCAGAATGCCCGATGCCATACCCACACGTGGTCGCCCGTGTGTATACGGCGATACGCTGATTCAGGCATTACTTGGCGTGAAGACCGTCTATCGACTGACCTTGCGCGCCCTGCAAGGTTTCACCCAAAGTCTACGCGATTTGGCCTTCCCGAGCTTGCCGGTGCCGAATTACACCACGCTCTGTCGCCGGGCAAAAACGCTTGATGTCGAACTGCCGATCCTTCGTGACAATGAACCGATCCATCTGGTTGTCGACAGCACCGGTCTGAAGGTCTATGGAGAAGGTGAATGGAAGGTGCGCCAGCACGGCTACTCGAAGCGGCGCACGTGGCGTAAAGTCCATCTCGCGCTCAACGCGAATACAGGTCAAGTGCATGCCGCATTAATGACGAATCAGAATGTGGCTGACGGTGACGCTCTGGCCAAGTTGCTCGACCAGATTCCACGCGAAGAACAAATCGATGTCATCGGCGGTGACGGTGCCTACGACACCAAGCCATGCCATGCGGCCATTGCTGCACGCAGTGCTATTCCTTCGATTCCGCCACGCGAGGGTGCCGCTCATTGGCCAGCGGATATGCCCGGTGCGGCGTGGCGTAATGGCGCGGTTGATGCAATTGCCCGTGACGGTCGTCGAGAATGGAAGCAAGACAGTGGCTACCACCGGCGATCGCTTGCCGAGAATGCGATGTATCGGTTCAAGACCCTCACCGGCAACTATCTCTGGGCGCGTCACATCGACTCGCAGGCGACCGAGGTCTCCATTCGCGTCGGCGTCATCAACCGTATGACGGACCTCGCTCGTCCGCAATCCGTGCGTATCGCCTGAAATTATGCCCGTCGATGCTATTGCATCCTCACACTCGATTTATGCAACAACGCCGATGCCATACCCACACGTGGTCGCCCGTGTGTATACGGCGATACGCTGATTCAGGCATTACTTGGCGTGAAGACCGTCTATCGACTGACCTTGCGCGCCCTGCAAGGTTTCACCCAAAGTCTGCGCGATTTGGCCTTCCCGAGCTTGCCGGTGCCGAATTACACCACGCTCTGTCGCCGGGCAAAAACGCTTGATGTCGAACTGCCGATCCTTCGTGACAATGAACCGATCCATCTGGTTGTCGACAGCACCGGTCTGAAGGTCTATGGAGAAGGTGAATGGAAGGTGCGCCAGCACGGCTACTCGAAGCGGCGCACGTGGCGTAAAGTCCATCTCGCGCTCAACGCGAATACAGGTCAAGTGCATGCCGCATTAATGACGAATCAGAATGTGGCTGACGGTGACGCTCTGGCCAAGTTGCTCGACCAGATTCCACGCGAAGAACAAATCGATGTCATCGGCGGTGACGGTGCCTACGACACCAAGCCATGCCATGCGGCCATTGCTGCACGCAGTGCTATTCCTTCGATTCCGCCACGCGAGGGTGCCGCTCATTGGCCAGCGGATATGCCCGGTGCGGCGTGGCGTAATGGCGCGGTTGATGCAATTGCCCGTGACGGTCGTCGAGAATGGAAGCAAGACAGTGGCTACCACCGGCGATCGCTTGCCGAGAATGCGATGTATCGGTTCAAGACCCTCACCGGCAACTATCTCTGGGCGCGTCACATCGACTCGCAGGCGACCGAGGTCTCCATTCGCGTCGGCGTCATCAACCGTATGACGGACCTCGCTCGTCCGCAATCCGTGCGTATCGCCTGAAATTATGCCCGTCGATGCTATTGCATCCTCACACTCGATTTATGCAACAACGCCGATGCCATACCCACACGTAGTCGCCAGTGTCTATACGGCGATACACCGATTCAGGCATTACTTGGCGTGAAGACCGTCTATCGACTGACGTTGCGCGCACTGCAAGGTTTTACCCAAAGTCTACGCGATTTGGCCTTCCCGAGCTTGCCGGTGCCGAATTACACCACGCTCTGTCGCCGGGCAAAAACGCTTGATGTCGAACTGCCGATCCTTCGTGACAACGAACCGATCTATCTGGTTGTCGACAGCACCGGTCTGAAGGTCTATGGCGAAGGTGAATGGAAGGTGCGCCAGCACGGCTACTCGAAGCGGCGCACGTGGCGTAAAGTCCATCTCGCGCTCAACGCGAGTACGGGTCAAGTGTATGCCGCGCTAATGACGAATCAGAATGTGGCTGACGGTGACGCTCTGGCCAAGTTGCTCGACCAGATTCCACGCGAAGAACAAATCGATGTCATTGTCGGTGACGGTGCCTACGACACCAAGCCATGCCATGCGGCTATTGCTGCACGCAGTGCTATTCCTTCGATTCCGCCACGCGAGGGTGCCGCTCATTGGCCAGTGGATATGCCCAGTGCGGCGTGGCGTAATGGCGCGGTTGATGCAATTGCCCGTGACGGTCGTCGAGAATGGAAGCAACACAGTGGCTACCACCGGCGATCGCTTGCCGAGAATGCGATGTATCAGTTCAAGGCCCTCACCGGCAACTGTCTCTGGGCGCGTCACATCGACTCGCAGGCGACCGAGGTCGCCGTTCGCGTCGGCGTAATCAACCGTATGGCGGACCTCGCTCGTCCGCAATCCGTTCGTATCGCATAAAATTATGCCCATCGATGCCATTGCATCCTCACGCTTAATTTATGCAACAACGCCAGCGCGAGATGGACTTTACGCCACGTGCGCCGCTTCGAGTAGCCGTGCTGGCGCACCTTCCATTCACCTTCGCCATAGACCTTCAGACCAGTGCTGTCGACAACCAGATAGATCGGTTCATTGTCACGAAGGATCGGCAGTTCGACATCAAGCGTTTTGCCCGGCGACAGAGCGTGGTGTAATTCGGCACCGGCAAGCTCGGGAAGGCCAGATCGCGCAGACTTTGGGTAAAACCTTGCAGTGCGCGCAACGTCAGTCGATAGACGGTCTTCACGCCAAGTAATGCCTGAATCAGACGTATCGCCGTATACACACGGGCGACCACGTGTGGGTATGGCATCGGGTATTCTGGCAAGGACGGCTTCATCTATCCATATTGTTATGTTCCCCCGGTTGATCAGGCCTTCATTATAGGCCGCCCAATTCCTGACACGGTAGCGTGCCTTCGGCTCACCTTTTTTGTGTATGTCCTTGCGCATTTTCTTGGCAAAAATTAGGCAGTTACTCTGGAATCTGACTTGATAGGAGGCTGGCCCCGCGACCCTTGCGCGTAAACGTCAACGGCTTTCGCTCGATTTATGCAACAACGCCCTGCATTCAGCAATGGCCGCATTGGCATGGCTTAGTGTCGTAGGGCGTTATTGCCATTGCGTCTTCACGCTCAGCTTATATAACAACGCCACGGCGAAATGTGATACTTGCGGTATTTTTGTGGGGTGGGCTTACGGTGGTCCCCTCAGTGACGCGAGGCACCAAGCGACGGCACGGCAGGCTGGGCCTGCGTGGCCTTTTCATTGCTGTGTGCCCAGAAGAAGCGGTCAGGCACCCAGGCACCCATGCCGGGCCGGAACGCATCGCGCGCCGCCTGGTAAAGATATTCCTGTGCCTCGCGCCCCGCCTCGGGCGGCTCCTGCCCATTCGAAAGCAGCGCCGCGATCGCGGTGCCAAGCGTGTCGTTCATGCCCATCAGCCGGTGCGGCGTACGTTCCCAGAGATCCTGCCGGATCCGCCCTTCCTCGCCGTACAGCGTATTGACCAGCTGGTACGTTCCGGTTTCGGTGGCGAGGATGTATTCGCAACCTTGCGAGAGCAGATAGGCGATCGCCGTGTCAAAATTGGGTGCCTCGGCGTCGCCGTCAGGCTGGGCCAGCGCGATCAGGGTAGCATGATCAGCCACCAGTAGCGTGGTCTGTGGCGCGAGCAGGTCGGCGATCGATTCGCGCAGGTCGTCAGCCGCCAGCACGTGCTCGTCGTCGAGCGTCAAGTCGGGGGCCAGCACCAGCGGCACGCTGTCATAGTCGGCAACCACCTCTGCGATCGCACTGACCACTTCTGCACGCGCGGTAGCGCCGATCTTGAAAGCGGCCACCGGCATGTCCTCGAGCAGCATCCGTGCTTGCGCGACCACCGTGTCCGGGTCGAGGCCCGTCACTTCATCGCAGGATGCTGAGTCGCGGACCGTGTAGCCAGTCAGGACCGTCGCACCGTGGCAACCCATGCTTGCCAGCGTCAGCAGATCCGCCTGCAAGCCGGAGCCGCCGGTGGGATCGGACAGGCCGAAGGTGAGAATGATTGGAGGGACGTTGCTAGACATGAAAAATCGGGAAAAGAGAAAAACGACCTAGCCGCGCTCCACGTGGGAGCACCTCGCCGACCATTATGCGTTGGAAACCTATGCATCAAATGTTTTTTTTCAAAAAAACTGGCGGTGTTCCATTCGGAGTTGCAGGTTGGGACGGGCGTTTTTGCATATTGATCCGCAGTTCGTGATCTTTAAATTGAGCCTGAAGACGGAATGGCATTCAAGAGGCGTTGTTGCATAAATCGAGCGAGATCCGTTTACGTTTACGCGCAACGGTCGCAGGGCCAGCCCCCTATCAAGTCAGATTCCAGAGTAACTGCTTAATTTTTGACAAGAAAATGTGCAAGGAGATACACAAGACAGGTGAGCCGAAGGCACGCTACCGTGTCAGGAATTGGGCGCCCTATAATGAAGGCCTGTTCAACTGGGGGAACGTAACAATATGGATAGATGAAGCCGTCCTTGCCAGAATACGCGATGCCATACCCACACGTGGTCGCCCGTGTCTATACGGCGATATACGGCGATACGCTGATTCAGACATTACTTGGCGTGAAGACCGTCTATCGACTGACGTTGCGCGCCCTGCAAGGTTTCACCCAAAGTCTGCGCGATCTGGCCTTCCCGAGCTTGCCGGTGCCGAATTACACCACGCTCTGTCGCCGGGCAAAAACGCTTGATGTCGAACTGCCGATCCTTCGTGACAATGAACCGATCTATCTGGTTGTCGACAGCACCGGTCTGAAGGTCTATGGAGAAGGTGAATGGAAGGTGCGCCAGCACGGCTACTCGAAACGGCGCACGTGGCGTAAAGTCCATCTCGCGCTCAACGCACATACGGGTCAATTGCATGCCGCGCTAATGACGAATCAGAATGTGGCTGACGCTGACGCTCTGGCCAAGTTGCTCGACCAGATTCCACGCGAAGAACAAATCGATGTCATCGGCGCTGATGGTGCCTACGACACCAAGCTATGCCAGGAGGCCATTACTGCACGCAGTGCTATTCCTTCGATTCCGCCACGCGAGGGTGCCGTTCATTGGCCAGCGGATATGCCCGGTGCGGCGTGGCGTAATGGCGCGGTTGATGCAATTGCCCGTGACGGTCGTCGAGAATGGAAGCAAGACAGTGGCTACCACCGGCGATCGCTTGCCGAGAATGCGATGTATCGTTCAAGACCCTCACCGGCAACTGTCTCTGGGCGCGTCACATCGACTCGCAGGCGACCGAGGTCTCCATTCGCGTCGGCGTCATCAACCGTATGGCGGACCTCGCTCGTCCGCAATCTGTTCGTATTGCCTAAAATTATGCCCTTCGATGCTATTGCATTCTCACACTCGATTTATGCAACAACGCCCAAGGATATACACAAGAAAGGTGAGCCGAAGGCACGTTAGCGTGTCAGGAATTGGTCGGCCTATAATGAAGGCCTGATCAACCGGGGGAACGTAACAATATGGATAGATGAAGCCGTCCTTGCCAGAATACCCGCCGATGCCATACCCAAACGTGGTTGCCCGTGTCTATATGGCGATACGCTGATTCAGGCATTACTTGGCGTGAAGACCGTCTATCGACTGATGTTGCGCGCCCTGCAAGGTTTCACCAAAAGTCTGCGCGATCTGGCCTTCCCGAGCTTGCCGGTGCCGAATTACACCACGCTCTGTCGCCGGGCAAAAACGCTTGATGTCGAACTGCCGATCCTTCGTGACAATGAACCGATCCATCTGCTTGTCGACAGCACCGCTCTGCAGGTCTATAGCGAAGGTGAATGAAAGATGCGCCAGCACGGCTACTCGAAGCGGTGCACGTGACGTAAAGTCCATCTCGCGCTCAACGCAAATACGGGTCAAGTGCATTCCGCGCTAATGACGCATCAGAATGTGGCTCACGGTGACACTCTGGCCAAGTGGCTCGACCAGATTCCACGCGAAGAACAAATCGATGTCATCGGCGGTGACGGTGCCTACGACACCAAGCCATGCCATGCGGCCATTGCTGCACGCAGTGCTATTCCTTCGATTCCGCCACGCGAGGGTGCCGTTCATTGGCCAGCGGATATGCCCGGTGCGGCGTGGCGTAATGGCGCGGTTGATGCAATTGCCCGTGACGGTCGTCGAGAATGGAAGCAAGACAGTGGCTACCTCCGGCGATCGCTTGCCGAGAATGCGATGTATCAGTTCAAGACCCTCACCGGCCACTGTCTCTGGGCGCGTCACATGGCGTTGTTGCATCAATCGAGTGTGAGGATGCAATGGAACGGATTGCGGACCTCGCTCGTCCGCAATCCGTTCATATCGCCTGAAATTATTGATCCGAAATTCGTGATCAATATGCCAGTCGATGCCATTGCGTCTTCACGCTCGATTGATGAAACAACGCCTATTTTCTTGGCAAGAATTAGACAGTTACTCGGCGTTGTTGCATAAATCGAGCGAGATCCGTTGACGTTTACGCGCAATGGTCGCGGGGCCAGCCTCCTATCAAGTCAGATTCCAGAGTAACTGCCTAATTTTTGCCAAGAAAATGCGCAAGGACATACACAAGAAAGGTGAGCCGAAGGCACGCTACCGTGTCAGGAATTGGGCGGCCTATAATGAAGGCCTGATCAGCCGGGGGAACGTAACAATATGGATAGATGAAGCCGTCCTTGCCAGAATGCCCGATGCCATACCCACACGTGGTCGCCCGTGTGTATACGGCGATACGCTGATTCAGGCATTACTTGGCGTGAAGGCCGTCTATCGACTGACCTTGCGCGCCCTGCAAGGTTTCACCCAAAGTCTGCGCGATTTGGCCTTCCCGAGCTTGCCGGTGCCGAATTACACCACGCTCTGTCGCCGGGCAAAAACGCTTGATGTCGAACTGCCGATCCTTCGTGACAATGAACCGATCCATCTGGTTGTCGACAGCACCGGTCTGAAGGTCTATGGAGAAGGTGAATGGAAGGTGCGCCAGCACGGCTACTCGAAGCGGCGCACGTGGCGTAAAGTCCATCTCGCACTCAACGCGAATACAGGTCAAGTGCATGCCGCACTAATGACGAATCAGAATGTGGCTGACGGTGACGCTTTGGCCAAGTTGCTCGACCAGATTCCACGCGAAGAACAAATCGATGTCATCGGCGGTGACGGTGCCTACGACATCAAGCCATGCCATGCGGCCATTGCTGCACGCAGTGCTATTCCTTCGATTCCGCCACGCGAGGGTGCCGCTCATTGGCCAGCGGATATGCCCGGTGCGGCGTGGCGTAATGGCGCGGTTGATGCAATTGCCCGTGACGGTCGTCGAGAATGGAAGCAAGACAGTGGCTACCACCGGCGATCGCTTGCCGAGAATGCGATGTATCGGTTCAAGACCCTCACCGGCAACTATCTCTGGGCGCGTCACATCGACTCGCAGGCGACCGAGGTCTCCATTCGCGTCGGCGTCATCAACTGTATGACGGACCTCGCTCGTCCGCAATCCGTGCGTATCGCCTGAAATTATGCCCGTCGATGCTATTGCGTCCTCACGTTCGATTTATGCAACAACGCCCAGTTACTCTGGAATCTGACTTGATAGGAAGCTGGCCCCGCGACCGTTGCGCGTAAACGTCAACGGATCTCGCTCGATTTATGCAACAACGTTGATCCATATGGTTGTTGACAACATTGGTCTGAAGGTCTATGGAGAAGGTGAATGGAAGGTGCGCCAGCACGGCTACTCGAAGCGGCGAACGTGGCGTAAAGTCCATCTCGCACTCAACGTGAATACGGGTCAAGTGCATGCCGCGCTAATGACGAATCAGAATGTGGCTGACGGTGATGCTCTGCCTAAGTTGCTCGACCAGATTCCACGCGAAGAACAAATCGATGTCATCGGTGGTGACGGTGCCTACGACACCAAGCCATGCCATGCGGCCATTGCTGCACGCAGTGCTATTCCTTCGATTCCGCCACGCGAGGGTGCCGCTCATTGGCCAGCGGATATGCCCGGTGCGGCGTGGCGTAATGGCGCGGTTGATGCAATTGCCCGTGACGGTCGTCGAGAATGGAAGCAACACAGTGGCTACCACCGGCGATCGCTTGCCGAGAATGCGATGTATCGGTTCAAGACCCTCACCGGCCACTGTCTCTGGGCGCGTCACATCGCCGCGCAGGCGACCGAGGTCGCCGTTCGCGTCGGCGTCATCAACCGCATGGCGGACCTCGCTCGTCCGCAATCCGTTCGTATCGCCTGAATTATGCCCGTCCGATGCCATGGCGTCCTCACGTTCGATTTATGCAACAACGCCATTCTCGACGACCTTCACGGGCAATTGCATCAACCGCGCCATTACGCCACGTGCGCCGCTTCGAGTAGCCGTGCTGGCGCACTTTTCCATTCACCTTCTCCATAGACCTTCAGACCGGTGCTGTCGACAACTAGATGGATTGGTTCGTTGTCGCGAAGGATCGGCAGTTCGACCTCAAGCGTTTTTGCCCGGCGACAGAGCATGGTGTAATTTGGCACCGGCAAGCTCGGGAAGGCCAGATCGCGCAGACTTTGTGTGAAACCTTGGAGGACGCGCAACGTTAGTCGATAGACGGTCTTCACGCCAAGTAATGCCTGAATCAGGCGTATCGTCGTATAGACACGGGCGACTACGTGTAGGTATGGCGTCCAGCTATTCTGGCAAGGACAGCTTCATCTATCTATATCGTCACGTTCCCCGGGTTGATCAGTCCCTCATTATAGGCCGCCCAATGCCTGACACAGTAGCGTACCCTCGGCTTACCTGTCTTGTGTATGTCCTTACGCATTTTCTTAGAAAAATTAGGTAGTTACTCTGGAATCTGATCTGATAGGGGGCCCGCGACCGTTGCGCGTAAACGTCAACGGATCTCGCTAGATTTATGCAACAACCCCACCGGCGGCGGAAAAGCGCGAGACGCCGTAGCGGATCAAGTGGCGGGCCGTTCCGAAGACAGCGGCGAGGGTGGCAGGGGTTGGCAACCATTGTCATAGTGGCTTCCGTCAGGCAATCAGTTGTTCGAGCACGAGGCGATAGACGTTTTTCAGCGGATCGATGAAGCGCAGCTCAACATGCTCGTCGATCTTGTGGATGGAGGCATTGGGCGACCCGAACTCAAGAACCTGCGGGCAGATCCGTGCGATGAAACGACCGTCCGAGGTGCCGCCGGTGGTCGACAGTTCGGTGTCAACACCGGTCTCGTCTCGGATCGCCTTCTCCAGCGCGATCGAGAGGTTGCCGCGCGGCGTCAGAAACGGCAGGGCGCTGATCGACCACTTCAGCTCGTAGTCGAAACCGTGTTTGTCGAGGATCGTGTGGACCCGCGCCTGCAGGCTCTCCACCGTGCTGGCGGTCGAGAAGCGGAAGTTGAACAGCAGGGTGACGTGGCACGGGATCACGTTGATCGCACCGGTGCCGCCGTGCAGGTTTGAGGCCTGCCAGGTGGTGGACGGGAAGTATTCGTTGCCCTCGTCCCAGCGCTCGGCGGAAAGCTCGGCCAGTGCTGGCGCGAGCAGGTGGATCGGGTTCCTGGCTAGATGCGGGTAGGCAATATGCCCCTGCACACCCTTGACGATCAGTTCACCAGACATCGAGCCGCGGCGGCCATTTTTGACCATGTCGCCGAGTGTGGCCGAGGAGGTCGGTTCGCCGACAATGCAGTAGTCGAGGCGCTCGCCGCGCTTGCTAAGCGCCTCTACCACCTTGACGGTACCATCGGTAGCCGGCCCTTCCTCGTCGCTGGTGATCAGCATCGCAATCGAGCCGCGGTGCTGTGGACGCGCGGCCACGAATTCCTCGCTCGCCACCACGAAGCCGGCTAGCGAAGTCTTCATGTCGGCCGCGCCACGACCGTATAGCTTGCCGTCGCGATGCACGGGGATGAAGGGCGGCGAAGTCCATTGCTCGAGCGGGCCGGTCGGTACTACGTCGGTGTGGCCAGCGAACGTGAGCAGCTTGCCGTCTCGGCGCTCGGTGCCGCGCTTGACAGCCCACAGGTTGGTTACGCCGTGCGAGGCGATGGTCTCCCACTCGAAGCCGATCGCTGCGAGGCGCTCTATGATGATCTGCTGGCAGTGTTGGTCGTCGGGCGTCACAGACGGGCGTGCGATCAACTGTTCGGTCAGGGCTAGGGTGGCGGACATGGTTCAGACCACTTTCGATGAAAAATGCCGGCACGACGGCCAACAGATCGAGGGGTGCAAGCCGCATGTGGGCTCTGCGCGCCCGGTGCTTTGCGAGGCTTTTCTCAGGCGGCGAACAGCATGGCGTACTGGTGGGAGACGAAGCCAACTGTCTTCATGCGGTCGTCGATTTCCACAGCGTTTTTGCAAATCAATAAATCGAGCTTGAGAATGCCACAGCATCGACGGATATATTCATCCACAATTCGTGATTTTCATTCGTGATTTTCAAGTGTTAGAAAATCGTCCCTCATGTCTCGTTTTTCCATGCCCTTCATATGAAGGATGATTTTCTAGTTTCAAGATCAAGAATCGTGGATTCATATCTATATCGTCACATTCCCGGGGTTGATCAGGCCCGCGTTATAGGCCGCCCAGTTCCTGAAACGATAGCGTGCTTTGGGCTCACATGTCTTGCATATGTTCTTGCGCATCTTTTTGGAAAAACATCGAGAATTGACGCCGAAAGCTGACTTGATGACAGGGGAGCTCGCCCAGACCGTTGCACGTAAACGTCACCGGCTCTCACCAGATTTACGCAACAACGCCATTCCAGGGGACCAGGAGTCCACTATAAAAATTATACGATCGTTCTTTTTATTGTATGCTGCCCTCATTTCCTCGCGTGCGGTCACGGTGCCGCGCGCATAATCACCTTCGACGCTGACGAAGCGCGGCCTGGCAGCTCTCGCAACCGCATGGAGGCAGACAGATGGCAGTGGACTACACGACTCATGACGACGTAGCCGTCATCACGCTCAACAATCCGCCCGTCAACGGGCTCGGCTATTCAACGCGCGCAGGAGTGATGGACGCCCTAGATCGCGCGTTGCAGGACCCGGCAGTAACAGCCATCGTGCTCACTGGCGCGGGCCACGCCTTTTCGAGTGGTGCTGACATCGCCGAATTTAACACGCCCAAGGCGTTCCAGGAACCGAACCTGCACACCCTGATCACGGCCATTGAAGCCAGCGCCAAGCCGGTGGTGGCCGCCGTGCACAGCGTGGTGATGGGCGGTGGGCTAGAACTGGCGCTGGGCGCGCATTACCGGATCGCCGCACCGGGCACCCAAGTGGCCTTGCCCGAGGTCAAGATCGGCCTGCTGCCGGGCGCGGGCGGCACCCAGCGGCTGCCACGCGCGGTCGGGCTGGAAACTGCGCTGAACATGATCGTGTTTGGTACGGTCGTGCCTTCTGAACAACTTATCAAGAGCGGCCTGTTTGACGAGATGGCTGAGAGCGACCTGCTGAAGGCGGCGGTGGCGCTATCCAGGCGCGTCAGCGCCAAACAGGGCCCGCATCTGCGCGTGCGCGACCGCAAGATCGAGCATCCGAACGCGGTCGGCTTCATCCAGTTTGCGCGCAACAGCGCCCGTGCCGCCGCGCAGCAATACCCGGCACCGCACAAGTGTATCGACGCGATCGAGGCCGGCGTGCTAAAGGGGTTCGACCAGGGTCTGATTCACGAGCGAGAGTGTTTCATGGCATTGGTACAGACGCCAGAAAGCCGTGCGCTGCGTCACGCCTTCTTTGGCGAGCGTGCCGCTAGCAAGATTTCCGACGTGCCGATCGACACGCCCGTGCGCAAGATCCGCAAACTAGGCGTGATCGGTGCCGGCACAATGGGCGTCGGCATCACCATGAACTTCCTCAATGTTGGGCTGCCGGTCACGGTGCTGGAAACGAAGCAGGAAGCGCTCGAGCGCGGCATCGCCACGATTCGCAAGAATTATGAGGCACAAGTCAAGAAAGGCAAGCTCAGCGAAGAAAAGCTCGAGGCGCGTATGGTTCTAATTTCTCCGACGTTGTCCTATGAGGACTTGAAGGACGCAGACCTGATCATCGAGGCTGTGTTCGAGGACCTAGACGTGAAGGAGCAGGTATTCCGCAAGCTCGACGAAGTGGCCAAGCTGAATGCGATCCTAGCCTCGAACACCTCCACGCTCGACGTGAATAAGATCGCGGCTTTCACCAAGCGGCCACAGGACGTAGTCGGCATGCACTTCTTCAGCCCTGCCAACGTGATGAAGCTGCTCGAGGTGGTGCGCGGTGAACACACTGCCAAGGACGTGCTGGCCACCGTGATGCAGCTCGCCAAGAAGATCCACAAGACAGCTGTGGTATCGGGTGTCTGCGACGGCTTCATCGGAAATCGCATGGTCGAGCAGTACATCCGCCAGGCGCTGTTCATGCTGGAGGAAGGCGCGCTGCCCGCCCAAGTCGATCGAGCGATCGAAGCCTTTGGTTGCGCGATGGGCCCGTTCCGCATGAGCGACCTAGCCGGCAACGATATCGGTTGGGCCATTCGCAAGCGCCGCTACGTCGAGCAGCCCGATTTCCATTACTCGAAGATCGCTGATCGCCTTTGCGAACTAGGCCGCTTTGGCCAGAAAACTGGCGGCGGCTGGTACGACTATCAATCTGGCGAGCGGTGCGCCCAGCCCTCGAAGCTGGTTGACGAAATGGTACTGGCTTATTCAAAGGAAGCCGGCGTCGAACGCCGTACGATCACCGACGAAGAAATCATCGAGAGGCTGATTTACGCACTGGTCAACGAAGGTGCCAAAATCCTCGAAGAGGGCATCGCCTCCAAGGCTTCCGACATTGATATAGTCTACCTGACCGGCTATGGCTTCCCGCGCTGGCGCGGCGGCCCGATGCTGTATGCGGACACGGTCGGCCTCTACAACGTAGAGCGCGCGATGCGCCGCTACGCGGTCGGTGCGAATGGTGATGCTTGGCAGCCGGCTCCGTCAATCGCGAAGCTCGCAGCGGCCGGAAAGGGTTTCAACGGCTGAAGTGCGCAGAGGATACCCGCATGCGTAGCGACGATGTGCTGCTCGTGATGGCGTTGTTGCGTTGTTGCATAAATCGAGCGAGATCCGTTGACATTTACGCGCAACGGTCGCGGGGCCAGCTCCCTATCAAGTCAGATTCCAGAGTAACTGCTTAATTTTTGACAAGAAAATGTGCAAGGACATACACAAGACAGGTGAGCCGAAGGAACGCTACCGTGTCAGGCATTGGGCGGCCTATAATGAAGGCCTGATCAACCGGGGGAACGTAACAATATGGATAGATGAAGCCGTCCTTGCCAGAATAGCCGATGCCATACCCACACGTGGTCGCCCGTGTCTATACGGCGATACGCTGATTCAGACATTACTTGGCGTGAAGACCGTCTATCGACGGACGTTGCGCGCCCTGCAAGGTTTCACCCAAAGTCTGCGCGATCTGGCCTTCCCGAGCTTGCCAGTGCCGAATTACACCACGCTCTGTCGCCGGGCAAAAACGCTTGATGTCGAACTGCCGATCCTTCGTGACAATGAACCGATCTATCTGGTTGTCGACAGCACCGGTCTGAAGGTCTATGGAGAAGGTGAATGGAAGGTGCGCCAGCACGGCTACTCGAAGCGGCGCACGTGGCGTAAAGTCCATCTCGCGCTCAACACGAATACGGGTCAAGTGCATGCCGCGCTAATGACGAATCAGAATGTGGCTGACGCTGACGCTCTGGCCAAGTTGCTCGACCAGATTCCAGGCGAAGAACAAATCGATGTCATCGGCGGTGATGGTGCCTACGACACCAAGCCATGCCATGCGGCCATTGCTGCACGCAGTGCTATTCCTTCGATTCCGCCACGCGCGGGTGCCGTTCATTAACCAACGGCTATGCCCGGTGCGGCGTGGCGTAATGGCGCGGTTGATGCAATTGCCCGTGACGGTCGTCGAGAATGGAAGCAATGCAGTGGCTACCACCGGCGATCGCTTGCCGAGAATGCGATGTATCGGTTCAAGACCCTCACCGGCCACTGTCTCTGGGCGCGTCACATCGCCGCGCAGGCGACCGAGGTCGCCGTTCGCGTCGGCGTCATCAAACCGTATGGCGGACCTCGCTCGTCCGCAATCCGTTCGTATCGCCTGAAATTATGCCTGTCGATGCCATTGCGTCCTTGCGCTCGATTTATGCAGCACTCCCGCGGCGGTGTTTCGCGGGCTTCGTAGCGGGACGTCAACGCGCACCACGCGGTACCGGGCGCGATCGCGGTGGCTGTGCTGCTGGCGATCAGGCTGCGAGCGTCAAGAGGCGGGCCGGATGGGCTTCGAGGGGTAATTTGGAAACTCAGTTTTCGAGACACCATTCGCGGTTGTATTGATCCTGGAACGCGACGACGGCAGAACAAACCTTCTTCAATCTCTTCGGGTGGCTTCCCAGTCCTATGGGACTGGGAAGCCACCCGAAGAGATAAAAAAACTTTGCTCCTCCGTTCTTGAATTTGTCAAATCTCGTTCATATAATTAGCACTCGCCGCACAAGAGTGCTAACAATTCGCCGGTGGGCTACAGCCCGTCGAGATCCTTGTGTCTTTCAGACTCATTCAAGAAAAAGAGGAGTAAACATGAACCTTCGTCCTTTGCACGATCGCGTGATCGTCAAACGCCTAGATCAGGAAACCAAGACGGTATCGGGCATCGTGATTCCGGACGCCGCCGCTGAAAAGCCAGATCAAGGCGCAGTACTGGCGATTGGCCCGGGCAAGCGCGACGATAAGGGTGCCCCGATCGCGCTCGACGTGAAGGTCGGTGATCGCGTCCTGTTCGGCAAGTATGCTGGTCAAACCGTCAAAGTCGACGGCCAGGAACTGCTCGTGATGCGCGAAGAAGACATCATGGCCGTGGTCAACGTGGCGTGAGTCCGCGTAACCGTTTCCCAGCGAATCCATTCCAAAATCCAAGGAGTTAGAAGATGGCAGCTAAAGACGTCTTGTTCGGCGATTCCGCCCGCTCGAAGATGGTTGAAGGCGTGAATATTCTCGCCAATGCAGTGAAGGTCACGCTGGGTCCTAAAGGTCGCAATGTGGTCCTCGAGCGCTCGTTCGGTGGCCCGACGGTCACCAAGGACGGCGTGTCGGTCGCCAAGGAAATCGAACTGAAGGACAAGCTCCAGAACATGGGTGCGCAGATGGTCAAGGAAGTCGCTTCCAAGACCAGCGACAACGCGGGCGACGGCACGACGACAGCAACCGTCCTCGCGCAATCGATCGTCCGCGAAGGTATGAAGTACGTCGCATCGGGCATGAACCCGATGGACCTGAAGCGCGGTATTGATAAGGCCGTCGCCGCTGCGGTAGAAGAGCTGAAGAGAATCAGCAAGCCCTGCACCACCAACAAAGAAATCGCCCAGGTCGGCTCGATCTCGGCGAACAGCGATTCCTCGATCGGAGATCGCATCGCTGAAGCGATGGACAAGGTCGGCAAGGAAGGCGTGATCACCGTCGAAGACGGCAAGTCGCTGGCCGACGAGCTCGATGTCGTCGAAGGCATGCAATTCGACCGCGGCTACCTGTCGCCATATTTCATCAATAACCCGGACAAGCAAGTTGCCGTCCTCGAAAATCCGTTCGTGCTGCTGCACGACAAAAAAGTGTCGAACATCCGTGATCTGCTGCCGGTCCTGGAGCAAGTCGCAAAGGCCAGCCGTCCGCTGCTGATCATCGCCGAGGACGTCGAAGGCGAAGCTCTGGCCACCCTGGTGGTCAACAACATCCGCGGCATCCTGAAGACTGTTGCCGTCAAGGCTCCGGGCTTCGGTGATCGTCGCAAGGCGATGCTGGAAGACATCGCGATTCTGACCGGCGGTCAAGTGGTTGCGGAAGAAACTGGCTTGACGCTCGAGAAGGTCACACTGGCCGAGCTAGGCCAAGCCAAGCGTATCGAAGTAGGCAAGGAAAACACCACGATCATCGATGGTGCCGGTGAAGCCGTGAATATCCAGGCACGCGTCAAGCAAGTGCGCGCCCAGATCGAGGAAGCTACCTCGGACTACGATCGCGAGAAGCTGCAAGAGCGCGTTGCCAAGCTGGCGGGTGGCGTGGCCGTGATCAAGGTCGGTGCCGCGACTGAAGTCGAAATGAAGGAAAAGAAGGCACGTGTTGAAGACGCACTGCACGCTACGCGCGCAGCTGTAGAAGAAGGCATCGTGGCCGGTGGCGGTGTTGCGCTGATCCGCGCTCGTACCGCCATTGCCGTCCTGACCGGTGCCAACGCCGACCAGAACGCCGGTATCAAGATCGTGCTGCGCGCCATAGAAGAGCCGCTGCGCCAGATCGTCACAAACGGCGGCGAAGAATCTAGCGTCGTGGTCGCCGCGGTTGCTGCTGGTTCAGGCAACTATGGCTACAATGCCGCAACGGGCGAATACGCCGACATGGTCGAGGCTGGCGTGGTCGATCCGACTAAAGTTACGCGTACCGCACTTCAGAACGCCGCTTCCGTGTCTGGTTTGCTGCTGACAACGGACGCAGCGATTGCCGAACTTCCGAAGGAAGATGCTCCAGTGCCTGGCGGCATGCCTGGCGGCATGGGCCTAGACATGTAATCAACTTCGGTTGATCGTTTTGACGGAAACACAGTAATGTGCAGTTTTGACGGAAACACAGTAATGTGCACCCGGTCTTGCAAAAAACCCGCATTTATGCGGGTTTTTTCTCGTTTACGGCGAGAGGCGTGGTTGCATAAATCTATGCGAGGGTGGGGCGTTGTTGCATAAATCGATCGAGATCCGTTGACGTTTACGAGCAACGGTCGCGGGGCCAGCCCCCTATCAAGTCAGGTTCCAGAGTAACTGCCTAATTTTTGCCAAAAAAATGCGCAAAGACATACACAAGAAAGGTGAGCCGAAGGTACGCTACCGTGTCAGGAATTGGGCGGCGCCTATAATGAAAGCCTGATCAACCGGGGGAACATAACAATATGGATAGATGAAGCCGTCCTTGCCAGAATACCCGATGCCATACCCACACGTGGTCGCCCGTGTCTATACGGCGATACGCTGATTCAGGCATTACTTGGCGTGAAGACCGTCTATCGACTGACCTTGCGCGCCCTGCAAGGTTTCACCCAAAGTCTGCGCGATTTGGCCTTCCCGAGCTTGCCGGTGCCGAATTACACCACGCTCTGTCGCCGGGCAAAAACGCTTGATGTCGAACTGCCGATCCTTCGTGACAATGAACCGATCCATCTGGTTGTCGACAGCACCGGTCTGAAGGTCTATGGAGAAGGTGAATGGAAGGTGCGCCAGCACGGCTACTCGAAGCGGCGCACGTGGCGTAAAGTCCATCTCGCGCTCAACGCGAATACAGGTCAAGTGCATGCCGCGCTAATGACGAATCAGAATGTGGCTGACGGTGACGCTCTGGCCAAGTTGCTCGACCAGATTCCACGCGAAGAACAAATCGATGTCATCGGCGGTGACGGTGCCTACGACACCAAGCCATGCCATGCGGCCATTGCTGCACGCAGTGCTATTCCTTCGATTCCGCCACGCGAGGGTGCCGCTCATTGGCCAGCGGATATGCCCGGTGCGGCGTGGCGTAATGGCGCGGTTGATGCAATTGCCCGTGACGGTCGTCGAGAATGGAAGCAACACAGTGGCTACCACCGGCGATCGCTTGCCGAGAATGCGATGTATCGGTTCAAGACCCTCACCGGCCACTGTCTCTGGGCGCGTCACATCGCCGCGCAGGCGACCGAGGTCGCCGTTCGCGTCGGCGTCATCAACCGCATGGCGGACCTCGCTCGTCCGCAATCCGTTCGTATCGCCTGAATTATGCCCGTCCGATGCCATGGCGTCCTCACGTTCGATTTATGCAACAACGCCCGTGAAGACTGTCTATCGACTGACGTCGCGCGCCCTGCAACGTTTCACCCACAGTCTGTGCGATCTGGCCTTCCCGAGCTTGCCGGTGCCGACTTACACCACGCTCTGTCGCCGGGCAAAAACGCTTGATGTCGAACTGCCGATCCTTCGTGACAATGAACCGATCCATCTGGTTGTAAACAGCACCGGTCTGAAGGTCTATGGAGAAGGTGAATGGAAGGTGCGCCAGCACGGCTACTCGAAGCGGCGCACGTGGCGTAAAGTCCATCTCGCGCTCAACGCGAATACAGGTCAAGTGCATGCCGCGCTAATGACGAATCAGAATGTGGCTGACGATGACGCTCTGGCCAAGTTGCTCGACCAGATTCCACGCGAAGAACAAATCGATGTCATCGGCGGTGATGGTGCCTACGACACCAAGCCATGCCATGCGGCCATTGCTGCACGCAGTGCTATTCCTTCGATTCCGCCACGCGAGGGTGCCGTTCATTGGCCAGCGGATATGCCCGGTGCGGCGTGGCGTAATGGCGCGGTTGATGCAATTGCCCGTGACGGTCGGCGAGAATGGAAGCAAGACAGTGGCTACCACCGGCGCTCGCTTGCCGAGAATGCGATGTATCGGTTCAAGACCCTCACCGGCAACTGTCTCTGGGCGCGTCACATCGACGCGCAGGCGACCGAGGTCTCTATTCGCGTCGGCGTCATCAGCCGTATGGTGGACCTCGCTCGTCCGAAATCCGTTCCATTGCGTCCTCACACTCGATTTATGCAACAACGCTGGAGCGATCGTGTCGCGCACTTTTTCGAGTAGGCCGCGCACGATACTATCCCATCAGGCTCGCCGCATAGACCAGCGCCGAAAGCGCAGTGATCCAGAAGCTGGTTGGCCAGTCGGTGTAGTAGGCGAGCGTAGTGCCGAGCCACGCCTCGGCCAGCGCAAACAGAGCGGCCAGCCAGACGCCGCTGGCTAGGCGCGTGCCAAGATTTTGCGCGGCGGCGGCTGGGCCGACCAGCAGCGTGAACACCAACAGCACGCCGACGATCTGCGTGCAGGCGGCCACCGCCAACGCGCAGATCGCCAGGAATAGCACCGACACCAGCCGAAGCGACACGCCCTTAGCTTCGGCCAGTTCCGGCTGCAGCGAAGCAAATACCAGCGGACGCATGATAGCGGCCAGCGCGGCCAGGCTGACCACGCCGATACTGGCCAACACTATCAGTGTGGCATGGCTCACGCCGAGCACGTTGCCGAACAGCAGAGCGCTGACCTGAGTAGCGTAGCTGGTATAGAAATGTAGAAACAGTAGGCCGGTGCCGAGCGCGAGCGAGAGGATCACGCCGATCGCCACGTCGCGGCCCGCGAGTTTCTCGCCGATCACGCCCATCGCGATGCCGGTCACCAGTGTGAAGCCGACCATGCCCCAGATTGGCGAAAAGCCGAGCAGCACTGCACCGGTGGTGCCGGTGAAGCCGGCGTGAGAGAGCGCGTGACCTGCGAAGGTCTGGCCACGCAGCACCAGGAAGTAGCCCACCACGCCGGCCAGCACTGCAACGATGCCCGACGCGATAAATGCGTTGACCATGAATTCATATTCAAACATCGTGCAGGTGTCCCCGCGAATTGCTGCCGTGCGCGTAGTCGCGATGAGCATAGCGGTGGCCGTATGCATCCCTATACGCGCCGGGCGAGTGTGAGCCGTCTTCTGCATGCTCGTGATCGTGCTTTTCCACCTCGACTTCGCCCGACATCACGAAGATGCGACCGTTCACGCGCATCACGTCGATCGGCGAGCCGTAGAGCCGCGACAGCACCGACCGTGTGATCACCTCGTCGACCGTGCCGAGCGCGGCCGTGCCGTTGCCGAGATAGAGCACGCGATCGAGCGCGTTGAGCAGCGGGTTCAGCTCATGGGCTGAGAACAGCACGGTGATGCCGAGCTCCTGCTGCACGTGCCGAACCAGCTCGACCACGCCGCGCTGGTGGTGCGGATCGAGGCTGATCAATGGCTCGTCGAGCAGCAGCAGCCTAGGCACGCCGAGCAGGCATTGCGCCAGCAGCAAGCGCTGTCGCTCGCCGCCCGACAGCTCGAACAGCGGTCTTCGGGCGAGCGCAGTGCCGCCGACCAGTTCAAGCACGCGCGCCACGTCGGCACGCACCTCTGCGCTCGCACACGGCAGGCCCCAGCGGTGTCCGTCGGCGGCCATCGCCACGAAGTCGTAGCCGCACACGCGGCACCCGGCCAGCGCGCTGCGGATCTGCGGCATGTAGCCGATGGCGGGGTTGCCGCGCGCCACCGGTGCGCCGTCCACCGAGATGCAGCCGCCGGAGACCGGCACCAGGCCCAGCACCGCACGCATCAGGGTGGTCTTGCCGGAGCCGTTGGGCCCCAGCACGCCGACGAATTCGCCGGCCTTGACGGCCAGGCTCACCTCGCGCAAGATTGTGCGTCCGCCAAGTTCAAGCGTACCGCGATCGAGCGCGAGTGCAGGAAGGGAAGAGGTCATGGGTTCAATTTCTTCGGGTGGATGCCTGTAGCAGATTTGGTTGTTTAGAGGCTAGTTCAAAAATGCTGTTCGCTCGTCTCTTGGAACATCTTCAGTTGTGCTGAGTGGCATCGTTGAACGGCGCTGTTGCATAAATGGAGCGAAAGCCGTTGACGTTGACACGCAACGCTCGCCGGCCAGCCCCCTATCAAGCCAGATTCCAGAGTAACTGCCTAATTTTTGCCAAGAAAATATGCAAAGACATACACAAAAAAGGTGAGCCGAAGGCACGCTACCGTGTCAGGAATTTGGCGGCCTATAATGAAGGCCTGATCAACCGGGGGAACGTAACAATATGGATAGATGAAGCCGTCCTTGCCAGAATACCCGATGCCATACCCACACGTGGTCGCCCGTGTCTATACGGCGATACGCTGATTCAGGCATTACTTGGCGTGAAGACCGTCTATCGACACTGACGTTGCGCGCCCTGCGACGTTTCACCCAAAGTCTGCGCGATCTGGCCTTCCCGAGCTTGTCGGTGCCGAATTACACCACGCTCTGTCGCCGGGCAAAAACGCTTGATGTCGGACTGCCGATCCTTCGTAACAATGAACCAGATCCATCTGGTTGTCGACAGCACCGGTCTGAAGGTCTATGGAGAAGGTGCATGGAAGGTGGGCCAGCACGGCTACTCGAAGCCGCGCACGTGGCGTAAAGTCCATCTCGCGCTCAACGCGAATACGGGTCAAGTGCATGCCGCGCTAATGACGAATCAGAATGTGGCTGACGGTGACGCTCTGGCCAAGTTGCTAGACCAGATTCCACGCGAAGAACCAATCGATGTCATCGGCGGTGATGGTGCCTACGACACCAAGCCATGCCATGCGGCCATTGCTGCACGCAGTGCTATTCCTTCGATTCCACCACGCGAGGGTGCCGTTCATTGGCCAGCGGATATGCCCGGTGCGGCGTGGCGTAATGGCGCGGTTGATGCAATTGCCCGTGACGGTCGTCGAGAATGGAAGCAAGACAGTGGCTACCACCGGCGATCGCTTGCCGAGAATGCGATGTATCGGTTTAAGACCCTCACCGGCAACTGTCTCTGGGCGCGTCACATCGACTCGCAGGCGACCGAGGTCTCCGTTCGCGTCGGAGTCATCAACCGCATGGCGGACCTCGCTCATCCGCGATCCATTCGTATCGCCTGAAATTATGCCCGTCGATGCCATGGCGTCCTCACGCTCGATTTATGCAACAACGCCTCGTTGAACTAGTCTAGTAGACACGCTTTTTCGATCAAGCCGCGAGCGTCAAGGGGCTGGCCTGACGGGTTTCAATGGGTGCTTTGAAGCCCAGTTTTTCGAGACGCCATGTGTGATTGTCTCGATCCCGGCGATCCCGGAACGCGCCAACGCCCTTCAGAGTAGCAGCAATCTCCTGCGGCGACCACTGGCGCTCACGCAAGCGTTGACAGACGACGTCCAAAAAAATCGAGTCAAGTGGCGTTGTTGCATAAATCGAGTGTGAGGACGCAATAGCATCGACGGGATAATTTCAGGCGATACGAACGGATTGCGGAGGAGCGAGGTCCGCCATACGGTTGATGACGCCGACGCGAACGGAGACCTCGGTCGCCTGCGAGTCGATGTGACGCGCCCAGAGACAGTTGCCGGTGAGGGTCTTAAACCGATACATCGCATTCTCGGCAAGCGATCGCCGGTGGTAGCCACTGTCTTGCTTCCATTCTCGACGACCGTCACGGGCAATTGCATCAACCGCGCCATTACGCCACGCCGCACCGGGCATATCCGCTGGCCAATGAACGGCACCCTCGCGTGGCGGATTCGAAGGAATAGCACTGCGTGCAGCAATGGCCGCATGGCATAAGCTTGGTGTGGTGTAGGCACCGTCGCCATCGATGACATTGATCTGTGCGTCGCGCGGAATCTGGTCGAGCAACTTGGCCAGAGCGTCACCGTCAGCCACATTCTGATGCGTTATTAGCGCGGCATGCACTGGACCCGTATCTGCGTTGAGCGCAAGATGGACTTTACGCCACGTGTTCCGCTTCGAGTAGCCATGCTGGCGCATCTTCCATTCACCTTCGCCATAGACCTTCAGACCGGTGCTGTCGACCACCAAATGGATCGCTTCGTTGTTGCGAAGGATCGGCGGTTCGACATCAAGCGTTTTTGCCCGGCGACAGAGCGTGGTGTAATTCGGCACCGGCAAGCTCGGGAAGGCCAGATCGCGCAGACTTTGGCTGAAACCTTGCAGGGCGCGCAACGTCAGTCGATAGACGGTCTTCACGCCAAGTAATGCCTGAATCAGCGTATCGCCGTATAGACACGGGCGACCACGTGTGGGTATGGCATCGGGTATTCTGGCAAAGACGACTTCATCTATCCATATTGTTACGTTCCCCCGGTTGATCAGGCCTTCATTATACGTCGCCCAATTCCTGACACGGTAGCGTGCCTTCGGCTTACCTTTCTTGTCTATGTCCTTGCGCATTTTCTTGGCAAGAATTAGGCAGTTACTCTGGAATTTGACTTGATAGGAAGCTGGCCCCGCGACCGTTGCGCGTAAACGTCAACGGATCTCGCTCGATTTATGCAACAACGCCTGGCCAATGAGGCCCTTGCCGCCTGTGCCCAGCCCGCGGTCGAGTTCGAGATGGATTTTCAAAAGCTGGGTAGTCTTGCTCGAGACTAGCAGGCTTTCGGGGAAGCTGATTGGCGGAATCGAGTTTTCCGTTACAGATGGCGCGCAGCACGCGACTCGTGCGGCGCACGACTGTGTCTTGCATGGCAAGACACGCTAGCTGCAATTGCAGCGAAGTGGACGCGACTGCTTGCGCGTGTTCGCCGGCCTGCGCGCATCCGGGTGCTTCGGTGCGGAGCTGTTGAGTACATTCGACATAGGAACAAGTTATATATTGCCCATGAATTCCAAAACAGAATTCCCCGCCGCTCCAGTGTCGTCGCCCGTCGATACGACTGCGATCAGCCACGCCCAGTTCGTCGACTGGATGCGTTCCGTCGCGCCTTATATTCACAAGTTTCGTAACAGCACTTTCGTGGTCGGTTTTGGCGGCGAAGTGGTACAGCAGGGGCTGCTCAACGCGCTGGTCGCTGATATCGCCCTGCTGCAGGCGATGGGAATCCAGATCGTGCTGGTGCATGGTTCTCGACCGCAGGTCGAGGAGCAACTGAGGCTACACGGGGTAGAGTCGGAGTTCTCGCACGGGCTACGCATCACCGATGCGCATGCGCTCGAGTCGTCCAAGGAGGCAGCCGGCGAAGTGCGCTTGGACATCGAGGCGGCCATCAGCCAGGGCCTACCGAATTCACCAATGGCGCATGCCCACATCAATGTGGTGTCAGGCAATTTCGTCACGGCGCGCCCGGTGGGGATACTCGACGGCGTTGATTTCCAACACACAGGCGTGGTGCGCAAGATCGATGCCGAATCGATCCGCCACTCGCTGGCCAGCCGTAAGCTGGTGCTGCTCTCGCCACTGGGCTTCTCGCCGACTGGCGAGGCCTTCAACCTTTCGATGGAAGATGTCGCCACGGCCGCCGCGATCGCGTTGCGCGCTGACAAGCTGATCTTCCTGACTGAAGCGCCGGGCGTGCTCCACGGCGAGAGCGAGCTGATCCGCGAAATGTCTCTCGATGCGGCTGCCGCCCTGCTCGATTCTGGCAACGTGCAGGGCGACGAAGCCTTCTACCTGAAGCACGCGATCCGCGGCTGCTGCGGTGGCGTGGCGCGGGCACACCTGCTGCCCTACTCGCTGGACGGCAGCATGCTGCTCGAACTGTTTCTGCACGATGGCGTAGGCACCATGATCTCCTACGAGAATCTAGAAAGCCTGCGCGAAGCCACCCCTGACGACGTTGGCGGCATCCTCACGCTGATCGAGCCGCTCGAGAGTGACGGCACCCTGGTGCGGCGCGGTCGGCACCAGATCGAACGCGACATCGACCACTTTTCGGTGATTGAGCACGATGGCGTGCTGTTCGGCTGCGCGGCACTCTATCCGTATACGCAGGAAAAGATCGGCGAGATGGCCTGCCTGACTGTGGCGCCCGAGGCGCAAGGATCAGGCGACGGCGAGCGCCTGCTCAAGCGTATCGAGCGGCGCGCCCGCGCTCGCGGCCTAACCCGTATTTTCGTGCTCACCACCCGAACAGAACACTGGTTTCTAAAGCGCGGCTTCGTCAAGGCGACCGTCGACGACCTGCCCGAGGACCGCCGTAAACTCTATAACTGGCAGCGCAAGTCGCTCGTGCTGATGAAGCACCTCTGAGCGGGGCGTTATTGCATAAATCGAGCGCGGGCCAGTGACGTTTACGCACAACGGTCGGGGCTAGCCCCTTGTTATCAAGTCAGATTCCAGAGTAGTTTCCTAATTTTTGCCAAGAAAATACACAAGGATATACGCAAGACATGTGAGCCGAAGGCACGCTACCGTGTCAGGAACTGGGCGGCTTATAATGCAGGCCTGATTAACCTAGGAACGTGACGATATGCATAGATGCAGCCGTCCTGGCCAGAATGCCCGACGGGGGGCCCCACATACCCAAGCGTGGTCGCCCGCGTCTGCACGGCGCGATACGCGCTGATTCAGGTCTTACTTGGCGTGAAGTCCGTCTATCAACTGATGCCGCGCGCCCTGCAAGGTTTCGCCCAAAGTCTGCGCGACCTAGCTTTCCCGAGCTTACCGGTGCCGAATTACACCACGCTCTGTCGCCGGGCAAAAAGGCTTGATGTCGAACTGCCGATCCTTCTCGACAACGAACCGATCCATCTGGTTGTCGACAGCACCGGTCTGAAGGTCTATGGCGAAGGTGAGTAGAAGGTGTGCCAGCACGGCTACTCGAAGCGGCGCACGTGGCGTAAAGTCCAGCTCGCGCTCAACGCGAATATGGGTCAAGTGCATGCCGCGCTAATGACGAATCAGAATGTGGCTGACGGTGATGCTCTAGCCAAGTTGCTCGACCAGATTCCGCGCGACGAACAGATCGATGTCATCGGTGGCGACGGTGCCTACACAACACCAAGCTTATGCCATGCGGCCATTGCTGCACGAAGTGCTATTCCTTCGATTCCGCCACGCGAGGGTGACGCTCATTGGCCAGCGGATATGCCCGGTGCAGCGTGGCGTAACATCGCAGTTGATGTAATTGCCCGTGAAGGTCGTCTAGAATGGAAGAAAGGCAAGTGGCTACCACCCGCGATCGCTTGCCGAGAATGCGATGCATCGGTTCAAGACGCTCACCGGCAACTGTCTCTAGGCGCATCACATCGACTCGCAGGCGACCGAGGTCGCCGTTCGCGTCGGCGTACTCAACCGCATAGCGGACCTCGCTCGTTTGCAATCTATTCGTATCGCCTGAAATTATGCCCGTCGATGCCATTGCGTCCTCACGCTCGATTTATACAACAACGCCACCAGATCCTAAAAAAACTGGAGCCGCTGCACTATGAAAATTGCTATTTCCGGCGCATCGGGCCGTATGGGCCGGATGCTGATCAAAGCGGTGCTCAACGAGGTCGACGCCACCCTGGTCGGCGCGCTCGGTCGCCGGTGTTCCGCCGATCTCGGCCAGGACGCGGGCACCTTCCTCGGAAAGCCGACCGGCGTCGCCATCAGCGACGACGCCGAGCGCGTGTTCGTCGAGGCTGACTACCTGATCGACTTCACGCGGCCTGACACCACGATCGGTTATCTCGATGCGGCGCGCCGTCACGGCGTTAAGCTGGTAATCGGCACCACCGGCTTTAGCGAGGCGCAGAAAGCACAGTTGCACGAGGCAGCCAGTCAAATTAGCATCGTGTTCTCGGCGAACATGAGCGTGGGCGTAAATGTCACACTGAAGCTGCTCGAATTTGCCGCCCGGCAGTTCGCACGGGGCTACGACATCGAGATCCTCGAGGCGCACCATCGCCACAAGGTTGATGCGCCCTCGGGCACTGCACTGATGATGGGCGAGACTGTAGCCGCCGCGCTGGGTTACAAACTCGAGGATTGCGCAGTCTACGACCGCCACGGCGAGACCGGCCCGCGCGCTCCGTCGACGATCGGCTTCACAGCGATCCGCGGCGGCGACATCGTCGGCGATCACACAGTGCTGTTCGCCGGAATCGGCGAACGCATCGAGATCACCCACAAGTCATCGAACCGTGCCTCGTATACGCAGGGTTCGATGCACGCTGTGCGCTTCCTGGCCGACAAGCCGACCGGGCTGTTCAATATGCAGGACGTGCTTGGCCTGCGCTGAGTCTCCTCTCCCAGGAGACGCGCATGGCGACGGAAACAGGTGTAGTCCACTATATAGCGAGCAGCAATGCCGTCACACACGGCGTGTGGCATGGCTGCTGTTCGCGATGTCGGTCATGAGCTTGTGTTTCCTACCGCATTCTTGGGCGTTGTTGCAAGAAACACACAACTCATTGAAATAAAAAATCAGCAAATCTAGGGTTGCGGTTTACAACCCTATTCTCAGCCTTATTGATCCGAAGTTCGTTATCTTGAAATTGGAAAATCGTTTTTTATGTGAAGGGCATAGAAAAACGAGACATGAGGGACGATTTGCCAATTGCAAGATAACGAACTTCGGATCAATAAGGCGTTGTTGCATAAATCGAGCTAGATCCATTGATGTTTACGTGCAACAGTCTCGGGGCCAGATCCCTATCAAGTCAGATTCCAGAGTAACTGCCTAATTTTTTCCAAGAAAATGCGCAAGGACATACACAAGACAGGTGAGCCGAAGGCACGCTACCGTGTCAGGAATTGGGCGGCCTATAATGAAGGCCTGATCAACCGGGGGAACGTAACAATATGGATAGATGAAGCCGTCCTTGCCAGAATACCCGATGCCATACCCACACGTGGTCGCCCGTGTCTATACGGCGATACGCTGATTCAGGTATTACTTGGCGTGAAGACAGTCTATCGACGGACGTTGCGCGTCCTGCAAGGTTTCACCCACAGAGTCTGCGCGATCTGGCCTTCCCGAGCTTGCCGGTGCCGAATTACACCACGCTCTGTCGCCGGGCAAAACGCTTGATGTCGAACTGCCGATCCTTCGTGACAATGAACCGATCCATCGGGTTGTCGACACCACCCATCGGGTTGTCGACACCACCGGTCTGAAGATCTATGGAGAAGGTGAATGGAAGGTGCGCCAGCACGGCTACTCGAAGCGGCGCACGTGGCGTAAAGTCCATCTCGCGCTCAACGCGCATACGGGTCAAGTGCATGCCGCGCTAATGACGAATCAGAATGTGGCTGACGCTGACGCTCTGGCCAAGTTGCTCGACCAGATTCCACGCGAAGAACAAATCGATGTCAGCGGCGGTGACGGTGCCTACGACACCAAGCCATGCCATGCGGCCATTGCTGCACGCAGTGCTATTTCCTTCGATTCCGCCACGCGAAGGTGCCGCTCATTGGCCAGCGGATATGCCCGGTGTGGCGTGGCGTAATGGCACGGTTGATGCAATTGCCAGTGCCGGTCGTCGAGAATGGAAGCAAGACAGTGGCTACCACCGGCGATCGCTTGCAGAGAATGCGATGTATCGGTTCAAGACCCTCACCGGAAACTGTCTCTGGGCGCGTCACATCGATGCGCAGGCGACCGAGGTCTCCATTCGCGTCGGCGTCATCAACCGTATGGGGGTGGAGCTCGCTCGTCCGCAATCCGTTCGTATCGCCTGAAATTATCCCGTCGATGCTATTGCATCCTCACACTCGCTTTATGCAACAACGACCGAATAAAAGTCTCCATGCAGAGGCCCTGGAGGATCCACGCGAAGAGATTGACCATTTACAGAAAAACGGTTCAAATGACAGTTTTTGAGAAAACAAATCCTCGCTTTTTGGGGTTACGTTTGCCCGGTGGCTTGAAGAATCGGGCACGCAGTCCCTGATTACCGATATGCTTATCCAAGTGAGAGCCACATGAAACGCACCTACCAACCTTCCGTCACGCGTCGCAAGCGTACCCACGGTTTTCGTGTCCGCATGAAGACGGCGGGTGGTCGCAAGATCATTAACACACGTCGTGCGAAGGGTCGAAAGCGCCTGGCCATCTAAGGCTGGTCGATACGCAGTGCGCAGCGTTGCAAGCAATGCAGTCGCCGGATCTGGTATCGATCCGTTGCTGGTGGGCGCGACCTTCCCAAAAACCGCGCGGCTTCTGAAAACGCATGAGTTCTCATCCATTTTTAGGTTGAGGCCTTGGCGGCGCGGTGCCCACTTCGTAATCTACGGCAAGCCGACGGGCGGCGACGCGCGTCTGGGCTTGGTGATCGGCAAGAAGTATGCGCCGCGCGCGGTTACGCGCAACCTGGTGAAGCGTCTCGCCCGCGAGGCATTTCGCCGTCGCTATACCCAGTTCGCCGGCTGGGACTTGTTACTGCGGCTGTATACGCGCTTTGACGTGAAGACTATGCCGAGCGCGACGTCCGTTCCGCTCGTCGCATTGTGCGCGTGCGAAATCTGCGAGCTACTAGATCAGGCGGGGCGCGAAGTTGTCCGACGCGGGCTCTCGAAGCCTGTAGTGGACTGAGCTTTCCCTACAAAGTAGTACGGGCCGGATGCATTCGGAGGATATGTCCGTCCACACGGCGTGTGTATAGATTGCCGACTGCTATTATGCAAACAGTTTTAATCGGGTTGCTGCGTTTCTATAAGGCTGCCGTGAGTTCTTTCCTCGGAAGGCGTTGCCGTTTTTACCCTTCCTGTTCGGATTACGCGCGCGAAGCAATCCAGTGTCATGGTGTCACGCGCGGCACCTGCTTTGCCGCGAGACGCCTGTGCCGCTGCCATCCTTTTTCTGCCGGCGGCATCGATCTAGTACCATCGGCCCGTTTCCGGTCTTTGCACCAGCCACGACTCTGTAGCGCCGTCCCATCGACTCTGAGACAACGCATGGATATCAAACGCACCGTTTTATGGGTGATCTTCTTCATGTCAACGGTCATGCTGTATGACAACTGGCAACGTGCTCATGGACGCCAGTCGATGTTCGTCTCAAACGTCACGCAGACCACCGGTGCCTCCTCTACCGATTCGAGCAACGGTGCCCCGGCGGTTGCCTCGACCACGGTACCCGATTCCTCCGCTCTGACCGCCCAGGCGCAGCTTGTTAAGTTTTCGACCGACGTTTATGAAGGCGAGATTGATACACACGGCGGCACGCTGGCAAAGCTGATGCTCAAGAAGGAAAACGACGGAAAGCAGCCCGACCTGTTCGTCACGCTGTTCGACCACACCAAGGATCATATCTACCTGGCGCGTACCGGCTTGGCGGGCGGTAACTTCCCGAACCACAATGACGTGTACACGCCAGCAGTGGGGAATCCGAGCGGGCTGTTGACCGGCCAGGACAGCATGAAACTGTCCTTCGAGTCGCAGGAAAAGGGCGGCGTGAAGGTAGTGAAGACCTATACCTTCACGCGTGGAAGCTACGTGATCGGCGTCGATACCAAGATCGACAACGTCGGCATGGCCCGGGTCACGCCGACCGTCTACATGGAAACCGTGCGCGACAGCACGCCGGTGGAAACACAGCTGTTTTCGCACACCTTCCTCGGGCTAGCCGTCTATACCGACCAGAAGCACTTCCAGAAGATCACCTTCAGCGACATCGACAAGAACAAGGCGGAATACGTCAGATGGGCGGACAACGGCTGGGTAGCGATGGTCCAACATTACTTCGCGTCAGCCTGGATTCCAGAGCAGGGCGTCAAGCGCGACATCTATGTCGAGAAGATTGATCCGTCTCTGTACCGCGTGGGCGTGAAAGAGCAGGTAAAGACTATCGAGCCGGGCCAGGCGGTCGATGTTTCGGCGCGCCTGTTCGCCGGCCCAGAAGAGGAGCGCGTGCTGGAAAGCATCGCCCCGGGCCTCGACCTAGTCAAGGATTATGGCTGGGTGACGATTATCGCTAAACCGCTATTCTGGCTGCTGCAGAAGATCTATGGTTACGTGGACAACTGGGGCTGGTCGATCGTGCTGCTCACGCTGCTGATCAAGGCCGTTTTCTTCCCGCTATCGGCTGCTAGCTACAAGTCGATGGCGCGCATGAAGGAAATCACGCCACGCATGCAGGCGCTGCGCGACCGCCTAAAAAGCGATCCACAGAAAATGAATGCAGCGCTCATGGAGCTTTACAAGACGGAGAAGGTTAACCCATTCGGCGGCTGCCTGCCGGTGGTGATCCAGATCCCGGTGTTCATCTCGCTGTACTGGGTGCTATTGGCTTCGGTGGAAATGCGCGGCACCCCCTGGATTCTCTGGGTCCACGATCTGTCACAGCCCGATCCGTTCTTCATCCTTCCGGTTCTGATGGCCAGTTCGATGTTTTTGCAGACGCGCCTGAATCCGACGCCTCCGGACCCTGTCCAAGCCAAGATGATGATGTTTATGCCGATCGCATTCTCGGTGATGTTCTTCTTTTCCCGGCCGGCCTAGTGCTGTACTACGTGGTCAATAACCTACTGTCCATCGTGCAGCAGTACTACATTACTTGCACTTTCGGTAAGAAGAAGGTGGTCCGCTGATCAAGATCAGTCAAATCGAATGCGTACGTGTCCATGGGCATGGTTGCATATTGATTCGCAATTCGTGATTTTGTAATTGGCAAATCGACCCGCATATGAGGGAGATGGAAGAACGAGACATGAGATCGCTTCCTCGTGATGTACGTGAAGCGCGGTGACGTCAGGTGATCCATCTGCGCATGCTCGGCTGGACAATGAGATTGCCGTGCATACGAACTTGTCGAGCACGGGCGTTTTCATATTTGCAAGCGCTATACCAGCGAAGGTGTGGCTGGATTGCGGGACAAGTCGAGCGGCGGAGAGCGGTGAACCCAAGCCGAGCCATGAGTGAATGGCAGACAGTACAAATTCGTATGCTGTTGCACGATCAGATACCGGACCAACCGAAGATGTCATTCGCGTGGCGTTGTTGCATAAATCGAGCGAGATCCGTTGACGTTTACGCGCAACGGTCGCGGGGCCAGCCTCCTATCAAGTCAGATTCCAGAGTAACTGCCTAATTTTTGCCAAGAAAATGCGCAAGGACATACACAAGAAAGGTGAGCCGAAGGCACGCTACCGTGTCAGGAATTGGGCAGCCTATAATAAAGGCCTGATCAGCCGGGGGAACGTAACAATATGGATAGATGAAGCCGTCCTTGCCAGAATGCCCGATGCCATACCCACACGTGGTCGCCCGTGTGTATACGGCGATACGCTGATTCAGGCATTACTTGGCGTGAAGACCGTCTATCGACTGACCTTGCGCGCCCTGCAAGGTTTCACCCAAAGTCTGCGCGATTTGGCCTTCCCGAGCTTGCCGGTGCCGAATTACACCACGCTCTGTCGCCGGGCAAAAACGCTTGATGTCGAACTGCCGATCCTTCGTGACAATGAACCGATCCATCTGGTTGTCGACAGCACCGGTCTGAAGGTCTATGGAGAAGGTGAATGGAAGGTGCGCCAGCACGGCTACTCGAAGCGGCGCACGTGGCGTAAAGTCCATCTCGCGCTCAACGCGAATACAGGTCAAGTGCATGCCGCGCTAATGACGAATCAGAATGTGGCTGACGGTGACGCTCTGGCCAAGTTGCTCGACCAGATTCCACGCGAAGAACAAATCGATGTCATCGGCGGTGACGGTGCCTACGACACCAAGCCATGCCATGCGGCCATTGCTGCACGCAGTGCTATTCCTTCGATTGGCGTTGTTGCATAAATCGAACGTGAGGACGCCATGGCATCAGACGGGCATAATTCAGGCGATACGAACGGATTGCGGACGAGCGAGGTCCGCCATGCGGTTGATGACGCGCCGACGCGAACGGCGACCTCGGTCGCCTGCGCGGCGATGTGACGCGCCCAGAGACAGTGGCCGGTGAGGGTCTTGAACCGATACATCGCATTCTCGGCAAGCGATCGCCGGTGGTAGCCACTGTGTTGCTTCCATTCTCGACGACCGTCACGGGCAATTGCATCAACCGCGCCATTACGCCACGCCGCACCGGGCATATCCGCTGGCCAATGAGCGGCACCCTCGCGTGGCGGAATCTCGCGTGGCGGAATCGAAGGAATAGCACTGCGTGCAGCAATGGCCGCATGGCATGGCTTGGTGTCGTAGGCACCGTCACCGCCGATGACATCGATTTGTTCTTCGCGTGGAATCGGCGTTGTTGCATAAATCGAGCGAGATCCATTGATGTTTACGCACAACAGTCTCGGAGCCAGATCCCTATCAAGTCAGATTCCAGAGTAACTGCCTAATTTTTTCCAAGAAAATACGCAAGGATATACACAAGAAAGGTGAGCCGAAGGCACGCTACCGTGTCAGGAATTGGGCGGCCTATAATGAAGGCCTGATCAACTGGGAGAACGTGACGATATGGATAAATGAAGCCGTCCTTGCCAGAATACCCGACGCCATACCCACACGTGGTCGCCCGTGTCTATACGGCGATACGCTGATTCAGGCATTACTTGGCGTGAAGACGGTCTATCGACTGAAGTTGCGCGCCTTGCAAGGTTTCACACCCAAAGTCTGCGCGATCTGGCCTTCCAGAGGCTTACCGGTGCGGAATTACACCACGCTCTGTCGCCGTGCAAAAACGCTTGATGTCGAACTGCCGATCCTTCTCGACAACGAACTGATCCATCTGGTTGTCGACAGCACCGGTGTTGTTGCATAAATCGAGCGCGAGGATGCAATGGCATCGACGGGCATATTGATCACGAATTTCGGATCAATAATTTCAGGCGATATGAACAGATTGCGGACGAGCGAGGTCCGCAATCCGTTTCATTGCGGTCCTCACGCTCGATTTATGCAACAACGCCACAGCACTGGTCTGAAGGTCTATGGCGAAGGTGAGTGGAAGGGGTTGCCAGCACGGGTTACTCGAAGCGGCGCACGTGGTGTAAAGTTCATCTCCAGCTCAACGCGAATACGGGTCAAGTGCATGCCGCGCTAATGACGAATCAGAATGTGGCTGACGGTGACGCTCTGGCCAAGTTACTTGACCAGATTCCACGCGAAGAACAAATCGATGTCATCGGCGGTGACAGTGCCTACGACACCAAGCCATGCGATGCAGCCATTGCTGCACGCAGTGTTATTCCTTCGATTCCGCTACGCGAAGGTGCCGCTCATTGGACAGCGGATATGCTCGGTGCGGCGTGACGTAATGGCGCGGTTGATACAATTGCCCGTGACGGTCGGCGAGAATGGAAGCAAGACAGTTTTTACCACCGGAGATCGCTTACCGAGAATGCGATGTATCGGTTCAAGATTCTCACCGGCCACTGTCTCTGGGCGCGTAACCTCGACTCGCAGGCGACCGAGGTCTCCATTCGCGTCGGCGCGTCATCAACCGTATGGCGGACCTCGCTCGTCCGCAATCCGTTCGTATCGCCTGAAATTATGCCCGTCGTCATTGCGTCCCCTGCTCGATTTATGCAACAACGCCTTAAGAACACCCATGCGCCAGATCATCCTCGATACGGAAACCACCGGTCTGAACACACGCACTGGTGATCGCATCATCGAAATCAGCTGCGTGGAAATGCTCAACCGCCGGATGACTGGAAACAACCTGCATTTCTACTTGAATCCAGAGCGCGACAGCAATCCGAGCGCGCTGGCCGTGCACG
Organism: Burkholderia sp.; assembly: GCA_040954445.1. Taxonomy (GTDB): domain Bacteria; phylum Pseudomonadota; class Gammaproteobacteria; order Burkholderiales; family Burkholderiaceae; genus Burkholderia; species Burkholderia gladioli_A. The sequence goes on along the minus strand of CP144361.1, from coordinate 704,672 downwards.
GCCTGACCACCGAATTCCTCAGCGACAAGCCGAAGTTTGCCGAAGTCGCCCATGCAATCTGCGATTTCGTGCGCGGCGCCGAGCTGATTATCCACAACGCGCCCTTTGACATCGGCTTTATCGACGCCGAGTTCGAACGCGTGGGCCTGCCGCCACTCAACCAGCACTGCGACGGCGTGATCGATACGCTGGTACAGGCCAAGCAGATGTTCCCCGGAAAGCGCAATTCGCTCGACGCGCTGTGCGGTCGGTTCGGCATCAGCAACGCGCACCGCACGCTGCACGGCGCATTGCTCGACTCGGAGCTGCTCGCCGAGGTCTACCTGGCGATGACACGGGGCCAGGAGAGCCTGGTGATCGACATGCCCCGCGATGATGGCACTGACGAGGCCGGCGCGAACGACACGGCACGACTTTCGCTGGCCATGCTGGCGCTGCCAGTGCTGTCCGCCAGCCAAGAAGAACTGGCCGAACACCTGGCGCAGCTCGACGATCTCGACAAGTCGGTCAAGGGTACCTGCGTCTGGCGCAAGGAAGACGCGCCGATCGTCTGAGGCCGGCTGACGTATATCTAAAGGGGCGTTGTTGCATAAATCGAGCACGAGGACGCAATGGCATCGATGGGCATAATTGCAGGCGATACGAACGGATTGCGGACGAGCGAGGTTCGCCATACGGTTGATGACTCCGACGCGAACGGAGACCTCGGTCGCCTGCGAGTCGATGTGACGCGCCCAGAGACAGTTGCCGGTGAGGGTCTTGAACCGATACATCGCATTTTCGGCAAGCGATCGCCGGTGGTAGCGACTGTTTTGCTTCCATTCTCGCCGACCGTCACGGGCAATTGCATCAACCGCGCCATTACGCCACGCCGCACCGGGCATATCCGCTGGCCAATGAACGGCACCCTCGCGTGGCGGAATCGAAGGAATAGCACTGCGTGCAGCAATGGCCACATGGCATGGCTTGGTGTCGTAGGCACCGTCACCGCCGATGACATCGATTTGTTCTTCGCGTGGAATCTGGTCGAGCAACTTGGCCAGAGTGTCACCGTCAGCCACATTCTGATTCGTCATTAGCGCGGCATGCACTTGCCCCGTATTCGCGTTGAGCGCGAGATGGACTTTACGCCACGTGCGCCGCTTCGAGTGGCCGTGCTGGCGCACCCCTTCCACTCACCTGCTCCATAGACCTTCAGACCGGTGCTGTCGACAACCAGAGAGATCGGTTCGTTGTCACGAAGGATGGCGTTGTTGCTATTGCGTCCTCACACTCGATTTATGCAACAACGCCGCACAGACCAATTCGTTATGCAACTTGATTCAAGTTCACTTATTATTAATACATAATAAGTACGCAGGTGATCGGCACGGGCCCGGGCGACCTGCAGCGTGCCTCACATATCGCCGTGTTGTGATCGCCGGGAAGACTGCGTGCGAGGCGTGGTAGAACGTGTTATCGAGTTCGAACAGCCAGAGACCGGGCGGGGACCGACCAGGGGGTGCCGGAGGTGGGGGGCCGGCGTACGAGGTTTGCGCCAGGGACAGAGCCGCTGGCGACTGGCGCGTCGGGCCGGAGAGGAATATGCCCCCCTCAATGTGAGCGGATCATTGTGCCGAACGGCTGCTCTGTGAGGATTTCGAGCAGCACCGAGTGCTCGATACGACCGTCAACGATGTGCACTGACTGCACGCCGCTCTTGGCTGCGTCTAGTGCTGAGGAGATCTTCGGTAGCATGCCGCCCGAGATTGTCCCGTCCTGGAACAGCGCGTCGATCTCGCGCGCCGAGAGATCGATCAACAAGTTGCCCTGCTTGTCCATCACGCCAGGGATGTTGGTCATCGTGACGAGCTTCTCGGCGCTCAGCACAGTGGCCAGCTTACCGGCCACCAGGTCGGCATTAATATTGTATGATAGCCCATCCTCGCCGAAGCCGATCGGCGAGATTACGGGGATGAAAGCGTCGTCCTGCAGCGCCTTGACTACCGCTGGGTTGATCGCCTCGACCTCGCCCACCTGGCCGATGTCAATATACTGACCTGGATTGTCTCGATTCGGCATCATTAGCTTGCGCGCGTGGATCAAGCCGCCGTCTTTGCCCGTCAGGCCGACCGCTTGGCCACCACAATGGTTGATCAAAGTGACGATGTCCTGCTGAACTTCGCCGCCGAGCACCCACTCCACCACTTCCATGGTTTCCTCGTCGGTGACGCGCATGCCCTGGATGAAGGTGCCCTGCTTGCCGATTTTCTTGAGCGCCGTGTCAATCTGCGGTCCGCCCCCGTGGACGATAACCGGATTGATGCCGACCAGCTTCAGCAGGATTACGTCGCGCGCGAAGCCTTGCTTGAGGCGCTCTTCCGTCATCGCATTGCCGCCATATTTGATCACCACGGTCTTACCGTGGTAGCGACGGATGTACGGCAGCGCTTCCGCGAGAATTTCGGCTTTCAGCGTGGGAGCGACCTGCGAGAGGTTGATGGGAGCGGACATGGCTCGGACTCCGGTTTTGGGCGGATGAAGTTCCTCGCCCCCAAAGGGGGGGTATCAAACCTCGAAAGTCAAATGCAAAAATGAGCGTCCCAATGGATGGAGAATCCATCCGAAGAGATTGAAACGTGGTGCGGTATAACGAAACACGACGAATTTTACACAACTGTTGCGGTGCAGCATGCTGTTTTGGGGTATTTGTGGCGTTGTTGGGCGTTGTTGGGCGTTGTTGCATAAATCGAGTGTGAGGATGCAATAGCATCGACGGGCATAATTTCAGGCAATCCGTTCGTATTGCCTAAAATTATGCCCGTCGATGCTATTGCATCCTCACACTCGATTTATGCAACAACGCCCTAAGCGCGGCGATATCACGAGCGAAAATGCCCAAAGCCGGGCGGATCAGTCGCCGAACAGCTTCTGGCGTAGCTCGCGGCGCTCCTGGGCTTCCAGCGAGAGGGTGGCCGTCGGGCGCGCGATCAGACGGGGAATGCCGATCGGTTCTCCGGTTTCCTCGCACCAGCCATATTCGCCAGAATCGATGCGCGCGAGCGACTGCTGGACTTTTTTGAGCAGCTTACGCTCGCGATCGCGCGTGCGCAGCTCGAGCGCGTGTTCCTCTTCGATCGTCGCGCGATCAGCAGGATCCGGAACGATGACCGTTTCACGCAAGTTCTCAGTCGTCTGGCCCGCATTGCGGAGGATTTCTGCCTGCAACTGTTCAAGTCGATTTTTGAAGAACGCGAGCTGATCGTCGTTCATGTAATCTTTCTCGCTCATCTGCAGGATTGAGGCTTCGGTCAAGAGTTTGTTCTTCATCTGCTTGCTTCTTCAATGTGCCGCAAATCGCGAGATTTTCTCCGCACTTTGGGATTACCCGCAACGGCCTTTATCATGGTTGGCCAACCATTGGGCGTTGTCGGGGCCGAAAGCCTCCGGTACCGTTAGCCCGTTACCCCTTCCGGGGGTCCAGCCCGCTCGCACCGCGGCGCGATCCGCAATGCTCCTCGCGCCCAGTCAGAAGCTAACTTGTGGGGGCGATGCCGGTACTACCCGGTCAGTCGCGCAAAAACCAGGCCTGTTACTGCTGCTATCCAGTGGATACGTATTGTAACTGAATCGCTTCGTCGCTCCGCATCATGGAACTTCTCCACCGTGCCGCCCAGATATCTTAAAAATATAATCGACGGCCTCAAATCTAAAGTGCAACACCTTCGCCAACCAGTAAATTGCGTCTATGGCAAAAAGAATGTACTAACAACTGCACCCTGAAGAACGTATGCGAATCGCTTGTTGGTAAAACGAGGGATTGAGCTTGTGGTCAATTGACCACAAGCTCAAAAGAGCGCCCTCGACGTTAAGTCGCGAACTGGCATGCAATACGCTGACCAATGGGATGTACTCTCCTCGTATAGCTCACACTTCGCGCAACACACGTCGGTGCCATTGCGTCCTCGCGCTCGATTTATGCAACAACGCCTTTTGAACCGAGTTCTTACCGTCAATGACAATGGCTTGGTGGAACCTGGCATGACGCAACCGGCTTGCAGGACGCAAACCGCGAAAAATGCGGCACTCAGACCGCCGCTTTGTTCTCTTCGCCGGTGCGGATGCGGATTACGCGCTCGACGTCGGACACGAAGATCTTGCCGTCTCCGATCTTACCAGTGCGCGCCGCACCGATCACAGCGTCGATCACCTGATCGACTTGGTCGGCTGCCACCACCACCTCGATCTTCATCTTGGGTAGGAAGTCGACCACGTATTCGGAACCACGATAGAGCTCGGTATGACCCTTCTGGCGACCGAACCCCTTCACTTCGGTCACGGTAAGGCCCGTTAGGCCGACCTCGGCTAGCGCTTCGCGAACTTCGTCGAGCTTGAACGGTTTGATGATGGCGGTAATACGTTTCATGATGATGCTCCGGGTAAAGGAATGTCCTGGATCTTGATCCGCAATTTGTAATCTTGAAATTGGAAAATCGTCCCTCATGTCTCGTTTTTCCATGCCCATCACGTGGGAGTCGATTTGTTAATTTCAAGATTACGAATTTCGGATCAATAATGACGCATCAGAATGTGGCTGACGGTGACGCTCTGGCCAAGTTGCTCGACCAGCTTTCACGCGAAAGGCGTTGTTGCATAAATCGAGCGAGGGGACGCAATGACATTGACGGGCATAATGTCAGGCGATACGAACGGATTGCGGATGAGCGAGGTCCGCCATGCGGTTGATGACGCCGATGCGAACGGCACCCTCGATCGCCTGCGCGTCGATGTGACCCGCCCAGAGACAGTTTCCGGTGAGCGCCTTGAACCGATACATCGCATTCTCGGCAAGCAATCACCGGTGGTAGCAACTGTCTTTCTTCCATTCTCGGCGACCGTCACGGGCAATTGCATCAACCGCGCCGTTACGCCACGCCGCACCGGGCGTATCCGCTGGCCAATGAGCAGCAGCCTCGCGTGGCGGAGTCGAAGGAACAGCACTGCGTGCAGCAATGGCCGGCATGGCCTGGTGTCGTAGGCACCGTCGCCGCTGATGACAGCGATTTGTTCTTCGCGTGGAATCTGGTCCAGCAACTTGGCGAGAGCGTCACCGTCAGCAACATTCTGATGGGCGTTGTTGCATAAATCGAGCGAAAGCTCGTTGACGTTTACGCGCAACGGATCTCGCTCGATTTATACAACAACACCGTTCTTCAATATAGCCAGCTCGGAGGTCGAGGGAGGACGGTAAAGGCGAGGGGGCAGCGGCGCGTGGGCTACTCAGGCCTGCTTCGACAGCGCTTCGACGCCGCGGTTGGCGAGCGCGTCTGCGCGTTCGTTCTCGGCGTGGCCTGTATGGCCTTTGACCCAGCGCCATTCGATCTCATGGCCGAACACCAGCTCGTCGAGCCGCTTCCAGAGATCGTCGTTCTTGACCGGCGTCTTCGTTGTGGTCACCCAGCCTTTTTTCTTCCAGCCGTGGATCCACTCGCTGATGCCTTTTTGCACGTATTGTGAATCGGTGTGCACGACCACGTGGCAGCGGCGCTTAAGCGCCTCGAGTGCTTTGATCACGGCCAGCAGCTCCATACGGTTGTTGGTGGTGCCAGCCTCGCCGCCGAACAGTTCCTGTTCCTGGGCGCCAAAGCGCAGCAGGGCACCCCAGCCGCCGGGGCCGGGATTACCCTTGCAAGCACCGTCGGTATAGATATCGATCGATTGCAACGTCATGAATGCTCTTGATGGGTGGTGGGGGTAGAGGCGGTCGCGAAGCCGGGTGCCCGCACAGGCTTGCGGACCAAGATCGGGCCTACCAGCCCCATCTCGCGCACGCGCTTGACCGCGGTGACCATGTAGACCGCGCCGAAGATCGGCCACCAGCGGTCTCCGGCGGCCTCCATGAAAGCATAGCGCGCCATCCACTTGTCGGTGGCCAGCGGCGGACGGTAGCAGCCGAAGCGACCGCGTTCGATGTCGAAGCCGAGCAGCTTTATCCAGTCCTTGAGGCGGATGAAAGCGATCGGGTCACGAGCGACCGGCACGAAGGGCCGGTTGGCGATGCGCCCGACCGACTGCCGGGCACCCCACAAGCTCAGCGAATTGAAGCCCGTGATCACCAGCCGGCCTTCCGGCATCAGTACCCGCTCGACCTCGCGCAGCAGGTCGAGCGGGTCAGCGGTGAACTCCAGCGTGTGCGGCATCACGATCAGGTCGATGCTCTGCGCTTCAAACGGAAGCTCGTGCAAGTCGCACCAAACCATGCTGCACCCGGTCGGCGCATGATGCGGGCCGACCGGGTAGCCGCCCGCACAGGGATAGCGGAACGGTGCGCTGGGGACGCTGGCCGGGTCCAGCACGAGACCGCGACCGGGCATCCGGTTCTCGCGCAGGGAATCGAGTTGAGGCAGACCTAGCTGCAAAGCATGAAAGCCGAACACGTCGGACACCACGCGGTCGAGCTGGGCCTGTTCCCACTCGAGCACGTAGCGACCCGGCGGCGAGACGCTCCAGGCGGGCCAGTCTATAATCGGATGATCGGACATATCGATGAGTGCGCGCCCATGAACAAGCTGGAATACGTGCCGGTGCCGGCATTTTCCGACCACTACTATACTGGTAGGTTGGACAAATATGGGGTTATTATGAGGCGGCATAACTTGCATCTTTTCCTTGAACTAATTGCGAATCAGATGCGGCTCTTTCTGCCAGCAAACCGCCCCGATCATGTCCGCCTTGCTGGTCCCGGTCGACTCTTGTCCAGCACGTTCATCTTGACATCCTGATTGAGCAGTTCGTTTGGATGCAGTTCAGTGCAGTAGCCGGGCAGACGGATCAACCGCAGGCGTTTTGCATTTTCGGCAACGAACCGTTTCAGAGGCGTTGTGACATCAATCGAGCGCGAGGACGCAATGGCATCGACGGGCATAATTTCAGGCGATACGAACGGATTGCAAAGGAGCGAGGTCCGCCATGCGGTTGATTACACCGACGCGAACGGCGACCTCGGTCCCGTGCGAATCGATGTGACGCGCCTAGAGACAGTCGCCGGTGAGCGTCTTAAACCGATAAAGCGCATTTTCGGCAAGCGATCACCGGTGGTAGCCACTGTCTTTTTTCCATTCTCGACGACCGTCACGGGCAATTGCATCAACCGCGCCATTACGCCACGCCGCACCGGGCATATCCGCTGGCTAATGAACGGCACCCTCGCGTGGCCGAATCGAAGGAATAGCACTTGCGTGCAGCAATGGCCGCATGGCATGGCTTGGTGTCGTAGGCACCATCACCGCCGATAACATCGATTTGTTCTTCGCGTGGAATTTGGTCGAGCAACTTGGCCAGAGCGTCACCGTCAGCCACATTCTGATTCGTCATTAGCGCGGCATGCACTTGACCCGTATTCGCGTTGAGCGCGAGATGGACTTTACGCCACGTGCGCCGCTTCGAGTAGCCGTGCTGGCGCCACCTTCCATTCACCTTCTCCATAGACCTTCAGACCGGTGCTGTCGACAACCAGATGGATCTGGTTCATTGTCACGAAGGATCGGCAGTTCGACATCAAGCGTTTTTGCCCGGCGACAGAGCGTGGTGTAATTCGGCACCGGCAAGCTCGGGAAGGCCAGGTCACGCAGACTTTGGGTGAAACCTTGCAGGGCGCGCAACGTCAGTCGATAGACGGTCTTCACGCCAAGTAATGCCTGAATCAGCGTATCGCCGTATAGACACTGGCGACCACGTGTGGGTATAGAATCGGATATTCTGGCAAAAACTGCTTTATCTATCCATATTGTTACGTTCCCCCAGTTGATCAAGCCTTCATGATAGGCCGCCCAATTCCTGACACGGTGGCGTGCCTTCGGCTCACCTGTCTTGTGTATGTCCTTGCGCATTTTCTTGGCAAAAATTAGGCAGTTACTCTGGAATCTGACTTGATAGGAGACTGGCCCAGCGACCGTTGCGCGTAAACGTCAACGGATCTCGCTCGATTTATGCAACAACGCCCGTATGATGTGATGATTTTCAAATTTCAAGATCACGAATTGTTGATAAACAAAATTTAGGTCCAGAAAAATTGGTGCCGCCGCACTCGGTAGAATGCGCGACACCGCCAACGAACCACGAGCGATTTTACCTTCATGCCGATTCCGTCGTTCCGGGCCGCTGCGCTTTGCCGCACCCTGCATGCCGCCATCGCCGCCTTGCTGGCCTTGTTCGCCGTGACTACTGCGCCTCCTGCCCATGCCGTCTATGCGATCGCGCAATATGGCGAGCCGAAATATCCACCCGGCTTCAAGCATTTCGACTACGTGAACCCGGACGCGCCTAAGAGCGGTACCTTGGTGCTGGCCAACCCGAACCGACTCACCACTTTCGATAAGTTCAACCCGTTCACACTGCGTGGCAATCCCGCGCCTGGTATCGGCCTGTTGTTCGAGAGTCTGATGATGGGAAGCCTCGACGAACCGGCCAGCGCCTATGGTTTGCTGGCTGACGACGTGACGATCGCGCCGGACCAGCTTTCGGCTACCTTCCATCTCAATCCCCGCGTGCGCTTCTCGAACGGTGACGCGGTCACAGCCGATGACGTCAAGTATTCCTTCGACACGCTCAAGAGCCCGCAGGCCACGCCGCAGTACGCGGCTTATTTCGCCGAGATCAAGCGCGCGGTGGTGGTCTCCGCGGCCACCATCCGCTTCGAGTTTGCGCGCGCAGATCGCGAGTTGCCGCTCACCGCCGGTGCCATCCCGGTGTTCTCCCGCAAGTGGGGCACCAGGCCAGACGGCAGCCACGTGCCGTTCGACCAATTGGCCTTTGAGGTGCCGATCGGCAGCGGCCCCTACTTGATAGAGTGCTACGACACCGGTCGCACCATCACCTACCGTCGCGATTCTCATTATTGGGGGGCCGACCTGCCGGTGCGGGTGGGCACCAACAATTTCACGCATATCGTCTATAAGCTTTACGGCGACGAGGTGGCACGTCTGGAGGGCTTCAAGGCTGGTGAATACGACGTGCTGGTCGAGTACATCGCACGCAACTGGGTACGGCGCGACATCGGAAAGCGCTTTGACAAAGGCGAGCTAATCAAGCACGAATTCCGCCAGCACAATGGCGCGGGCATGCAGGGTTTCATAATGAACCTACGCCGGTCGCTGTTCCAGGACGTGCGCGTGCGCGAGGCGCTGGACCTGGCCTTCGACTTCGAATGGCTGAACCGCCAGCTGTTCTATGGAGGCTACACGCGCCTGAACAGCTATTTCGCCGATACCGAGCTACAGGCCACCGGTACGCCAGGCGCGGGCGAGCTGGCGATCTTGGAACCGTTGCGTAAGCAACTGGATCCGACCGTGTTCGGGCCGATGCCTGAGCAGCCTTCCACTAATTCGAATTCGCCAGGTTCGCTGCGCGCCAACCTGCTGAAGGCGCGCGCGCTGCTGACCGCGGCCGGCTGGACTTATCGAAACGGCTCGCTGCGCAACGCGCGCGGCGAGCCTCTCCGCTTCGAGATCCTCGAGGCTTCGGGCGGTTCAATGGAGCCGGTGGTCGTCGTCTACCAGCACAATCTTGCTAAGCTAGGCATCGAGGCGTGCTTTCGCACCGCCGATTTCGCACTACTGCAGAAGCGTCTCGACGCCTTCGACTATGACATGACTACGATCCGCTACCCGGGCGTGCAGGTGCCGGGCAGTGAGCAGGTGCTGCGCTACGCCAGCCGCTACGCCGACCAGACTGGCTCGGAAAACCTGATCGGCTTGAAATCGCTGACTGTCGACGCGATCCTGAAGACCCTGGTGCAGGCGAAGACGCGCGAGCAACTGCTTGACGCTACTCACGCGCTCGACCGGGTGTTGATGCACGGCTACTATGTTGTGCCGCAGTGGTACAGCACCATGCACCGGGTCGCCTACCAGCGGCGACTGGCCTATCCCACGACGTTGCCGTTGTACTATTCAGCGGAGGACTGGGTGGTGTCGACCTGGTGGGAGAAACCCGCCGCGCATACCGCTTCGACCACGGGGCGCTGAGCGCATGATCATGCGCATGGCTTAGCCTGCCTCGCAATTGCGTCGAGCCTCGACGACTCTGGCCCGCGTGGCTGTCGTTCCTGACGTTCTTGTCGTCCCTTTCAGCGTGTGCAGCATGCACCGCCTAGTTAATCCGTCTATGTGGAGCTATATTCTCAAACGTCTGCTGCTGATGATCCCAACCCTGCTCGGCGTGTTGACCATCACCTTCGCGGTGATCCAGTTCGTGCCGGGCGGCCCGGTTGAACAGGCGATCCAGGAACTGCGCAAGGGCGCGGAGCAGGGCTACGCACCGTTCGGCATGCGCGTCTACTCGGGTGTGGACCCACATCAACTCGCCCAGCTCAAGGCGCTGTACGGCTTTGATAAACCACCGATCGAGCGCTATGGACTGATGCTGGAGCACTTCGCGCATTGCGACCTGGGCCAGAGCTACTCTCATCACCAAAGCGTCTGGTCGCTGGTGGTCTCGAAGCTGCCGGTGTCGATCAGCATTGGCATCTGGACCTTCCTGCTGACCTACTTAATTTCGGTGCCGCTAGGCATCGCCAAGGCAGTCTATAATGGCACGCCTTTCGACGTGGCCTCGAGCCTGGCGGTGCTGGTCGGCTACGCGATTCCCGGCTTCGTGCTCGGCGTGCTACTGCTTGTGCTGTTCGGCGGCAGCTCGTTCTGGCCTCTGTTCCCGCTGCGCGGCCTGACCTCCGACAATTTCGACCAGCTGAGCCTAGGTGCCAAAATCACAGACTACCTCTGGCACCTGGTGCTGCCGATCACGACCTTGGTCGTGGGCAGCTTCGCGGTGATTACTATGCTCACCAAGAACGCCTTCCTCGACGAGATCCGCATGCAGTACGTGTTAACCGCGCGCGCCAAGGGCCTATCGGAGTGGCATGTGCTCTGGAAACACGTATTCCGTAACGCGATGTTGCCGCTAATCGTGGGCTTTCCGACCGCCTTCATCAGCGTCTTTTTCTCGGGTAGCTTGCTGATCGAAACGCTGTTCTCGCTCGACGGCCTGGGCCTGCTATCCTATGAATCGGCGATCCGCCGCGACTACCCGGTGGTGCTAGGCACGCTCTACCTGTTCACGCTGATCAGCCTGGTCACCAAGCTGGTTTCCGATCTCTGTTACGTCTGGGTTGACTCCCGGATCCAATTCGACCAACTGGAGCGCTGAGTTGAGCCGAACCGCCGTTTCCTCCAGCGTTGACGCGGCGTTGTTGCATAAATCGAGCGAGATCCGTTGACGTTTACGCGCAACGGTCGCGGCGTTTACGCGCAACGGTCGCGGGGCCAGCTTCCTATCAAGTCAGATTCCAGAGTAATCTGCCTAATTTTTGCCAAGAAAATGCGCAAGGACATACACAAGAAAGGTGAACCAAAGGCACGCTATCGTGTCAGGAATTGGACCGCCTATAATGAAGGTCTGATCAACCGGGGAAACGTAACAATAGGCGTTGTTGCATAAATCGAGTGTGAGGACGCCATGGCATCGGACGGGCATAATTCAGGCGATACGAACAGATTGCGGACGAGCGAGGTCCGCAATCTGTTCGTATCGCCTGAATTATGCCCGTCCGATGCCATGGCGTCCTCACACTCGATTTACGCAACAACGCCCGTTGACGCCGCCTGTGTGCATGTCTCGCTGTCTCCCGAACGCCGCGTCTGGCAGCGCTTTTGCCGCCAGCGCTTGGGCTACTGGAGCTTTGTGGTGTTCCTGGTCGCCTTCGGGATCAGCGTAGCCGCTCCGCTCTGGTCCAACGACAAGCCGCTGGTGGTGCGCTACGCGGGCCATTGGTACTTCCCGATCGCCAAGGACTATGCCGAAACTGCTTTCGGCGGCGATTTCCCGACCCAGACCGACTACCTCGATCCTTACGTGCGCAAACGGATCAACGCGCCCGGCAACTTCGCGATCTACCCGCCGAACCGTTATTCCTATGCAACGTTAAACTATTTCTCGGCGCTGCCAAACCCTGCGCCGCCCTCACGAGACAACTGGCTCGGCACTGACGCGCAAGGGCGCGACCTTCTCGCGCGGCTGGTTTACGGCTTCTGCGTGTCGGTTGAATTTGCGCTGGTGCTGACCGTGATCAGCACCGTGCTGGGGATCCTGGCCGGCGCGGTGCAGGGCTTCTACGGCGGGCGCATTGACATCGTCGGGCAGCGCCTGATCGAGATCTGGAGCTCAATGCCTGAGCTCTACCTGCTGATCATCTTCGCCTCGATTTTCGAGCCCAACTTCCTGCTGCTGATCGTACTGCTCTCGCTGTTCAGCTGGAACGGCCTGGCCGACTACGTGCGCGCGGAGTGCCTGCGCAACCGCACCCAGGACTACGTGCGCGCCGCGCGCGCGATGGGCCTGTCGAACTGGCAGATCATCTGGCACCACGTGCTACCTAACAGCCTGACGCCCGTTATCACTTTTCTACCATTTCGCATGAGCGGCTCGATCCTAGCGTTGACCAGCCTCGACTTCCTCGGCCTGGGCGTGCCGTCGCCCACCCCGAGCCTGGGCGAGCTGCTCTCGCAGGGCAAGGCTAATCTAGACGCCTGGTGGATCTCGCTAGCGACCTTCGTCGTGCTCGTGTGCACGCTGCTGTTACTGACCTTCATGGGCGATGCGCTTCGCAACGCGCTCGATTTGCGTGTGGCGGATACTGCGCGGTCGGCTGGAGGTGCGCGATGAAGCCGGAGCAGGGAGCGAAGCAACCGGCGAAGCAGGCGGTCGAACGGGACCGAGCGGGGCTGGAAGGCATCGGGAGCGGGCAGCAAGCCCCTTTGGGGGTTACGGGCACCAACCGTGCCAACGTCGCGGCGGCGCCGGGTGAGCCGCTCCTGTCGATCAAGCACCTACGTGTGAGTTTCGGCGATGCGCTGGCCGTCGACGACGTGTCGTTGACGATCGGTCGCAGTGAGCGCGTAGCCCTGGTCGGTGAGTCGGGCTCAGGCAAGAGCGTGACCGCGCTGGCAATCCTACGCCTGCTGCACGACGCCGAGCTGGGTGGGCGCATTGACTTCGACGGGCGAGAGCTTGGTAAGCTCGGCGACCGCGCGATGCGCGGCCTACGCGGTTCGGAGATCGCGATGATTTTTCAGGAGTCGATGACAGCGCTCAATCCGCTGTACACGGTGGGCGACCAGATCGTCGAGACCATCGTACTGCACGACAGCGTGTCCAGGCGCGAGGCGCGCTTGCGCGCCATCGCGCTGCTGGGGCACACTGGCATCGCTGCGCCCGAACGGCGCGTCGACAGCTATCCGCACCAGCTTTCCGGCGGCCAGCGCCAGCGCGCCATGATCGCGATGGCGCTGGCGTGCCGACCACGCCTGTTGCTGGCTGACGAGCCAACCACTGCGCTCGACGTGACGATCCGAGCGCAGATCGTCGAGCTATTGCGGGACATGCAGCGCGACGCCGAGCGCACGCGCGGCATGTCGATCCTACTGATCACACATGACCTGAACCTGGTGCGCCGCTTCGCGCAGCGCGTGGCGGTGATGGAGAAAGGTAGGCTGGTGGAGAGCGGCGAAGTGGAGCGGATCTTCACCGCGCCAGAGCATCCCTATACACGCAAGCTGCTGAACAGCCGACCGCAGCGCACCGCCACGCCGGTGCTACCAACCGCGCCGGTGATGCTCGACGCGCGCGAGGTGACGGTCAGCTTTCGGCAGAAATTGTCGGGCCTGGCCGGCTGGTTTTGCAGTGGGCGCTTCACGGCAGTCAGGCAGGTTAGCGTATCGGTGCGGCAGGGCGAGACGCTCGGGGTGGTGGGCGAATCGGGCTCGGGTAAGTCAACACTGGCGATGGCCCTGCTCGGCTTACAGCGCATTGAGTCCGGCCAAATCGAATTCGACGGGCGACCGCTCGCGAAATGGCGCGGCGCCGACGCGCGGTGCCTGCGCGCACGCATGCAAGTGGTGTTCCAGGATCCGTTCAGCTCGCTCTCGCCACGCTATACCATTGAACGCATCGTCGGCGAGGGGCTGTCTCTGCACCGCACCGAGCTGTCCGCCGACACGCTGCGCGAGCGCGTGACTGCGGTGCTACGCGAGGTTGGACTCGATCACACCGTGCTGCATCGCTACCCGCACGAGTTCTCGGGCGGCCAGCGCCAGCGCATCGCCATCGCCCGCGCGCTGGTGCTCGAACCCAGCGTGCTGGTGCTCGATGAGCCCACCAGCGCGCTCGACGTGTCGATCCAGCAGCAGGTGCTCCAGCTGCTCGCCAACCTGCAGCGCAGGTATAACCTCGGCTACCTGTTCATCAGCCACGACTTGGAAGTGATCGGCGCAATGGCGCACCGGGTGGTGGTGATGCAGGGCGGGGAAATCGTCGAGAGTGGGGCAGTCGGAAAAATTTTCATGGAACCATCACATCCGTATACGCGCAAGCTGCTCGCTGAAGTCGGCCAGGCCGGGGGGCGCTGCCCCAAATGAAGTTCCTTGCCCCAAGGGGCGAGGTATCAAACCCTGGTGGTTGCAAAGGTGAAGGGTAGCACACCGCTAGTTAATGGGCTGGAGCTCGGTAGGTGGGCTTAGCTAGGACTGAGCCAGAATTTGCCAAAGGGGGTGTGTCAGTTCAGCCTGGCGTGCGGTCGACGTGTTGGGTCAGTGGCGTTGTTGCATAAATCTGGTGAGAGCCGGTGACGTTTACGCGCAACGGTCGTGGCGAACCCGCTGTTATCAAGTCAGATTTCGGCGCACATTCCCGATTTTTTTCAAGAAGACGCGCAGGGAAACACGCAAAACATGTGAACCGAAGGCACGCTACCGTGTCAGGAATTGGGCGGCCTATAATGGAGCCCTGATCAACCTGGAAAACTTGACGATATGGATAGATGAAGCCGTCCTTGCCAGAATACTCGAGGCCATACCTAGACGTGGTCGCCTGCGTCTGTACAGTGGTGCGCTGATTTACGCATTACTTGGCGTGAAGACCGTCTATCGACTGACGTTGCGCGCCCGCAGCGTCAGCTCTGGCTTCGATGGTTTTGACCCGCCTTAGCGGCGCGGTCTTGGCGGGAGTCAGCTTTGCGCGCCGCTCCAGCACGGCCGCAAAGAAGCCGTCGGTGGCATGGCGATGCGGCCACAGCGACAGATAATCGCCGGTATCGAGCGCGATGTGCTGCTCGGCCAGTACCTTGTTGGCCGGCACCAGCACAAAGTCGGAATATGTAGCCAGAAACTGCATGACGATCGCTTCATTCTCGGCTTCCAGCACGCTGCAGGTCGCATAGACTAAGCGGCCACCCGGCTTCACCAAGCGCGCAGCGCTGGCGAGGATCGAGTCCTGCTTGGGCCTGAGTTCTGCGATTGAGGCGCGCGTCTGGTACCATTTAAGGTCGGGATTGCGGCGCAGCGTGCCCAGCTTGCTGCAGGGCGTGTCTACCAGCACGCGGTCGATCTTGCTTGCCAGCCGTTTGATCTTGGCGTCGTGCTCACTATCAAGCAGCACCGGGTGGACGCTGGATAGCCCGCTGCGCGCCAGGCGTGACTTGAGCTGAGCCAGTCGCTTCTCGGACACGTCGAAGGCATAGAGGCGTCCGGTCGAGCGCATCGCTGCGCCCAGCGTTAGGGTCTTTCCTCCCGTGCCAGCGCAAAAGTCGACCACCATCTCGCCGTGACGCGGTGCCATCAACGAGCAGAGCAGCTGGCTGCCCTCGTCCTGCACCTCGATCAGGCCGTCCTGGAAAATCGATAGCTTTGTCAGCGTCGGCTTACCGATCACGCGCACGCCGTTCGGCGCAAACGGGGTCTCGCCGGCCTCGATGCCAGAAGCCTTGAGCGCATCAAGCACCTGGTCGCGGGTGGCTTTCTGCACGTTCACACGCAAATCCAAGGGTGCCGAGTAGTTAACAGCTGCCGCGAACTGTGCAAGCCAGTCGGCATCGAAGCGATATGACAGCGCCTGGTGGATCCAGTCCGGTAGGTTGGTGCGCACGTGTAGCGGCAGACTGGCCGGGTCGATCTTGGCAACCTGGTCGAGCCAGGACCATTCGGCCTCTGACACATGGGGTTTGAGCGCTGAACGGCCTACCGTCTGCATCAGTCCCAGCAGGGTTAGGCGGCGAGCCGGCGTGCCGGTGCCGCTTTCGGCCAGGTGCGAGTATTCCATCTTCCGGCGCAGCACCGCGAACACCACTTCGGCAATCACGCCGCGCTCAGCATTGCTGAGCTTGGGATGCGCGCGGAAAAACCGGCTTGTGGTCGCGTCAGTCGGGGCCGCAAATTTCAGCACGTCGCCGAGCAGCATTTCGGTCTGGCCAATCAAAAAACTATGCAGCTTCATACACTTCTACCCTGTTTGTTGTTGTCACCCGCGACCAGCCAGCGGCAGGTGCCATCGGCCAGCACCGCGCGACCCACCGCAAGCCGCAATTGCCCTTCGACGAACCAGCGCACCGCGCACGGATAGAGCACGGACTCGGCCTCGAACACGCGCGAGGCCAGCGTCTCGGGCGTGTCGCCCTCGCGTACCGGCACCGCCGCCTGCGCGCCGATCGCGCCGCTGTCAAGCGCCGGAATCACGAAATTCACGGTAGCCACCCCGTGCAGGGCTACGCCGGTGGCCAGCGCCGCCTCGTGCGTGCGCATGCCCTTGAAGCTGGGCAGCAGCCGAGGGATGGACGTTTAGCGCATCCAGCCCTCAAAACGAGACACGACGCTTAGCGTGAGGATCCGCATGAAGCAGGCCAGCACCACCAGGATCGGGCGCGAAACGCTCGATCTCGGCGGCCAGCGCGGTGCCGAAGCCCTCGCGCCGGCGTTGTTGCATAAACCGAGTGTGAGGACGCGCAGCGACGGGATAATTTCAAGCGATACGAACGGATTGCGGACGAGCGAGGTCCGCCATACGGTTGATGACGCCGACGCGAACGGAGACCTCGGTCGCCTCTGCGAGTCGATGTGACGCGCCCAGAGACAGTTGCCGGTGAGGGTCTTGAACCGCCGATATATCGCATTCTCGGCAAGCGATCGCCGGTGGTAGCCACTGTCTTGCTTCCATTCTCGACGACCGTCACGGGCAATTACATCAAAAGCGCCATTACGCCACGCCGCACAGGGCATATCCGCTGGCCAATGAACGGCACCCTCGCGTGGCGGAATCGAAGGAATAGCACTGCATGCAGCAATGGCCGCATGGCATGGCTTGGTGTCGTAGGCACCATCACCGCCGATGACATCATCGATTTGTTCTTCGCGTGGAATCTGGTCGAGCAACTTGGCCAGAGCGTCACCGTCAGCCACATTCTGATTCGTCATTAGCGCGGCATGCACTTGACCCGTATTCGCGTTGAGCGCTCGATGGACTTTACGCCACGTGCGCCGCTTCGAGTAGCCGTGCTGGCGCACCTTCCATTCACCTTCTCCATAGACCTTCAGACCGGTGCTGTCGACAACCAGATAGATCGGTTCATTGTCACGAAGGATCGGCAGTTCGACATCAAGCGTTTTTGCCCGGCGACAGAGCGTGGTGTAATTCGGCACCGGCAAGCTCGGGAAGGCCAAATCGCGCAGACTTTGGGTGAAACCTTGCAGGGCGCGCCACGTCAGTCGATAGACGGTCTTCACGCGAAGTAATACCTGAATCAGCGTATCGCCGTATAGACACGGGCGACCACGTGCGGGTATGGCATCGGGTATTCTGGCAAAGACGGCTTCATCTATACATATTGTTACGTTCCCCCGGTTGATCAGGCCTTCATTATAAGCCGACCAATTCCTGACACGGTAGCGTGCCTTCGGCTCACCTTTCTTGCGTATGTCCTTGCGCATTTTCTTGGCAAAAATTAGGCAGTTACTCTGGAATCTGACTTGATAGGAGGCTGGCCCCGCGACCATTGCGCGTAAACGTCAACGGATCTCGCTCGATTTATGCAACAACGCCGGGCGCGTCACATCGCCGCGCAGGCGACCGAGGTCTCCATTCGCGTCGGCGCCATCAACCGTATGGCGGACCTTGCTCGTCCGCAATCCGTTCGTATTGCCTGAAATTATGCCCGTCGATGCTATTGCATCCTCACACTCGATTTATGCAACAACGCCCCTCATACTCGATTTACGCAACAGCGCCGGTTGGCGAAGGTGCTGCACTTCAGGTTTGAGGCAGCCCTGTCAGATCAGCTTCTTGATGCTTGCAACCTGATCGTAAAAGCGTGTCTGAACAACTAGATCCGCTACAAGGCGATGGATCAGCGCGGCAGTTCCGAATGGCCCATCAGGAAGGCATCGACCGAGCGTGCGCACTGGCGGCCTTCTCGAATCGCCCAGACCACCAGCGACTGGCCGCGACGCATATCGCCGGCCGCGAACACCTTGTCAACCGAGGTTGTGTAGGCGTGCTCGCCTTCGGTCACTGCATGCGCATTGCCGCGCGCATCTTTGGCCACGCCAAAGGCATCCAACACCGGCGCGGCTGGTTGCGTGAAGCCCATCGCCAGGAGGACCAGGTCGGCCTGCATCTCGAATTCTGAGCCCGGCACTTCAACCATCTTGCCGTCTTTCCACTCGACGCGTACAGCGATCAGCTTCTCGACCTTGCCGTGTTTGCCTTCCAGGCGTTTTGTGGCGACCGCCCAATCGCGCTTGCAGCCCTCGTCGTGCGACGAGGAGGTGCGCAGCTTGATCGGCCAGTACGGCCAGACCATAAGCTTATTCTCCTGCTCGGGCGGCTGCGGCAACAGTTCAAACTGCGTGACCGACTTCGCGCCGTGACGGTTCGAGGTGCCCACGCAATCCGAACCAGTGTCGCCGCCGCCGATCACCACCACGTGCTTGCCCTTGGCAAACAAGTGGTTGGTCACCTTGTCACCGGCATTGACGCGGTTCTGCTGCGGAAGGAAGTCCATCGCGAAATGCACGTCCTCGAGCTCGCGGCCTGGCACTGGCAGGTCGCGCGGCGTTTCCGAACCGCCCGCGATCACGATCGCGTCGAACTCTCCCTTGAGAGTGTCCGGCAAAATAGTTTCCCTGGCTAGGCTGCCGATCTGCGTCGGCAGTGGGTCTTTACCGATGAATACGTTAGTGCGGAAGGTCACGCCCTCGGCTTCCATCTGGCGCATACGACGGTCGATCAGCCACTTTTCCAGCTTGAAGTCGGGGATTCCGTAGCGCAGCAAGCCGCCGACGCGATCGTTCTTCTCGAACACTGTCACCTCGTGGCCAGCGCGTGCGAGCTGCTGCCCAGCGGCCAGGCCCGCCGGACCGGAGCCGACCACGGCCACCTTCTTGTCGGTCTTGTGGGCGACGGGCAGCGGCTTGACCCAGTCTTCAGCCCAAGCCTTATCGATGATCGCGCGCTCAATCGACTTGATGCCGACCGGATCGTTATGGATACCAAGCGTACAGGCTGCTTCACAAGGTGCTGGGCAAATGCGGCCTGTGAACTCCGGGAAGTTATTGGTTGAGTGCAGCACCTCGATGGCCTGCTGCCAGTCCTGGCGATACACCAGGTCGTTGAAGTCCGGGATGATGTTGTTGACTGGACAGCTGTTGTTGCAGAACGGGATGCCGCAGTCCATGCAACGCGCGCCTTGGATCTTCGCGTCGTCGTCAGACAGCGCAGCGACGAATTCCTTGTAATGCTTAACACGGGTGAGCGGAGCCTCGTACGCCTCGTGGCGGCGTTCGAATTCGAGAAAACCGGTTTCCTTGCCCATAAGGTGCTGGTCTAAATCGGGGTATTCTGGTGGGGGACCCGCGCCTGCCGCATTGTGCAGGGGCGTTCACTAGTTCGTTGCGGCGTTGTTGCATAAATCGAGCACGCAGTCGCATGGCATCGACGGGCACAATTTCAGGCGATACGAATGGATTGCGGACCGCCATGCGGTTGATGACGCCGACGCGAACGGCGGCCTCGGTGGTCCGCCTGCGCGTCGATGTGACGCGCCCAGAGACAGTGGCCGGTGAGGGTCTTGAACCGATACATCGCATTCTCGGCAAGCGATCGCCGGTGGTAGCCACTGTGTTGCTTCCATTCTCGACGACCGTCACGGGCAATTGCATCAACCGCGCCATTACGCCACGCCGCACCGGGCATATCCGCTGGCCAATGAGCGGCACCCTCGCGTGGCGGAATCGAAGGAATAGCACTGCGTGCAGCAATGGCCGCATGGCATGGCTTGGTGTCGTAGGCACCGTCACCACCGATGACATCGATTTGTTCTGCGCGTGGAATCTGGTCGAGCAACTTGGCCAGAGCGTCACTGTCAGCCACATTCTGATGCGTCGTTAGCGCGGCATGCACTTGACCCGTATTCGCGTTGAGCGCGAGATGGACTTTACGCCACGTGGGCCGCTTCGAGTAACCGTGCTGGCGAACCTTCCATTCACCTTCGCCATAGACCTTCAGACCGGTGCTGTCGACCAGCAGATGGATCGGTTCTTCGTCGAGAAGGATTGGCAGTTCAATATCAAGCGTTTTTGCCCAGCGACAGAACGTGGTGTAATTCAGCACAGGCAAGCTCGGGAAGGCCATCTCACGCAGACTTTGGGTGAAACCTTGCAGGGCGCGCAACGTTAGTCGATAGACGGTCTTCACGCCAAGTAATGCCTGAATCAGCGTAGCGCCGTATAGACATGGGCGACCACGTGTGGGTATGGCGTCGAGTATTCTGGAAAGAACGACTTCATCTATCCAGATCGTCACATTCCCCCGGTTGATCAACCCTTCATTATAAACCGCCCAATTCCTGACACGGTAGCGTGCCTTCGGCTTACCTGTCTTGTGTAAGTCTTTGCGCATTTTCTTGTCAAAAATCAAGCAGTTACTCTGGAATCTGACTTGATAGAGAGCTGGCCCCGCGACCGTTGTACGTAAACGTCAACGGATCTCGCTTGATGTATGCAACAACGCCAATCGTCGGTGTCAAGCTGAGACGGCTTCCTTCGCGGCCTTGGCGCTCGCGATCTCACCGAGAGCGCGCTTGTATTCGTTCGGGAACACTTTCACGAACTGGCTGCGCGCCGCATCCCAGTTTTCCAGCAGCGACTGCGCGCGCGGCGAGCTAGTGAACTGGAAGTGACGCTCAATCTGACCCTTCAAGAGGGCTTCATCGGTCTGTCCAGCATGCCAGATCGCGCGGTCGACCGTACGTTCCTGCTCGACCTGCTGCAGCACCGGATCGAGCGTGACCATCGCCTTGTTGCACTTAGCGCCAAAACTACCATCCGGATCGTAAACATACGCTAGGCCACCCGACATGCCGGCCGCGAAGTTGCGCCCGGTTTCGCCGAGGACCACCACCGTGCCACCCGTCATGTATTCGCAACCGTGGTCGCCGGTACCCTCAACCACCGCCGTCGCGCCCGAGTTGCGCACGCAGAAGCGCTCGCCTGCCACGCCGCGGAAGAAGGCCTCGCCTTCCAGCGCGCCGTACATCACCGTGTTTCCGCAGATAATATTTTCCTCGGACTTGCCGCGGAAGTCGTTGGTCGGGCGGATGATGATGCGACCGCCCGATAGGCCCTTACCGACGTAGTCGTTGCCGTCGCCAACCAGATCCAGCGTGACGCCCTTCGTGAGGAAGGTGCCAAAGCTCTGGCCAGCCGTGCCCTTCAGCTGGATGTGGATGGAATCGTCGGCTAGGCCGGCGCGACCGTACTTCTTGGCGATCACGCCTGAGAGCATCGCACCAACTGTGCGGTTCGCGTTACGCACTGGCTGGATGAAGGACACGTGCTCGCCGTTCTCGATCGCCGCTTTCGATTTCTCGATCAACGTGTGGTCGAGCGCACGCTCAAGGCCGTGATCCTGCACCTCAACGTGGCGCGTCGAGGCGTTCTCGATCTGCGGCTGGTAGAACACGCGCGAGAAGTCGAGGCCCTTGGCCTTCCAGTGTTCAACGCTCTTGCACGTGTCGAGCAGGTCGGTGCGACCGATCAGCTCGTCGAACTTCTCAATGCCCATCTGGGCCATGATTTCGCGCACTTCCTCGGCGACGAAGAAGAAGTAGTTCACCACGTGCTCGGGCTGGCCTGAGAACTTCGCGCGCAGCACAGAATCCTGCGTGGCGATACCAACCGGGCAGGTGTTCAGATGGCACTTTCGCATCATGATGCAGCCTTCGACCACCAGCGGTGCGGTGGCAAAGCCGAACTCGTCGGCACCCAGCATCGCACCGATCGCCACATCGCGACCGGTCTTCATCTGGCCATCAGCCTGCACGCGGATGCGACCACGCAGCCCATTTAGCACCAGGGTCTGCTGGGTCTCGGCCAAGCCCAGTTCCCAGGGCGTCCCGGCATGCTTGAGCGAAGACAGCGGCGAGGCTCCGGTGCCGCCGTCATGGCCGGCCACCACTACGTGGTCGGCCTTGGCCTTGGCGACGCCCGCCGCCACCGTGCCCACGCCGACTTCCGAAACAAGTTTCACTGAGATGCTGGCCACTGGGTTGACGTTCTTCAAGTCGTGGATCAGCTGTGCTAGATCCTCGATCGAGTAGATGTCATGGTGCGGCGGCGGCGAAATCAGGCCGACGCCCGGCACCGCGTAACGCAGCTTACCGATATATTCCGACACCTTGTGGCCCGGCAGCTGTCCGCCTTCGCCGGGCTTCGCGCCCTGCGCCATTTTGATCTGGATTTGGTCGGCTGAGGAGAGGTACTCGGCCGTGACGCCGAAGCGCCCCGAGGCCACCTGCTTGATCTTCGAACGCAGCGAATCGCCGTCCTTTAGGGGGATGTCGTGTACCACTTCCTCACCGATCACCGAGCGCAGTGTCTCGCCGCTCTTGATCGGGATGCCGCGCATCTCGTTCTTGTAGCGGTTGACATCTTCGCCACCCTCGCCGGTGTTCGACTTGCCGCCGATACGGTTCATCGCCACCGCCAGCGTGGCGTGTGCTTCCGTACTGATCGAGCCCAGTGACATCGCGCCGGTGGCGAAGCGCTTGACGATCTCCTCGGATGACTCCACGTCGTCGATCGGGATCGCACGGGACGGATCAACTTTAAACTCGAACAAGCCGCGAAAGGTCATGTGCCGGCGCGTCTGATCGTTGATCAGGTGCGCGTATTCTTTGTACGTCTGGTACGAGTTGCTGCGCGTGGCATGCTGCAACTTAGCGATCGAATCCGGGGTCCACATGTGGTTCTCCCCGCGAATCCGGAACGCGTATTCGCCGCCCGCGTCGAGCATGTCGCGCAGCAGCGGGTTAGCGCCGAAGGCGTCTCGATGCAAACGCAGCGCTTCCTCGGCCACCTCGAACAGGCCGATGCCGCCGACCTTCGAGGCCGTACCATTAAAATACTTGTTAACCAGCTCGTCAGTCAGACCGACCGCCTCAAAGATCTGCGCGCCAGTATAGGACATGTATGTCGAGATGCCCATCTTCGACATTACCTTATAGAGGCCCTTGCCGACCGCCTTGGTGAAGTTGTCGATCGCCTTTTCAGCCAACCCGTCACCCAGCAGGCCTTCGGCCATCTTGGCGAGCGTTTCCATCGCCAGGTACGGATGGACGGCTTCCGCGCCATAGCCCGCCAGCAGCGCGAAGTGGTGCGTCTCGCGCGCAGAGCCTGTCTCGACCACCAGGCCGGTGCTAGTACGCAGACCCTGGTCGACCAGGTACGAGTGGATCGCCGAGGTGGCCAGGAGCGCTGGGATCGCCACCGTGTCCGCATCGAGCTTGCGATCCGAGATGATCAGGATGTTGTAGCCTGACTTGACCGCGTCGACAGCTTCCGCGCACAGCGACGCTAGGCGTGCCTCGATGCCTTCCTTTCCCCAGGCGACCGGGTAGCAGATATTCAGCTCATAGGCGCTGAACTTGCCGCTGGTGTACTGGTCGATCGAGCGGATCTTGACGATATCCTTGAAGTTGAGCACGGGCTGCGAGACTTCCAAGCGTATCGGCGGGTTGACGTTCTGCGTGTCGAGCAGGTTCGGCTTCGGGCCGATAAAGGACACCAGCGACATCACCATGTTTTCGCGGATCGGGTCGATCGGCGGGTTGGTGACCTGCGCGAACAGCTGCTTGAAGTAGTGGTAGAGCGTCTTGTTCTTGTTGGACATGACCGCCAGCGGCGAGTCGTTTCCCATCGAGCCGATCGCCTCCTCGCCTTGCTGCGCCATCGGCACCATCAAGAACTTGAGGTCTTCCTGCGTGTAGCCGAAGGCCTGCTGGCGATCCAGCAGCGTGGCGGTCGCGCGGCCTGCAGCAGCAATGTCCTCGTCCTTGAGCTCGATCTCGTCGAACTTAATGCGTACCGCGTCGATCCAGCCCTTGTAGGGCTTGGCGTTGGCGAGGTTGTCCTTCAGTTCTTTGTCGTCGATGACGCGACCCTGCTCCATGTCGATCAGGAACATTTTGCCTGGCTGAAGGCGCCACTTTTTGATGATTTTTGATTCGGGGATCGGCAGCGTGCCGGCTTCCGAGGCCATGATCACCAGGTCATCGTCAGTGACGATGCAGCGCGCCGGACGCAGGCCGTTACGGTCCAGCGTTGCGCCGATCTGGCGACCGTCGGTGAAGGCGATCGCGGCGGGGCCGTCCCACGGCTCCATCATCGCGGCATGGTATTCGTAGAAGGCGCGGCGGTTGTCGTCCATCAACGTGTGTTGTTCCCAGGCCTCCGGAATCATCATCATCATCGCGTGGACCAGCGGGTAGCCCGCCATCACCAGCAGCTCGAGGCAGTTGTCAAACGAGGCCGTGTCCGACTGGCCCGGGTAGATCAGTGGCCAGAGCTTAGGCAGGTCATCGCCAAGCACGTGACTGGCGATCGCGCCGGTACGCGCGTTGAGCCAGTTGACGTTGCCTTTCACGGTGTTGATCTCTCCGTTGTGGGCGATCATCCGGTACGGATGGGCCAGCTCCCAGGCAGGGAAAGTGTTGGTCGAGAAGCGCTGGTGCACCAAGGCCAGCGCGGAGACCACGCGCACGCCCTGCAGGTCAAAATAGTAAATGCCGACCTGGCTGGCCAGCAGCAGGCCTTTATAGACAATGGTACGCGCCGACATCGACGGCACAAAGTATTCTTTGCCGTGCTTGAGCTTGAGTGCCTGGATGCGGTGGCTGGCGGTCTTGCGGATCACGTACAGCTTGCGCTCGAGCGCATCGGTGACAAAGACGTCTTTGCCGCGACCGATGAAGATCTGTCGGATCACTGGCTCGGAAGCCTTCACTTTCGGTGAGATCGACATGCTGGAATCAACCGGAACGTCGCGCCAGCCCAGCACAAGCTGCCCTTCCGCCTTGACGGTACGCTCTAGTTCCTGTTCGCAGGCGATCCGCGCCGCGTTTTCTTTCGGCAGGAAGATCATACCGACCCCATATTCTCCGACCGGCGGCAGCGTCACGCGCTGACGCGCCATTTCTTCGCGGTAGAACGCGTCCGGAATCTGGATCAGGATGCCCGCACCATCGCCCATCAACGGATCGGTACCAACCGCGCCGCGGTGATCGAGGTTCTCCAGAATTTTCAGACCCTGCTCGATAATCTCGTGGCTTTTCTTGCCTTTGACGTGAGCGACGAAGCCGACGCCGCAAGCATCGTGCTCGTTCTGCGGGTCGTAGAGACCGCGCGTAGCGGAGACCGCACGCTGCGGCTCTTGGTGGTCGTTCATGGGGACACCATCTGAGTAAGGGCTTCGCGACCGTTGAAAGATCTGCTTTAGGAGCCTGCCGCTTCGGCGGTGTGGCTGGCCAAAGCTGAACACAGTCGCTCCCAGCGTGCCGGAATCTGGAATATACGCGACGAATCAATGGAATTGCAAATAGCACTAATTGCTCAGATACCATTTATTAATTTGGTGCATTTTATTGGGGCTGTATTTATTGATGCTTAGGTAAGGTGAGGGGTTACCTTCTCAGCTCTCACACACCACTGTACTGTGGTTCCGTGTAGCGGATTCTGTTGTTTCAGACACGCTTTTTCAATCAGGCCGTGAGCGTCAAAAAGCTGGCCTGACGGGCTTCAAAAGATAAGTTGAAGCCTAGTTTTTTTCGAGACGCTCTTCGCGATACTATCGACCTTGGAACGTGGCGTTGTTACATAAATTTGGCGAGAGCCGGTGATGTTTGCGCGCAACGGTCGGGGCGAGCCCCCTGTTATCAGGGTCAGATTTCTGCGTAGCTTTTCGATTTTTGCCCAAAAGATACACAGGAATATACGCAAGGCGTTGTTGCATCAATCGATGCGTGAGGACGCAATGGCATCGACGGGCATTATTTCAGGCGATACGAACGGCTTGCGGATGAGCGCGGTCCACCATGCGGTTGATGACGCCGACGCGAACGGCGACCTCGGTCGCCTGCGAGTCGATGTGACGCGCCCAGAGACGGTTGCCGGTGAGGGTCTTGAACCGATACATCGCATTCTCGGCAATGCGATCTCCGGTGGTAGCCACTGTCTTGCTTCCATTCTCGACGACCGTCACGGGCAAT
Organism: Burkholderia sp.; assembly: GCA_040954445.1. Classification (GTDB taxonomy): domain Bacteria; phylum Pseudomonadota; class Gammaproteobacteria; order Burkholderiales; family Burkholderiaceae; genus Burkholderia; species Burkholderia gladioli_A. The sequence continues at coordinate 678,271 of CP144361.1, read as the reverse complement.
TGCATCAACCGCGCTATTACGCCAGGCCGCGCTGGGCATATCCGCTGGCCAATGAACGGTACCCTAGCGTGGCAAGATCGAAGGAATAGCACTGCGTGCAGCAATGGCCGCATGGCATGGCTTGGTGTCGTAGTCACCATCACCGCCGATGACATCGATTTGTTTTTCGCGTGGAATCTGGTCGAGCAACTTGGCCAGAGCGTCACCGTCAGCCACATGCTGATTCGTCATTAGCGCGGCATGCACTTGACCTGTATTCGCGTTGAGCGCGAGATGGACTTTACGCCACCTGCGCCGCTTCGAGTAGCCGTGCTGGCGCACCCTTCCATTCACCTTCTCCATAGACCTTCAGACCGGTGCTGTCGACATCCAGATGGATCGGTTCATTGTCACGAAGAATCGGCAGTTCGACATCAAGCGTTTTTGCCCGGCGACAGAGCGTGATGTAATTCGGCACGGCGTTGTTGCATAAATCGAGCGAGATCCGTTGACGTTTACGTGCAACGGTCGCGGGGCCAGCTCCCTATCAAGTCAGATTCCAGAGTAACTTCCTGATTTTTCTAGAAAAATGCGCAAGGACTTACACAAGACAGGTAAGCCGAAAGCACGCTACTGTGTCAGGAATTGGGCGGCCTATAATGAAAGGCTGATCAGCCGGGGGAACGTGACGATATGGATAGATGAAGCCGTCCTTGCCAGGATACCCGACGACGCCATACCCACACGTGATCGCCCGTGTCTATACGGAGATACGTTGGTTCGGGCATTACTTGGCGTGAAGACCGTCTATCGACTAACTTTGCGCGCGGCCCTGCAAGGTTTCACCCAAAGTCTGCGCGATCTAGCCTTCCCGAGGCTTGCATGTGCCGAATTACACCACGCTCTGTCGCCGGGCAAAAACGCTTGATGTCCAACTGCCGATTCTTCGTGACAATGAACCGATCCATCTGGATGTCGACAGCACCGGTCTGAAGGTCTATGGAGAAGGTGAATGGAAGGTGCGCCAGCACGGCTACCACGAAGCGGCGCACGTGGCGTAAAGTCCATCTCGCGCTCAACGCGAATACGGGTCAAGTGCATGCCGCGCTAATGACGAATCAGAATGTGGCTGACGGTGGGCGTTGTTGTATAAATCGAGCGTAAAGACGCAATGGCATCGACGGGCATCATTTCAGGCGATACGAACGGATTGCGGATGAGCGAGGTCCTACCCCATGCGGTTGATGACGCCGCCGCGAACGGCGACCTCGGTCGCCTGCGCGGCGGCGTCATCAACCGCATGGGGTAGGACCTCGCTCATCCGCAATCCGTTCGTATCGCCTGAAATGATGCCCGTCGATGCCATTGCGTCTTTACGCTCGATTTATACAACAACGCCATCTCGATCACTACGTCGAGTATATCCAGGAATTACATCCGCCACATCGGCACGTGCAACCTGCACGTGCTCTCGGTATACCACCTTCTCGGTATGCCACCTTAATGGTGCTGCGGTACTGGCGGAGACTTCGATGATGAAGAGCCGAGAAGAGGATACTCCGCTGCCCATGATGTCGATGGGCGGACAGATCAACGCGCGCCAGAGCCCGATCTCAGTGAACTCGCTGGCCACCAATCACTCATTGATTTGGACTCAATGACTTGGTTCGAAAATAACGTCATCCACACAGTGCCAGCAAATTACTCTCGGGCGAGGGCCAGGCAGAGGCCTATCCAGGCTTCTTGCGGCACACCGGCTTCATGGCGAGATGAACCCGGAACGCCACGCGGAATCGCTCTGGAATTTTTACCAGAGCCTACTGCGCGGTGACGAGAACGACGCCGAAGAAGCACACTCGCTCGCTTCTACGAGCAAGCACAACGCCTCGCTCGACATGGCCGCCGAGTATTACCTAAACATTATCCGTAGCGTGTTGCAAGAGTTCGGCCTGGCCGATGGCACCTCTGGACATGCGCGACAAGCGCATGAAGCCGACTGTCATCAAAGCCAGAGTGCTGATGACAATCGAGGGGAAACTCGCTGGCATCTCCAGCAGCGACCAAACCTACATTGCGCAAAAACTTTGCACTAGCATTCCCGATAAGTACCGCCGCAGCTTTACGAGCGAAAGGCGCCCCATTACGGGATCTTCTCAAGCCGCCGCTGACGCACATCAGCTACCCGCAATTGCGCGAATTCATCTGAGAAAATTAGCCGAGAACGAAAACTTCCGACGCCCTGACGCCTTTTGCGCAGGGCGTGGGTGTCCAAAACGGAGTTCAAGGTTAAAGGCGACGGTTTCCGTAGAATTCCGAGAGAACAGGATTTCCAGAACTTTCTACCCAAATAAGAAAACCGCCAAGATGAAACCTACCAAGAAGCCCTGTCGTCGTATTCAAGCCCCGTTTACAGAGCTTTTCGACAAGCAAAGCCACGAATCGCTCTACGCGTTCGGCTTGACCGAACAAGCGAATTTGTTAGTGCAGATACGCAAGCCAATCCAAAACGTGCGGACCAGCGTTGAAAATTGATGTACGACGCTGGACAGACGCTTCTCGAACAATTGCTGATGGGGTGAGGGTTGCCCCGGTTTTTGTGGCACGATGAGCGAGTCATTATGCTCGTCAGAATGTGCTCAAAGCTGTTGAGTGAACAAACAGAAAGGCAACACCAACAACAGAGCGTGTAACTTCCGCCAACGCGGACATCCAACTCACCCACTGCCTATGCGTATAGCACCCGTCACCAAACCCAAACAAACAACCGTCGAGGAAAGTAAAACGCCCGTCACATGCGCCTAGAAATTAAAGCTACCAGTCATATAGAACGTCCTCCCCGGCTCGAGGCCAACAAACTGTCCACCACCACCATCGCTATAAAGACGCCGATTGAGTATATTCTTCAAGCCAAGCGTGCCAGACCAATGCTTGCCGTGATAGTAAATGTTACCACTTATCGACGCTTGGCCTGGGACTGAAATTCTTATGGTCTGGAAATTATACGTTTTAGCCGGATACGATCCGCGTATCCGTAGACCGGCTGAGAATCCCCAGCCATGGAGTGAAGGATTCTGAAAGTCATAGGATACCCAAAGATTTCCTGCGTGTTTCGGGCACGAAAAAAAGCTTCCCTGCGACTCATCAAACTCGTTTTCCATATAAGTATCATACGAGTAATTCGAGATCAGGTTGAGTCCGGGGAAAATTTTACCGTACAGATCAACTGCAACTCCTCGAGACCCTCTCCCGCGTGGAACGATGACAACAAACCGACCATCGTTTTCTAGTGGGAAGCGCACGTCATTTCGAGAGTGCGATCGATGAAACGCGACTGTTCCAACCAACCGATCGTCAAGGAACTGAAACTTCACGCCAGCCTCAACGGACCGCTTTTTTGTCGATGGCGCAGGCAGCCCATTGAGAAGCCGTAATCCACCATTCGGCTGGAACCCGCGATGTTGGTTGGCGAATACCGTCCAGATATCTGAAAGCTGATAAGCGAGACCGAAATTAGGATTCCAGTGTCCCTGTGAGAAGCGATGCTGTATCCACGACTGACCGTGTGCCACACTCAGAAGCAGATGCAGCCTTTTCCACGAGATATTGTCTAGTAAATACAAACTTCCATAATAATCCTTGCCAGCTGGCGTCTGAAATGAATACGATGGGTTAGGTGCATGATGATTCACATCAATAGTCTTGGGGCTCGCACGGAAAAAGCCATAAGAATAGTCACTAGCCGCGGCGCTGTATAAGCTGTAAGCATATCCCGTCACGAGATTGTGATGTACTGGACCACTCATCACGCGGGAATTTAGATGGTTATCGAAAGTTAGATAATACGAATGCTCAGCAAGATTGCTTGTCCACTTATATCTCGTGCCTTTTTTCGCAAACTCACTGAATACAGTAGCTGCCGTCTCACCGTGCGAAGCCTCTTCATATCGAGCCAAGCTATAAAAAGTTAAATGGGGCCCGATTTTCTGTTCCAAGTTGTAACTAACACCCGTGTTGTTATCCGTCGTATAACTTTGCTGGTTGTGTGCCAATTGGTGAATGTTGGCATCATCCAAGATAACTCCATACGTTTTGAATGGAGAATGCATAGAATGCTGATCAAATATCAGAATACAATCTGTACCAGTACCATCATCTTTCCAACGCAGCGCCGGAGAAATATAAAAATCACGCTTGTTTTCTAACGAGCCGAATAACCGACCGGTTCGCTCCCCCGACAGCAAGAATCGGTAAGATAGGCGTTTATCGGATGTCACAGGCCCTGTCACATCGACAGAGCCGAGGGAATGCGTATAGGAACCCGTCTGTAGAACAAATTCGTGAAATGGGGTGGATTCCGGAACTTTGGTGACGACATTGATGGTTCCACCAGCTTCACCACGACCCGAAACGATCGCATCCGCACCCTTCAGTACTTCGACTCGAGAAATGGCAACCATCGGAAGAGTAAGTGCTCTCTGAACCGCTCGCACATTCACTAATCCGTTGTTTAAAGTCACATTCGCCAGAAATCCATTAACTTCTGGCTCAACATGCCTGTTACCCGCCGATCCATTCTCAAGTTGGACGCCACTGATGTTGTGAAGAACCTCCCCGATGGACCGATCTTGCTGGCGCCGAATGACTTCTTTATTGACGGCCAAAATCGACTGGGGAATTTCCAGGATCGGCGTATCGGTTCGCGTAGCCGACGAGGTCTTGTGGACCACCAATCCCTTGGCATCGGAATCTGCCCGGTTCGTCACGACAATCGGTGGCAACACGGCCGTCGCCCCGGTCGACGTGTCGGACTGCGGCACTTTGGACTTCGGCGATATGACCACGTACGTCTTATCGTCGCGCTGTTCGACATCGAGTGCCGTTCCTCTCAGCAATTGCCCGAGGGCCTCGCGAGCCGTCATACGCCCTTTTAAGGCCGGCGCCGTTCGATCGCCTAGCAGCCCGATGGGCGCAATGATATCTGTGCCACTTTGTCGCGCAAGGGCCGACAGCGCCTTGCTCAACGGTTGTTGAGGCAACTCGATCAATACCTGTTGCGCCACTGCCGAAGCGCTCCAGCTGCAGATCGTCATCGAAACCGCCAGCACTACGCTTTTATTTATCACGCTCGATACCCCTATCTTACCGCCTACAGGAACCGTTGACGCAACTTCCCGTCGCGCCTCTTCGCAGACTCGAAGCTAAAGGCGTACGGCGAATCCAAATAGTGGGATGTAAAGTACAAATATATTTCTATCAAAATTAGAATTAATTTACTTAAAGTCTATCGGATAGAACATGGCGCCTCGAAAAACTGGGCTTCAAATCACCCTTTGAAACCCGTCCGGGCAGCCTCTTGAGGCTCGCAGCCCGATCGCAAAAGCGTGGGGCGATACCCCATGCGTATTGAAGCCTACTCGCTGAGTTCATCGCCCATGCGATGTAGCGGTTTACCGTAGCACGGGCAGATCTATCCGTCTCCGGGTAAATCGAATTCGATTCGCACGCGCTCCAGATGTGCAGGTAGTCGCTTGCGACCACGTTTATCATCTTCCGGATCAGTCGCATCAGGCAATCCGGTATCCAGCAGTGCCGGTAGATCGACGTGGCGTTGTTGCATAAATCGAGCGAGATCCGTTGACGTTTACGCGCAACGGTCGCGGGGCCAGCCTCCTATCAAGTCAGATTCCAGAGTAACTGCCTAATTTTTGCCAAGAAAATGCGCAAGGACATACACAAGAAAGGTGAGCTGAAGGCACTCTACCGTGTCAGGAATTGGGCAGCCTATAATGAAGGCCTGATCAGCCGGGGGAACGTAACAATATGGATAGATGAAGCCGTCCTTGCCAGAATGCCCGATGCCATACCCACACGTGGTCGCCCGTGTGTATACGGCGATACGCTGATTCAGGCATTACTTGGCGTGAAGACCGTCTATCGACTGACCTTGCGCGCCCTGCAAGGTTTCACCCAAAGTCTGCGCGATTTGGCCTTCCCGAGCTTGCCGGTGCCGAATTACACCACGCTCTGTCGCCGGGCAAAAACGCTTGATGTCGAACTGCCGATCCTTCGTGACAATGAACCGATCCATCTGGTTGTCGACAGCACCGGTCTGAAGGTCTATGGAGAAGGTGAATGGAAGGTGCGCCAGCACGGCTACTCGAAGCGGCGCACGTGGCGTAAAGTCCATCTCGCGCTCAACGCGAATACAGGTCAAGTGCATGCCGCGCTAATGACGAATCAGAATGTGGCTGACGGTGACGCTCTGGCCAAGTTGCTCGACCAGATTCCACGCGAAGAACAAATCGATGTCATCGGCGGTGACGGTGCCTACGACACCAAGCCATGCCATGCGGCCATTGCTGCACGCAGTGCTATTCCTTCGATTCCGCCACGCGAGGGTGCCGCTCATTGGCCAGCGGATATGCCCGGTGCGGCGTGGCGTAATGGCGCGGTTGATGCAATTGCCCGTGACGGTCGTCGAGAATGGAAGCAACACAGTGGCTACCACCGGCGATCGCTTGCCGAGAATGCGATGTATCGGTTCAAGACCCTCACCGGCCACTGTCTCTGGGCGCGTCACATCGCCGCGCAAGCGACCGAGGTCTCCGTTCGCGTCGGCGTCATCAACCGCATGGCGGACCTCGCTCGTCCGCAATCCGTTCGTATCGCCTGAATTATGCCCGTCCGATGCCATTGCGTCCTCGCGCTCGATTTATGCAACAACGCCGATCGACGTCTTCAGTCGGTTCGGCTTCGACTGCTGTCTCTATTTCGCTATTAACCCGTAATTTTATTGATCGGCAATTCGTGATCTGGCAGTGTTTCGCCGCAAGCAAGGGTGCCTCGTCTCTGCCTGCCCCGGGTTCGGAGCCTCGGTGCTAGCCCCAAGATACTCGACGCTGTGGCTAGCAAGCCTCGGTGCCACCCGAGTGCTACGCTTGAGTGACTTGCCTAAGCAGTTTGCTTGAACGGCTTACCTTGGCGACTGGCCGTGAACGCACCCCATTGACTATAAATTAGGGGCATATTTTAGTTTTTTCTGACGCCATCTGTCGATGTGCTGACAGAACTGCACGCGGACGACTCAGCGGAGGAAATTTTTTGTATAGTGCGCCGGTTGCTGACATCGGGTTCGCTCATGCTTTCTTCCGTCCTACGTTCTTTATCGCTGATTGCGCTGGCCGTTGCCCTGATCCTACCGTACGCGGTCACTAATCATACTTATCCTATTCCGACATTTTACTCCGAATTCACAGCATTCGGCTTGTACGCGCTGCTCAGCGTAATCGTTACGCTGATGCTGCGCGGCGAGCGCGCGGTCCGATCATTTTCCGCACCGCGCGCCTGGAGCGCGCCGCTTGCGTTCGGCGTGGTACTGATCGCCCAGACCGTGCTGCTTCCGCTTTCGCAGCCGTCGATGAACTGGCTTGCTCTTGGTTATCTACTGGCCTCGCTAAGCTCGATGCAGTCCGGCTACCTGCTGGGCCGGATCCACTCGGTCGAGACTGTCACACGCGTGATGGCCGGAGCGCTGATCGTGGGCGGAGTGTTCGCGGTCGGCTGCCAGGTAGCCCAGCTATTGCACCTCGAGCATACGTTCTCGCCCTTCGTAGTCAGCTATAGTGTGCGGGTCAATCGCCGACCCTACGGTAACCTAGCCCAGGCGAACCATCTAGCCAGCTACATCGCCTTCGCGCTGGCCAGCACGCTCTACCTGGCACAGTCGCGGCGGCTGCTGGCCTGGGGCTGGCTGCTGCGGTCGATCGTGCTGTCGGCGGGGCTAGCTTTCACCGTCTCGCGTGGGCCCTGGCTGCAGGTGGCGGTGATGGTGGTAGCCGGGCTGTGGGCAGCGCTCTCCCCCGCCCAGCGCGGGCAGGAGGGCCTCGGTAAGACTTGGCTTTATCCGCTCGCGCTGGCGGCGGTGTTCGTGATCGTCAATATCGTGGTGCGCTGGGCCAACGTCCACTATCACCTCGGGCTTGCCGAATCGGCGAGCGAGCGGATGCGCGATGCCGGGCAGATTGCGCCGCGCCTGGCGCTGTGGAAATATGGGCTGACCATGTTCCGCGAGCACCCCTGGCTCGGTGTGGGCTGGGGCGAGTTCCCGCTGTACCAGTTGAAGCTGGTGTGCACGCTCGGCGGCGTTGAGATCGCGAACAATTCCCACGATATCTTTATCGATCTTCTGGTTAAGTCGGGCGTGCTGGGGCTCGGCATGCTACTGGTCCCGCTGCTGCTGTGGTTGGCACGCGCGCTGCGCGTGCCAACTACCGTCGAGCGGATCTACGGGTTCGGCCTGATCGGTGTGCTGTTGATACATGCGCTGGTCGAGTATCCGCAGCAATACACCTTCTTCACGCTGCCTGCGATGTTCGTGATCGGGCTGCTCGAAATACAGCCACTGCGGATGTTGCCAGGGCACATCGCGCACGGCGTGTTTGCGATTGTTTCGGTGGTGGCGTTGCTAGCGCTGTACCCGGTGCTGCGCGACTACCAGCACGCCGAGGTGCTGTATTACGGCTCGAATCCGGTCGAGCAGTATCGCGCCGCGCCATCCTTCCTGTTCGGTGCTTGGGGCGAATACGGTGCAGCTACGCTGATGCCGATTTCGCGCGACAACTTGCACGCTAAGCTGGCGGCACATCAGCACGCGCTAGCGCTGATACCGGGCGAGACGGTGCTGCGCCGCTATGCCGTGCTCGAGGCGCTGGACGGTCGTGAGAGCGATGCGCTCGACACCGTCACACGCCTGAAAATCTTCGCAGAGGTACTGCACGACTGGCCCACGCAACTAACCGCGCTCTACAAGCTCGTTGACGCGCAGCCGTTGCTCACTAGCTTCCAGCAATCACTAGTATCGCGCTACGGTAAGCCGGTCGGCGTAGCTAGCAAAAATGAGCAGTACAGTGACGCTTCCGACGAATGAGTCCGCGGCTGGCAAGGTCGAGGATGGCGCTCGGCACCCAATCGATTCAAGGATCGTTGTTGCATAAATCGGCGTTGTTGCATAAATCTGGCGAGAGCTAGTGATCTTTACGCTCACCGGTTGGGGCGAGTTCTCTGTTAGGCGTTGTTGCATAAATCGAGCGCGAGGACGAAATGGAACGGATTGCAGACCTCACTCGTCCGCAATCCGTTCGTATCGCATGAAATTATGCCCGTTGATCCAATGCGTCCTCTCGCTCGATTTATACAACAACGCAAAATGGACGATTCTGGCACTTTGAAAGTCCTATGCGTCCAGAAATCTAGGAATCCTCCAAGCATGTATGCAAACAGCCTGACTGAGCTGCGCGCCGCACTCGACGCCGGCCAAACTTCCGCCGTCGAGCTCGCGCAGCTTTACCTACAGCGTATCGATGCGGCACGCGAGCTCAACGCGTTCCTTCACATCGACCCTGATCTCACTTTAGCCCAGGCGCGTGCCGCCGACGCCACGCGTGCGACCGGTACCGCCGTCGGCCCGCTGGCCGGCCTGCCAATCGCTCACAAGGACGTGTTCGTCACGCGCGGCTGGCGCTCAACGGCCGGCTCGAAGATGCTAGCACACTACACCAGCCCGTTCGATGCCAGCGTGGTCGAGCGGCTTGCTGCAGCCGGTATGGTGACGCTTGGCAAAACCAACATGGATGAGTTCGCGATGGGCTCATCCAACGAAAACTCGGCATTCGGTGCCGTTAAGAACCTCTGGGACACCCGGGCCGTGCCGGGCGGCAGCTCGGGTGGTAGCGCCGTGGCAGTGGCTGCGCGCCTGGTGCCGGCCGCCACCGGGACTGACACCGGCGGCTCGATCCGCCAGCCAGCTTCGTTCACCGGCGTTACCGGCATCAAGCCGACCTACGGGCGCGTGTCGCGCTACGGTATAATCGCTTTCGCCTCCTCGCTCGACCAAGGCGGCCCGATAGCGCAGAGCGCGGCCGACTGCGCGCTGTTGCTCGACGCAATGGCTGGTTTCGATGAGCGAGACTCCACCAGCTTGGAGCGCGACGACGAGCAGTTCGGTCGCTATCTTGGCCAAGCCTGGACACCCGAAGTGCCGACCGGACAGCCGCTCAAGGGCCTGCGTATTGGCCTGCCAGACGAGTATTTCGGAGAGGGCCTGGAGGCCGACGTACGCGCGGCGATCAAGACAGCTCTCAAGCAGTACGAGGCGCTCGGCACCACCATGGTGCCGGTCTCACTCCCAAAAACGGAACTCGCAATCCCGGTTTATTACGTGATTGCACCGGCCGAAGCCTCCTCGAACCTGTCGCGCTTCGACGGTGTGCGCTATGGCCATCGCGCCCTCCAGTACGGCGACCTGCTCGATATGTACAAAAAGTCACGTGCCGAGGGCTTTGGGCCCGAGGTCAAGCGCCGCATCCTGGTGGGCACCTCCGTGCTCTCGCACGGCTATTACGACGCCTACTACCTGCAGGCGCAGAAGATCCGCCGCATCATCGCGCAGGATTTCCAGAACGCCTTCGAGCAGTGCGACATGATCATGGGCCCGACCTCGCCGAGCGTAGCCTGGGATCTCGGCACTAAGGGTGACGATCCGGTCCAGATGTACCTGGCCGATATCTATACGCTCTCGGTCAGCCTGGCCGGCCTGCCCGGTATGAGCGTGCCCTGCGGTTTTGGCACCGGCTCCAATGCGCGCCGTCCCGTCGGCCTGCAGATTATCGGAAATTATTTCAATGAAGCCCGGATGCTGCAGGTCGCCGACGCGTTTCAGCGCGTGACCGACTGGCACAAACAAGTTCCAGCGGAGGTGTAAGACATGGCTCAGCAATGGGAAGTCGTTATCGGTCTGGAGACGCACGCACAATTGTCGACGACGTCGAAAATTTTTTCGGGTGCCTCGACGCAGTTCGGTGCAGAACCTAACACCCAAGCCTGTGCAGTTGATCTCGCCCTGCCCGGTGTGCTGCCGGTACTCAACCGCGGCGCGGTGGAGCGGGCAATCCGGCTGGGCCTCGCGCTGGGCTCGACGGTGGCACCGCGCAGCATCTTCGCGCGCAAGCATTACTTCTACCCAGACCTGCCCAAGGGCTATCAGATTAGCCAATACAAAGTCCCGGTAGTGCAGGGCGGCCAGCTTAGGATCCAGGTGCCGGCTAACGAGAAGGCGGGCAAGGAAGCTTACTCAAAGACCATCAACCTGACGCGTGCCCACTTGGAGGAAGATGCCGGCAAGTCGCTGCACGAGGACTTCGCGGGTATGACGGGCATTGACCTGAACCGCGCAGGCACGCCGCTGCTCGAGATCGTCACCGAGCCCGAGATACGAAGCGCCACCGAGGCCGTGGCCTATGTCAAGGCGCTGCACGCCCTGGTGGTGTGGCTCGGCATCTGCGACGGCAACATGCAGGAAGGTTCTTTTCGCTCCGACGCTAACGTATCGGTACGCCCGCTAGGGCAGGAAAAGTTCGGCACCCGCGCCGAGATCAAGAACCTGAACTCATTCCGCTTTCTGGAAGACGCCATTAACTACGAGGTGCGCCGTCAAATCGAGCTGCTCAAGGACGGCTGCACGGTGGTGCAGGAAACCCGCCTTTACGATCCGGATAAGCGCGAGACGCGCTCGATGCGTAGCAAGGAAGGCGCGCAGGATTATCGCTACTTCCCGGATCCTGATCTGATGCCGGTGGTGATCGATCCACAGTGGGTTGAGCGCGTGCGGGGCGAAATGCCAGAGCTGCCGGCCACGATGCAGCAGCGGTTCATCGAGCAATATAGCGTGACGCCTTATGACGCGGTGGTGCTGACCTCAAGCAAGGCAATGGCGACCTATTTCGAGGCGGTGGTGAGCAAGGCCGGCACGGCCAATGCCAAGGTGGCCGCGAACTGGCTGATGGGCGACGTATCTTCGATGCTGAACCGCGAGGACATTGAGATCGACGCGAGCCCAGTGTCAGCAGCCCAGCTCGCACTGGTGTTGCAGCGCATCGCCGACGGCACTACCTCGAACAAGATTGCCAAGGAAATCTTCCAAACGCTCTGGGACGAGAAGGCTACTGACGAAGCCGCCGCCGACCGCATCATTGAAGCTAAGGGGCTCAAGCAGATCTCCGACAGTGTTTCGTTGGAGGCGATCATCGACAAAGTGCTATCTGCCAACGCCAGGTCGGTCGAGGAGTTCTGTTCCGGAAAAAAGAAGGCCTTCAACGCGCTGGTCGGCCAGGCGATGAAGGCGACCAAGGGCAAGGCGAACCCGGCCCAGATCAACGACCTGCTGAAGAAGAAGCTGGGCTGAGGCAGGGCGAGGGGGGTCACGGGCTGTGGCACCATTACTCGCCGTCGGATTTGCCGGGCGCTGGGTCGACCGTAGCAAAGGGCGTTGTTGCATAAATCGAGCGAGATCCGTTGACGTTTACGCGCAACGGTCGCTGGGCCAGCCTTCTATCAAGTCAGATTCCAGAGTAACTGCCTAATTTTGCCAAGAAAATGCGCAAGGACATACACAAGAAAGGTGAGCCGAAGGCACGCTACCGTGTCAGGAATTGGGCGGCCTATAATGAAGGCCTGATCAACCGGGGGAACAACCGGGGGAACGTAACAATGTGGATAGATGAAGCCGTCCTTGCCAGAATACCCGATGCCATACCCACACATGGTCGCCCGTTTCTATACGGCGATACGCTGATTCAGGCATGACTTAGCGTGAAGACCGTCTATCGACTGACGTTGCGCGCCCTGCAAGGTTTCACCCAAAGTCTGCGCGATCTGGCCTTCCCGAGCTTGCCTGTGCCGAATTACAAAACGCTCTGTCACCGGGCAAAAACGCTTGATGTCGAAAACTGCAGATCCTTCGTGACAACCGATCCATCTGGTTGTCGACAGCACCGGTCTGAAGGCCTATGGAGAAGGTGAATGGAAGGTGCGCCAGCACGGCTACTCGAAGCGGCGCACGTGGCGTAAAGTCCATCTCGCGCTCAACGCGAATACGGGTCAAGTGCATGCCGCGCTAATGACGAATCAGAATGTGGCTGACGGTGACGCTCTGGCCAAGTTGCTCGACTAGATTCCACGCGAAGAACAAATCGATGTCATTGGCGGTGATGGTGCCTACGACACTCAGCCATGCCATGCGGCCATTGCTGCACGCAGTGCTATTCCTTCGATTCCGCCACGCGAGGGTACCGTTCATTGGCCAGCGGATATGCCCGGTGCGGCATAGCGTAATGGCGCGGTTGATGCAATTGCCCGTGACGGTCGTCGAGAATGGAAGCAAGAAAGTGGCTACCACCGGCGATCGCTTGCCGAGAATACGATGTATCGGTTCAAGACCCTCACCGGCAACTGCCTCTGGGCGCGTCACATCGACTCGCAGGCGACCGAGGTCTCCGTTCGTGTCGGCGTCATCAACCGTATGGTGGACCTCGCTCGTCCGCAATCCGTTCGTATCGCCTGAAATTATCCCGTCGATGCTATTGCGTCCTCACACTCGATTTATGCAATAACGCCAGAAAATTGATTTGTGCATGAAATAACGAGCAATACGTTGTGGTTATTTTTGGAGATGACGTAGATAGCTGATAACCGCTTTTTTGAGATGATCCTTAGTCCGTTCCGGAGCCTGTTTTTCACGTTCGCATTCAGCCCAGCATTGCGCATCTCGTCTGAATTCAGTTCGAGCTGTACGAAGGCAGCTAGAACACGTCGATCTCGTCGACGTGCTGGGCTTCAACCACGCCGTGATCTGTTTGGCATGATGAGCCTTCAGGTTATCAAGCATCAGAAATACCTTCTCGCTGCGCATGTTTTTATTGATTAGAAATTCGTAATCTTGAAATTTGAAAAGCGTCCCTCATGTCTTATTTTTCCATCCCACCTCACATGAAAGAGGATTTTCTAATTTCAAGATAACAAATTTTTAATTAATAGTCTCCGCTTAGCGGCCTACCTGGACGCGCACCGCTTCACCACGTCCGGCTTGACTCGCGCATCCGGCGGCACTCCGAGCAACTGCAGCGTGCCGCCCATCACGGAAGAGAACACTGGACCGGCCACAGTACCGCCGTAATATCCCTTGCCACTGGGCTCGTCGATCATGACGGCGACGATCACGCGCGGATCGCTCATCGGTGCCATACCGGCGAACAGCGCACGGTACTTGCCCTGTGCATAGGAGGTGCCAACTTGCTTGCGCGCGGTGCCGGTCTTTCCGCCGACCCGATAACCGTCAACGCGTGCCGCGCGCCCGGTGCCGCCTTCACCCACCGCCATCTCTAGCATCGAGCGGATCGCGGCAGCCGTCTCGGGGCGCGTCACGCGATGGCCTTGCAGGGCAGGGGTCTGGTCGTCGCGTAGCAGGCGCACCGGGTGGAGGGTACCGTCTCCGGCATAGGCCGTGTACATCTGCGCGATCTGCAGCAGCGACATCGACAGCCCGTAGCCATAGGCCATGGTGGCCTGCTCGATCGGGCACCAGCGCTGGTAGGGGTGTAGCCGTCCAGATGCGACGCCTGGGAAGGTTAGGTCGGGCGCGTGGCCGATGCCATATTCCTGGTACTTGTCCCAGATAGTCTGCGCGGACAGGTTCAGTGACAGCTTGGCGAGCGCGACATTGCTCGATTTCTGTAGTGCTTGCGCGACCGTCAGCACGCCGTGGTTTGAGGTGTCATGGATCACGGCTGGGCCAATCTTCCAGGTGCCGGGTGATGTATTAACGAGGCTTTGTGGGAGAACCTTACCTTCGTCGATCGATAGCGCCACTACTAACGGCTTGACCGTCGAACCCGGCTCGAAGGTATCGATCACGGCGCGGTTGCGCAGCTGTGCGCCGGTCAGACGACGGCGGTCGTTGGGATCGAAGGTGGGATAGTTGGCAAGCGCGAGGATTTCACCCGAGCGCGCGTCGAGCACCACAACGCTGCCGGCCTGCGCGTGCTGGGCGAGCACGGTCGCCTTCAGCTGAGCATTGGCAAGTTGCTGCACACGGCGGTCGATCGTCAGCTCGACAGTGGCACCGTGCCTCGCCGGCACCTGCAGGCGGGGCGTGTTGGAGATGATTCTGCCGAGCCGGTCGCGGATCACCTCGCGCTGGCCGGCAATGCCCGACAATAGGCCGTTAGCGGCCAGCTCCACGCCTTCTTGGCCGCGATCCTCAATATTCGTGAAGCCCACCACGTGCGCGGCCGATTCTGCCTCTGGGTAAAATCGCTTGGAATCAGCGATCTGGATAATGCCGGCGAGGTCGAGCTTGTCAAGGCGTGCGACCGTCTCGGGATCGATTTGTCGCTTGAGCAGCACAAACTGCTTGTCCACCGAAAGGTGCCGCTTCACCTCGGTCGCGGGCATATCAAGTAGCTTGGCGAGCGGGCCGTAGGCAGCTGATTCAACCTGTCTTGGATTAGCCCAGATTTCATAAGTATTGAGGCTGACGGCTAGCATTGCGCCGTTGCGGTCGACGATCTGACCGCGCATCGCATCGAGCTCGATGGTGCTCTGGTAGCGCTTTTCGCCCTGTCCAAGATAGAAATTCTGGTTCGCTACTTGCACCCAGAAAGCCCGCGCGATCAGCGCTGCGAATGCGAGAAATATCAAGATTACGACGAATTTTGAGCGCCAGATCGGCAAGCTTAACCCGAGCATTGGGCTGCGCGCGACGGCGAGATAGGGATCAGCGTGCTTTGAGTGGTTTTTCTGCATCATGGGCTGCATGGCGGCGATTTTCGAAATAAAGTTCCTCGCCTCAAAGAGCGTTTTCGCATAAATTTATTGATTCGAAATTCGTGATCTTGAAATTAAAAATAGTTCTCTTCATATGAGAGAAATGGAAAAACGAGACATGAGATCGCTTTCTCATGGGCACGTGAAGAGCAGTGACGTCAAATGATCAACCTGCGCACGCGCGGATGGACCTACAACCAGATTGCCGAGCATATGAACCTGTCGAGCACGGGCGCGTGCGATATTTGCAAGCTCTATACCCGCGAAGGTGGAGCTGGATCGCGGGACAAGCCGAGTGGCGGAGTGGTGAATCCACGCTGAGCTCTGAGTGAGCAGGAGCAGCTGAAAGTATAAATTCGCATGCTGTTGCACGAGCAGAGGCTGGATCAGCTAAAGATGTCGTTCGCGTTGTGGACGCGACATGCCATGCCGTGCGGGAGTTGATCCGGCAGCGATATGGTTTGACGCTGACGTTGCAAGGTGTCGACGTGTATCTAGCGCGCTAGGGCTTTACCCCACAAAGCCGATGAAGTGGGTCTACGAGAAGCGACCAAAAGCAGTGCAGGCATGGCTGAACGAGACGTACCCAGAGATTGCGTGTCGGGCAAAAGCCGAAGGCGCTGAAATTCAGTGGGGCAACGAAACGGGGCTGCGCTCGGATGATGTACGAGGCCGCTCCTACGGGAGTAGCTGGGGGTTGTTGCATAAATCGAGCTAGATCCGTTGACGTTTACGCGCAACGGTCGCGGGGCCAGCCCCTATCAAGTCAGATTCCAGAGTAACTGCCTAATTTTTCCAAGAAAATGCGCAAGGACATACACAAGACAGGTGAGCAGAAGACACGCTACCGTGTCAGGAATTGGGTGGCCTATAATGAAGGCCTGATCAACCGGTGGAACGTGACGATATAGATAGATGAAGCCGTCCTTGCCAGAATGGACGACGCCATACCCACACGTGGTCGCCCGTGTCTATACGGCGATACGCTGATTCAGGCATGCATTACTTGGCGTGAAGACCGTCTATCGACTGACGTTGCGCGCCCTGCAAGGTTTCACCCAAAGTCTGCGCGATCTGGCCTTCCCGAGCTTGCCTGTTCCAAATTACACCACGCTCTGTCGCCGGGCAAAAACGCTTGAAGTCGAACTGCCGATCCTTCGCGAAAACGAACCGATCGATCTGGTTGTCGACAGCACCGGTCTGCAGGTCTATGGCGAAAATGAATGGAAAGTGCGCCAGCACGGCTACTCAAAGCGGCGCACGTGGCGTACAGTCCATCTCGCGTTCAACGCGAATACTGGTCAAGTGCATGCCGCGCTGATACCACATCAGAATGTGGCTAACGGTAACCCTCTTGCCAAGTTGCTCGACCAGATTCCACGCGAAGAATACATTGATGTCATCGGCGGTGACGGTGCCTACAACACCAAGCGATGTTATGCCGCCATTGCTGTACGCAGTGCTATTCTTGCGATTCCGCTACCCGAGGGTGCCGCTCATTGGCCAGCGGATATGCCCGGTGCGGCGTTGCGTAGTGGCGCGGTTGATGCAATTGCCCGTGACGGTCGTCGAGAATGGAAGCAAGACAGTGGCTACAACCTGCGATCGCTTGCTGAGAACGCGATGTATCGGTTCAGGGCGCTCACCGGAAACTGTCTCTGGGCGCGTCACATCGACGCGCAGGCGACCGAGGTTGCCGTTCGCGTCGGCGTAATCAACCGCATGGTGGATCTCGCTCGTCCGCGATCCGTTCATGTCGCCTGAATTATGCCCTTCGATGCCATTGCGTCCTCACGCTCGATTTATGCAACAACGCCGAGAAGGAGAGCACCATGAAACAACCCAGCAACGTTTTCAACGATCTGCAGTCACGCGTCAGCGATCTACTAAAGCACTCTCCGGCCAAGGATGTCGAACGCAACGTCAAGGCTATGCTCACACATGGCTTCTCGAAGCTCGATCTGGTAACACGCGAGGAATTCGACACCCAAACTCAGGTGCTGGCCCGCACCCGCGCCCGCCTTGAGGAACTCGAGCGCCGCGTCGGCGATCTTGAACGCAAGCTCAACGAGCACTCCTCGTGGCTTTGATCGGTATCATTGTATAATAATCAAAAATTCGAGATCTTGAAATTGAAAAATCGTCAGATCATCTGATAAGCATGGCGTTGTTGCATAAATCGAGCGCGATGCCATTGCGTCCTCACGATCGATTTATGCAACAACGCCACTCGATTTATGCAATAATGCCGTTTTACGCTGCAAAAGTCGATGAAAAAGGCTTACGAGCAACGAGCGGAAGCGGTGCAAGCATGGCGGAACGAGACGTACCCGGAGAGTTCGCGCCGGGCTATAGACGAAGGCGCGGACATCCATTGGGGCTCCTATGCGTCGATTGGCAAGACGCCCGAGCGACGTGTGGCGAGTTGACGCGAAGGCTTGTCGGTGATGTCGTCGGTGAAGAACCGTGGCTAGGTGCGCTGGAAAGTCTTCGAGAGTGCGATGAATGCCGACATCCTGATCGATTTCCTGAAGCGGCGGATCAATAAGCTGGAATCTGACTTGATAACAGGGGCTGGCCCCGCGACCGTTGCGCGTAAACTTCAACGGCTCTGCTCGATTTATGCACCAATACCCCCTCTGGGGAGACACGTGAAGAACGGCGACGTCAGGTGATCAACCTGCACACTCTCTAACTGGACCTACGACGAGATTGCCGCGCATACGAACCTGTCGCGCACTGGCATGTTCGATATTTGTAAGCGTTACACCCACGAAGGTGAGGCTGGATTGCGGGATAAGCCGAGTGGCGGAACGCGGTATACCCAAGCCGAGCTCTGAGTAGGCAGTGGAAATGCGCGTGCTGTTGCACGACCAGATGCCGGACCAGATGAAGATATTGTTCGCGTTGTGGACGCAACATCCCGTGCTGGGGTTAATCCGGTATCAATGTAGTTTGATGCTGATGTTGCAAGGTATCGGCTTGTATTTGGAGTGCTGGGGCTTCACCCTATATTGATCACAATATTGCGGATCAATAATCAACCATATGGCGGACCTTGCTCGTCCTCAATCCGTTTATATTGCCTGACATCATATCCGTCAATGTCATTGCGTCCTCACGCTCGATTTATGCGGTGTTTTTGCATCAATCTGGAATTTACGCCGAAATCTCCCTTGATAAAAGGGGGCTTGCCCAGACCCATTGCGCGTAAACGTCACTGGCTCTCGCCAGATTTATGCAACAATGCCGCGAGAATACGGGTCAAGTGCATGCCGCGCTAATGACGAATCAGAATGTGGCTGACGGTGACGCTCTGGCCAAGTTGCTCGACCAGATGCCACGCGAAGAACAAATCGATGTCATCGGCGGTGATGGTGCCTACGACACCAAGCCATGCCATGCGGCCATTGCTGCACGCAGTGTTATTCCTTCGATTCCGCCACGCGAGGGTGCCGTTCATTGGGCAGCGGATATGCCCGGTGCGGCGTGGCGTAATGGCGCGGTTGATGCAATTGCCCGTGACGGTCGTCGAGAATGGAAGCAAGACAGTGGCTACCACCGCCGATCGCTTGCCGAGAATGCGATCTATCGGTTCAAGACCCTCACCGGCAACTGTCTCTGGGCGCGTCACATCGCCTTGCAGGCGACCGAGGTCTCCATTCGCGTCGGCGTCATCAACCGTATGGCGGACCTCGTTCGTCCGCAATCCGTTCGTATGGCCTAAAATTATGCCCGTCGATGCTATTGCATCCTCACACTCAATTTATGCAACAACGCCGTTTACAATCATCAACCTCGTCCACAGCACACCCTGTTCCAGGGTGTGCTTCATGCGGAGAACCCTGGGTTGAGGGTTCATTGTAGAGTTTTTAAATACGGAGAAATTATAAGGTATCATTGTAAATTCGACTCAGCCAAGCCCTGGACCGTCTATCCCGACCCGTTTACCGGGCGTTTTTGCATGTTGATGCGCAATTTATAAACTTGAAATTAGAAAGTTTTCTCTCATATGAGGGGCATGGAAAAACGAGACATGAGGGACAATTTTCCAATTGCAAGATTACAAATTGTGGATCTGTGGATCAATATCCAGTCAGATTCCAGAGTAACTGCCTAATTTTTTCAAGAAAATGCGCAAGGACATACACAAGACAGTGTGAGCCGAAGGCGCACGCTAGCATGTCAGGGATTGGGCGGCCTATAATGCAGGCCTAATCAACCGGGGGAACGTGACGATATGGATAGATGAAGCTGCCCTTGCTAGAATACCCAGCGTCATACTCACGTCGTGGTTGTCCGCGTCTATATGACGATACGCTGATTCAAGCATTACTTTGCGTGAAGACCGTCTATCGACTGGCGTTGCGCGCCCTGCAAGGTTTCAGCCAAAGTCTGCGCGATCTGCCCTTCCCGAGCTTGCCGGTGCCGAATTACACCACACTCTGTCGCCGGGCAAAAACGCTTGATGTCGAACTGCCGATCCTTCGCGACAACGCAGCGATCCATCTGGTTGTCGACAGCACCGGTCTGAAGGTCTATGGCGAAGGTCAATGGAAGGTGGCGCCAGCCACGGCTACTCGAAGCGGCGCACGTGGCGTAAAGTCCATCTCGCGCTCAATGCGAATACGGGCCAAGTGCATGCCGCGCTAATGACACATCAGAATGTGCCTGACGGTGACGCTCTGGCCAAGCCGCTCGACCAGATTCCACGCGAAGAACAAATCGATGTCATCGGCGGTGACGGTGCCTACGACACCAAGCCATGCCATGCGGCCATTGCTGCACGCAGTGCTATTCCTTCGATTCCGCCACGCGAGGGTGCCGTTCATTGGCCTGCGGATATGCCCGGTGCGGCGTGGCGTAATGGCGCGGTTGATGCAATTGCCCGTGAGGGTCGTCGAGCATGGAAGCAAAACAGTGGTTACCACCGGCGATCGCTTGCTGAGAATGCGATGTATCGGTTCAAGACCCTCACCGGCAACTGTCTCTGTGCCCGTCACATCGCCTCGCAGGCGACCTCGGTCGCCTGCGAGGCGGCGTACTCAACCGCATGGTGCACCTCGCTCGTCCGCAAGCCGTTCGTATCGCCTAAAATTATGCCGGTCGATGCCATTGCGTGCTCGCGCTCGATTTATGCAACAACGCCACGTTGGTCAAAGCCGTCAGCTCGGGCATTTCACGGCTTTGGTCGTAGGTCAACGTCTGGCGAAGCGGCTCGATGATAAGCGCTTGCAGTTTAGTCGTGAAAGCGACTAGGGCTGACGCGGCACTCACGTTCGGTAATATTGGCCAGCAGGAGTGGCTCATGCGCTCAACGAGAATAGCCACAGACGACTTGTTGCCAGCGCCCTTGATGAAGTTTCACCTTCCCGGTGACCCGAGAAGAGGCAGTCGTTGACCTTGGGCGGACGCACGTGGATGCTGACTATTGATCCGTAATTCGCGATCAATATGTATAGGGAATAACCCTATACTGATCAGTGCTGCGCGAGCGTGGAAGACGCTTGTTTCAATCTCTTCGGGTTCTCCGTCCCTTGGGACGCTCACTTTTGCATTTGACTTTCGGGGTTTGATACCTCGCCCTATGGGGCGAGGTATTGCATCCTAGATGCGAGACAGGATTCTGAATGTTCGGTTTTTTGCGCAGCTACTTCTCCAATGATCTCGCGATTGATCTCGGTACCGCAAACACCCTCATCTACATGCGCGGCAAGGGCATCGTCCTCGATGAGCCGTCCGTAGTGTCGATCCGCCAGGAAGGCGGTCCCAACGGCAAGAAGACAATCCAGGCGGTCGGCAAGGAAGCCAAGCAAATGCTCGGCAAGGTGCCGGGCAATATCGAAGCAATCCGTCCGATGAAAGACGGCGTGATCGCCGACTTCACCGTCACTGAGCAGATGATCAAGCAGTTTATTAAAACGGCGCACGAGTCGCGGATGTTCTCGCCCTCGCCGCGCATCATCATCTGCGTGCCCTGCGGCTCGACCCAAGTCGAACGCCGCGCCATCAAGGAAGCTGCGCACGGCGCAGGCGCTTCGCAGGTCTACCTGATCGAGGAACCGATGGCGGCCTCGATCGGCGCTGGCCTGCCAGTGTCGGCAGCCACCGGCTCGATGGTGGTCGACATAGGCGGTGGCACCACCGAGGTGGGCGTGATCTCGCTGGGCGGCATCGTCTACAAGGGTTCGGTGCGCGTGGGCGGCGACAAGTTCGACGAGGCGATCGTCAACTACATCCGCCGCAACTACGGCATGCTGATCGGCGAGCAGACCGCCGAGGCGATCAAAAAGGAAATTGGCTCCGCCTTCCCGGGCTCCGAGGTCAAGGAGATGGAAGTGAAGGGCCGCAACTTGTCGGAAGGTATCCCGCGCAGCTTCACCATCTCCAGCCACGAAATCCTCGAAGCGCTGACCGATCCGCTGAACCAGATCGTCTCGTCGGTGAAAATCGCCCTCGAACAGACCCCGCCGGAACTTGGTGCAGACATCGCCGAGCGTGGCATGGTGCTGACCGGCGGCGGAGCGCTACTGCGTGATCTGGACCGCTTGCTGGCCGAGGAAACTGGCCTGCCAGTGCTGGTAGCGGAGGATCCGCTGACCTGCGTAGTGCGCGGCTCCGGCATGGCGCTCGAGCGCATAGACAAACTTGGCAGCATTTTCTCGTACGAATAAAATTCGAGCTTGGTCGCGTCCTCACGCTCGATTGATACAATAACGCCGTTGTTCGCGGTTTATGCTGATGGGTGCGCTCCCCGGCAGCAGTCAGCGACGATGCACGCGCGACGCGCCGGTTTTGCAAGATCAGCCGAACCGCGGCGCGTTTTTCTCGACTGAGGAGGCGTTGTTGTATAAATCGAGCGAGAGCTGGTGACGTTTACGCGCAACGCTCGCCGGCCAGCCCCCTATCAAGTCAGATTCCAGAGTAACTGCCTAATTTTTGCCAAGAAAATGCGCAAGGACATACATAAGAAAGGTGAGCCGAAGGCACGCTACCGTGTCAGGAATTGGGCGGTTTATAATGAAGGCCTGATCAACCGAGGGAACGTAACAATATGGATAGATGAAGCCGTCCTTGCCAGAATACCCGCCAGAATACCCGACGCCATACCCACACGTGGTCGCCCGTGTTTTTACGGCGATGCGCTGATTCAGGCATTACTTGGCGTGAAGACCGTCTATCGACTGACGTTGCGCGCCCTGCAAGGTTTTACCCAAAGTCTGCGCGATCTGGCCTTCCAGAGCTTTCCGGTGCCAAATTACACCACGCTCGATTTATGCAACAACGCCACTCGCAGGTGACCGAGGTCGCTGTTCGCGTCGGCGTAATCAACCGCATGGCGGACCTCGCTCGTCCACAATCCGTTGTTCGTATCGCCTGAAATTATGTCCGTCGATGCCATTGCGTCCGCATGCTCGATTTATTGATCTGCAATTCGTGATCTTGTAATTAAAAAATCGTCCGTCATATGATGGATATGGCAAAACGAGATATGAGGGACGATTTCCAAATTTCAAGATTACGAATTGTAGATCAATAGTACATTCTCCTTGCTATTCACGTAATTTACTGGTCGGAGAAGGTCTTGCCTTTTAAATTTGAGGCCTCCCAGCCTCAAACGGAGCCTCTACTCGATGGTTACATCCCAGCAATTGCTTGCCGCCGTCGATCTCGGCTCGAACAGCTTCCGGCTGATCGTTGGTCGCATTGAGGAAACCCCCGCGGGGAGCCAGATCTACCCGGTCGATGCGCTGCGCGCTCCAGTTCGTCTCGCGGCCGGCCTGTCGTGCGACAAAATCCTCGATCGCGCCTCGCAGGAGCGCGGCTGGGAGGCGCTCCTGCGCTTCGGAGAACGGCTGCGCGATTTCCACTCCGATCACGTGCGCGCGGTCGCCACCAATACGCTGCGCGTGGCGAAGAACGCTGGCGATTTTTTGGTCGAGGCGGAAGCAGCGCTGGGTTTCCCAATCGAGGTGATTGCGGGACGCGAGGAGGCGCGCCTGATCTATGCGGGTGCCGCGCATTCGGTGCCGGCTCACGCCGGAAAACGGCTCATTATTGATATCGGCGGCGGCTCGACCGAGTTCATCATCGGCCAGCACTACACGCCGATCATGATGGAAAGCCTCTATATCGGCTGCGTGAGCCATAGCCGCCAGTTCTTCCCGACCGGCAACGTCGACGAATACACCCTACGCCAGGCAGAACTGGCCGCCAAGCGCGAAATCCAGATCATCTCGGGTGAATACAAGAAAGCCGGCTGGGACCAGACAATCGGCTCCTCGGGCACCGCCCGTGCGCTGGCCGAGCTGATCGAGAGCAATGGCTTCAACGACACCGGCGTCTCGCACGGCATTTCGCGCGGGGGGCTGGAACGCCTGAAGCGCGCTCTGATCAAGGCTGAGAACGTCAACCGCCTGAAGCTGGTCGCGCTTAAGCCGGATCGTATCCCGGTGCTGGCGGGCGGCCTGTCGATCACGTTGGCAATATTCGAAGAACTGGGCATCGACTACGTTGACATCACCGACGGCGCGTTGCGCCTTGGCGTGCTCTACGACCTGCTCGGCCGGGCTCAACACGAAGACATGCGTGCCGTGACAGTGGAGGGCTTCATGCGCCGCTACGGCGTCGATCGCCCACAAGTCGACCGTATCACTTCGTTGGCCATCAGCTTCTACGATCAGCTTGAGCACTCCGAGGAAGCGGCCCGTGAGGAAGACCGTACCTTCGTCGGTTGGGCCGCCGCACTCCACGAGATCGGCCTGTCGATCTCACACAGCGCCTACCACAAGCATTCGACTTATATCGCCGGCAATGCCGACATGCCAGGCTTCTCGCGTACCGATCAAGCCCGCCTGGCGGCGCTGGTGCTCGGTCATGCGGGCAAGCTCGGCAAGCTCTCGCAATCATGCGACGTCGAGTGGCCTCTGTTATTCTGCTTGCGCCTGGCTGCGCTGCTATGCCGTCGGCGAACTGATACCGGCCTACCCGAGATCTCGGTATCCCACGTGAAGAAGGGCGGCTACGAGGTCCGGTTGCCGAGCCGCTGGGTCGAGAAAAATCCGCTCACCGACTACAGCCTGAGCCAGGAAGCGGCGGAATGGGAGAAGGTTGGGATTCCGTATCGCGTGGTCTATACAGAGGTCTGACAAGCCTCGCCTCGACAGCCTCACCTTAGTGCGACCATTTTATGGTGTGCTTAGCATGGACACACTCCTGCGGGTACAAGTCCCGCCCCATGCGGTTGATTACGCAGACGTGCGTGGCGTTGTTGCATAAATCTAAATCGAGCGAAAGCCGTTGACGTTTACGCGCAACGGTCGCGGGGCCAGCCTCCTATCAAGTCAGATTCCAGAGTAACTGCCTAATTTTTGCCAAGAAAATGCGCAAGGACATACACAAGAAAGGTGAGCCGAAGGCACGCTACCGTGTCAGGAATTGGGCAGCCTATAATGAAGGCCTGATCAGCCGGGGGAACGTAACAATATAAATAGATGAAGCCGTCCTTGCCAGAATACCCGATGCCATACCCACACGTGGTCGCCCGTGTGTATACGGCGATACGCTGATTCAGGCATTACTTGGCGTGAAGACCGTCTATCGACTGACCTTGCGCGCCCTGCAAGGTTTCACCCAAAGTCTGCGCGATTTGGCCTTCCCGAGCTTGCCGGTGCCGAATTACACCACGCTCTGTCGCCGGGCAAAAACGCTTGATGTCGAACTGCCGATCCTTCGTGACAATGAACCGATCCATCTGGTTGTCGACAGCACCGGTCTGAAGGTCTATGGAGAAGGTGAATGGAAGGTGCGCCAGCACGGCTACTCGAAGCGGCGCACGTGGCGTAAAGTCCATCTCGCGCTCAACGCGAATACAGGTCAAGTGCATGCCGCGCTAATGACGAATCAGAATGTGGCTGACGGTGACGCTCTGGCCAAGTTGCTCGACCAGATTCCACGCGAAGAACAAATCGATGTCATCGGCGGTGATGGTGCCTACGACACCAAGCCATGCCATGCGGCCATTGTTGCACGCGGTCCTATTCCTTCGATTCCGCCACGCGAGGGTGCCGTTCATTGGCCAGCGGATATGCCCGGTGCGGCGTGGCGTAATGGCGCGGTTGATGCAATTGCCCGTGACGGTCGTCGAAAATGGAAGCAAGACAGTGGCTACCACCGCCGATTGCTTGCCGAGAATGCGATCTATCGGTTCAAGAGACCCTCACCGGCAACTGTCTCTGGGCGCGTCACATCGCCTGCAGGCGACCGAGGTCTCCATTCGCGTCGGCGTCATCAACCGTATGGCGGACCTCGCTCGTCCGCAATCCGTTCGTATGGCCTAAAATTATGCCCGTCGATGCTATTGCATCCTCACACTCGATTTATGCAACAACGCCCTGCGCTGGCGCATCTTCCATTCACTTTCGCCATAGACCTTCAGACCGGTGCTGTCGACAACCAGATGGATCGGTTCATTGTCACGAAGGATCGGCAGTTCGACATCAAGCGTTTTGCCCGGCGACAGAGCGTGGTGTAATTCGGCACCGGCAAGCTCGGGAGGGCCAGATCGCGCAGACTTTGGGTGAAACCTTGTAGGGCGCGCAACGTCAGTTGATAGACGGACTTCACGCCAAGTAATGCCTGAATCAGCGTATCGCCGTATAGACACGGGCGACCACGGTGGGTATGGCATCGGGTATTCTGGCAAAGACGGCTTCATCTATCTATATCGTCACGTTCCCCCGGTTGATCAGGCTTTCATTATAGGCCGCCCAATTCCTGACACGGTAGCGTGCCTTCTGCGCACCTGTCTTATGTGCGTTCTTGCGCATTTTCTTGGAAAAAATTAGGCAGTTACTCTGGAATTTGACTTGATAGGGGGAAGCCCTCGACCCGTGCGCGTAAACGTCAACGTTTTTCGCTCGATTTATGCAACAACGCCTCCCGAGTAGCAGACTAGTGTAACTTATGCACATTTACTGGCATCAGTCGCTCACACGGCGACACATCGTACGTACCCGATAGAACGCTTGCAAAGCGTTGAATTATAAAATTTTTTTATTTTTCTCATATAAATAAACTCGCTTTAAAAGCGGCATGAAGCTGATCTCAGCGCCCGATTCTGTGGTTTGTCAACAAAGTTATCCACATCCACTATGAATAGCTGAAAGGCTTTGTGAAATCTGACCATTAACGAGGTTGTCTTCGACCGCACCTTTAGTGCGCCCGGCGTTGTTGCATAAATCGAGTGTGAGGACGCAATAGCATCGACGGGATAATTTCAGGCGATACGAACGGATTGCGGACGAGCGAGGTCCGCCATACGGTTGATGACGCTGACGCGAACGGAGACCTCGGTCGCCTGCGAGTCGATGTGACGCGCCCAGAGACAGTTGCCGGTGAGGGTCTTGAACCGATACATAGCATTCTCGGCAAGCGATCGCCGGTGGTAGCCACTGTGTTGCTTCCATTCTCGACGACCGTCACGGGCAATTGCATCAACCGCGCCATTACGCCACGCCGCACCGGGCATATCCGCTGGCCAATGAGCGGCACCCTCGCGTGGCGGAATCGAAGGAATAGCACTGCGTGCAGCAATGGCCGCATGGCATGGCTTGGTGTCGTAGGCACCGTCACCGCCGATGACATCGATTTGTTCTTCGCGTGGAATCTGATCGAGCAACTTGGCCAGAGCGTCACCGTCATCCACATTCTGATTCGTCATTAGCGCGGCATGCCCTTGACCCGTATTCGCGTTGAGCGCGAGATGGACTTTACGCCACGTGCGCCGCTTCGAGTAGCCGCGCTGGCGCACCTTCCATTCACCTTCTCCATAGACCTTCAGATCGGTGCTGTCGACAACCAGATGGATCGGTTCATTGTCACGAAGGATCGGCAGTTCGACATCAAGCGTTTTTGCCCGGCGACAGAGCGTGGTGTAATTCGGCACCGGCAAGCTCGGGAAGGCCAGATCGCGCAGACTTTGGGTGAAACCTTGCAGGGCGCGCAACGTCAGTCGATAGACGGTCTTCATGCCAAGTAATGCCTGAATTAGCGTATCGCCGTATAGACACGGGCGACCACGTGTGGGTATGGCATCGGGCATTCTGGCAAGGACGGCTTCATCTATCCATATTGTTACGTTCCCCCGGCTGATCAGGCCTTCATTATAGGCCGCCCAATTCCTGACACGGTAGCGTGCCTTCGGCTCACCTTTCTTATGTATGTCCTTGCGCATTTTCTTGGCAAAAATTAGGCAGTTACTCTGGAATTTGACTTGATAGGAGGCTGGCCCCGCGACCGTTGCGCGTAAACGTCAACGGATCTCGCTCGATTTATGCAACAACGCCGCAACAACGCCTCCCTCATGTCTCGTTTTTTATGCCCATCAAATGATGGGACGATTTTTTAATTTCAAGATCAAGAATTGTAGGTTAATAAAGTGGCTTCTGGGTTGGAAGTCAATGTTGCGAGTCGGGTAGGGGGCTGCTTCAACGATAGAGCGTGGCTAGCGCTTCCGTGTAGGCGAAGACGTTGTCTGGGTTGTGAATGTCGACCAAGTGCAGAAGATGGGCAGCGTGCGCGCGGTAGGCCTCGAGTTTCGCGTCGTGCTCGCGGAACGCGAGCAGTAGTTGACGACCGCCTTCCTCGCAGTCAAAATCCGGGTAGTAGTAGCCACAGGGCCCCAGGAAGGGCGAGTTGTGCACCAGCGGATAGCCACCGTACAGTAGCTCGTAGTAAAGGTAGTTCTGGGCGTTTTCCCAAGTGTGGGAAATTACCACGTCGCCTTGATGCGCCATAAACTCGTAGATCGCGAAACGGCCCTCGAAGGTCGCGAGGCTGTGATTGACGATGTCGAGGCTTCGGGCGAAATGCACGAAGGTCGTGTGGTCTTTTATGTGCAGCGTGTTGCAAACACGCACGAATTCGAGGAAAGATGGTTGCTCGCGATAGGCCACTTCAGCGATCAACATCGGGATGATGCTGGTCTTCACCATGCAAATGTTCGGCTCGAACATCGTCACGCGCCAGCGTGAACGGCCCGGCTGGTAGCCGTAGGAACGGCTTTCTTCGAGCTGGTTGTGCGCCTTGTCGAATAGCATCGGATGCCAGATGTGCGGCACGATGGTGACCTCGTGGCGCAGGCCGGATTCAAGGTAATGGCGGCACGAGTGCTCGAATTCAGGGATGGTCCAGACGCCGTCGTAGCTCGCCCCCGAGAACAGGAAGCCTGAGGGCTTGTCGAATATTGCGCGCTCGATGTCGATCACGTAGTCGTTACCTACGCGCATCGCTACTACTTTTCCGCCGCGCTCGCGGAAGGCCGCGATCCAGTGCGCACTGAATTGCGCGCTCATCTCGATCAGTACGTCGCAGCGCGTCATGGCCTCGTCCATCGAGGCTAGCGGCACCTGCCAGTCTTCGAGCATCATCTGCGGATCAGCGGCTTTGTTGTCGCCGCCGTTTACCATCAGCACCTCGCAGACTATCGGGGACTGTCGCAGCAGCAGCACCAGCAGCAGGCAGTTCTGGAAAATCCCGTTTTCCCACAGCGATTGGCCGGCACCGCCCACATAGAGCGAGACACCCACAACGAGACGCTTTTCGCCAGTCGGAAAATCACGGACGGGAATATCGGACATTCAGGGCGATTTCAAGAGTGAAATTCCACACTGCTGATTATTAATTCGAAATTCGTTATCTTAAAATTAAAAATCTTTCCTCATGTGAGGGGCATGGAAAAACGAGACATGCTGGAGGATTTTCTAACTAATTTGAAGATAACGTCTTGCGGATCAATACTTGGTGTGAAGATTGTCTATCGACTGACGTTTCGCGCCCTGCAAGGTTTCACCCACAGTCTGCGCGATCTGGCGGCAGCCTTCCCGAGCTTGCCGGTGCCGAATTGCACCACGCTCTGTCGCCGGCGCGTTGTTGCATAAATCGAGTGTGAGGACGCAATAGCATCGACGGGTAATTTCAGGCGATACGAACGGATTGCGGACGAGCGAGGTCCGCCATACGGTTGATGACGCCGACGCGAACGGAGACCTCGGTCGCCTGCGAGGCGATGTGACACCCCGAGAGACAGTTGCCGGTGAGGGTCTTGAACCGATACATCGCATTCTCGGCAAGCGATCGCCGGTGGTAGCCACTTTCTTGCTTCCATTCTCGACGACCGTCACGGGCAATTGCATCAACCGCGCCATTACGCTACGCCGCACCGGGCATATCCGCTGGCCAATGAACGGCACCCTCGTGTGGCGGAATCGAAGGAATAGCACTGCGTGCAGCAATGGCCGCATGGCATGGCTTGGTGTCGTAGGCACCATCACCGCCGATGACATCGATTGGTTCTTCGCGTGGAATCTGGTCGAGCAACTTGGCCAGAGCGTTACCGTCAGCCACATTCTGATTCGTCATTAGCGCGGCATGCACTTGACCCGTATGCGCGTTGAGCGCGAGATGGACTTTACGCCACGTGCGCCGCTTCGAGTAGCCGTGCTGGCGCACCTTCCATTCATCTTCTCCATAGACCTTCAGACCGGTGCTGTCGACAACCAGATAGATCGGTTCATTGTCACGAAGGATCGGCAGTTCGACATCAAGCGTTTTTGCCCGGCGACAGAGCGTGGTGTAATTCTGCACCGGCAAGCTCTGGAAGGCCAGATCGCGCAGACTTTGGGTGAAACCTTGCGGGGCGCGCAACGTCAGTCGATAGACGGTCTTCACGCAAAGGAATGCCTGAATCAGCGTATCGCCGTATAGAGACGGGCGACCACGTGTGGGTATGGCGTCGGGTATTCTGGCAAAGACGGCTTCATTTATCCATATCGTCACGTTCCCCCTGTTGATATAGGCCGCCGAATTCCGGCACGGTAGCGTGCCTTCAGCTTACCTGTCTTGTGTATGTCCTTCCGCATTTTCTGGGCAAAAATGAGGCAGTTACTCTGGAATCTGGCTTGATAGGGGGCTGGCCAGCGAGCGTTGCGCGTCAACGTTAACGGCTCTCGCTCCATTTATGCAACAACGCCGCACGCAGTGCTATTCCTTCGATTCCACCACGCGAGGGCGCTACTCATTGGACATCGGATACAAGCGGTGCGGCGTGGCGTAATGGCGCGGTTGATGCAATTGCCCGTGACGGTCGTCGAGCATGGAAGAAAGATAGTGGCTACTACCACCGGCGATCGCTTGCCGAGAATGCGATGATGTATCGGTTCAAGGCGCTCACCGGAAACTATCTCTGGGCGTCGGCGTAATCCACCGTATGGTGGGACCTGCTCGTCCGCAATCCGTTCCCCGTATCGCCTGAAATTATGCCCGTCGATGCCATTGCTTCCTCGCGCTCGATGTATGCAACAACGCTAACTTTCGCTAGTTATCACGCCTAGCGTAGAGCGCCCGGTCGCTCAGCCGCACGCACGGCGCATCACGCGCCACATGGACGACTCTGGCACTTTGAAATTCCTATGCGTCAAGCCGAAGGGACGCGGTCAGCGTACGTGCTGATCCCAGGGACGCCGCTGACTATTGATCCGCAATTCGTGATTTTGAAATTAGAACGGTATCCCTCATGTCGCGTTTTCCCATGTCTCTCACATGAGGGACACCGTTCTAATTTCAAAATCACGAATTGCGGATCAATGGTGGTCGTCAGGTACAAATGGGATGACGCCTTGGCGGAAGGCTTCTTCCTGCAAGTTTCGTGGGATACAGCGCGCATCAACGATCAAGCCATCAATCTCTATGAGCCACGCCAGTGGATTTTTAGCAAGCTGACTGGGAAGCGACCAACGAGGATCGAGTTGACTGATCTTCAAAAGGCTCAGAATTGCCCCGGAGCGGGCCAAACCGGTCTGGGTGCTCAATCCGAAGTGTGCGCACAGCGCATCTGCGCGCATATGTGGCTTCTGAGATTTGTCGAAAAGGCAGTTGATTCGCCCAATCGAGTAGGCAACACCGCAAGCCCAAGAGCGTGTAGGGCCGGTCGCCAGAGGCGATGGTCTCTTGCGACATAAGGCGGCAACGAGACGCCGGCAGAGGTCGCGGTATTCATCGGTCAGATACTCAGTGCACAAGACATCCGTCAGCGCTGTGATTTCGTGATACCGGTCTTGCATAGAGATCGGCACTCGCTCACCGGGAAAGGTTGGCTTCATCAGATTCGCAGGATTCGTATGAGTTAGTTGTCCAGTTCCGCGAGCCCAGCTGTGCAACTTTTTTCTGCAAAGCAGGACAGGCGATTCCACCGTGATGCTCGGATTAGGCGTTCATGTTAAGATAGATTGTGCCGGCGTTGTTGCATAAATTGAGCGCGAGGACGTCGATGGCATCGACGGGCATAATTTCAGGCGATACGAACGGATTTCGGACGAGCGAGATCCGCCGCCATGCGGTTGATTACGCCGCGCCGCGAAGGGCGACCTCGATCGCCTACGAGGCGATGTGACGCGCCCAGAGACGGTTTACAGTGAGCGCGTCTTGAACGGATATATCACCTTCTCAGCAAGGGATTGCCGGTGATAGCCACTACATTTTTTCCATTCTCGACGACCGTCACAGGCAATTGCATCAACCGCGCACCATCACGCCACGCGGCACCGAGCATATCCTCTGGCCAACGAGCGGTACCTTCCTCGTATGGCGGAAGGCGTTGTTGCATAAATCGAGCGAGATCTGTTGACGTTTACGCGCAACGGTCACGGGGCCAGCCCCCTATCAAATCAGATTCCAGAGTAACTACCTATTTTTTGCCCCAAAAATGCGCAAGGACATACACAAGACAGGTAAGCCGAAGACACGCTACCGTGTCAGGAATTGGGCGGCCTATAGCAGGCCTGATCAACCGGGGGAACATAACAATATGGATAGATGAAGCCGTCCTTGCCAGCATACCCGATGCCATACCCACACGTGGTCGCCCGTGTCTATACGGCGATACGCTGATTCAGGCATTACTTGGCGTGAAGACCGTCTATCGACTGACCTTGCGCGCCCTGCAACGTTTCACCCAAAGTCTGCGCGATCTGGCCTTTCCGAGCTTGCCGGTGCCGAATTACACCACGCTCTGTCGCCGGGCAAAAACGCTTGATGTCGAACTGCCGATCCTTCGTGACAATGAACCGATCCATCTGGTTGTCGACAGCACCGGTCTGAAAGTCTATGGAGAAGGTAAATGAAAGGTGTGCGCCAGCACGGCTACTCGAAGCGGCGCACGTGGCGTAAAGTCCATCTCGCGCTCAACGCAAATACGGGTCACGTGCATACCGCGCTAATGACGAATCAAAATGTGGCTGACGGTGACGCTCTGGCCCAGTTGCTCGACCAGATTCCACGCGAAGAACAAATCGATGTCATCGGCGATGATGGTGCCTACGACACCAAGCCATGCCATGCGGCCATTGCTGCACGCAGTGCTATTCCTTCGATTCCGCCACGCGAGGGTGCCGTTCATTGGCCAGCGGATATGTCCGGCGCGGCGTGGCGTAATGGCACGGTTGATGCAATTGCCCGTGACGGTCGTCGAGAATGGAAGCAAGACAGTGGCTACCACCGGCGATCGCTTGCAGAGAATGCGATGTATCGGTTCAAGACCCTCACCGGCAACTGTCTCTGGGGGCGTCACATCGACTCGCAGGCGACCGAGGTCTCCGTTCGCGTCGGCGTCATCAACCGCATGGCAGATCTCGCTCGTCCGCAATCTGTTCGTATCGCCTGAAATTATGCCCGTCGATGCCATTGCGTCCTCACGCTCGATTTATGTGCAACAATGCCATGGCGGAATCGAAGGAACAGCACTGCGTGCGCCAATGGCCACATGGCGTGGTGTCGTAGTCACCGTCGTCGTCGATGACATCGATCTGTTCGTCGCGCGCGGAATCTGGTCGAGCAACTTAGCCAGATCGTCACCGGCAGCCGCATCCTGATGCGTCATCAGCGCGGCATGCACTTGACCCGTATTAGCATTGAGCGCGAGATGGACTTTACGCCACGTGCGCCGCTTCGAGTAGCCGTGCTGGCGCACACCTTTCATTTACCTTCTCCATAGACTTTCAGACCGGTGCTGTCGACCACTAGATAGATCGGTTCGCTATCTCGAGGGATCGGCAGCTCGATAGCAAGCGTTTTTGTCCGGCCAAAGAACGTAGTGTAGTCTTACACTAGAAAGCTATAGAAGGCCAGATCGAATAGGCTTTGGCGAAACCTTGCAGGGCGCGTAACGTAAGTCGATAAACGGTCTTCACGCCAAGCAATGCCTGAATCAGCGCATCCGCCGTACAGACGTGGGCTACTACGCGTAGGTATGGCGTCGAGTATTCTGTGGCGGCGTTGTTGCATAAATCGAGCGTGAGGACGCCATGGCATCTACGGGCATAATTTCAGGCGATACGAACGGATTGCGGACGAGCGAGGTCCGCCATACGGTTGATGACGCCGACGCGAACGGAGACCTCGGTCGCCTGCGAGGGGATGTGACGCGCCCAGAGAAAGTTGCCGGTGAGGATCTTGAACCGATACATCGCATTCTCGGCAAGCGATCGCCGATGGTAGCCACTGTGTTGCTTACATTCTCGACGACCGTCACGGGCAATTGCATCAACCGCGCCATTACGCCACGCCGCACCGGGCATATCTGCTGGCCCATGAGCGGCACCCTCGTGTGACGGAATCGAAGGAATAGCACTGCGTGCAGCAATGGCCGCATGGCATGGCTTGGTGTCGTAGGCACCATCATCGCCGATGACATCGATTTGTTCTTCGCGTGGAATCTGGTCGAGCAACTGGGCCAGAGCGTCACCGTCAGCCACATTCTGATTCGTTATTAGCGCGGCATGCACTTGACCCGTATTGGC
Source organism: Burkholderia sp. (assembly GCA_040954445.1). Taxonomy (GTDB): domain Bacteria; phylum Pseudomonadota; class Gammaproteobacteria; order Burkholderiales; family Burkholderiaceae; genus Burkholderia; species Burkholderia gladioli_A. The sequence continues at coordinate 643,781 of CP144361.1, read as the reverse complement.
GTTGAGCGCGAGATGGACTTTACGCCACCTGCGCGGCTTCGAGTAGCCATGCTGGCGCACACCTTTCATTTACCTTCTCCATAGACTTTCAGACCGGTGCTGTCGACAACCAGATGGATCGGTTCGTTGTCGCGAAGGATCGACAGTTCGACATCAAGCGTTTTTGCCCGGCGACAGAGCGTGGTGTAATTCGGCACCGGCAAGCTCGGGAAGGCCAAATCGCGTAGACTTTGGGTGAAACCTTGCAGGGCGCGCAACGTCCGTCGATAGACGGTCTTCACGCCAAGTAATGCCTGAATCAGCGCATCGCCGTATAAACACGGGTGCCCACGTGTGGGTATGGCGTCGGGTATTCTGGCAAGGACGGCTTCATCTATCCATGTCGTCACGTTCCCCCGGTTGATCAGACCTGCATTATAGGCTGCCTAATTTCTGACATGGTAGCGTTCCTTCGGCTCACTTGTCTTATGTATGTCCTTGCGCATTTTTTGGAAAAAATTAGGCAGTTACTCTGAAATCTGACTTGATAGGGGGCTGGCCGGCGAGCCTTGCGCGTAAACGTCAACGGCTTTCGCTCGATTTATGCAACAACGCCCAATTTTCTATGCAGTTTGATTCAAGATCACATATTTTTATCAATAGATTCACGCTCCGCCGATCGGCTTGTCCTGCAATCCAGCCCCGCACCTTTTCGAGTGTAGCACTTGCACTTGCAAATGTCGCACACGCCCGTGCGCGACAAGTTCAGTTCGTATACTCCTCGGCAATCTCGTCGTAAATCCAGCCGCGCGTGCTCAGGTTGATCACCTGAGGTTGCTGCTCTTCACGTGCCCCACGAGGAAGCGATCTCATGTCTCGTTTTTCCATGCCCATCACATGGGGACGATTTTCTAATTTCAAGATCAAAAATTTTTGAGCCAATATCACACTTTTCACGAAGACTCCAGAAAAAAGTTGCACAGCCTGCGACCGCAAGAAGTACCGTGTCTCCTGCGTCAGCAGGGTTCCAATGTCAAATCCGCGCATCGTGTTCGGCGTGTCGCGGTCGACGAATCGACTGTGGGCAGCCTCCTTCGGAGGCCAGATTGCGTGGCCGGTATTCTCGGCGATCGTCGGCGCGATACGCAGCGCGCTGAACGTGCCGCCCAACATGCCGGTCAAGCAGCTGCTGGTGTCTTTCGACACCCGGCGCACCGAAAACCGGCGGCGCGCAGAAGCTATTGATCCGAAATTTGTGATCTTAAAATTAGAAAATCGTCCCTCATGTCTCATTTTCCCATGCCCCTCACATGAGGGACGATTGTCCAATTTCAAAATAAGGCATTTCGGACAAATACTACAGCGTGTCGAGTTCGGCACACAATTTCCAAGGAAGGGTTCGATGAGCGCTGTCCGTAGTTCCCATCCGGCACACTCCACTATCGCAGCCGCGCTCGCGTGGCTGCGCATGCGCGCGCAGCCATGCGCGCACCTGTATTCCGACTCGCGCGCCGTGCAGACGGGCGACGTTTTTCTGGCCTACGCCGTGGACGGCATCGACAACCGATCGCATATCGCTGGTGCGCTGGCGCGCGGCGCAGCGGCCGTTCTGGTGCAGCCAGAAGGGTTCGCAATCGACGCGATCGACCCCGCCGTCACGCGCGCGGTGCCTGAGCTCGGCATGCTAGCCGGCGAGATCGCCAGCGGCTGGTACGGCGACCCGAGCGACGCGATGTTCACGGTCGGCGTAACCGGCACTAACGGCAAGACTTCCTGCACACAATGGATCGCCACCGCACTGAGCGCGCTGCGAACCCCTTGCGCAGTAATCGGCACACTTGGCAGCGGTATGCCGGGGTGCCTGGTCGCGACAGGCTTCACCACGCCCGATGCGCCGCAATTACAGCGCAGCCTCGCGAAATTGCTCGACGAGGGTGCCAAAGCAGTGGCCGGGGAGGTGTCCTCGCACGCACTGCAGCAGGGTCGCGTCAACGGCACCGCGTTCGACGTCGCCGTGTTCACCAACCTGACCCAGGATCATCTCGACTACCACCGGACCTTCGAAGCCTACGAGGCCGCCAAGGCGAAGCTATTCGCCTGGCGCGGGCTGCGGCATGCCGTGGTCAACCGCGACGACGTGGCCGGTGGTCGACTGCTCGCCACGCTGTCGGGACGCGTACGCACGGTTGCCTACGGCATCGGCGAGCAGGCCAATTCGCCGAGGGCCGATCTCCAACTGATCGCGCACCAGGTACGCGCCACTACGACTGGCACTGCGTTTTGGCTCGAATCCTCGTGGGGCTCCGCCGAAGTCGAAGTTGGCACGCTCGGCCTGTTCAATGTGAGTAACCTGTTAGCCGTGCTCGGAACGCTGCTAGTCGCCGACGCGCCCTTTGAGGCCGCGCTGGCCGAACTGTGTAAGCTCGAGTCGGTCAATGGCCGCATGCAGCGCCTCGGCGGTCGGATCTCCAATGACGAACCGCTGGTGGTAGTCGATTACGCGCACACGCCCGACGCGCTGGAGAAGACGCTTGAGGCCTTGCGCCCGATTGCCGAAGCACGTAGCGGTGCGCTGGTCTGCATGTTTGGTTGCGGCGGTGATCGCGACGCAACCAAGCGTCCTCTGATGGGCCGCATCGCCGAACGACTCGCCAATCGCGTGGTGGTGACCAGCGACAACCCGCGCAGCGAACCGCCAACGGCGATCCTCGAGCAGATCGTGGCCGGCATGAAGGTGCCTGAAGCCACGCACCGCCTGGAGGATCGCGCTGGCGCGATCCTCCAGGCGGTGCGTGGCGCCGCGCGTGAGGACGTGGTGCTTCTAGCCGGAAAAGGACACGAGATCACACAGGAAATCATGGGCAAGAAGTGGGAGTTCTCGGATCAGGATCACGCCCAGCTGGCATTGGCCGCGCGAGACGTAGGCGTACGGAGGCGGAGAATGACGATGCTGACGCTCCAACAGGCCGCCGCGCTGATTCCGGGCGCTATCGTGAAGGGCGACGACGGGAACGTCTCGTTCTCGCACGTGTCCACCGACAGCCGCAGCGTGAGCGAAGGCGATCTTTTCGTCGCGCTCAAGGGAGAGCGTTTCGATGCGCAAGGCTTCCTAGCCGACGTGGCCGCGCGCGGCGCGAGCGCGGCGCTAGTTTGCCGTGAAAGCGCGCCGGCCTCGCTTCCACAACTGCAAGTGGCTGATACGCGCTTAGCGCTTAGGGCGCTGGCTCACGGCTGGCGGCAGCGTTTCGCCATCCCGCTGGTGGCAGTGACAGGCAGCAACGGCAAGACCACGGTTAAGGAGATGATCGCTTCGATCTTCGCGACAGCGGTCGGTATCGACGAGTGCCTGTCAACGGCTAGCAACTTCAACAACGACATTGGTCTGCCGCTGACGCTGTTGCGCCTGAGCGCCGCACACCGGCTCGCCGTGATCGAACTGGGGATGAACCATCCCGGCGAGACGCAGACGCTCGCAAAGATTGCCGCACCAACTGTCGCGCTGGTGAACAACGCGCAGCGCGAGCACCAGGAATCCATGGCGACCGTTGAGGCGGTCGCATTGGAGCACGCATCGGTAATTTATGCGCTAGCACCGGACGGCGTCGCTGTATTTCCGGCCGACGATAAGTACGCGGGCATCTGGCGCGTCGCGGCGACCGGAAACGCGATCCTTGATTTCGCGTTGAACGACACGGACCGCAGCACGTCTGCCGCCGTGACCGGAACTATGTCAGGCGGTGTACTGGTGATTGAGATACCAACGGGGCGCATCGAGGTGCGCCTGCAGGCGCTCGGCGTACACAACGCCCGCAACGCGCTAGCGGCCACAGCCGCGGCGCTCGCCTCCGGTGTCGCGCTCGAGGCGATCCACGCCGGTCTAGAAGCCTTCGAGCCAGTGAAGGGACGCCTACAGGTCAAGCGCGCGACCGTCAGTACGCTGGCGGGTGCGATGCTGATCGACGACACCTACAATGCGAACCCTGATTCGATGCGGGCCGCGATCGATGTGCTAGCCCAGCAAGCTGCTCCACGCGTACTGGTGATCAGCGAGATGGGCGAGGTCGGCGACGAAGGGCCGGCCTTCCACCGCGAAATCGGTGCCTATGCGCGTGAACGCGGAATCGACGCGCTCTACGCGACGGGCGATGCCACGCGCGACGCCTGCGCGTCCTATGGCGATACGGCCCGGCATTTCGATGATGTCGGCGCGCTGCTCGCGGCCCTCGACACGGCCGGCTTCGGTGCGGCGGCGACGGTGCTGGTGAAGGGCTCACGCTATACCCGCATGGAGCGCGTGATCGAAGCGCTGACAAACTAACCCGCGACGGGCAGCACGCCCTTCGCACACTGAGAAGGAAAGTAAGCAATGTTGCTGGCCCTGGCACAATGGCTGCAAGGTGACGCCAGCTTTTTGCGCTTGTTGACATACCTAACGTTCCGTGCGGTGATGGCTACCATCACCTCGCTTGGCATCGGCCTGGTCTCTGGCCCCTGGGTGATCCTCAAGCTAACTGAAATGAAGGTCCGCCAGGCCGTGCGCAAGGATGGCCCGAAGACGCACTGGGTGAAATCAGGCACGCCGACCATGGGCGGCGTATTGGTCTTGATCGGTATCGCGGTCGCAACCTTGCTGTGGGGCGACCTGACCAACCGTTTCATCTGGATCGTGATGCTGGTCACCTTCGGCTTCGGTGTGGTCGGTTGGGTGGACGACTATCGCAAGGTCGTCTACAAGGACCCGCGCGGCATGTTGTCGAAGGAGAAGTATTTCTGGCAATCGCTGATTGGGCTGTTTGCGGCGGTCTACCTCGCCTTCAGCGTCTCGGAAGCCAGTAACATGCGCGTCTTCAACCTATTCATGGCTTGGGTGCGCAGCGGCCTCTCGCTAGGCCTGCCAGCCCGAGCCGACCTGATGCTGCCCTTCCTCAAATCGATCAGTTATCCGCTCGGCGTGTGGGGCTTCATCACGCTGACCTATCTAGTGATCGTCGGCACGAGCAATGCCGTCAATCTCACTGACGGCCTCGACGGCTTGGTGATCATGCCGGTGGTGCTGGTGGGTTCCTCCCTGGGCATCTTCGCCTACGTAATGGGTAGCTCGGTCTACTCGAAATACCTGCTGTTCCCACATATCCCCGGTGCTGGTGAGCTACTGATCTTCTGCGCGGCGATGGGTGGCGCTGGGCTGGCCTTCCTCTGGTACAACACGCATCCTGCGCAGGTGTTCATGGGCGACGTCGGTGCGCTAGCGCTGGGTGGTGCGCTCGGTACGGTGGCCGTGATCGTTCGCCAGGAAATCGTGCTGTTCATCATGGGTGGGATCTTCGTCGCCGAAACGCTCTCGGTGATGCTGCAGGTCATTTGGTTCCAGTACACCAAGCGCCACTACGGCGAAGGGCGACGCATCTTCAAGATGGCACCGTTGCATCACCATTTCGAATTGTCCGGCTGGAAGGAAACGCAAGTGGTGGTACGTTTCTGGATCATCACCCTGATGCTCTGTCTATTCGGTTTGTCCACCCTCAAACTGCGGTAAAGGAATACAAGCATGTCTGGAGAAATGTTTGGCGATCGGCAACGGTTGATGGTGCTCGTGCTGGGGCTCGGTGACTCGGGTCTAGCAATCGCACGTTGGTGCGCGAGGTACGCCTGTCCGCTTCGGATCGCGGATACGCGAAAGGCACCGCCGAATCTTACCGTACTGCGCGAGGCCGTCGACGAAGTGGAATTCGTCGGCGGTGTATTCTCACCCGCCCTGCTCGACGGTGGCATTGAACTGATCGCCCTGAGTCCGGGCCTGTCACGGCAGGAGCCCGCGCTGACCGCGTTGTTCGCGGTCGCGCGAGAACGCGACATCCCGGTGTGGGGTGAACTCGAATTCTTCGCGCGCGCGTTGGCGGCGCTGGCAGCAAACGGCTACGCGCCCAAGGTACTTGCGATCACCGGAACCAATGGCAAAACCACCACCACCGGCCTGACCGGACTACTCTGCGAACGCGCCGGGCGCTCGGTGGCGGTGGCGGGCAATATCAGCCCGGCCATGCTCGACAAGCTGTCGAACGCGATCGACGCGGCCACGCTGCCGGACGTGTGGGTGCTTGAGCTATCGAGTTTCCAGCTCGATAGCTCAGAAAGCTTCGCGCCTGACGCGGCCACCGTGCTCAACATCACGCAGGATCATCTCGACTGGCACGGCAGCTTCGAGGCCTATACGGAGGCTAAGGCACGCATCTTCGGTCCGAACACAGTGCGCGTGCTCAACCGAGGCGACGCTGAAGTCATGAAGCTCATGCCTCCGGTCGCCGACAACGCACTGCGTATCGTCACCTTTGGTCTTGACGAGCCGAGCCGCGAAGGCGATTACGGCCTCGCGCGCGCCAACGGCATCAGCTGGCTGGTGGAGGCGGTCGATCTCGACGGCAACAACGCACCGGTCTCGCCGCGGCGCAGTACGACCGAGATGGCCGCCGTCCCAAACCTGGCTTCCAAGCGCCTGATACCGACCGACGCGCTGCATATCCGCGGCCTACATAACGCCGCGAATGCACTGGCCGCGTTCGCGCTGGCGAGGGCGATCAAACTGCCGCCCGCCGCGCTGCTGCACGGCCTACGCGAATACCGCGGGGTAGCCCATCGCGTAGAGCTGATTGCCTCGCTTGCCGGCGTCGATTACGTCGACGACAGCAAGGGCACCAATGTTGGCGCGACGGTGGCCGCTCTCACTGGCTTGGCGAAACGGACCGTGCTGATCGCCGGCGGCGAAGGCAAGGGACAGGAATTCACACCGCTCGCGCTGCCTGTAGCGCGCTGGTGTCGCGCCGTGATGCTGATCGGTCGCGACGCGCCACTAATTCGCAAGGCACTCGCCGAGACCGGGGTCCCGTTAGTCGACCACGCCACGCTCGAGGCAGCCGTGCAGGCTGCCAGCGTCATGGCTGAGCCCGGCGACGTGGTGCTGCTGTCACCGGCCTGCGCCAGCTTCGACATGTTCAACGGCTACGCGCATCGTGCTGCCGTGTTCCGCAGTGCACTTGAAGACATCACACTCGATCGCGATACGATGCTATGAGCTGGTCCAACCGTTTCATCTTCCATTTTATGGGTCAGTGCGAAGCTAGAGGCGTCGCCTTTGTCACCCGCGTCACCTCGTCCGCCAGCCTCATCGGGCAGCGCCCGACGCGCTCGAGCATGTTCGATTTTGACTACTCGCTGATGTGGATGGCAATCGCACTGCTCGGGCTCGGCATAGTGATGGTCTATTCGGCCTCGATTGCGATGCCCGATTCGCCAAAGTACTCCGCCTATCACGACTACGCCTTCTTGCTGCGCCATATCGTTTCGCTGACGGTCGCCTCCGTGGCAACCGTGTTCGCATTCCGGGTGACGATCGCGACCTGGGACAAGTACGCACCTCACCTGTGCCTGTTCGCATTAGTGGCGCTTGCAATCGTGCTAATTCCACACGTCGGCAAGGGTGTAAACGGCGCGCGGCGCTGGATTCCGCTCGGCATCACCAATATGCAGCCGTCGGAGATTATGAAGCTCGCGGTAACGATCTACGCGGCCAACTACACGGTGCGCAAACAAGAGTATATGCAGAGCCTCCCCAAGGGCTTCATGCCGATGGCGACCGCGGTCGGCTTGGTCGGCACGTTGCTTTTGCTCGAGCCAGACATGGGGGCTTTCATAGTAGTGGCCACGATTGCAATGGGCGTGTTATTCCTCGGCGGCGTGAATGGTAAGCTGTTCGGCGGCCTAGTGGCTACTGCGATTGGCACCTTCACGATGCTGGTCTGGCTCTCACCCTGGCGGCGCGAGCGAATCTTCGCTTATCTCGACCCCTGGGACGAGCGCTACGCGCAAGGCAAGGCCTACCAGCTCACCCACTCTTTGATCGCCTTCGGTCGCGGCGAGTGGTTTGGCGTCGGCCTGGGCGGCAGCGTCGAGAAGCTCAACTACCTGCCCGAGGCCCATACCGACTTTATCCTCGCCGTGATCGGCGAGGAGCTCGGCTTCGCCGGCGTGCTGGTGGTGATAATGATGTTCTACTGGATTGTGCGCCGTGCCTTCAAGATTGGTCGCCAGGCACTCGCGCTCGACCGCACATTCGCGGGGCTAATGGCTAAGGGCGTTGGCATCTGGTTCGGCACGCAGGCCTTCATCAATATGGGCGTGAACCTCGGCCTGTTACCGACTAAGGGCCTCACTCTACCACTGGTCAGCTATGGCGGCTCTGGCATCTTGTTCAACTGCATTTCGCTGGCGGTACTGCTTCGCGTTGACTACGAGAACCGGGTACTGATGCGCGGAGGCAAAATATGATCACCAAACCGCGCACACTGATGGTGATGGCGGGCGGCACCGGAGGTCACGTGTTCCCGGGGCTGGCCGTCGCCCATCAGATGGAGGCGCAGGGCTGGCGCGTAGTGTGGCTCGGCAATCCGACCGGCATGGAAGCGAGCCTGGTACCGAAGCACGGCATTCCGATGGAGCCGGTGCATTTTGGCGGGCTACGCGGCAAGGGCCTAAAGACCAAGCTGACGCTGCCTTTCAACCTGCTGCGCGCCTGTGTGCAGAGCCTCGGTGCGCTGTACCGGGTGCAGCCCGACGTGGTGCTCGGCATGGGCGGCTACATCATCTTCCCGGCTGGCGTGATGACGGCGCTCACTGGCCGCCCGCTGGTGCTGCACGAACAAAACTCGGTCGGTGGCATGGCCAACAAGATGCTGGCCAAGCTGGCCCAGCGCGTGCTGGTAGCCTTCCCCGGTGCCTTGCCGAAGGCTGAGTGGACTGGAAATCCAATTCGCGGCGAGCTCGCGCATTGTGCGCCGCCGACTGTGCGCTACGCCGCGCGCTTCGGCCCGCTGCGCTTGCTGGTGGTGGGTGGCAGCCTGGGCGCTGTCGCGCTCAACGAGATGGTGCCGCGCGCGCTTGCGCTGCTCTCGCCTGAAAGCCGTCCCCAGGTGGTGCACCAGGCCGGTATCAAGCATATCGACGCACTGCGTGCGAACTACGACGTGGCAGGTCTAGCTGTCGGCCAGAATGTCGAGCTGCTGCCCTTCATCGACGACATGGCCGCGGCCTATGCAAATGCCGACCTGGTGATCTGTCGCTCCGGCGCGATGACGGTCTCAGAGATCGCCGCGGTGGGCGTTGCTGCGCTGTTTGTGCCGTTCCCACACGCGGTCGACGATCACCAGACCACCAACGCTGCCTTCCTGGCTAATCAAGGCGCGGCTGTCCTCGTACAACAACGCGACCTGTCAGCCGAGCTACTCGCCGCCTGGTTGTGTAGCCAGACTCGCGACTCGCTCGCGCAGATGGCCAAACGTTCGCGCTCGCTCGCGAAGCCCGATGCCACCGATGTGGTCGCACGCGTGTGCGTGCAGGCTGCGGGCTTGAACCTGGAATCGCAGGCATGAAACACATCGTCAAACACCTCCATTTCATTGGCATCGGCGGTGCTGGCATGAGCGGTATCGCCGAGGTACTGGTTAATCTCGGCTACCAGGTCACTGGCTCTGACCTGTCGCACAATGTCCTGATCGAGCGGCTTGAGGCGCTCGGCGCGCGTGTGGCAATCGGCCACGATCCGGCGCATATCGCGGGGGCGAACGCCGTGGTGGTGTCCACCGCGGTACGCTCGGATAATCCCGAAGTACTGGCCGCACGACGGCTGCACGTGCCGATTGTGCCGCGCGCGGTGATGCTGGCCGAGCTGATGCGTCTGAAGCAGGGTATCGCGATCGCCGGCACCCACGGCAAGACCACTACCACCGGCCTAGTGGCCAGCGTACTGGCCGCGGGTGGCCTGGACCCAACCTTCGTGATCGGCGGTAGCCTGATTAGCACCGGTACCAACGCGTGTCTTGGCTCGGGCGACTTTATCGTGACCGAGGCGGATGAATCAGATGCCTCGTTCCTGAACCTGTATCCCGTCATCGAGGTGATCACTAACATCGATGAAGACCACATGGATACCTACGGGCATGATTTCTCGCGCCTGAAGCAGGCCTTCATCGAATTCACCCAGCGGCTGCCGTTCTACGGCAGCGCAGTGGTTTGCGTCGACGATCCGAACGTACGCCAGATCATTCCTTTTATTTCCAAGCCGGTGGTCCGCTATGGCTTTTCGCCCGACGCCGAGGTACGGGCCGAGCAGGTCGACGCTCGCGACGGTCGCATGCACTTCACGGTGATCCGAGACGGTCACGAGCCGCTGCCGGTGGTACTGAACCTGCCTGGGCTGCACAACGTGCAGAACGCGCTGGCGGCGATCACGATCGCCACTGACCTCGGCGTGGCGGACGCGGCGATCCAGCAGGTGTTGGCTGACTTTAATGGCATGGGCCGGCGTTTCCAGTGCTACGGAGCACTCGCTGCGACCGACGGCGGCAGCTACACGCTGATTGACGATTATGGCCATCATCCGGTCGAGATGGCGGCCACCATCGCGGCGGCGCGCGGTGCATTTCCGGGCCGCCGGCTGGTGTTAGCCTTCCAGCCATATCGCTATACACGCATGCGCGACTGCTTCGAGGATTTCGTCAACGTGCTGTCGACAGTCGACGCATTGGTACTGACCGAGGTCTATGCGGCCTGCGAGGCGGTGATACCAACCGTCAGCGGCGAGGCCCTTTCGCGCGCGCTGTGCGAGATCGGCCGGGTTAATCCGAGCTTCGTCACCGGCGTCGACGAGGTACCGGTCGCGCTTGCCCAGATAGTACGCGCGGGCGATGTAGTGATCACGATGGGTGCGGGTTCGATCGGCGAGGTGCCGGGTCGGATTGTGCAGCAACAGCAATAAAAGGGATGACATGAGCGGGATCGATCCGAAACGTTTCGGTAAGGTGGCGGTACTGTTGGGTGGCGTGTCTGCCGAGCGTGAGGTATCGCTGCAATCGGGAACGCTGGTCGTTCAGGGGCTGCTCGAGGCCGGCATCGACGTGCATCCGTTTGATCCGTCCGAGCAGCCACTAAGCGCGCTCAAAGACGAGGGGTATGTACGCGCCTTCAACGTACTGCATGGCGGTTACGGCGAGAGCGGTCAAATCCAGGGTGCACTCGATTTCTTGGGCATCCGCTACACCGGTACCGGCGTCCTCGGTTCGGCGCTCGGCCTCGACAAGTTCCGCACCAAGCTAATCTGGCAGCAGACCGATATCCCCACGCCGCCGTTCGAGGTGGTGATGCGTGGCGACGACTACGCTGCACGTGCGCCTGAAATCATCTCGAAGCTGGGTCTTCCACTGTTCATGAAGCCGGCTAGCGAAGGCTCGAGCGTGGCGGTGATCAAGATCAAGGACGCGTCGGCGCTGCCAGCTGCGCTCGAAGAGACGGCGCGGCACGACAAGATCGTGCTGGTCGAGAAAAGCATCGAGGGCGGCGGCGAGTACACCGCCTGCATCGCAGGCGACCTGGACCTTCCAGTGATCCGCATCGTGCCGACCGGCGAGTTTTACGACTATCACGCGAAATACATCACTTACGACACGCAATACCTGATTCCATGCGGCATCGAGGCTGGCCGTGAAGCCGCGTGCAAACGCCTTGCGCGTCTCGCCTTCGACGTGCTGGGTTGCACCGACTGGGGCCGCGCCGACTTCATGCTCGACGCTGCGGGAAACCCGTATTTCCTAGAAGTGAACACCGTGCCTGGCATGACCGACCACTCGCTGCCGCCTAAGGCGGCGCGGGCAGTCGGCATCAGCTACTCGGAGCTGGTGGTGAAGGTTCTAGCCATGACGCTCCAAGACTGACGGGACAAAGAACACAATAATGTGGAACAACGTTCGCCAACTCAACTGTGCGACCAGCGCACTCTATGCGCTGCTGCTGTTCGGTTGCACGGCAGCGGGCTGCTACTGGCTGACCCAGCACCCAGCATTTGCGTTGCGGACGATCCTGATCTACGGCGATACCGAACACATCAACGCGCCGACGGTACGCGCCGGGGTGGTCTGGAGGCTCAAGGGCAATTTTTTCACGGTCGACCTCGATACTGCGCGCGTTGCGTTCGAGCAGATGTCGTGGGTGCATCATGCCAGCGTGCGGCGCGTCTGGCCGAATACACTGACTGTCATGCTGGAAGAGTACAAGCCGTTGGGTACCTGGGGCAGTGACCAACTGGTCAGCACCGACGGCGAGTTGTTCATAGCTAACCAGGGTGAATTCGACGAGGAACTTCCGTCCTTCGATGGCCCGGACGGTAGCGCCAAGGAAGTAGTGCAGCGCTATCGCGATTTCACGAAGTGGTTCGTGCCGCTCGGTTCGGCCCCCAAGGCAGTGACGCTGTCTTCGCGCTACGCCTGGATGGTAAAGCTGGCCAACGGCACAGAGATCGAATTCGGGCGTGAGCGTAACGGCGACACGCTGCCGGATCGCGCGCAACGGCTAGTCGACGCGTGGCCGACCGTAACACATCGCTGGGGTAAAGACATCGAGTACGCGGACCTGCGTTACCCGAACGGTTTTGCGATCCGGGCTGCGAACGTGCCGTTCCTCAACGACACTGAAAAGGCCAACAAGTAACAAAACAGCGACAAGGCCAACAGGTAATAAAACATCACACGCAAGAGCACTTATGAGCAAAGACTACAAGGATCTGCATCTGCTGGTTGCCCTCGACATTGGCACGTCGAAGGTCGTGGCCGTTGTGGCGGAACTGAAATGCGAAGGCTACTACGAGGTGATCGGGCTTGGCCAGAGCGAGTCGAAAGGTCTCAAGAAAGGCGTGGTGGTGAACATTGAGGCCACCGTGCAATCGATTCAGCGCGCGCTCGAGGAAGCCGAGCTGATGGCCGACTGCAAGATTACGAACGTGTTCACGGGGATTGCCGGCAGCCACATCCGCAGCTTCAATTCGAGCGGGATGGTGGCGATCAAAGAGAAGGAAGTCACCCAAACCGATGTGGCGCGTGTGATCGAGACTGCCAAGGCGATCAACATCCCGACTGACCAGCAGGTGCTGCACATCCTGACTCAAGAATTCATCATCGACGGGCAGGAGGACGTTCGCGAGCCGATCGGCATGAGTGG